>CAVSAR010000011.1:0-302158 GCA_963726085.1 uncultured Pseudomonadota bacterium | reverse complement strand
CCATTCGATCACCTCGTCGGCGAGCGCCAAGAACAACTCTGTCAGGCTCAGTGCTTTGGCGATCTTGAGATTGGTGACTGGCTGAAGCTTGGTGGGGGTACTATACCGGCAGGTCGGCAGGCTTGGCGCCGCTTGCGGTCGACATACCCCGCTCCATGGCCACGACTGATCCCGAGCGGCGGGCAATCCGGTCCAGGATGTATTAAAGGGGAGGAAACGATCATGAACCTTTGCCGCAACGCGCTGCGCACCCTTGGCGCCTTGCTGATTGTCGGACTCGGTTTCTTTTCCGGAGCGCTCGCGCAAAGCGGCAATCCGATCCGGATCGGCATGAGTTCTCGCGCTGACCGGCGCCGGGGCATCACCCTCGAAGGTGATCAACACTGCGCTCGACATCTGGCGAGACGACATCAACGCCAAGGGCGGTCTGCTTGGCCGGCCGGTCGAGCTAGTGATCTACGACGATCAGAGCGCGCCCGCCAATGTGCCGAACATCTACACCAAGCTGATCACGGTCGACAATGTCGATCTCTTGCTCGGTCCCTATGGCACCAACTTCGTCGCGCCGGCGATGCCGACCATCATCCAGAACAACAAGTTGACGATCAGCTTCACCGCAATCGGCATCAACGACAAATTCCACTACCCGAAATACTTCTCGATGGTGTCGGTTGGGCCGGAGGGCGTCGATTCGTTCTCGATTGGCTTCTTTGACATGGCCGCAGCACAGCAGCCGAAGCCACAGACAATAGCCATCCTTGCAGCCGACGCCGAATTCGCGCAAAGCGCCGCCGCCGGTGCACGCAACCAGATCAAGAAGCACGGCTTCAAGCTGGTCTACGACCAGAGCTATCCTCCGAACGCGACGGATTTCGCACCCGTAGTCCGGGCCGTGCGGGCGACCAATCCGGACATCGTCTATATCGGTGCGTACCCGCCGGACAACGTCGGCATCATCCGCGCTGCCAACGAAATCGGGCTCGCGCCGAAGATGATGGGCGGCGCGATGATCGGAATGCTAGTGACGCCGATGAAGGTGCAGCTCGGGCCGATTGCCAACGGGCTCATCACCGGTGAGAACTTCGCCGCGGCAATGGCCAAGCAGATCGCCGGCGCGACCGATTTCCTCACGCGCTACGGGGAGAAGGCCGTTGCCGCCCGCATCGATCCGTTCGGCTTCGCCTGGGGTCCGTTCGCCTATTCGGCTGGCCAGGTACTGGCGCAGGCGGTGACGGAGACAAAGAGCCTCGATCACGACAAGCTCGCGGAGTATATGCACAAGGCGAGCTTCAAGACCGTGTCCGGCGACTTCTCGTTCGGCAAGGACGGCGAATGGTCGAAGTCGCGCATGGTTTGGACACAGGTTCAGAACGCGCAACCGAATAACCTCGATCAGTTTCGTGACGGCACGGCGCAGCCGATCGTCTGGCCACCCGAGGCCAGAACCGGCACCCTGGTCTATCCCTACGAGAAAGCGCGGCAGAAGTAAGCGGTGGGCGGCGATGTTGCGGTAGGGACGCGAGTTACCTCGCGCCCCCCGCGCAGATCCGTACTTGCGGCTTTCCCGCATACGGTTCCCACCTCGGGTATTGACGGCAGCACGCTGCCGTACATCGTTACGCCCTAGAACTCAAATCTAGAAATCGTCAACTCGCGGAATACCAAACTCGCGAATGTTCAAACGCAAATAGTCTGCCGCTCGTCTGAGCTGCTGAGATCCGATCCGGCTACGCCGTGAATTTCCCCTGACGGGCGCCCGCCCTGCGGATGAAGTTTCTCGCCGGTCGGGAAACGCATTGCCGCCGCACCACCGAGAGGCGTTACGACATCGCGCCGCCTATATTGATTAATCGGCATGTGCGCCACGGTTCGAGGACTGCATCGCATCCTACCCAAAAAGACGCTTCGGGGTCAGGGGTCTGTGGTACGAAGAGGAAGAAGCCATGGGGAAGATATTCCTTACGGCGCTGTGTGCCCCTGCGCTGCTGGCAGACCACTTCCGCCCCTAAGGCGAAATCGCCTCCGCCGCACGGCGGTGGTCCTCAAGAATTGCACCAAGGCTGGACGGGGGCAGCCTGCCAAAACCGCAATAGGCGCCCAGGCCAAAGTCCGGCAAATACTTGCGCGCGATGGCCAGTCGCTGCGCAAAGCCTTCCATGTTGTGGATCATGCCGAGGTAAACCCGCGCGCCCTGCGGCTCGAGCTCCTTCAGCGGTGCGAAGAACGCGTCATCGGAACGATCGAGCACCGGAAGATGGACCCAGTCGACGCGGCGCCCCGAAGCGGCGACGAAGCCGTTGGCGAGCTTGACGGCCTGGCCGAGGTCGTCCGGCGCAAAGCGCGGCCAGCCGCCGAGCGTCCCAAAGCAAAAGTGATAGCCGAGCGCGACCTCGTCGGGAATGTGCGGCGAGAGGTTGCGCGCCTCGCCGAGATTGCGCTCGACTGCCCCCGCAAGCGGAAAGCCCGGGATGCTGCCGTAGGCGTCCTGCACCTCAGTCGAGCAGTCCCATTGAATAGCAAGTTCATGCGGCGGAATCTTCTCGACTATTTTTGCGACCTCTGCGCGCGTTGCCGCCTCATAGCCGGTCCGAATTTTGGTGAGATCGTCAGGGTTCGGAAAAATCCGCGGCGGAAGCACGCTGTTGACCATGGGGATCGAAACCTGAAAGCGCAGGTGTTGCGGCAGAATCCTACGTTCTTTCATCACCGTGAACACGAAATAAGAACTGATCGCGTCGCGCGCGAAACCGAGCCGCCATCCCGGATCGCCGAAGCGAACCTCCTTCACGCCAGCCTTGACCTTGAACCACCAGGCATCGGCGGCATCGCGCGGATGCTGACGCTCGACGCCGTTCTCATCAGGCGCCGGCCGTTGCACCACTTCGAGCTCGGGATGGGCTGCGAGCACCTGATAGTGCACGCGGCTGATCCAATGCCGCCGCGGTCCCACCTCACCATCCGGCATGGCGAAAAGATAGCGCCCGAGCGCCACGCCGAACGTCTCGAACACCTCCTCCGGCGTGTCGAGAGGAATGCTGCCGACCAGAATGAGCTCGTTCGCCACACCTCGCTCCACTTGCTTCTCGGGATGGATGAGCGACGATACAGTGCTGCTGCGATCATACAAGGGAGGTAGGCAGGGTGAACAATCTGGTCAGGCTGGCGATGTTCGCGGCCACGCTATGCGTGTCTCTCGCCGCACACGCGCAGAGCTGGCCGACGCGCCCGGTGCGCTTGATCGTCCCGACCGGACCGGGAGCGGCAACCGACGTGATGGCGCGTCTCCTGGCGGAGGGGATTACCCGCGGACTAGGGCAGTCGGTGGTAGTCGAAAATATGCCCGGCGCCTCGGGGCTCCTTGCGCACCAGAGTGTCGCGCGCGCCCAACCGGACGGATACACGCTTCTCTTCACCAACACATCCGGTATGGCGATCAACCCGGTGTCGTTCAAGCAGCTGCCTTACGACCCGACCAAGGATTTCACGGCCGTCGCCATGGTTTCCAGCCTCGGCCCGCAGATGCTGTCGATTAACGCCGACGTGCCGGTGCAGAGCGTTCCGGAGTTCCTGGCCTTTGCCAAGCAGCAGCGCGACAAGCTCAGCATCGCCTTCGACACGACGGCCGGTGCGGCGGCGTTTGCCGCGAAGCTTTTCAACAGGCGCGCAGACCTCGGCGTCACCGAAGTGCCTTACCGATCGGCGGCACAGATGACCCAGGATGTTGCCAGCGGCGTCGATCAGGCGATGATCAGCTCCATCGCCGCGGCCAATGCCGTGGTGCAGGCCGGCAAGGTGCGCCGGCTGGCCGTCACCTCCGAGGTTCGCTTTCCGGCACTGCCGGATCTCCCCGCACTCGCCGAGTACGTCCCTGGCGTCGTGGTGAACGGCTGGTTTGCGATCGTCGCGCCGGTCGGCACACCAGCGAGCGTCGTCGCTCGGGTCAACCAGGAGGTTGGCGAGTATCTCAAAACGCCCGAGCTGCAGCAGAGACTGCTCGGCTTCGGCCTGTTTACCGAAGGCGCCGGCACGCCGCAAAGCACAGCCGATTTCATTCGGCGGGATCAGGAGCAGTGGCGCGCGCGCGCCCGTGAGCTCGACATCCAGCCGCAGTGAGTAGAGGCAGCGATTGCTATTTGGAATCTGCAGGATTGGTTATGGCGCGACAAACATCCGAGGAAGGACTCACGTCAACACCAGCAGGCGTATAAGAACCTAGCGGGCCAAAGCCCCGCACACAAAGTTATTGATCCCACAAATGCCCGCTGGCGGTAGCGCCTGCGTTAGTCCAACCTATCCAGACCGCAACTCGCTGCGAGCAGCGGGCATTCAGGGATGAGAATGCCGAGGCGCTGAGCCTCGAAAATCTTGAGCCTCTGATCTGTTCAATGGCCTACGTGATCTGTTCAATGGCCTACGGTCGCCGGCCTCCGAATCGATCGACAACTCTCCGGGTGGATTCCTCCTCCACTGATAATTCGCGCCTTCGGGGCGCACTGCCACAACCGGACTCATGCACTGCAGCGAGCATCTTTATCATTTGCGCGAGCGTCCCCGCCCGATAGGAGCGGGAGCTTTACGGCGTGCGCGCCTCGCCGCTCGCCGAACAGCGTTGATAAGGCTTGAGGCTATCGAACGCCGGGCCCATGGAAATCTGGTTGGTTTCGCCCGGCCGGATGATGAGATTGGCCCCTTTTTTCGGCGACTGCCCTGTCAAGTTGGAGCATTGCAACCGCGCAGAGTAGATAGGGCCTTTCTGGCTTGGTGCTTCTGCCACATAGTCTACGGCGCAGCTCACCGCCGAGGTGACATATGCCTTGGCCGAAAGGACGATCGCCGATTTGTTCGCATCCTGGCAGATTTCAGCGGCGGGCACCCAAGTTCCCCAGTATGCTTCGGGGATTGCACTCAGCCGAACGCCATAGGAGGCCGCGACCTGTGGCACGAACACGACGCAGAGAGCAAAAATGCCTGTCCTGCAAATGTCGAACCGAACCCCCGCGGACGTGCGCTTTGCCTCCTTCTCACTCATGCACGTTGTCCTTACCCGGCGGCAGACGCCAGCATTTGCCGGCCACTGCGCCCGTAGCGCGAGTAGCCATGCAGCCACGCTGCCACGCGTTGATATGAATCTCTCGCCGCCTGATTTGGATTGCCATGTGACCCTCCCATGTGGGCCATGCTCATGCAACGGAGGGACGATATCACGCTTTTATGGTACGGTCTGCGGGTACCGTGCGTCGCGCTTACTCTGTCCGCGGTGGACCCTCACCATGGGAGCGGACATCCTGGATTGGCAGCTTAGTATAGCGTCGGAGGCCCAAGCATCGAGTTTACGTCAGCTTTTGGGGGAGCAGCGGAAGTGCATAGACGGACGGCCTCGGCTGCCTTCGATGCGAATGACCCATCAGCGACATTGGCTGTGCACTGCGGCAATGGTTTTGAGCAATGACACCCCGGCCGGCCTGCTGGAATTCCGGCAGCTGCAAGGCACGTCAGTGTAAAGTTCAGAGAACTGATACATTGGGGGGTCGATCGTGATCCAGTCTCGTTGACAACACCGATCCCTCGCGTGACCATCAGGGACCACGAGGGGTTGCAGTCGTGAATTATGCTGCTGAGCAAGAGACAAATCGTCGTAAAGCGGGGGTGTTTATCTCATATTCGCGCAAAGACAGCGCCGACTTTGCCGACGAACTTGTTGCCGGCTTGGAACTGGCCGGCTTCGCACCGTTCCTGGACCGGCATGACATCGCCGCTGGCGAAGATTGGGAAGCGCGTCTTGGCAGCCTTATCCAACAAGCTGACACAGTGGTATTCGTCGTGTCTCCAGAGGCCGTGAAATCGGAGCGTTGCAGCTGGGAAGTCAACAAATCTTTGGCCCTCTCGAAGAGGCTTATCCCAGTGATCTTCAAGTCGATATCGGATTCCGAAATCCCGGATCGGTTGCGCAGCCTGCAATTTGTCCGGTTCGATGCCGGGTTCGGACTAACACGCTCGATAGCGAAGTTAGCCGAAGCACTGCGTCAAGATATTGATTGGATACGAGAACACACACGAACTCGGGGAACTTGCAGCAAGATGGCAGGTGCGTAGTCGACCGGATTCGCTTTTGTTACGCGCTGATGAACTAGATGCTGCTAAAGTATGGGTTACAAGGCGCAAGCCAGAAGCCCTCGAGATAACCGACCTACAACGGGCGTTCCTAAAAGCGAGCGAGCAGACAGAAGCCGCACGGTTTGCTGAATCACAAGCAGCACGAACTCGAACGAAGCGAATGCAGGCGATCGTTGTCGTGCTTGTTGCCGCAATGATGATTGGACTATTGGCGTGGTGGAAAGCGCCATGGCTGAAGGAGAAGACATATTGGGCTACTAATGTCCGTGGCCATGTTCTCACGGCGCAGGCCGAGCGTACGCTGAAAGCAGGAGATGCTTTCAAGGAATGCTCTGATTGCCCAGACATGGTTGTCGTTGCGGCCGACAGCTTTACGATGGGCTCGTCGGAGGGGTCGGGTGCCCCAACCGAACAGCCGCCGCATCTGGTCACGATCGCTCGTCCCTTTGCAGTTGCCAAGTTCGAGCTAACATTTGACGAGTGGGATGCCTGCGTTGTTTACGGCGATTGCGACCCACACATCAGCGCCGGCGGTTGGGGGCGCGGAAGGCAGCCGGTGATCAACATTACCTGGTTGGACGCACAACGATACGTGGCATGGCTTTCCAGAGTGACGGACCGGCGCTACCGAATGCTGACCGAGGCCGAATGGGAGTACGCGGCGCGGGCGAAGACCCCGACGCACTTTTCGTTCGGAAATGACGAAGCCCCGCTTGACCAATACAGCTGGTACGCCGGCAATTCTGACCACCAAACGCATCCCGTGGGCGAGAAAAAGCCTAATCCATTCGGCCTCTATGACATACATGGCAACGTCTCGGAATGGGTGGAGGATTGCTATCACGATGGCTATCGAGGAGGACCCTCGGATGGGTCGGCTTGGACGTCCGGGAATTGTAGTCGCCGTGTTGTCCGTGGCGGTTCCTGGCTCGACCGTCCGCGCGCGCTCCGGTCGGCGACCCGAGACTGGTTCACTTTCGATCAGGGGCACGACAACGTGGGTTTGCGGGTCGGGCGAACACTTGCCCCATAAATTCTTTACCTCGTCCTGTCTAGGCGATCACAATTATCGATGTTCTAATCCACAACCCGTGGGATTGGCCATCCGCTCTACAGCGTACATCGCGTGCCGCGTGCCCGGGAACCGGCTAATGATTGTGCGATTCATATTCTGAGCGTCATCCGCTCGTCCCTCACAGCGAAAGATAATCGCCATCCAGGTATACGCGTTATCGATCGCGTTGCTTGTCGGATAATTGCCGAGCAGTTTTTGGAAGGTTCTTTGAGCGGTGTTCAAATCCCTCATCATGACTCCTTCCGCGTATAGCTCTTCTGCCAAAGCATTGGGTAACAACCGGGAATTGGGGAATTCTCGCTCCATCGCTACGATCGCCTCGCGAGTCGTCTCAGGAGCAAACACCGCCGATATCCGCGCCTTGCGGTAATAAAGCCATTCGCGTAATCGGGCGTATTGCGCATTCTTCGGGGCGCTCCAAAGCGTCATATCGATCAGATGCAGTGCCTGTCTAAGATCGCGATGGACCAATTCACCCGAACCTCTCTGACCGGCTCGTTCTTGGTCATCAATGAGTTTCGAATATTTAATAATGATCCCGCGGGCTCTATTGATGACTGTGTCTGGACGCTCTGTAGCTGTCAACTTCAAGTAGGCGAGGTACTGCGAAATTTCTAGGGAGGCTTCGAGAAGATAAGGAATCTCGCTCATATTATAGTCGCCCCGCAATTCAGGATTGATCTTCTGGATCGCCTCATCGATCCTTTTTGGGTCAGTGGTCGCCGGCAGACGATCGGGTGGCACATTTAGCGCCTTCAGGGCGCGTTGCGCGGCGTCCATCGCCAATGCGTAATCGAGATCTCGATATGCTGCTCGCGCTGCGACATACCAAAGAGCGGGTTGGTGAGCGAGGTCCGGATTTAACTCGACGATCGTCATCTGTTCGCGCGGAGAATATTGCCGGAGAATTCGCAACGCCATCCGGGTTGCGGGGAAATTATAGTCACTGTTGCCCAAGACCATTGCTTGAGAGAAATACCCCAGTGCCTCCTCGGGTTTACCTCGATGGAATGCGAGCCAGCCCAGCATATACGCGGCATCGTCGGCGTGGCGGGACGACCCGTTACGCAGAATAATTTCAAAATGCGAACTCAGCTGTTGCGGCTCGCGTAACGAAATTTGGCACGATGGTACTGAGCGGCTTATTATCGTAAAGCTCCGGGTTCCGGTTCAGGAATCCTATGGCGCCATCGGTATAGTCCTCATAATCGCCCTCCCTACTGGGCGGCTTCACAATCTTTACGACTTCTTTGGCCAGCGATCCAACAATATCGTAGCCGATCGCATAGTGAAGGACATCGCTGATGACCGAATTCGGATTGGCTTGCAAAGCTTTGTTGTAATCACCAAGTGCGTAATGCAAAAATTCAACGAAAGGCTCTGACGGGTAGTCTGCTATGAATCTTTGAATGGTGCGTCGAATGTCAGGATGCTCTGTCTTCGGACCATAGATATCGATTGTTCCGTGCTGGTGCATTGCCAGGTGCCCGATGGCGCCGCCCGGAAGAATCGACCATACGCGCGAGCGCAACTTCTTCGATTGAAATTTCTCAAAGCCTTTGTTCAGCAGTCGATTTGCGAGCGCCGGTGACGTATCACGCGAGAGGGCACGCGTTGCAGCAGCCACCTCCGCCCACAACTGATAGTCATTGCTTTGAAGGGATTGGTCTTTTTGCAAGATGCGCTGCAATGCCAACTGAAAGTACTTAGCGGTTAGCTGCGCGCCATCGATCGCCACATAGTGCCGATGTCCACGGCCAGTTTCATCGAAGCTAGCGGAATAAATATAACCAGGATCGCCAATAATTCGATAGATGGGAAAGTCTGCGAGCGCGGAGCGCTTCGGATCGCCCAGGGTGTCCACGAGCACGCCTAGCCTTGGGCTTTCCCCTTGGTTAATAGCGTAGCGGGGTTGCCATCCGAGTTCGTCCAACTTGATTTTTCCCCAATAAACAATAACCGACGTTATGTGATCCGAACGTTGAAACTTCGGAAACCACTCGATATTGGCAGGGTATTCTCCAATCTCTTGCGTCAGTTGCGTGATCTCGGCTTCAACAACAGTTCTGCTCAAAATCACCGGCTCAGCGTTGGCCATCAGATAGAGAGCGGTGCCGTCCGGTGTGTGTGCGATTGTATTGGAAACAGTGATATTACGTCCTTTACTTCCTCTCTGCTGCGAACGACTACACCATGTGAGGTCTGCAAAATCGTCACTTGGTTTGCAGTTGTATGATCGGTAATTTTGACTGTTGAGCGCGACTTGATTGCCAAGCGCTAATCCATCGACGACATATTGTGCCGAATTAGCAGAAGTCATCGCTAACAGTTCGAACATCAGCGCGATCGGCACCGGCCACATTTGGGGTGATGAGTTCATGATGATCCTCCATCAAAGCCAGACTTCCAAAGAAGTCGTCGGAGCGGCGAGGGGCTATTCCGCTCGGAATTAATTTCTCACCAAGATTACGTTTGAAGCGATGAGAGAGTACGCCTTGGGACAACTTGGCTCATAATCGGACCACCGGACATCGCAAAAATCAAGGGCGTTTCGCGGGGTCCATTGGTTAAGCGCAGAATGGCCTTTTGAAGCATGGAGACAGTCTATGGATGGCTCAAATCGGCTGACCTGACTGCCGCCGAATGACTACCGTGGGCTCGCCTTGAGAACGTTACAGGATGTCGAAATGTCAGGGATCAGTCAGCGGGTATGTGCGACATTTTGCAACCGGTCGCGTTAGACCACAATTGCCCTTTGCCCTCCGCAAAAATCATGATTGTCTCGACTGGCTGCGATGCACACTGCGCGTCCGAGAAAACCTGAGATTACCGCATATGGCGGGCGCGAGGCTCAAGGAAACTGGTTTGCCTCACCCGCGCCCTCCCCCTATCCGCAAACAACTAACGCGCAACAACGCAGACGGCACAAGGGCTTGATGCGACACACGGCGGCGAGCTGTTTTCCCGTCCACAGGTGGCCTAAACACGAGAATAGGCGGACGTCTCAACTTGAGAAAAACGCGAGGAGTCAGGGACGGGGCTCGAAATTTGAGTTACCTCGCGCCCGCCCTCCCCGTATCCGCAAACAGGCAACGCGCAACAACGCAGACGCCAGCAAGGGCTTGATGCGCACACGGCGGCGCGCTGTTTCCCGTCAACTAACAAAGCTGCAGCCAGCTGTTTCCCATCGAAGAGAGGTGGACGCCCACTCGGCTGGCTAGGGTGGGACGCGCGCGCCCCATCGGCAAGGTTTTGGCTGCGCGCCTCCCCGCGATTGGTGCCAACCTGGCTTGCCGCAACTCGGGAAAAACCCGGGGCCGAGGGAGGGGGTAGAAATTTTGGTTACGCGGGCTTCATTTCGCGGGCCGCCGCCGAATTTGTAGACCATATGGTATAATTCCATCGGCGCGGGGGCCGAAGCGATCGAGGCCGATACATGACCAGTGACCCGACTGACTGGCACCAGGCTTTGGCCCGCGTGAACGGGCAGCTGGTGCGCGGGGAGCAACGGGTGACGACACACGAGCTGCTCACGGTGCATCTCGGCGTCCCCGTCACCGATCAGGCGTGTCGGCGGCTGCGGCGGGTCATGCGCGAGCTTGGATGGCGCGGGCCGCGGCTGATGCGTTGGGGCGGGAAGACGCTCAAAGGCTATTGGCGCCATCCAACGGTAGGCCTACCGGCGATCGTGCAGGAGGAACCGGTGGCGGAAGTGGCAACGGCGGAGCGGGAAACTCTGGCACCTGAGCTCGAACGGGTGACGCGGCTGGGACTGCAGAAGCTGGAGCAGATACTGCGGATCCCCACCGACCGGGGTGACGGTAACCTGCTGAGAGCGCACACCGCTGCGGCAGGGCTTGCGGTCAATGCGCAGCTGCGTGCCGATGAGACGAGGATGAAACAGGTGCGGCGCGGGGATATCATGGAGCGGATAATCGCGATGCTCGAAGGAGGAAAAAGCGAAGCTGGCCGAGGAAGATCGGCTTAAGCGAGAAGGTATGGCAGTCACCCACATGCGCGCGCAGGACGCGAAGGATCGCGCCTAACCACACCCGGATGTGCACGGCTCCGCCAGCACGGCGACGGCACACAGCACTTCCCGCTACGCGTCCCCACGCCGACAGCCGTCTCGTGCGGACACTTCAATTACACTGAGGGTGTAATCGAAGTGTCCGCAGCCCCACCGGGCCGCCCTGTGAAAGCTAAGCCCATTGATTTTGCTAAGCTTTTTCTTCCAATCGTTGCGGACAATTCTGCGGACACTTCGATTTTGGTTGCAATCGAAGTGTCCGCAAGTCTTCCGGTTGTATGGCGGGCATGCGGTCGCTCAGGTCGCGACGTCCATTCGGCGGGCTCCATCGTGGCAGTAAGTTCGCGCTTTGCAGCTGCATGGGCCAGGGCTGGCCGCTGAACCACCAGAACCTGGCGCCAACCTCACGAGGTCCGACTAACGTGCGCTAACGCCCTCGACTTGGTCATGAAGGGTCCCACTCAAGGAGACCGCGCAACCGTAGTTGCGACTCGATGATGTGCAGCGCGAGCTGCGCCCGGTTCAACCCGGCCTGTCCGCTGCTGGGATGGCCGGTGTAGTCGTTGCCAATTCGACGCTCGGCCGCCTGTACGCGGTCTCGCGCGCGCTCCAAGTCGGCAATGGTGTACTGCCGAGGCCCGGGCCGGGTGCGTTTCCCGCGCGGTCTCTTCGACCACCACCGTGTTAGGACGGCTGCCTTGCGTTGCTTCGCAGTTGTCACTAGGCCACACCATTTCCCAACAGGGGTCGCACTGCCTAACATATTCAAACGCGGCTTCGCCCGCGAGTCGCGGTAGTCTTCCGGCTGCACGGAGTTGAGCCTGCCACCGCTCGTCGTTGCCTTCGAACTGAGCGCGAAGCGCAAGGCAATTCTTGCCGAGGCCCTTACCGGCGCAGCCTCGGTCGTATATCTCACCGAGCTCGACGAGAGGGCCCGTGCCGAAGCGCTGCGCAACACCGGCGTGCTTTTGACATTCAATACCGCCAAGGAGTTACGGTCCGGTGAGGCAGCGCTGTTGAAGGGAGCGCGGCTGATTCAGTTCATGATCGGCGGTGTGGACTTTATTCCGCTAGGCGAGCTCCCAAAGGGGGTGCCAGTCGCAACCAACGGCGGCGGCTATGCTGAGTCCATGGCTGAGCACGCGCTGGCAATGGCACTTGCGGCAGCCAAGCGCCTAATCGTGGAGCACAAAAATCTCAAACGCGGTCAGTTCAATCAGTTCACGCAGAACCGTATGCTAGCGGGCGGGATCTGCGGAATCTTCGGTTTTGGCGGCATCGGAGCCGCGACAGGCCGGCTGATGCACGGCATCGGCATGCGGGTGCACGCCATCAATCGGCATGGGTGGACGGATGAGCAAGTGGAATGGATCGGAGGACCGGAGAGGCTCAATGAGCTTCTTGAGGCGGCTGACGTACTATTGCTCAGCGCGCCACTCACCCGTGCCACGTACGGCCTCATCGGTGCCGCCGAGCTTCAGCGCATGAAGCCCGATGCCATCCTCGTCAACGTGGCCCGTGGGGAGATCGTGCAGGAAAGGCGCTTGTATGACCACCTCGTCAAGAACCCGCGCTTCACGGCATGCATCGATGCCTGG
Organism: uncultured Pseudomonadota bacterium; assembly: GCA_963726085.1. GTDB lineage: Bacteria > Pseudomonadota > Gammaproteobacteria > Steroidobacterales > Steroidobacteraceae > ZC4RG30. Next base: position 289,341 of record CAVSAR010000011.1, on the reverse strand, counting down.
TGGGTTGAACCGGTACGCCACGGAGACTTCCGCATGGATCAACCTTTTCTCGACCTGCCGAACGTTATCGCTTCACCGCACAACTCGGCACAGGGCACCGGCGCACACGATATCAGTTTGCGCCGCGCAGTTGAGAACTGCCGCCGCGTATTAACCGGCGAAGCACCGCTTCACGTCATTGGGCCTGATGAACGACTGATATAATACCAGTTCCATAACGGCCTGAATCGAGTTTTTTCCAGGTAATACCGGGGCCTGGTAGGGTGCCCCGAGGTGTGATTCGCTTGCACCATCTGATTCGGGAGAAACAGATGGTCAAATGCAGCAAGGCCGAGGTGCGGCGGCTGAAGACTGCGTTGCGCTGGAAGATACCGGCGGCGCAGCGCCAACGCATCCAGATGGTGCTGTTGCGTGAAGGTGGGATGACGCAGCCGGCGATTGCGGCAGCGATGGGCGTGTCGCTGAGCACGGTAAACCGCGCGCATATGGTCCATGACCACGGTGGGATCAAAGCGCTCAAGCCCAAACCGAATGGTGGGCGCAAACACGAAAACATGACATTGACCGAAGAAAACGCCTTGCTCGCGCGTTTTGCCAAAGCGGCGGGCGCGGGGGAGATGTTGAACATCCACGATCTCAAGGCGGCGTACGAGAGAGCAATTGGTCACACAACCAGCGACAGCACGGTCTATAACCTGCTGCACCGGCACGGCTGGCGCAAACTGATGCCGCGTCCATTTCATCCCAAACGTGACCTTGCAGCGCAGGATGCTTTTAAAAAAACGGCTTTCCTGATGCTGTGAGGAAGGCCCGCCGGGCTGCCGCCCGACGCAACCGGCAACTGCGTATCATGTTCACGGACGAAGCGCGCTTCGGTCGCATAAATCGGATACGCCCATGCTGGGCGCCGATTGGCATGCGGCCGGCGGTCGCTGCCCAACTCATCCGTGAGTACATCTATTTATACGGGGCAGTCTCCCCTAAGGACGGCACTTGCGTCTATCTGATCATGCCCACTTCGAATACTGCCTGCTTCCAGGTCTTCCTCGATGTGCTGGCGCGCAAGTTTGCCCGGGAAGATATCTTGCTGGTTCTCGACGGCGCGCCCAACCACCGCTGCGGTGACCTTGTCGTTCCCGCCAACATCACGCTCCTGTATCTTCCACCCTATTCGCCCGAACTCAATCCAAAGGAAAATCTCTGGGATGAAATCCGTGAGAAAATCTTCAAGAACTATGCGCTCAAATCCATGGACGCTGTCTGCGCCAAACTCAAGCAGGCTGTCCTATACATCGAGCGCAATCCAAAGCTCGTCCGCTCCATCACCGCCTTCCCCTATATAGTCAACTCGCTCTGATATAGAATTGGTATAAGAATTTTGGTTGAAGGACTTCCTGCCCTCAATCGGACCCCTTGCGGATTTTTTTGGGGGCCGCGGAGGGTATGACGTCCCTCGAATTCAAATGCGCTGAGAGGGCGCGTTCCTGCAACCGCCGCGCCCAGCTCAAACCACTGGCTGTAAGAGCGGCCGTTTGATACGACGCCTCCATTCAGTTCGCGTTCGGTAAAGGATCCCGCAACCACCTTTACCGAACGAGCGAACTCATCGTGAACGGCCCCGGAAACGGGGCTGTCTTCATTCGAGTTCTGGGCCAGATGGACCATCCTGGCGATGTCGCCGACGAGCTCGACCTCAAGTCCGGCCTCGGCGGTAGGCCGGAAGATCACCTGATCGACCAATGAGCGGATGATTTCGACTGCCTCGGTGCGTGTGGCGTCGTTTTCCAGGAGGTTCTGGAGGGCCGCGACCTTCCGCCGATAGATGGCAGCAAGATTGGGATGGAGCCGCACCGGCTCGTCCAAAAGGCCAGCAAGTCCTTTCGCGACCGCGCCTTGGCGGGCCTCCAGTGTTTCTAGTTTGGTCTGAACGCTTGGGCCTTTCAAGGCACCGGAGGCGAAGGCATCGAGGAGGGTATCGATCCGGCGTTCAAGATCCTTTTGTTCGCGCTGGAGACCCTCGCGCCGGTGATCCCGGTCACGCGAGGTTCGGTTGATCTCGTCGTTGAAGGTCCGGACAAACTCGCTGACGAGATCCGGCGCCATCAGCTGATGTCGGAGAGCTTCGACAATCCATCTTTCGATTTCGCTTCGACGAATGCTTGCACGATTGGTGCAGGTTCCTTGCCGACGGGCAGTGGAGCAGGCGATGTAGTCCTTGCCGATCGGTGCGGCCGGGCCGCCGCAAACGCCGCAAACCGCTCTCCCGGTGAGGAGATGTTGGGGGCGGCGGCGGGTCCAGAACTTCGTCGCGCGAGCGTTGACTACCCGGTCGCTGTTCCTAATGGCGCCTAGCCGCGTTTGTGCGCAGTTCCAGAGATTGTCGTCTAAGATCCGCAGCTCGGGTACATCGCGAAAAACCCAGTCGTCACACGGATTGATTCGAGAGACCCGCCGCCCCGTCGATGGATCCTTGGTATAGCGCAATCGATTCCAGACGAGCCGCCCAACATAGAGCTCGTTGCGCAGAACACCCGTCCCGCGGAGCGCGTGCCCAACGCGTCGTGTCGCCCCATGGGAGACAAAGTAGCAAAAATAGCAAAGCCAATAGTCGAAACCAGTATTAAGGTACGCCAGAATCTGGAAAAATTCGTTTGGTCGAGTTCGAGAAAAATAGCGAAAGAAAAAAGCGAAAATAGCGATGCTATGCGAACGCTCTTACGACCCTCTCAAGGATGCTGTTGAAAGGCGATGAGGGGGGTGCAAAATTTGGAAGGGGGGGTGGCAGAAAATGGCGATTTTCGCCAGGGGGGTCAGGATGCTCTCTACCCTGCGCTGAGTGGCGAGTGGGAGGTCCCCGTTACCCGTAACGCTAAGATCACCCCAGTAAATGAGGGGGGTGGGGGGCGGGGTCGGGGGCCTCCCCTCCGGGGATCACCTTTGGTAGGGTCCCCCGTTACCCGTAACGCTGAGATTGATCCACCCCCCCGCCTAAGATGACCCAGGGGGTAATGACCCCCCTAACCCCCCTTCATCACCTTCAACAGCATCCTTGACCAGGGTCGCAAGGTGTTGGCATAGCAACGCTTATTTTTCGCTATTTTCTTCACCCCCCGCCTAAGATGACCCAGGGGGTAATGACCCCCCTAACCCCCCTTCATCACCTTTCAGGTGTTGGCATAGCAACGCTTATTTTTCGCTATTTTCTTCGCTATTTTTCTTCGACCCACCGAACAGATTTGTCCAGATTCCGCGGGACCTTTCATAATTTCGATCCTGCCCAACGCGTCGAGCGTTGCCGCCTGCTCGGCGGTCAACGTCCGCAACGGGGCGCCCTGTGCCCGCGCCTCGCTCGGCGTGAGCATCACCTCAACGCCGCCCACCGTGAAGGCGAGCGCGCCCAGACCCGCACCTTTCATGAAGGCGCGCCGTTCAATGGCTTCCATGGTTTTCTCCCTATCAAATGGCTTGCCAGCAGCTAGTCGATCATTCCGGCTGCCGGCTTGTTCTTATTTATTCCAATGTGATCGTGGGCCGGTTCTCGGCCCACGTCAACGCCGTCGCACGCCTTTGCGGATTTGAGCTGGTGCTCTAGCTGAAGACCGCCAAGGTGCTCGGCTTTTTCCTGCGCCCATCCTGCTCCGCGCCGACGAGGTGAGCGGTGTGGCGATTTCGAGGTTCTCGCGGCTGAGGACAGAGAGCAGGGCTGCAAGTTGGCCGTGACCGAGCACCCGGACGTAATTCTGATCGACCTCGAAATGCCCGTTATGGATCGCTGGGAACCACTGACACTCTCTATGCGCGCGCGCGAGGCTGAATGGGAACTTGGAACTTTCGCGACGGATAAATATCGTTCGTCACTCACGACGAGCAGAAAATCACTACGCTGCATGAGGTCTCATGGAGGCGTCCGCGTGCACCCACTCCGCCCAATGTGATCGCGTAGGTCATGCGGCGACCTTCGCGGTTTTCGGAGGCTGGTTTTGAGTCAATGAAACTGGGGGCTTTTTGCTGTTTGGACGCACAAAACGGCCTGACCTTCACCGGACAGCCCGCTCGCGTTCGGGTAGACCTCAGCGGCCAAGCGCCCCGCGCGTGAGTAGCAAAAATAGCAAAGCCAACCGGATCGAAACTGGTGAAAGGTCCGGCGGAATCCGAAGAAATTTGTTCGGTGGAAGTCGAAGAAAAATAGTGAAGAAAATAGCTACCTCAGCGCAGGGTAGAGAGCATCGCTTCTGATCGATCGCCCTTCGCCGTCGCTTGACCGCATCTATCAGCTTGGTCCGAGTGGGAGGTCCCGTTACCCGTAATGCTAAGATCACCCCAGTAAATGAGGGGGGTGGGGGGCGGGGTCGGGGGGCCCCCCTGGGATCACCTTTGGCAGGGTCCCCCGTTACCCGTAACGCTGAGATTGATAGACCCCGCCTAAGATGACCCAGGGGGGTAATGACCCCGCTAACCCCCCTTCATCACCTTCAACAGCATCCTTGAGCAGGGTCGCAAGGTGTTGGCATAGCAACGCTTATTTTTCGCTATTTTCGCTATTTTTTTCGCTATTTTTCTTCGACCCACCCGAACAGATTTGTCCAGATTCCGCGGGACCTTTCCATAGTTTCGATCCTGTTGGCTTTGCTATTTTCGCTATTCCACAAGCGGAGTGGCTGCTTGCGCCGTAAAACCACCAACGGCCTTTTGACGATCGCGCGAACGGGATACTCGGTGCAGCTGCGGCCATCGACGAAGGGATCAAGCATCAGGTTGAGAAACTGGTCGGTGAGCTGGAAGGCCACCTTCTGCGCGCCGGTCGCAACCTCGCCGGAGAGCTGATCGAGCGCGTTGGTCAGATTGCTGCCGGTCAACCCAAAGAGGGACAAGAATGCCGGCGGCAGCACACCGCCGTTGTTGAAGAAGTTGTCGATGGCATGGCCGACGTTAAGCTGGTTGACGGTGAAGATCGGCAGCGGCGGCGGCGTCGACGGCAGCCCTGAAGGCGGCAGCCCCGGTATACCCGGTACGGGCGGAATTGTACCCCCCGGCGGCGTCGGTGGGGTAGGTTCGGGAACGAGTTGCGCCCTGAGGTTGAGGAATGCGGTAGTGGCTGTATAGCTCAGGCTGGTCTGGAAGTCGGGCGGCAAGCCGAAGGTGGTGAGAGCGTTGAACGTGCCGGTGAGCCCGCCACTCGTCAAAATGGGGTAGCTGCGCGTGACATAGCTGCCCGGCGCGAAGATGGCCCCCACGGTGCCCCCAAGAAGCGAGGCGGTGCCGCTCACATTGGTGATCGACGCTGTCGTGGGGTTGACCTGCACGATGTAGAACGCGCCGGATTGGAACGCGAGATTGCCGGCGACAGTCATGCTGCCGGGTGTTCCCACCGGACCGGGAACGAGAAAGCCGCCGGCGTTGACGGAGGTTGAGCCCACGGTGCCGCTGCCATTGAGTGTGGCGCCGCTGTTCACAAGCGTCATGCTCGATGACGCGATCGAGCCGTTCACGATCAGCGCGCCGTTGTTTACGGTCGTTGTCCCGGTGTAGGTATTGAGGCCGGAGAGCGTCAGCGAGCCGGTGCCGACCTTAACCAGCGAGCCGCCATCGCCTGTGATGGTTCCGCCGACCTCCGTTGAGTTATTATTGAATCCAACCGTTAGATTTTTGGAGGTAAGAGTAAACGTCCCGTCGCCCGCGATCGAGCCGAGGGTGGTTCCGGCTGTGCTCAGGCCAAATAGCCCGACTTCGCCACCGGCGTTGTTGATGACAGTCGCTTGAGCGCCGTTGCTCTGGTCATTGAATCCCAGGAACCCGCCCCTATCGACAATGATTGTCGCGTGGTCAGCCGTGCTCGAATCGAAAAAATTAGTTGCCGAAGCATCCCTCACTGTGATCGTCGCCTGACCAGCCGTGCTAGTGCCGCGGAAATTTAAGAAGCCCGCATTGAAACCGCCAGCTGTATCAACTACTTGGCCAAGAATGAATTGGGCAGTGCCGGCCGAGCTAGTGCCATTGAAGTCGAGCGCAGGGGTTGCGCCAACAGTACTCACTATATTGAACGTCGCCGCATTTGCGAGACCGATGACGCCCTGGCCGTTGATTGTTGAGTTTCCAGGGACATCGAAGATATAGTTCGCGCCGAGTGAAAGGGTGCCGACGGCAACCCCGCCCGCAGAAATCTCCGTCGGTAAATTCCCGGTGAATGTGGCGGTTCCGGTCGCGCCCGGGACAGCGCCACCAATCCAGTTGGCCGGAGTGTTCCAGTTAGCATTAGCGCCAGGGGCCCCCCATGTGGCGTCTTGGGCAGAGGCCACCCCGGAGACACCGTTCAAAACGATGACTGGAATAGCAATGCGCGCGGCGAGATTGAGCGCGGCACTCGCCAGCACCGCGGTAGCACGCAGGCGCGGCCGCTTCGGCAGCGACAGCCCGAATGGACGCGACACTTAGCTACCACAGCCCTTCAGACGCTATGTCCGCTGCTGGTGAAAGCTGACGCCGCATCCCCGACGCATCTGTTGGCCAATCGATAAAACCCTGCTTAGGGGCGCCGGCCCTAGATGGATCGGGGTGCTAGAAACCCTGATCTCGGAAACTCCCGGTTCATGCCAGGCGGTTAGTCAAATTTGTGGCCGGCCACGAATTTGAGGTTTCCAGACCAACAGTGCTGGCGTAGCTCTTGGGCGCCGCGGCCGGCCGGGCGCCAACTGAAAACACCCCGCGCGGGGTGAATTGAGTATGGGGGTGAATCATGGACCAACGCCTACTGCAATTTGGCAACGTGGTCGGGCAGGAGACCGTCCCCACTGCGCAGCCGCCTTGGACCGAGGACGAATTCCTTGACATCGTGATCAGTGCCTTGCGAGCGGAGATCCACTCTGGTGATCAAATTCTGATGCAACGCATGCGCGAGCTAGAGCAGCAGGTCGAGTGACTTTCCGCGTTGATCGCTAGGCAATTGTAGTCGTGATCGAGCCTTTGAAGCGCCTACCGTTGTGCTTGGCTAATGCTAGTTTCAAGCTTCGTGCTCGACGCTTCTTTTTCCATTTTGGTAGTTTCTTTGGCTCGAACTTTTCCTTTGCGAAATCGGTTCGATGTTGCATGTTGCGACTGTTAACTTTGAACATTGGTGCGGTTCTCCTTTTTCTAATGATCGCGTGGATTGAGCGACGACGCTCCATTTTTATCGGCGCTTACCCAAGCTTGGCAGGCCGCCCGATACTGTCCAGACGCGTGCCCTTGGCTTTCGCTTAGCGCGAATTATCTGGCGTTGCTAAGCTGAAAGACCACGGCAGCCGTCGCATATACGTTCTGCAAACCCCATTGGTTTTTGGCGTTTGCAGAGCAGACAGCGCCGTTTTTTGAATTTAGTGTATCTGATATATCGCATGGCGGTCATGATTATCGGAAACCGCCCATACGCAGAATTCGTTGCTTTCCAATCCTGCCTCGAAATAGGAAAGAGCCGTATCGAGCAGGTCCTCTTTGGTCTCGTAAAACACACAAATATGCGCCCCCCAGGGCAGGCTGTCCATCACACGAATTCCGCTTTTACGTAACGTCAAATCTGCGAGAAATCGTTCAGCAGATGCTGCCATGGATCGATTGCGAGCCGCACTCTTGCCTTCACGATTCCGAATTGAATTGGCGCGGGTCATCAAGACCTCTCAAATCGATAATTGCCGGTGACTGTGCTGCTACGGTGATCCTGCTCTCTCCCGAACGAGAAGACTATCCCCCTCTCAGCGGACACTGGTTCTGTTGCAACTCGACTGCCAGGTTGACGAGGCAGACCCCCGTAATCTCCCTAGTATCAATAGTCGTCGAGCGCAAATAGCTTTGGAACCGTTAAGCGAGTGTCCGCTCATTCCATGACCGAACAATGAACTGCGAACCAGCCATGCGTTATTTCTTCCACGTCCGCCGCGGTGGCTCGACGTATCAGGACACGCGAGGAACTTGGTTTTCAACCCCCGACGAAGCTAGGACGCATGCAGAGCTTATCGCCGCCGAACTTGCCCCTGATGGCATCTGGCAGGAGGCCTGGTTACATATCGTCGATGAGGAGAACCAGGAAATAGCGCGGATCCAAGTCATTCGACCATGAGGGTCGGGCCATGGCGCCGTTCCAGTTTCTTACCGTGCGGATGAAACACGTCAGTAATCTCGCAGTTGCGGTCTACCCAATTACTTGGATGGACCGAACGGGCCCCACCTGACTACCTTCATGCTACCGTTTATCGATTAAGCGCTATCCAGCTTTCCGTTGCATCCCATTTTCGAGTGGCCCGCGAGCAAGGAGGTGGATTCGACGCGTGCCGACATATCGGATCATCCCGCGCCGCTTCAGCTCGGTCAGAGCGCGGCTCACGGTCTCAACCGAGATGGCGAGATAATCGGCGATGTCGTAGCGCGACATTGGCAGCACGACGGCTTGTTGATTGCGGTCGAACGAACGCTGCCCCATCTCGATGAGGAACGCACCGACTTTCTCAATTGCGGTAACACGACCAAGAATGAGCAACCGCGCTTGTGAGCGAGCGACGGCCTCGAACACGATCTCCCGAATGCGCCGCCCCAGCCGGGGATCAGCGTCGGCCATGGCTTCGAGACGTCGGCTGGGATACCGTGCGCACCACGCCGTCACAACCGACAGAAAAGCAACTCGAATTGCGTCTGCCCGAGGAGATCATCACTAAGCTAGCGATCGAGGCTGAGTTCCGGGACATGGGCATTAGTGAATTGATCGGCGCCCTTATTGCAGCGACGATGGAAAAGGATCTTTTGCAGCTGATCCTCGATGCTGAGAAGGTTAAGAAATAACACGCAAACGCTGGCTTTAAGGGAAATTAGAATATTGAAAGGAGCCGTATCTAACTTCATTACTCAGCGGCGAGCTCGTTCAGATTTTGCTCCGCCATCACGTCACCGCGAGCCGGCGGCTACCAGCTATCTAATGGCGCCCGTCCAGCGTTCGGTCAGTAGATACCGTCGGCCTTAGGAGGGCGTCCTTCTAGTAGCGCTGATCAACCTCTGAATTGCGCGCTTGTCACGGATGTCAAGTCGGTCAAGGAGCTGCTCCCGATAGAAGTTGAGTACAAACAGTCGTATGGCCGATGATAGATTTCCATGATGACGTTCGGAATCGATGGCAGTAAGTAACTCTGACACGCTCATCTGACCAGAAGCGGCAATCGCCTGGACCGAGTTCCAGAATGCATCTTCCAGGCTGACACTCGTGTAATGGCCGCGGAGAACCACAGATCGCTTCACGATTAGAGACTTCATTCTGGGTGCATGAGCTCGGAAGCAGAAAAAGTGCGCAGAAGTGCCGTGGACAACTTTTCTGAATAAGAACAACGCAACCGTGCGCCGGGATAGTCTATACTGTCCTTCGGACGACAGCTTGCAATAAAGTTGAAGTTCGAGCCGCTCACGAGTGCGGAGATCTTTTATTCACCTCCCGATGCCCCCCGGGATTTCGACCACTAAAAATAATTAAGTGAGAGAGACCGGCTCAGAGTCGGATCGCGAGCCGGTGTGTCGATGGTACTGCGTCAGAAAACACAACGTCTGTTCCTTTTGAATCTGCTTAGCAATATGGACATCTTGGCAGCATTCTTGCGATCGCGACCCGCAATACTGATGGTGCACGCCGACCGACTTGGAGCCGCATTTTGGAAAAGACGTATGGTCGATAATTCGGCGCCGCCTCTCCACCCGGCTATCGCCATCCTCACAATTATTCCGTTAATGTCCAAAATTATTCAGTTGACCTTCGAGGAATTAACCTTGCAAATTAATAAAGGGTGCTTTGCAAAATTGGGTGGGGTCAACCACGCCTTTCCGGGGAAGCGTGGGCTGAGTGAATACGGGACGAAAGATGACCCTGAGCGCCAAGTTTACCACGACGCAGCTCATGACCCGTGGAAGGCCGACAAAGTTTACTCCGGAGAACGTCCAGCAGATCAGGAATCTCGTCGAGCAAGGAAAGAGCCGAGTGGAGATCGCCGAGTTGATCGGCGTCACGGTTGGTTCCCTGCAAGTCACCTGCTCAAGGTTGGGGATCAGTTTGCGGCGGCGAGACGTACCAAATTCTGCTACCCGTAGTGGCGGTGGTAGTGTTCCGTTGCGACCAATAAATGGACAACCTCAGCAAAATTCACAGTCAGGTCCGATGGAGCAAGCCCAAGCCGCAGTGCCGTACCAAGAGCGGGTCAGAACGAAGGGAGTGGGCTTGGCAAACTTGGTGCTAAGGATGCAGTACAGGGGCGACGAGCGAACAACTGAATTGCCGCTCACCCAGGACATGATCACGCAACTAGCGTTCGAGGCACAGGTCCGGGACATGAGCATTGGTAAGCTCGTCGGTGAACTCATCATATTGATAATGAAGAAGGATCTTTTTCAAAAAATGCTCGAGCCAAGGGTCAAGCAACCAGAGATGCTTTCTTGTGCGTCGGCGCCCGCACGGGCAATGGACGTTTCGGGAATGCCCGATCATCGTTTATAACAACGACCAAGTCCGCAGTATCTCTCGGGTCGCTGGGTCAAGAAATCGTGCTACTGCGTGGAACACTTCCTTGGCCTCGCGCTCATATCCGCGCCGGTAAGAAACTTCGGAGTCATTTTTGTCAATAGGTGGCATAATAGCTCGTCTCACGTTGAACGCTGCTTGGCCGCCCGCTTCGCCCTCAGCGCCCGCAATCGCTCACGCTTGAGAGCCATCGCCTCGCGTAGCGGTGCATTGGCCTCCTACTCGGCCTGTATGATGGCCTTCGAGAACAGCATCACCCGACTCACGCCGCGAGAGGTGAGCACGCCCGCAATCTCGTACTGCTCCGGCGATAGCAGCCGTTGCCGCTTGGCGAAGGCGAGCGTGTACTCATATTCGTATGCGAGGTCGTTCTGCTCGGCGTATGGAAAAAGCGGAGGCTTGGGCCAATTCTGCGGAGTCAAAGGCAGCATTCGCCATTGGCGAGAAATATGGAAAGCTTAACGACTTCATCGTCGAAGGCATCGCACCATAGCACTTGCTGGGGCCACGGTCCCCTCACCCGCTCGCATTCGCTCGGGACCTCTCCCCGCTGGGGAGAGGTCCGTTTGCCGAGCCAGTCCTCCGCAATCGCCGCCTCCCAGCTCGGCACAGGATCGAAGCCGCGCACCCGGGGCCGCTCGATCTCAACCTGGGGTTTGATCGGGTGGCGTTACGGCTGAATGAAGAGGCTCGCTGTTAACAGTCTGAATTTAATGGAAAGAGACCGCAAATTCTGTATAGCTGAGGAGCGGGCTGCGGGACCTTGCCTAAAGCACGTTCCGAGGCCGTAGGGTCCCGGCCCACTTCTGGCCTGGGTCGGGCCCGCCAACTGTGGTCCGACGACGTAATCGCCTGGGCATGAAAGATAGTCATGTCCACGCATTTGTTCGACAAGCGCCGACCTCTATTGTTCAGATTTTTATCGAACGTTGAGGAGGCCGACTTACGAAACAGGAAGCGCACATATGAAGCGTTGCGCCGATTGCCTGAAGCCTATTGGTCTCATCGAGTACAAACGATGGGGGGACCTCTATTTCTGTTCCAGAGCTCACTTGCAGAACTATTGCAAAGAGCGCCAGCAGGAAAGCCAAATAGCTAATTTCCTTTCGTGGCTCATCGAGTCCCGGAGCGCATTATCGAAATAGAAACGTGTGCCGTCATCAGTGTCGTGATGGCGTTACTCACTGATACAATTCCTATGAGCTGCTCGGAATGTGGGTCAATCACGATCCTAAGCCGGTGCTCGTACCTTGGTGCGAAGACGAAATGAGAAAGTTAAACATCGAGCCTGGAGCAAACCATCTCCTCGTCACTTTATTGCGCAAGACATGCGATGCCGAGTTCTTTGCGCCGATTCAGGGGCACTATCAATCAATGGTGCCAGAAACCTCCAGGGCTAGATATCGAGCCCTTTGAATTCTCCGGAAGCGAGCCACTGATGGCCACTTTAGCCGTCTACTATGACCGCTACAACCGCCTCGCTCTTGATCACTCCCGCATGCCGCGCGGCATCATTGCCGGCGTCCTGAACGTGGAAGAACCCACCGACGGCGAACACCTCGAGGCGCTCGCCCAGCAACTCGCGCGCCTGCTGCTCGCGCAGATCAAAGACCAGGCAGCCTAAGCCCCCCCAAGCAGTGTAGTCGCCGAGCCGCCGCGTGCGGCCGTTTGCGTTTTTGTACCGGAGTAAAACAAAATGGCGCGCACGGAAATGTCTGGGACTGAACCGAGTGGGATTGCCCCCATGCCCTCCGTCAAAGCCGGGTGTGCCAAATACAGTGACCGTGTCTGCGTGGGCCGGTGGAGAATAAGCAGCAAAAAGCAAACCTAATGTGAGCGGCCCTAACGTAGTGAACACCAATCGCAGTTTCATTGTACGCTCCATTTGCAAACCGCCGGCGTAGAAGATGATTTCGCACGGAGCGTCACGCTGGGACACAAGCGATAAGCGCTTTTGTTGCGTGCCGCGCGACGGCCGCGCTCAGTTTCGCTTTTCAATGATTGTGTTTGCCCCCTGTGTTCTGTGTCTGGTGGGTGACACGTTGGCCGAAGCCCAGTGCCCGTTCCTGGAACTGGTGTCCTAATAATAAAAGATTCGCTATTTGTTCGATTGTAGCGCATGGTGTTTGATCATCGACTGCGGCTCTGCGCCAGGCGTCGGTGGCTGAGAGTGGTAGTGCTCCCGCCTGAACTGGGAGCTGACAGTGCGACCATCCTTCGCATGCCGGGCACCGCCGCGATCAGCAGATCCTGGCGCTTGCCGTCGAGCTCGGGCGACAGGATGCTGATCCCGGTGATATTTCCTCCGGGCCGCGCCAACGACGGCACCAGCCCGTCAGCAACCACATCCTCACTCATGGTCAGGACCGGGATCGTCTGCGTGGCGTTAGCGAGGGCGTGCGTATAGATATCGGGTCCGCCGACGATGGCATCGGGAGCGGCCCCGACGATCGCAATCGCCGTCTCGGCGTTCTCGCGGCGAACGCCAAAGCCGCCCGGAAGCACGGCAAGGTTCCGGCCTTCGACGAATCCGGCGCGTTGCAATTCATCGAAAAACGCGACGACTGCCGGCCATTCCCTCTTGGCTGGAATCATAAATGCAATGCGATAGATGCGCCCGACCTGCTCCGCGTGCGCCCTAAGTGTCCAGCCGGACGCTATCGCGGCACCACCGAGAAGGGTGATGAACTCGCGGCGTTTCATGGCAACTCCCATCCTGAACGACATGATAAACGATAGCACGCCGACCCACCGTCCGGTCGATAAAACCGTCAATCGGGTTGGGTCCTGCGGACTAGAGCGCAGCCGGAAAGCTAACTGACGGACATCCGCAATTCGTTCACCTCATCGGTGACCGCGAGCAGCGCTGGTGGGATATCGAGGCCGATCGCCTTGGCGGTCTTCAAGCCCGAGCGTGCTCCGCGCCTACCTCGCGGCGGCCGGAAACGTCGGCAGTTTCTCGACGTCGCGTGCGTCGTGCTGGATGATCACGGTCGCCTTGGAATTCGCCGCGATCTTCTTGAGGCGCTCGAGCGACGCGATCGTCTGCGCGCGATCATGGTTGAACCAGGGCACGCCGTCCGAGTCGTAATTCTCACGGAAGTGCGCGGCATCGCCGGTGATGATCACGGCACCCGTCTGCGGCAGCTTGACCAGCAGGCTGTGATGGCCCGGCGTGTGCCCGGGTGTGTTGAGCACGATTACGCTGCCGTCGCCGAATACGTCCTTGTCGTTCACGAGCGGCTCGACCTTGTTCTCGCCCTTGGTCCAGCCCTCGAATGGCTTGTAGTTCACGCCCTCGGGCGGACTTGGGCTCGCGATTCGATCCCAGTCGCCCTGGCCGATCAGCAGCAACGCCTTGGGAAACGACGCGACCTGGCCGGTGTGATCAGCATGATAGTGGCTGATGCCGACATATTTAATCTGATCGGGCTTGAGGCTGAGCTTCGCGAGCTGATCGACGATGCTCACCTTCGGCGCAACATTTGGCGCGGTCATGGCGTGGCCGGTATCCCACAGGAGATAATCGTCGCCGTGCTTGGCGAGGTAGCAGCTGTAAACGAACTGGAGCTTCAGGTCGCCATACGCGTAGGTGTCCGAGAAACGCTGGTTGACCGGAATGGGCGCCTGCGGTGTGCCGCAGTCGAGGCGGGTGAGCGACATGTCTGCCGCCGCGAGCGCCGGCGCCGCGAATGCGGCTGCGCTCGCGCAGACCGCGATTGTGGTAAGTATCCGTTTCACTGCTGTCCTCCCTTGAACGAATGTGCGGGATTCATCTCGACACGGATTCAAACGTAAGAAAACACCGCCGCAGAATTTTCTTGGAGTGCTGGGCCCGTGTAGCACGCAGCCACGTGGTCACCGCGCCGCCAAGAATTGGGTGGATCAGTCAGTGAGTATGTCACGTACTTCACAACCCGTCGACTCCCGGCAATGCGATTCTGCTCCGGGGTCAAACCTCGCCGCACTCCGGATCACTTGTAAGTCTGCCAGCATTAAGCTGCTCTAGAGATGCGTAGGCCGTCCGCGGAAGCCCGCGCGGCATTTTGATCACAATAATGCATCGGGCTCCGCCCTCCCGACGGTGAAGACCGCTTGCTCGCAGCGTGGTATCGTTCCTCACGGCAGCCTTCGCGCGGAGAGGGGCACATGCCAGTCAACATCGGACGGCGGGAATTGATAGCCGCGATCGGGGGCGCGACGGTTGCGTGGCCGCTCACGGCGCGCGCGCAGCAGGCGGCAATGCCGGTGATCGGGTTCCTCGGTGCCGAATCGCCTAACCTGTGGGTGGGCCGTCTGCGCGCGTTCTACCAAGGACTGAGCGAAACCGGCTATGTAGAGGGCCGCAACGTGGCGATCGAATACCGCTGGGCGGAGGGCCAAAACGATCGATTACCTGCCCTGGTGGCCGATCTGGTTCGTCGTCAGGTAACCGTGATTGCCGCGCTTGAAATCACCCACGGGGCGCTCGCGGCAAAGGCTGCGACCACAACGATTCCGATCGTCTTCTACACAGGGGCTGACCCGGTCGCGGTGGGACTTGTCGCCAGCCTGAATCGACCGGGTGGCAACGTCACGGGCCTGACCTCGTTAAACGTGGAGGTAGGGCCGAAGCGGCTGGAGCTACTGCACGAGCTGGTCCCCACAGCGACCATTATTGCCCTGCTCGTAAACCCGACCAATCCCACTATCGCCGAAATTGAATCGAGAGACGCGCAGACGGCAGCCCGCACCTTCGGGCTGCAACTCCATGTCTTGCATGCGAGCACCGAACGCAACTTCGATGAGGTCTTTGCAACGTTGGCCCAACTGCGGGCAGGCGGGCTCGTGATCGGCCCCGATGCATTCTTCAATGGCCGGAGCGAGCAGCTTGCCGCACTGGCGCTCCGCCACGCGGTGCCCGCGATCTTCCAGTTTCGCGAGTTCGTCGCGGCCGGTGGTCTGATGAGCTATGGAGGCAGTCTTACGGAGGTCTACCGTCTGGCCGGTGTCTATACCGGCCGGATTCTCAGGGGTGATAAGCCTGCGGACCTGCCGGTTCAGCAGGTGACCAAGGTCGAACTGTACATCAACCTGAAGACCGCCAAGGCGTTCGGCATCACTGTGCCGCTGCCCCTGTCCGGCCGCGCCGACGAGGTGATCGAGTGAACCGGCGCGAGTTCATCACCCTGCTCGGCGGCGCGGCGGCATCGTGGCCGCTCGCGGCACGCGCGCAACAAGCGGCGAAGCTCACTTCAATCGGCCAGGCTTCAGCGCCTCGTGCGGCGAGTACAGTGCGGTGCCTAAGATTTGCAGGGACTATAGTGGTCGCGCTGGCAATTTCACTAATGTTGCTGCCTGCGCCCGCTTTCGCGCAGATCAAATGGACTCTTCCCTCAGCTTATCCAGCCGACAATTTCCACAGCCAAAATCTCGAGGCCTTCGCCAAGGATTTGGCGGAAGCAACCGGCGGCAAGCTTTCGATCAAAGTCTATCCCAATGCGTCGCTGCTTCCGGTATCCGTAATCAAGAGAGCGGTTCAGATGGGGCGCATGCAAATCGGCGAGACCCTGATCTCGCTGCACGATAACGAGGACCCGATATTCGGAATTGATGTCGTGCCATTCCTCGCTACCAGCTATGACGAGGCGCGCAAATTGTGGGAGGCGTCCCAACCGTTGGTCGAGCGTAAGCTGGCAGAGCAGGGTTTGATGCCGCTATTTGCTGTGCCATGGCCACCGCAAGGCATCTTCGCGAGCAAGGAGATCAATGAGATCGCCGACATGAACGGCCTGTCCTGGCGTGTATACAACGCCAGCACACAGCGCATTGCGCAAATTGTCGGTGCTTATCCCATCACGATCCAAGCCGCCGATCTGAAGCAGGCACTGGCCACCGGCCTGATCAATGCGTTCATGACCTCGGGCGCGACCGGCTATGACGTCAAGGCGTGGGAGAGCATGGGTTATTTCTACGACACCCAGGCCTGGATCCCGAAGAATGTCACCATCGTGAACAGGGCGGCGTTCGGTCAGCTAGACAAGTCGACGCAGGAGACGATGCTCAAGGTTGCTGCCGCTGCCGAGGCGCGGGGCTGGTGGAGATCGCAGGACAAGACCAAGTGGTACACGGAGCAGCTTGCCGCCCACGGCATGAAGGTGTTGCCACCGAGCCGGGCCTTGAAGACGGAGTTGCAGCAGATCGGCGAGCGCCTCACCGGGGAGTGGCTCATGAGGGCCGGTGCCGACGGGCAGGCCGTGATCGAGGCTTATCGGAAGCAGACGAAGTGACGCGGGCCGCCTTTGTGAGATCCTTGACTATCCTTGGCGGCTTTCTGCCGGTGCTCTCCTACGCGGTATTGGCTTCGGTGGCCGGGATGGGATCAACGATCGTAGCCGAGGCCCGCGAGCTTCCACCGTTAAATTGGCACACCTGACAGTCTCGCCGATCGGCTCTGCGAGCCCCGGATTAACAGCCCTCCGGGGCTCGTACTGTGCGAATGTTGGATTGCAAACAAAAAGCCCCGCTGAAGCGGGGCCAGTTCGATAAGGGAGAATAGGGCGACAGTATTACCTGCTCCAAGGCAATATCGAGGCCATACGGAGGAAAGCCTCGCGTCGCCGTATTTCAAAAATCACACCGACGCTACCCAGATACCCGCCAGCCGTGCTGCGCAGCGCGACCGCGCATGGCGGCCTCCTAGGGAATTGCGCTTGACCACATTCCGGGCGGCACCCGGGTCAAGGCCCGCGCATGACGGGGCTCTAGTGAGCTTGCTGTTCTTTCACGCTGGCGGAGCTCACGCGCCGCACAAAATCGCAATACGCGAAGCCCCCTAGCCCTGTAAGCGATCCGCGAAAGCTCTGCTCGCCGGTCCGGTTGAGATTGAAACACGGCTCAAATGACAGGCCTTTGAGAGTGGCGCATACGGCCTCGCCCTTCACCTTGAGCGTGCCCGGCGGAAACCCTAACGTTCGTGCCGGTCCTGAGCCGCTGACCTGAATGGTCGCCATTGCCGAGCCATCGGTATAGATCTGGCCAAGCCCGCGCGTTCCATCGACACAGTTGAACGCGAACAGTTTCCCGGTCACAAACCGCTGAGCTACTTCGGGGCCCATTGGCTCAGCGATGGCTGGAACGCTCGCAAGCAAGCTCGCAACGAGAATCGTCACCCGCATAATCATCTGGATACCCCCCGAACGGCTTTTGGCCGCAACCAAAGGGTTGGTCGCAAGAAGCATCCTAAAGGTTCAGTGCTTGCTTACGGCCGGAGCTTGATGTGCTCTTTTTGCCACAGTAGGCAGGTATCGAGCAGAGGGATTCTTTTGGAACGAGCCCCGCTTTGCAAGATTGCTTCAGACAGTCAGTGTCGGCGTGGTATGCGTGACAGGACCGGGACCGTGATCAGGACAGCATACGGATCGGGCCCTTCACGCTGGAGGCGCTTTAGCAGTTGAAAGCAAGCTTGGCGGTTGTGTCGGACCGCGCGGTCGTGCTCGGCGACGAGATTTCCATCGTCATGTGCGATGCGCGGCATCAGTTCTGGGAGCCAGCGTTGAGCCATGGGTGTCCTCATGGGTTATGGGCAGGAGAGGGCCGCTCCTGCAGTCACGTATTGGTCGCAGTAAGGCCCGTTACGGACTTGTTGCGCATTGCCAATTGTTTGTTTTGTGTATAGGCTCCCGTCTTGGCAGGCTCGAATTTTGCTGCGTGCAGCGCGCCGAGCTACACGGTGACTCACCCAATATGTCGGCCGCCAATGATGGTTGCGTTCGGCCAGCAGAACATCTGGATTTTCCCCATGTTGTTTGTTATACATCGAAACGCGTGCTTGTATCGGCACGCTCTGCGTGCAGGCGTCAAACAAAAGATGAACTGCCTGCGGTAGATCGTTCGGGAGGACTCTTTCATTCATGCCTTACCGCGCGCGGGGCCGTGGCGATCTTGGCCTTTTGCCTGGTGTTTTAGTTGCGCGTTATTCGCGCGGCTGATTCGCGCGCAGTGCGTGACCGCAGCGGCAAGGTTAAGCGTGTGGTCCGTCATTGCCGGCGCGAGCATTGCAACGAAACGCTAACGAAAGGAAATCGCGACATGAGCCAAAGGCCGCAAAGTACTGCAGTAGTTTCGGCAATCTGTGCCTTGGGTGCCAGCCTGGTGGCGCTTCCAGTGGCTACTGCACATGCCGATTGCAAGCCGGTTATTGCCGCATACGAAAAAGCCGACGCGACCAAGCGCTTCGCGATCTATGTGGTCGACAGCCTTGATGAGGTCCCCAAGGGCGAGCCGATGTTCATCACCGTCGGTGACGTGAAGTACTCGGAGAACCTCGTCAAAAAAAGCGCGCTCAACTACGTGAAAGACGGCTATACGAAAGGCCCGGCGATGGCGGGCTTCGAAGCCGGTTCGCTGCGCACGGATGAGCAAAAGGGCGAGAAGAAGTGCGCCCCGACAGCGGATCGCAAGTTCGGCGCCGAGGTGGCAGCCGGTTACCACGTCGGCAGCGCCCGCGGCGGCAGCAATAGCCTCGACCCGGGCGCGTTTGACATGTGGGTCAGCCGCACTACCGGCCTGCCCATCATCTACAGCCCGGACCCGGATAGCGGCGGCTTTCGCTTTGTTTTCGGCAGCCAGGTCGTGGCGCCGGCAGCAAACAAGATTCGCAACTGAGCACAACAATGAACCGCAGCGCATGTGGCCCGGGAGCAGGCGTCATGAAGTCCGTGTTGCCGGCACTGCTGTTGGCCGCGTTGTTGGCCGCGTGCTCTGGTTCCACCGGTGCGCCGGGCACCACGGCAGCCAGCGGCGCTGCCCAGGGCACTCCCGATAACTGGGCCACGAACTGGTGCCAGGCGATGCCGGGCAATACGCGCGAACAACTCATTGCGCTCATGGGGGCGCCCACCCTGGAGCCGCCGAACCAGTTGTCCTGGACGGCACACACCGCCCACTACACCGCATTCATGAATGCCGACGGCGTGGCAAAGCAACTGGACACCAGCACATCGGGGATGAGCGACGACGCAATAGCTGCACTCAAGTGCAAGCCCACACGCACGCTGCGCGCCATGCAACTGGCCGCCGCAGCGGCGGCCAAGACCCCGCACTCCTCGACGCCCGCCTGCCAGCTGGTCACGGCGGCCCAGATGTCGGCCATTGTCGGCGCCGCGGTCACCGGCCAAGCCGAGGATCACGCTGGCTCGTCGACCAAATGCACCTATAAGCCTGTCTCTGGTGTAGCGCCTACCGTCGAATTCACCGTCACTTGGGGCGAGGGATTTACGGCCATGCAGGGCATGGGGCTGGCCGCAGGGCACGAGAAGGGGTTGGTCACTGCCTACAGTGACATTGGCGACCAGGCCGGTGCCGCCGGACCCCTGGTGATGATCCGCACCGGCGACGATCTGGTGACGCTGGTGCTGTCCGGCGTGGCCGATGCGCCGGCCGTGGCGAAGAAGATCTTCGACACCGCCAAGCCCAAGATGTAATGCGCCGCTACGGTCTGGCTTTGGTGCGCGTGGCCTGCGCCGCGCTGGCGGCAGGTTGTTCGATCTCTATGGCCGCCAGCGCCACTGCGGCCGGGGCTGCGCCGGCCGCTGGACCTGCTGCCGTAGCCACCGCGCCCGCGAAGATTCCGTTTGTCGTCGGGCTCAGTACGGTTCGCGCCAATGTCACCGCCCAGGGCGATTACGAGTCATTGCGCGAGATCACCTCGATCGATGCCAGCGGGTATCGTGTGGTCGTCTCCGGCGAGGTTCCCAACCCCGATCAGGGCGGCAAGGCGCGGGAGGTCAAGGTAACCCGCAAGATACTGGCGACCGACCAGGCCAGTGCCCGCAAGATGCGCATGTACTTTCACGAGGACGATGACGATTCGTTCCCTGGAACCTTGCCCGGGTTTTCCGCATCGCTAGTCACCGACCTGCGCAGCACAGGCAAGGCGGCGGTGATTTTCCAGGATGTCGGCGAGGTCTTTGGCGTGTCGGCGATCAAGGGCGAGTATCGCGGCACCTTGGCGCGCGTGAATTCGCCCACGACCCTGACAGTGCTGGTCAACGGCCGCAGCACGGCGCTGCCGGTCATCCACGCAGCCGGGACGCTGTCCGGCAGCGCGGGTCCCGGGCAGTTTGAATTCTATGTACTCGATGATCCGGCCAATCCGATATTGCTGCGGTGGAGCAGTCCAGGGCAAAGCACGGCAATCTTGCGCATCGAGTACCCGCAGCCGAAGGAATCGCCCACCTCGATCGAAAGCGCGCTGACGCGCAACGAAGTAGCCGAGGTCTATGGCATCTATTTTTCGTTCAACAGCGCCGACATCCGACCGGAATCCGAACGCGTGCTCAAGGAAATCGCCGGCGTCCTCAAGGTGCACCCGCAGTGGAAGCTGCGCATCGATGGCCATACCGACGGTATCGGCAATGATGCACAGAACCTGGAGTTGTCTAAACGCCGCTCGGCCGCGGTAAAGGCTGCGCTGGTGACCCGGTACGACATCAATGCCGCGCGGCTGGTAACTGGCGGCTTCGGCAAGTCCCAGCCACAGGCTACCAATGAAACGCCCGAGGGTCGTGCGCGCAACAGGCGCGTGGAACTCAGGCGCGAGTAACCGGCGGCCTACGGATCCACGCCAGGATCTGCCCGGTTCGGCTATGTACGCAGTTGCGCGGCTAGCGCGGTCAGCACATCCGTGGTGTCCGGCCGCACGCCGCGCCACAGCTGGAAAGCCTCCGCTGCCTGTTCCACCAGCATGCCCAAGCCGGTGAGGGCGGTGGCGCAGCCTTGTTGCTGCGCCCAGCGCGAGAACGTCGTGCCGTCCCTGCCATAGGCCAGGTCGTAGCAGTCGCTGCGCTCGTTGACGATGGCCACCGGCAGCGGCGGCAGCGTGCCGGCCAGGCTCGTGGCCGTGGCATTGATGATCAGGTCGTACGCCGGGCCATCGAGTTGCTCGTAGCCAGTGGCGCGCACGGCGCCCAGGTCGGCAAAACGTTGCACCAGTTCGCGGGCACGGTCGACGTTGCGATTGACGATGGTAAGTTCAGTGGGCCCGAGCTCGAGCAGGGGTGCGATCACGCCGCGTGCGGCGCCGCCGGCGCCCAGCAGCAGGATCCGTCGCCCACCGATCTCGACCTGGTGATTGGCCAGGTCGCGCACCAGGCCGGCGCCATCGGCATTGTCGCCCAGCAGCCTGCCCGCACGCATGGTCAGCAGATTGACGGCCCCGGCGCGCTGCGCGCGCGGGGTGAGCTCATCGGCCAGCCGCGCCGCGGCTTCCTTGTGCGGAATCGTGACGTTGAGGCCCTTGCCACCACTGGCAAAGAATTCGTGCGCCACCGCCGCGAACTGCTCCGGGGTGGCGTCAATGGTCGTGTAGGCAACCGACTGGCCAGTCTGCGCGGCGAATTGCGCGTGAATGAACGGCGAGCGGCTGTGCTGGACCGGATGGCCGATGACGGCGTAGCGATCCGGGCTGCTCAAGCAACAGCCTCGTGCACCAGCCACTGCACCCTGGTCGCGGCCTTGCCGGCCAGCAGGTCGTGCAGCTGCGGTTGCCACTGGGCGGCGTCGACATCGAACTGCCAGGGCGGGTTGATGACCAGCATGCCCGAGCCGTTGAGTCCCACGGCGCTGTCGGGCTCGGTCAGGCACATCTCGATGGCGACCACCGGTTGCTCGACGCCGCGCGTGATCCGCGCCAGCCACAGGTCGGTGTCGTGTTGCTTCTTGATCGGGTACCACAGCGCGTAGACACCGGTTTCAAAGCGCGTCAGGGCCTCGGCGAATGCTGCGGCAATCAGCTTCTCCTCGTCCGGACTCTCGTAGGGCGGATCGATCAGCACCAGGCCGCGCCGCTGCACGGGTGGCAACAGGGCCTTGAGCTGCTGGTAGCCGTCACCGGACAGCACGCGCACCGGGGCGTGGACCTGCAGCGCCGGCTGGTCGAGCACGCGCTGCAGGGCGCGTGCCTGCTGGGACAGGGATTCGACGCACACGCACTGGTCGGTCTCGCGCAGCGCGGTGGCTGCCAGCAGCGGCGATCCCGGATAGGAGTGGGTGCCGCCGCCGAGGCGCTCACGCACGG
The DNA here is from genome assembly GCA_963726085.1 of uncultured Pseudomonadota bacterium. Lineage (GTDB taxonomy): Bacteria > Pseudomonadota > Gammaproteobacteria > Steroidobacterales > Steroidobacteraceae > ZC4RG30. Next base: position 266,764 of record CAVSAR010000011.1, on the reverse strand, counting down.
CCGCCACTGCCAACACATAATTTTGTATTGCCGGGCTCAGGGGCTGGGCAAGTTCGCGGGCCGCAGCCAGCAATCGGGTGACGCCGGCTTCGCTCTCCGCGCTGCGCCGCGCGTCGGCTCCTGCAAGGTCATACAGCCCTTCGCCAGCATGCGTATCCAGGAACAGAAAGCCCTTGGCTTTCTTATGCAGCGCGCTGATCAGTGCCAGCAGGGCGATGTGCTTGTGCACGTCGGCAAAATTGCCGGCGTGAAAGCTGTGGCGGTATTGCATGGTGGGGGCTTGATAGGACAGTGCTCATGATCTCATGTCACTGCGCCAACCGCGATGCACAGTCACTGCAGATGCAGGATCTTGCCTGCAGTGCCGCGGCGCGTTTGACCGGCGCGGCCATCTTCGTGTCCCGGCACCAGCAGGGCGCATCGCTGCGCCCGGTACCGGCCACCGCGCATCGGTTGTCCTGCTGGCACAGCGGGCAGGTCAAGTCTGCCGGGCGCGGGTCCATGGGTCTTCAGGCGCGCTTGCGGGTCGCGGCCTTGGGCTTCGCCTTGATCGGGGACTTGACGGCCAGCTTCGTGGCGGCTGCTGCCTTGGCGTCCGCTACCGGCAGCTGCGCCGCAGCCGGCACGGCCTTGGCTTCGGCTACCTTGCGCTTGGGTTTGGCCTTGGCCTTGGCTTTGGCTTTGGCTTTGGGCGCAGTGTCCACAGCCACCACTGGCGCGGCCGCGGCCTTCTTGCCCTTGGCAGCGGCCCCGCGCCTGCCAAAACGCCCGCGCGCCGGACGCACCGGGGCGGCTGCCAGCAGCGCGCGACATTCCTCGAGCGTCAGGGACTTCGGGTCGCGCTCCTTGGGGATGCGCGCGTTGCGTTGCTTGTCGGTGATGTACGGGCCATAGCGGCCGTTGAGCACCTGGATATCGTCGACGCCAAAGTCATGGATGATGCGGTTGGCGTCGGCGACCTTCTTGGCCTCGATGACTTCGATGGCCCGTTCCAGCGTCACCTTGTACGGATCGTCTTCCTTGAGCGAGACGTACTTGGCGCCGTACTTCACGTACGGGCCGAACTGGCCGATGGCCACAAGGACCGGCTCGCCAGCGGCAGTTTCGCCCAGTTTCTTGGGCAGCTGGAACAGCACCAGCGCATCGGCCAGCGTGATGGTGTCCATCTTCTGTCCCGGGCGCAGGCCGGCGAACTTGGGCTTCTCCTCGTCGTCCTTGGTGCCGGCCTGCACGAACGGACCGAAGCGGCCCATGCGCACCGACACCGGGCGGCCGGATTCCGGGTGGATGCCCAGGTCGCGCGCCATGGCCACTTCCTCGCGGCTGACGCTGGTCTCGATTTCCTCCACCTGGTCGATGAACGGCTTCCAGAATTTCTCCAGCGGCGTGATCCACGGCTCCTCGCCGCGCGACACCGCGTCGAGCTCGTCTTCCATGTCGGCGGTGAAGCCGTATTCCACGTACTTGGTGAAGTACTTGGTCAGGAAGCGGTTGACGATCTTGCCGATGTCGGTGGCGATGAACCGGCGCGCATCCATGTCCACGTACTCGCGATCACGCAGCGTGGAAATGATGGACGCGTAGGTCGATGGCCGGCCGATGCCGTGCTCCTCCAGCGCCTTGACCAGCGAGGCTTCCGAGAACCGCGGCGGCGGCTCGGTGAAATGCTGCTCGCCATGCAGCGCCAACAGCTTGACCGTGTCGCCTTCCTGCATCGGCGGCAGCACGTGGTCGTCGTCGTCCTCGGGCGAATCGTCGCGACCTTCCTGGTAAACGGCAATGTAGCCGGGCTTCACCAGCGTGGAACCATTGGCGCGCAGCGTGTGCCGCGCGGCATCGGACTGCCCCGCAGACCCGGGGTGCATGTCCACCGCCACGGTGTCGAACACGGCGTGTGCCATCTGGCAGGCGATGGCTCGTTTCCAGATCAGCGCATACAGCTTGAACTGGTCGGCATCGATCTTGCCTTCGACCTGCGCCGGGGTGATGGCGGCGCTGGTGGGGCGCACGGCCTCGTGCGCCTCCTGGGCATTCTTCGACTTGGTCTTGTAGGCACGCGGGGCTTCGGCCAGCCCGTCCTTGCCGTACAGCCGCTCGATGGTGGCGCGGATCTCGGCGACCGCCTCGTTGGCCAGGGACACCGAGTCGGTACGCATGTAGGTAATGAGGCCCACGGCGCCTTCGCCGAAGTCCACGCCTTCATACAGCTGCTGCGCCAGGCGCATGGTGCGCTGCGCGGAGAAGCCCAGCTTGCGCGCGGCCTCCTGCTGCAGCGTCGAGGTGGTGAACGGCGGCGCCGGGTTGCGCTTGCGCTGCTTGCGCTCGATGGTGCTGACGGTGAGCTTGCCGCCGGCCACGCCCAGCAATGCGCTCTCGACCGCGCGCGCCGCGGTTTCATTGGTGAAGCTGAACTGCTCGACCTTGCGGCCGCCGTACTCGATCAGCTTCAGCGGGAACTTGGTCTGGGTGTGCTCGCCCTCGGCATCGATGGTCCAGTATTCCTGCGGCTTGAATGCGTCGATGGCCTCGTCGCGCTCGCAGATCATGCGCAGCGCCGGGCTCTGCACGCGGCCGGCCGACAGGCCCTGGCGGACCTTCTTCCACAGCAGCGGCGAAAGATTGAAGCCCACCAGGTAGTCCAGCGCGCGCCGTGCCTGCTGCGCGTTGACCAGGTCCATGGACAGTTCGCGTGGCTGCGTGATCGCCTCGCGAATGGCGTTGCGGGTGATCTCGTAGAACGCCACGCGATGAACCGTCTTGTCCTTGAGCTCGCCGCGCTCCTTGAGCAGCTCGTACAGGTGCCAGGAAATGGCTTCGCCCTCGCGGTCCGGGTCGGTCGCCAGATACAGGCAGTCCGCCTTGCGCAGCGCCTTGGCGATGGCATCGACATGTTTCTCGTTGCGCTCGATGACCCGGTACTGCATCGCGAAGCCACGCTCCGGATCCACGGCACCTTCCTTGGGCACCAGGTCGCGCACGTGACCGTAGGACGCCAGCACCTCGAAGTCCTTGCCCAGGTACTTCTTGATGGTCTTCGCCTTTGCGGGCGACTCAACAATGACCAGGTTATCTGCCATGACTGCCAGTGTAGTGGGCGGGTCGCGTCAGGCGGACCCGCACGGTAATCAGTGCGCCACCGCGGTGTCGGGATCGAACACCAGCGTTTCCATGCGCGCGCAGGCCTGTTCCTGGCCGGGCTGGCTCGACAGCACCATCAGCACCACCCAGCGCACCTGGTCCAGCGTCAGGTCTTCCACGTCGAGCGCCAGCAGGCGATCGATGACCAGTTCGCGTTGTCCTGGATTGAGGATGTCGGCGTTCTCCAGGGACAGCAGCAGGCCGCGGCAGTCCACCGACAGGCGCGCCAGTTCCAGCGTCGAATAGATGCGCAGCGCGTTGTGGGTCCGCGGCGCCGCGCCGTCCGCGGTGGCCAGCCCGGGTCGATGCCGCTCGCCGGCCAGGTCGGCCAGCCAGTCCAGCGCCCGCTCGACATTGGCTTCGCCGAAACCGGCGCTTTCAAGGTCGCGCGCCAGTGCCTCGCGCTCGGGCACTTCTGGCGCCTCGTCGAACATGTAGCGGTCGAAAACGTAAATGAGGATATCGAGGACGGTGCCGTTCATCAGTCAGGTAACGCAGTTAAAGAATGCCCCGGGCCTTGTTTCGACCCTGCCATCAAGTTCGAGGATCAACATCATGGAGGCGACGGCACCGGGTTTAAGGCCGGTCCGGTCGACCAGATTGTCGATGCTGGCCGGCTCGAAGCCGAGGGCATCTAACAGCATTTCGTAATCCTTGTCCAACCACCCAAGGCTTTCCCGGGGTTTGGGTGCTTCCGTAAAACCTTGATAAAGCGGGTTATTTACGCCGAAAGGATTTTCGCTCTGGCGCGGTATAACCCTTTGGCTTCCCGGGCCGCAGGCGACCGTCAGCATAAATGCAAAGGGCCCGCGCTTTGGCGGGCCCTTTGCGGTGCGTTCATGCAGAAATGGCGCGCGATCAGGGTCCGTGCACGTAATCGGCCACGCGCAGCGGTGCAGTGGCGTCGACCACCAGCCCGTAGCTCATGCGCTCGTAGGTCTTGAACACCAGCAGCGTGCCGGCGCGTTCGCTGGGCAGGCGGATGCTCTCGCTGCGACCCCGGCACCAGAAATTGCCGTACTGGTTGCAGATCCGGTCGTCCACAACCTCGCCCTTCTGGTCCATGGCCAGTACGTGGCCGACCTCAAGCCCGTGCTTGGTGCCACGGTTGATGGCCACCACGGTGTACTGGCCGATCAGCGTGACGCCATCCATGACGGCCATGATCTGGCCATCAATGCCAGCCGGCGGGGCGTGCGGCACGATGTCGGCCACGGGGCCCGACGCGTCCTCGGCGAACACCCGGTCACCCACCACGGACTCACGGGCCGACTCGGTCAGGTAGCCGGAGCTGACCTTGCCGATTTCATCCACCCGCACCGACGCGGCGTAGATGCCCATGTAGCCCAGGACCTTGCCGGTCTGTGGGTCTTCCATGGGCTGGCCGACGCGCACGACGGTGTAGCGACCGGTGGGCTTGTCCTTGAGTCCCTTGATGTAAACCTCGTGGCCCACGCCGTCGGCCATGTGCTCGTCGCGGAAACCCACCACGCAGGGCGCGCCGTTGATCTCATCCTTCGACATCATGGTGGGACGGCCCAGGAAGGCGCGAATGGCTTCGTAGGGAATGGTTGCGATAGGGCCATCGATGGCCATGCCGCGCACCAGGGGCTGCACGTGCACCACGTTGCCGCGCGTCAGGGTGACCTGCGGGGCGCCATTGGCGCTGTATGCCAGCGTCAGGACATCGCCCGGATAAATGAGGTGTGGATTCTGGATGGACGGATTGACGTGCCAGATCTCGGGCCACAGCCACGGGTCGCGCAGGTACATGGCCGAAATGCCCCACAGCGTGTCGCCGTGCTTGACCGTGTAGCTCTTGGGCGCGCTGGGCAACACCACCGGCGTCGACTGCGACGCGGCTTGCGGCGCGGGGCTGGTGCCTTCGTTGGCCAGGGCCGCTTCGAACGCATTCTGGGGTTCCGGTGCCACCACAACCGGGGCCTGCGCCACAGGCTCGGGCGGGGGTGGAGCCTCCTTATGGGCGAAGTATTGGCACCCAGCGGCCAGGGACAGCATCGCCACGCCGCCAGCCAGGCGGATCAACCTGCCCGGAACGTGCGTAACCGTTTGATTAGAGACCATTAATCGCTCCTTCCTCGCCGCGAGCCGCGCAAAGCAACGCGCGACCGTCGCCGCCAATGGCTGTTATAAACTCTGTGGGCATCCCTTGCTAAAGGGTTGCATCAGGTTTGTGCACTCCATCACGGCCGCAGGGAAGATCCCCAGGACCTTCCCCAAGCTTCAAAGCGAAACATTAGCAGCATTTCCGAGTCGATACAGGCCATGACCAAGCTCGCGATCCTTGAGTATCCCGACCCGCGGCTGCGCACCAGGGCCGCACCGGTCACCGTGTTCGACGCGGCGCTCAAGCGCCAGATCGCGGACATGCTCGAGACCATGTATGCGGCTCCCGGGATTGGCCTGGCCGCGACCCAGGTGGACTGGCATTACCGCCTGATCGTCATGGACGTGTCCGAGGAAAAGAACCAGCCCAAGGTGTACATCAACCCGGAAATCCTCGCGCGTGAAGGCGAGGCGACGGGCGAGGAGGGCTGCCTGTCCGTGCCGGGCATATTCGACGACGTGCGTCGGGCACAGAAGATTCGCGTGCGGGCACAGGACGCGGCCGGGCACCGGCTGGAATTCGAGCTTGAGGGCATGCTGGCGGTGTGCCTGCAGCACGAAATGGATCACCTCCAGGGCCGGTTGTTCGTGGACTACCTGTCCGAGCTCAAGCGCCAACGCATCCGCAAGCGACTGGACAAGGAACGGCGTGAACGCGGCACGCAGTCGCGCGCCGATGCGCGTGCTGCGCACGCGCCCGAGCACGTGCTCTAGCACGCGCCGGACCCACCGATGAAATTGCGCGTCGCATTTGCGGGGACGCCGGACTTTGCGCTGCCGCCGCTGGCGGCAGTGCACGGCGCGCACCACCTGGTGGGTGTGCTTACCCAGCCGGATCGGCCGGCCGGCCGTGGCCGCCTGCTGGGGCCCGGTCCGGTCAAGCAGGCCGCCCTGCAATACGCGGTGCCGGTGCTGCAACCACAGCGGTTGCGCGGTGAGGCAGACGCAACGCTGGCGACGCTGCGTGACTGGCGGCCGGACGTGATGGTGGTGGTGGCCTACGGCCTGATCCTGCCGCAGTCCTTTCTGGACCTGCCCCGCCTGGGTTGCCTTAACATCCATGCCTCGCTGCTGCCGCGCTGGCGCGGCGCGGCGCCCATTCAGCGCGCCATCCTCGCCGGAGATGAAACTACCGGGATCTCGATCATGCAGATGGATGCGGGCCTGGACACCGGTGATGTGCTGCTGCAGGCCCCGCAGCCCATCGGTGCGCAGACGGTGGCAGGCCAATTGCATGACCAGCTGGCCACGCTGGGCGCGGCGCAGATTCTGCTGGCACTGGAGGGTGTTGCCACCGCAACCCTGGCGCCGCGACCGCAGTCCGGCATTGGGGTGACCCATGCAGCGAAACTTTCCAAGGACGAGGCGCGCATTGACTGGAATTTGGACGCCGTGCAGATCGACCGGCAGGTGCGCGCGTTCAATCCGTGGCCGGTTGCCGAGACGCGCCTGCGGGGTGAGCCGGTGAAACTGCTGCGCAGTGGCGTGGCCCCGGCCGCCGCCGCGGCGGGTGCGCCCGGCACCGTGCTGGGACTGGCCAACGACGCGCTGCAAGTGCGCTGCGGGCACGGCGTGCTGCAGGTGTTGCAGCTGCAGCGCGCCGGGCGCCGCGCGGTGGCCGCGCGCGATTTCCTCAATGCCGAGCCCCCGGGATCCGTCCTGGTGTTCGGGTGAACGCATCGGCACAGCGCGCCCCGGCGCCGGGAGCCACGGCAATGGCGCTGGCCGCACGCGCGCTGTCGCAGGTGGTCGATGCCGGCAGCACCGCAGAACTGGCGCTGGCCCATGCCGACGTGCCGGCGCCGGAACGCGCTGCGGTGCGCGCCATCCTGTCCGGTACGCTGCGCTGGTACCTGCGCCTGGCGCCGGCCGTGGACGCGCTGCTGCAGCGTGGCCAGACCATGCATCCGCTGGTGCGCGCCGTGCTGGTCACGGCCCTGCACCAGGTCGAGTATTCGCGCGCGGCCGCGCAATCGGTGGCCAACATCGCCGTGGACGCGGTGCGCGTGGCCGGCCAGCCCGGCGCCAGCGGCTTCGTCAACGCGTTGCTGCGTCGCTACCTGCGCGAACGCGAGGCGGTGCTGCAGGCGGTCGATCGCAGCGAGCCGACGCGCCTGGCGCATCCGCGCTGGCTGCTGCAGGCCATTCGTGCCGAGCACGGTCCCCGCGCGGCGCAAATCGTGGCAGCCAACAACGAGGCGCCACCGATGACCCTGCGCGTGAACCTGCAGCGCACCGACCGCGACGCCATGATTGCCAGGCTGGCGGCCGCAGGCATGGTGGCGCACCCGGGGCTGGCCGACACGGCGCTGGTGCTGGAGCAGCCGGTGGACGTGGCAGCAGTGCCTGGCTTTGGCGAGGGCCTGGTCAGCGTGCAGGACGCCGGCGCGCAGTACGCCGCGCCGCTGCTGGACGCCCAGGCCGGTGAGCGGGTGCTGGATGCCTGCGCCGCGCCGGGAGGCAAGAGCGGACACCTGCTCGAGCGCACCCCGGGCATCGAGCTGGTGGCCATGGATATCGATGCCGACCGGTTGGCGCGCGTGGCCGGCAACCTGCAGCGCCTGGGGTTGACCGCAACCTTGCGTCAGGCCGATCTGATCGCCGACGCAGGAGGGGGGCAACCCTTTGACCGCATCCTGCTGGATGCGCCGTGCTCTGGCACGGGCGTGATCCGCCGCCATCCGGACATCAAGTTGCTGCGCCGGGCCGGCGACCCGGACCAGTTCGCGGCCACGCAGCGCAAGATGCTTTTGAAGTGTGCCGGCATGCTTGAGGCCGGCGGCCGGCTGCTCTACGCCACCTGCTCGGTGCTGCAGACCGAGAACCAATGGGTCATCGAGCAGTTCCTGGCGCTGGACCCGCGTTTCACGCGGGTGCAGCCCGACCTGGTGCTGCTGCCCACTGCACGCACGGCCGGCCCGTCCACGCTGACCGACGGCTTCTATTATGCTTGCCTGCAGAAGGGGGGTGCATGATGGTCTGGTTGGCACGCGCTCGCCACCTGCCCGCGGCGCTGGCCGCGCTGCTGCTGGCGGCCCAGTGCTGCCCGGTGGCGCACGGCGATGAGGCTGGCGGTCCCCTGGCCGTGCGCACCGCCTACGTCAATGTGCGCGGTGGGGTGTTCGAGCTCAACGCGCGCGCCACCTATCCGCTCAATGACGACATCCGCATGGCCCTTGCCGATGGCGTCACCATCAACATCGAACTGCAGGTCCAGGTGCACCGCAAGCGCCGCTTCTGGTTCGACTCGACGCTGGTGGACGTGACCTTGCGCCGCGACCTGTCCTGGCATGCCGTCAGTGAACGCTACATCCTGCGCGAGACCGGCAGCGGCGAGCAGCAGGTGTACATGACGCTGGACCAGGCGCTGGAGGCGGCCGGCGCGGTGGAGAACTGGCCGGTGGTGGTGGAGCCGCAGCTGGATCCCGACAGCACCTACACCATCAGCGTGCGCGCCGGCGTGCGGCGCGGCCGGCTGTCCGATGCGCTGCGCACGCTGATCTTCTGGTCGGACAGCTGGAACCGCAGCAGCGAGTGGTACACGTGGACGTTGCCCCGGTAAGGCGCTGGCGCGCCTACAGTACCATCGCGCTGGCCGCGCTGATGGGCATTGCCGTGCTGACCCTGCTGGCGCGCAGCGTCGAGAATTCCTCGCAGTTCAGCCGCTGGCAGCCCTGGGTGCTGCTGATCAACGTGGTCGGGGTGATCGTGCTGGCCGTGCTGCTGACCCGCAAGATCTGGCAGCTGGTGCGTGACTATCGCAATCACGTGCCCGGTTCGCGGCTGACCGCGCGCACCGTGTCCATCTTTGGCGCGCTAGTGATCGTGCCGTTGCTGCTGGTGTACATGTTTTCGCTGGAATTCCTCAATCGCGGCATCGACAGCTGGTTTCGCGTCGAGGTCAAGCAGGGCCTGGGCGATGCGCTGGTGCTGTCGCGTTCGGCGCTGGACCTGCGCATGCGCGAGCAAGGGCGACGCACCGAGGAATTCGCCGCCATAGTGGCCAACCTGCCCGACAGCAGCCTGTTTTCTGCGCTGGACAACGAACGGCGCGTCAACGGCGCGCTGGAGATGCTGGTGGTGGGCCGCAATGGCGAAGTCCTGGCGGCAAGCATCGAGGCACGCGAGTCCCTGATCAGCACCGACCTGCCGCAGGAACTGCTGATGCAGGTGCGCGATAACCGCCTGTACGTGAGCCTCGAGCCCCTGCCCACGGGCGGCTACCTCATCACCACCGCCGCGCCCATCCACGAGGGCGCGCCCGATGGCCGCCGCCGGTTCCTGCTGGCCCGCTATGACCTGCCGCGGCAGCTGGCAGACCTCACCAATGCCGTCCAGCACGCCTATTCCCAGTACGGCGAGCTGGCAACGCTGCGCGAACCGCTCAAGTACAGCTTTCGCCTGACGCTGACCCTGGTGCTGTTGCTGGCCATGCTGTCGGCAATTTATCTGGCCATCCAGTCCGCGCAGCGCCTGACCCGACCGGTGCAGGACCTGATCCAGGGCACCCGCGCGGTGGGCAAGGGCGACCTGAGCACGCGACTGCCGTTGCCATCGCGCGATGAAATGGGCTTCCTCGTGCAGTCGTTCAACGACATGACCAAGCGCCTGCGCCGGGCCAGCGACGAGGCCACGCGCAGCCGGCAGCTGGTGGAGCAGGAGCGCGAGCGCCTGGCGGTGATCCTGGCCGGACTGTCCACCGGCGTGCTGGTGATCGATACCAGCCTCAAGCTGCGCATTGGCAATGCGGCGGCCGACAACATCCTTGGCGCGCCGATCAGCGGCATGGAGGGCCGGGAACTGACCCAGGTGCCCGACGCCTCGCCGCGCCTGGCGGAGTTCGCCGCACAGGTAGCGGTGCGCCTGCGTGCCGGCCATACCACGTGGCAGGAGGAGATCGCCCTGCCACCGGACAAGGTGCTGCGCTGTGCCTGCGCGCCGTTGGCCGATGCCGCCGGTGAACCCGGCTATGTCCTGGTGTTCGACGATATCACCAGCCTGCTGCATGCCCAGCGTGCGGCTGCCTGGGGCGAGGTGGCACGCCGCCTGGCACATGAGATCCGCAATCCGTTGACGCCCATCCAGCTGGCAGCGGAACGCCTGCGGCGGCGCCTGCATGGCAAGCTGGCCAGCGAGGACAGCGACATCCTCGAACGCGCCACCCACACCATCGTGCAGCAGGTGGAAGCGCTCAAGGGCATGGTCAACGCGTTCAGCGAGTACGCGCGCGCGCCGGAACTGAAACTGGCGCAAGTGGACGTCAACGCCCTGGTGCGCGAGGTGGTGGAGCTGTATCGGGCCCAGGAGACCGTGGCGAGCATCGGCGTGACCACCGACCACTTGCTGCCGCCCATCCAGGCGGATCCCGGGCGCTTGCGACAGGTTCTCAATAACCTTCTGGCTAATGCTTTGGAGGCAGTCGACTCCACGCCCGACGGGCAGGTGGACGTCAGCACGCAACGCAGTAGTGGACCGGAGGGGGAGATCGCGGTCATTATGGTCACCGATAACGGACACGGATTCCAGAAAGAAATGCTCGCACGTGTGTTTGATCCATACGTGACGAGCAAGCCAAGGGGGACCGGGCTTGGGCTTGCCATCGTCAAGAAAATTGCCGAAGAACACGGCGGGACGATAGAGGCTGATAACCGGCCGGGGGGAGGCGCATTCGTGCGCGTGGTATTGCCGGTGGCTGTGCCGAAGGATCTGGCGCAGTCCCAAAGGGAACTTGCATGAGCGCGGGTAAAATTCTGGTCGTGGATGACGAAGCGGACATCCGCGTCATGCTCAAGGAAATCCTCTCCGAGGAGGGTTACGACGTCGATGTGGCCGCCAATGCCGGGCAGGCGCGCGCGTCACGGGCCCGCGCGATACCCGATCTGGTGCTGCTGGACATCTGGATGCCCGACACCGATGGCATCACCCTGCTGCGCGAGTGGTCGGCCGTCACCAGCGACGACTGCCCGGTGGTGATGATGTCCGGCCATGGCACGGTCGAGACCGCGGTGGAGGCCACGCGCCTGGGCGCATTTGATTTTGTCGAGAAACCCCTGTCGCTGTCGAAGCTGCTGCGCACCGTGGAGCGCGCGCTGGATGCGGGCAAGAAGCGGCGCTTCGCCGGTCGCACCCAGATCGCGCCACTGCTGGCGACCTTCGGTCGCAGCCGCGTGACCCAGCAGTTGCGCGAGGACCTGACCCGCGTTGCGCCGCAGGGCACGTCCCTGCTGCTCATCGGCGAGGCAGGCAGCGGGCGCGAGGCGCTGGCGCGGTTCACGCACGAGGCCGGACCGCGCGCGGCGCGCGGCTTCGTCAGCCTGGTGGCCAGCGCAGTGCCGGAAGAATCCGCCGAGAGTTACCTGTTCGGCAGCGTCACCGACGGTGTCGTGACCCCGGGCATCCTGGACCAGGCGCGCGAAGGCACGCTGTTCGTGCACGAGATCGAGGATCTGGAGCCGCGCGTGCAGCGGCTGCTGCTGGGCGTGATGGAGACCGGCGGCTTCCGGCGCGTGGGCGGCAGTGAGCCGGTGCCCTTCAATGCGCGCATCATTTCCACGGCTCAACCCGGCGTCGAGGATCGAACCGCCCATGCCAGCGGTCTGCGGCGCGACCTGTTTACCCACCTCTCGGCGCTGCTGGTGCGCGTGCCGCCACTGCGCGACTACGCCGAGGACGTGCCCGAGCTGCTGCGCTTCTACGTGGAGCGGCTGGTGGACTCGGAAAAACTGCACTTCCGCCGCTTTTCAGTGGCCGCCCAGAACCGGCTGCGCAACTACCCCTGGCCCGACAACCTGCACGAACTGCGCAGCCTGGTGCGGCGCATGCTGGTCAAGGGTGGCCCCGAGGAAATCCGCCTCGAGGAGATCGAGGCCGAACTGGGCGCGCATGCGCCGGCCAACGAGCCGCTGGTCAAGCAGGATCTGCTGGCCCTGCCGCTGCGCGAGGCGCGCGAGCAGTTCGAGCGCGCCTACCTGCAGCAGCAGCTGCTGTTGTGCAATGGCAAGGTAGGCCAGCTGTCCAAGCGCGTGGGGATGGAGCGTACGCACCTGTATCGCAAGCTGCGTTCCCTGGGCGTGGAGTTTCGTCACACCAGCGAGGACTGAACCTTCACTGGCTGTAGCCGCGTTCGCCGTGCGAACCCAGGTCCAGTCCCTCGGATTCATGTTCTTCGGACACGCGCAGGCCGTGCGTCGCATCCAGCAGCTTCAGCAGTAGCCAGGTCAGGCTGCCACACCAAAGCGCCACTGCGCCGATGCCCAGCGCCTGGACGCCCAGCTGGGAGGCAATGCCCGGCTGCAGCGTGAACCCCGCCCCGCCCAGGGCGGTGGCCGCGAATACGCCAGTCAGCAGCGTGCCCACCACTCCACCCACGCCATGCACCGGTGAGACATCCAGCGAATCGTCGATGTGCAGCACGCGCTTGAGCAGTTGCGTGGCGAAGAAACACACGATGCCGGCGATGAAGCCGATGGCCAGCGCGCCGGCCGGACCGACGAAGCCGGAGGCGGGGGTAATCGTTCCGAGGCCGGCCACCATGCCGGTGATCACGCCCAGGGCGCTGGGTTTGCCGTAGCGGCGCCACTCCACCAGCATCCACGACAGCGCCCCTGCCGACGCACCCAGATGCGTGGCAACCACCGCCATGGCGGCGTGGCCATTGGCCGCCAGCGCGCTGCCGCCATTGAACCCGAACCATCCCACCCACAGCATGCCGGCGCCGGTCACGGCCAGTGGCAGGCTGTGCGGGGCCATGGGTACGTGCGGAAAGCCGCGCCGCCTGCCGATCACCAGCGCGCTTACCAGCGCCGCGACGCCGGCGTTGACGTGTACGACGATGCCGCCGGCGAAATCCATCACGCCGCGTTGTGCAAGCCAGCCGCCGCCCCACACCCAGTGCGTAACCGGGACGTACACCAGCAGCAGCCACAACGCCGAGAACCACAGCACCGCGCCGAAGCGGATGCGCTCGGCGTAGCCGCCGATCACCAGCGCCGGGGCAATGATGGCGAAGGTCATCTGGAACATGGCAAAAAGGGCCTCCGGAATGGTTCCCCGCAGCGAATCGCGACCGACCCCATTGAGGAATGCGCGATCCAATCCCCCGATGATCGCGTTGAGGCCACCGCCATTGGTGAAGGCGAGGCTGTAGCCCAGCGCGAACCACAGTATCGACACCACGCAGGTGATGGCGAAACACTGCACGAGTATCGACAGCGCGTTCTTGTTGCGCACCAGGCCGCTGTAGAACAGTGCCAGCCCCGGCAGGGTCATGAACAGCACCAGGGAAGTCGCTGCCAGAACCCACGCGGTATCCCCACCGCTCAGCATTGGTGTCGCCACGCCCGCCCCCTCTATTTGTCTTTTTCGCCCCGAAGGACCGATTATGCAGCAGCCATGCCACAGCAACCCGGGTTCAGGGAGTTGTTCACACCAAAGCTCGTGACGGTGCTTCGCGAGGGTTATGGCGTGCGCCAGTTGCGCGCGGACCTGGTCGCGGCCCTGACTGTGGCCATCGTCGCGCTGCCGTTGTCCATGGCCATTGCCATCGCATCCGGTGTGGGACCGGAACGCGGACTGTATGCCGCGATTGTCGGGGGATTTCTCGTCTCGTTGCTCGGCGGCAGTCGTTTCCAGATTGGCGGGCCGGCCGGGGCGTTCATCGTGCTGGTGGCCGGCACCGTGGCGGTCCAGGGCGTCAATGGGCTGCTGCTCACCACCCTGATGGCCGGCGTCCTGCTGACGCTGGCCGGCCTGCTGCGCCTTGGCACCTACATCCGCTACATCCCCTATCCGGTCACCGTGGGGTTCACGGCCGGTATTGCCTCCATCATCTTTGCCAGCCAGTTGCACGACCTGCTGGGTCTGCACCTCAGTGCGCCGGAGCCGGCGGCCATCACGCCCAAGTTGCAGGCACTTTCCGCTGCGATGCTGACGGCCAGTCCTGCCGCGATACTGGTGTCGGCGGTCACGGTGGGTACCATCGCGCTGGTGCGCCGGGTGCGTCCGCACTGGCCGAGCCTGCTGCTGGCCGTGGTCCTGGCCTCGGTACTGGCGCTGGCCCTGCACCTGTCGGTGGACACCATCGGTTCACGCTTCGGGGGCATTCCGCGCGGCCTGCCGGCGCCGTCACTGCCGCCGGTCTCAGGGGCGCGGCTGCTGGAACTGCTGCCGCTGGCTTTCTCGTTTGCGCTGCTGGGCTCGATTGAAAGCCTGCTGTCTGCCGTGGTGGCCGACAGCATGACGGGCCGGCGGCACCGATCCAACTGCGAACTGGTCGCGCAGGGCGTCGCCAACATTGCCTCGGCGTTGTTTGGCGGACTGTGCGTTACCGGCACCATTGCGCGTACCGCCACCAATGTGCGCTCCGGCGCGCATGGTCCGGTGTCAGGAATGCTGCACTCGCTGCTGCTGCTGGCATTCGTCCTGTTTGCCGCCTCGCTGGCCGCGTATGTGCCGTTGGCCGCACTGGCCGGTGTGCTGGTGACGGTGGCCTGGAACATGGCCGAGAAGCACGCGTTCGCGACCCTGCTGCGCAGCTCGCGCGCCGATGCGGTGGTGCTGCTGGTCACCTTCGGGCTGACGCTGTTTCGCAGCCTGGCAGAAGGCATTGTCGTCGGGTTTGCACTCAGTGCGCTGCTGTTCCTGCACCGCATGTCGCAATCGGTGCAGGTCGATCAGCCGGATGCGCCGGGATCCATGGACGGGGAGGGCGGCAACGAGGACCCGATCGACCGCGACACGGCCGTGCTGCGCATTTCGGGCGCCTTCTTTTTCGGTGCCGCCGCGACGGTGGCCGCGGCGCTGGACCGGATCGGCGAGCGGCCCCGCAACTACGTGCTGGACTTCGCCGCGGTGGCCATGATCGATTCCACCGCGGCCACCACCGTGGCCGGCTTTGTCCGCAAGCAGCGGCGTCGCGGCGCGCGCGTCTTTATCACCGGCGCCCTGCCGGCGGTGCGCCAGGAACTGCTGACCCATGGCGTGCGCGAACCGGACGTGCAGTTGCTGCCGGATGTCGCCGCTGCACTGCTGGAGTGCCGGCGCCCGGCCTGAAATTCGCCCCTTGGTGCCGGGACTGTGACCTGCGCCGCATTGCCGGTCCTGTGGCCAGCGGGTGGGCGGCCCGATTCTTGCTTCCTTCTGGCGGTAGGGACGAATTTCGTCCGCCTGCTGGGAGCCTGTATGAGCCAAGCCCGAATCGTGAACCTGGATGACTATCGGCCGCGCGTGACCGAGACCATGTACTGCCTGTTCTGCCGCACCGTGCACGCGCAACGCCATGTGGTCGATCATCGCCGGACCTACTTTCCCTGCCCTGGCTGCGACGAGACTGCCAGCATCCCGGAGTGGAAGCTGGTCTACCGGTAGGGGTCAGTCCCCGATGCGCACGACAATCACGTCGATGTCGGCCTTGCGCAGGCTGGCGCGCGTGTCATTGAGAATCTTGAGGTCCCGGATCGGGCCGATGCGCACGCGATGCCAGACGTCGGCATCGACCTGCACCCGCTGCACCGTCGCCTCGACGCCCTGCTTGGCCAGCATCGAGCGCATGCGTTCGGCTTCCGGCTGGTTGCGATACGAGCCGGCCTGAAGCACATACACGCCCGGGCTTGAAACCTGCGCGGCCGGCAGGTCGGCATGCACAGCGCGCTCGCGTTCGGGGATCACCACTTCGAACTTGGGCAGCATCTCGTAGAAATCGTACTTTGCGGGCGGGTCTTCCGTGTCCGGCACGGCCGCCCCTTCGCTCTTGCCGACCCTGGCCTGCGGCGGCCCTTCGGCCGCCTGGCTCTGCGGATGCCGTCCCGTGAGATACACCACCAGCGCCACGAACAGGCCCAGCGCCAGTCCGCTGACAAACTGCTGGTAGCGCTGCAACAGCGTTGGGCCGGCGCGACCACCATGCTTGTAGTCACGGCTGCTGAGCTTGTTGCGCGGCGGGTTCACATGGACTCCGGCGCCGACACACCCAGCAGCGCCAGGCCACTGCGCACCACCTGCTGCGTGGCCAGTGCCAGGGCCAGGCGCGCATTGCGCAGCGGTGCATCCTCGACGATGAACTGCCCGGCGTTGTACCAGGTGTGGAAACAGTTGGCCAGTTCGCGCAGGTAGTGCACCAGCGTATGGGGTGCGCGGTTTGCGCCGGCCAGCTCAATGACTTCCGGGTAGCGACCTAGCGCCGTCAGCACGGCCGCTTCCTGCGCGGAGGCCAGCAGGGCAAGGTTTGCCAGTCCCGCCTGCGCGTCGTAGCTCAGGGACTTGGCCGCCAGCTGGCGCAGGACGCTGGCCACCCGGGCATGGGCGTACTGGATGTAATACACCGGATTGTCGTTGGTGCGCGCCTTGGCCAGCTCCATGTCGAAATCCAGGTGCTGGTCGTTGCTGCGCATCACGTAGAAGAAGCGGCAGGCGTCGTTGCCCACTTCATTGCGCAGCTGGCGCAGCGTGATGAACTCGCCCGAGCGCGTCGACATCTGCGCCTTCTCGCCACCGCGAAACAGCGTCACGAACTGCACCAGCAATGCCTCGAGCGATTCACCCGGCTCACCCATGGCCTCAAGCCCGGCGCGCACGCGCGCCACGTAGCCGTGGTGGTCGGATCCCAGGATATCCAGCAGCAGGTCAAAGCCGCGCTCACGCTTGTCCAGGTGATAGGCAATGTCGGATGCAAAGTAGGTCTTGGCGCCGTTTTCGCGCACCACCACGCGATCCTTCTCGTCGCCAAAGGCGGTGGCGCGGAACCACTGCGCGCCGTCCTTTTCATACACGTGGCCCTGCGCCCGCAGCCGCGCCAGCGCGCGGGTGATGGCGCCGTTGTCCGCCAGCGATGCCTCGGAGTACCAGCGGTCGAAGTGCACGCCGAACTCACCGAGGTCTTCCTTGATATCAAAGAGGATTTCCAGCAAGCCCAGGTCGAGCACTTCCTGGAAGGCGTCCGCGCCCAGCAGCATGCGCGCCCGCCCGACCACCGCATCGATGTACAGGTCCTTGTCACCACCCTCGACTTCATCCGGCGGCAGGTTGCCGAACACCTCGCCCTCCGGGCGAAACAGCTGCTGGTCGACCTTCTGCAGCAGGTTCGCGGCGATCTCGCGGATGTACTCACCGCGGTAGCCGTTGGCCGGGAACGCGAACTGCTCGCCGCAGACCTCCAGGTAGCGCAGCCAGATGCTGACCGCGAGGATGTCCATCTGCCGCCCGGCGTCATTGATGTAGTACTCGCGGTGCACGGCGTAGCCATTGGCGGCGAGCAGGTTGGAGAGGCTGGCGCCGAACGCGCCATGGCGCCCATGGCCCACGTGCAGCGGGCCGGTGGGGTTCGAGGACACGAACTCCACCAGCACCTTGCGCCCGTCGCCGCTGTCGTTGCGCCCAAAGGCGTTGCCCTGCTCGTGGATGCGCCGCACCACATCGGCCTGCGCGAGGCTGGCCAGGTAAAAGTTGATGAATCCGGCCCCGGCGACTTCCACGCGCTGCACCTGCGATGCAGCGGGCAGGGCATTGACGATGGCCTGTGCCAGCTCGCGCGGCTTCAGGCCGGCCGCCTTGGCAAGGCGCATGGCGATGTTGGTCGCGAAATCGCCATTGGCGGCATCGCGCGTGCGTTCGACGCCCAGGTCCCCCAGGGCCGTGCCTGCAGGAATCACCGTTCCGGTGAGTTGCGCCAGGGCAGCGTGCAGCAGTTGTTCGACTTCTTGCTTCAAGGGAAAGATTCCGTCGGCGGGCCCGGTTTCCCGGAAAGGGCGCAAGTTTACCCGCGCCACGAGTCCACCGGGGTGCGAAGCCCCTAGAACACTTCCTGTGGGTCCACGTCCAGCACCCAGCGCAGTTGGCCCCGGGCCACCAGCGCGTCGACCTGCGGGATCCAGTCGGTCAGGAAGCGTTGCAGCCGCGCCCGCTGATCGCTCTCGATCAGCAGTTGTGCGTGGTAGCGGTCCGCGCGACGCGCCATGGCAGCGGGGACCGGTCCACGCAGCACCACGCCGGCGGTCGGGGCCGCCGCCGCGCGCGCGGCGGTCAGGAAGCGCAGCGCCCCCTGTGCGGTGGTGTCCGACGCACGCAATATCGCCATGCGCAGGAACGGCGGCCAGCGCGCCTGCTCGCGCTCGCTCATCGCGGCGGCGGCAAATCCTGCATAGCCCTGCGCCAGCAGCGTGCGCAACAGCGGATGATCCGGATACTGGCTCTGGATCAACACTTCGCCGGGCCGCTCGGCGCGCCCCGCGCGGCCGGCCACCTGCACGATGGTCTGCGCCAGTCGCTCGGTGGCGCGAAAATCAGTGCTGAACAGGCTCTGGTCCGCATTGAGGATGCCCACCAGCGTGACGTCGGGGAAATGATGGCCCTTGGTCAGCATCTGGGTGCCGACCAGGATGCGCGCCGCGCCGCTGTGCACGCGATCGATGGCGTCCTCCAGCGCGGCTTGCGCGCGCAGGATGTCGCGATCGAAGCGCTCCACCGCCAGTCCCGGGAACCGGGCGGCCAGTGTCTCCTCGACCCGCTCCGTGCCATGGCCCAGCGCGCGCACCTCATAGCCACAGCGCGGGCAGCGATTCGGTCGCGATTGCTGTGCGCCACAGTGATGGCAGGACAGCACGTCGTCGCGCTGGTGCACGGTCAGTCGCGCGTCACAGCTGCGGCACTGCGCGGTCCAGCCGCAGCTGGTGCACAACAGCGTGGGCGCATAGCCGCGGCGATTGAGGTACAGCAGCACCTGTGTGCCCATGGAAAGGTGCCGGTCCATGGCCGACAACAGTGGCGCCGACAGTCCGCGGTGCACCGCATGGGCGCGCATGTCCACCAGGGTCAGGCCCGGTGGCTGCGCATTGCCGGCCCGCTGCGGCAGGTGCAGCCGCGACATGCGTCCCTGGGCGACGTTGTGCAGGGATTCGAAGGAGGGTGTTGCCGAACCCAGCAGCACCGGCACCTGGGCGCGCTGGCCACGCAGCAGCGCCAGGTCGCGCGCCGAGTAACGAAATCCCCCATCGTGCTGCTTATACGAAGCATCGTGTTCTTCATCCACGATGATCATGCCCAGCGACGGCAGCGGGGCAAACACGGCCGAGCGCGTGCCGATGACGATCCTGGCCGCGCCACTGGCGGCCGCGCGCCACGCGTCCAGCCGTTCACGGTCCGTCAGTCCCGAATGCAGCGCGGCAATCCCGCCCTCGAAGCGCTCGCCAAACCGTTGCACCAGCTGCGGCGTCAGGCCGATCTCCGGGCACAGCACCAGCAACGAATCCCCGCGCGCCAGCACCTGGGCGGCAAGTTGCAGGTACACCTCGGTCTTGCCACTGCCGGTGACCCCGTCCAGCAACATCGCGGCGGGCTTGCCCAACTGCAGGGCCACCGCGGCCACCGCCTGGCGCTGCGTCTCATTGAGCTGCGGACCGTTTTGGCGTTGCGTGGCCTGCCCCAGCACCGGGATCGCAGCCACTGCTGCCTTGCGCACCAGGCCGCGGCGCAGCAGTTGCAGTGCTGCCGGGCGCCAGCCGGGCAGGGCATCGAGCTGCGACTCGTGCAGTTGTGCCGTGCCCGATCCGTTACCGGCCATGATCAATTGCAACAGCGCCAGTTGCCGCGGCGCGCGGCGCAACTGGCCCTCGGCCACGGCCGCAGCGGCCGCATCGCTGGCCGACCAGGCAACCTGCGTGGCGATGGCATCATGGCCCGCGCGCAGCAGGCGCGGCAGGGCGGCGGCAAACACCTCGCCCACGGGATGGTGGTAGTAGTCGGCCGCCCAGGTCAGCAGCGCCAGCTCGGCCGCCGCGAATACCGGCGCCGCATCCAGGACTTGCAGCACGTCGCGCAGCTTGGCTTCCGGCACCTCGGTGCGCTGCGCCAGCGACACCACCACGCCCACCAGGCGCTGCCTGCCGAACGGCACCCGCACGCGCACGCCCGGTTGCATGGGCAGATCCGATCGGTAGTCGAACAGCTGGCGCAGCGGCGTGTCTATTGCGACTTTACAAAATCGGTTGGGCACTTTTTCGGATTACGGGTGAATTACGTGTGGCGCGATGCGCGCCGTGGCGCATTGCATCGTAGTCGCAATTATGGCTACTGTGGCCCATGAGGTTGCTATACGCGGCACTGCTCGCGCTTACCCTGTCTCTTGGCGCTTGTGGTGGTGGTTCCAGCTCGGCCCCGGCGGCCAGCGCCACCGCATTCCAGCCCGGCGTGTTCCTGCCGGCGTCCAACTATGCGGCCCAGTGCAAGACACCGCGCACCGGCAAGGATCCGGACACCGGCAAGGCCTATCCGGATCGCGCCGGCAGCACCACGCTGGAGAACTACTGGTTGCGCTCCTGGACCAACGACCTGTACCTCTGGTACAGCGAGGTGCCCGACAGTGACCCGGCACTGACCAACGATCCGCTGGCGTACTTCGACCTGCTGAAGACCAGTGCCAAGACCCCCAGTGGCAAGGACAAGGACCAGTTCCATTTCACCTATGACACGGCGGCCTGGGCCGCACTGTCCGGGTCCGGTGCCGAGGTCGGCTATGGCATCGACTGGGAAGTCGCCGCGCCCGCCGTGCCGCGCTCGGTAAAGGTGCGCTACGTGGAACCCGGCTCGGCGGCAGCCACCGCGGGCGTCAGCCGCGGCATGAGTTTGCTGTTGACCGATGGCGTCGACGTGGTCAACGACAACTCCAGCACCGGTGTGGACAAGATCTCCGAGGCGATTTATCCCAGCGCCGCCGGGGGCGTGCACCAGCTGCGCCTGTCCAATCCGGTAACCAGTGCAAATCTCGATGTCACGTTGACCGCAGCGGTGGTGACCAGCAATCCGGTGCCCATCGTGTCCACCCTCAACACCCCGTCCGGTACGGTCGGCTACCTGCTGTTCAGCAGTCACGTGGCTACCGCCGAAGCCAAGCTGGTGACGGCCATCGCCTCGCTCAAGGCAGCCGGCATCCAGGACCTGGTGCTGGACCTGCGCTACAACGGCGGCGGCTACCTCGACATTGCCAACGAGCTGGCCTACATGATTGCCGGTCCGGCGCAGGCCGGCGGCAAGACCTTTGAGCTGGTGCAGTTCAACGCCAAGCATCCGACCACCGATCCGGTCAGCGGCGATGCCATCACGCCAAATAAGTTCCTCACGGTCACCCAGGGATTTTCGACCACCTCCGGTGTGGCGCTGCCCTGGCTGGGGTTGGCGCGGGTGTATGTATTGACCACCGGGGACACCTGTTCGGCCAGCGAGTCCATCATCAACGGCCTCAAGGGCGCGGGCGTGACCGTCAACCAGATTGGCCTGACCACCTGCGGCAAACCCTATGGGTTCTATCCGCAGGACAACTGCGGCACGACCTACTTTTCCATCCAGTTTCGTGGCGTCAACGCACTGGGCTTTGGCGACTATGCCGACGGCTTCTCCGCCACGCGCACCGCGGCCACCGGGGATCCCAGCGCCAACCTTCCGGGCTGCGGCGCGCAGGATGACCTGGCCCACCCGCTGGGGGATCCTGCCGAAGAGCAGCTGCGGGTGGCACTGACCTACCGGGAAAACGGATCCTGCACGGCAGTCCTGCCGTTTGACGCCAGCGGCCGCAAGCAGGCGGCTGCCTCTGGGTCTGGCGAAGGCGGGGCGGCACTGGTGCCGCCGGCGCAGCCCTGGCGCAACAACCGGATCCTGCGCTGATCACTTACAGGCGTTTCCCGCGATGTGCGGTTACTTGTTGACCTTGTCGAGTGACAGTCGCAGTGCATAGGCCCAGAGGTCAATGATGCGCCGGGCCTCATCGGAGCTGGCCACCGAAGCGCTCCAGGACAGGTTGCCGCGTTCATCGCCGTACTGCGTGTCGACGACGCGCGCCAGCAACTGCTGGGTCACGGAATCCGACAGCTGCATCACCACCGACACTCTTCCGGTTGTCATCGTTTGCGCACGGGCGAGGTCCGAGTTGGTCGCCTCCGGGCCATTGACGTAGAGGTTGGCCAGCGCCGCGTGCACGATCAGCACGTCCTCGGCATTGGAATCCGTAAGAACGTAACCACCCTTTGCGAGCTGTTTGGCGAACTCTTTGTGGAACATCTCTGCCAGTCCGGAACGTATGTTCCGGATTTCTTCTTTCGTGGGGCTTCGTAAGCCGCGGTTCGGGTCCCAATCCTTGGCGAATGTCACGTCCACCGGTGGCAGGCGTACGCGCTTGTAGGCCTTGAACTGCACGTTGGGGCGGACCCAGACGTTTTCCAGCTTGTCGTTGTACTTATGCACCAGGCCGTCCCATTCCTGCATGGGTTCTTCTGCGGCTGTCGCCAGCGGTATTGCCAGCTGCAGCGCGGCCGCAGCGGTTACCAGCACTGCGGCGGTCAGCAGCCGCATCGCGAGTTTGAGTGCGAACATGGTTTCGCGTCCCTTGCCTAAAGTCCCTGCCGTTCGCAGCTGCAACCGGTGATCGGCCGCCGCCTGTTGCGGCGGGTTCAAGTGCAGGCGGCGGCACTTGCCGCCCGCGCCACGCTGGGGCAACAGGCGGATCCTGCGCTGCCTTGAGTGCGCGGATCCCGGCGCCTACGGCCGCTTGCCGTTGACCCGATCGAGCGCCGCGCGAAGTGCCTCGGCCCAGATGCCAATGATGCGGCGGGCCTCGGCGGAATTGGACACCGAGGTGGTCCAGCTCCAGTACCCGTTACTCAGGCCCTGCTGCGTGTCGACGACGCGCGCCAGCAACTGGTGGGTCGGTGCGTCGGACAGTTGCATCACCACGGACACCCGTCCTGCATCCATGGTGTACACGCGGGTGGCGCTGGCGCCGTTGGTCGTTGGTGCATTGATGTAGAGATTGGCCAGCGCCGCCTGCACGATCAGCACGTCGTCCTCGTTCGTATCCGCGAGGGCGTAACCGCCCTGGGCCAGGCGCTTGGCGAACTCGTCATGGAACATCTGCGACAACCCGTCGCGGATGTTCTGCATGTCTTCCTTGGTCACCTGGCTCGAGAGCATTCGCGTGCCGTGGTTAGGGTCCCAGTCCTTGGAGAAGGTCACCTCCACCGGTGGCAGGCGCACGCGCTTGTAGGCCTTGAACTGCACATTCGGGCGGACCCAGACGTTGTCCAGCTGGTAGCCGGCCTTGCGCACCAGGCCGTCCCATTCCTGCCTGGGTTCTTCCTTGGCCGTCACAATCGGGACCGCCAGCAGCGCCGCGACGGCGATCACCACCACTGCGGGGCTTAGCTGGCGCATGCCTTGCTTGATTCCCATGGTCTTCAGTCCTTTGCCTCCAGCCTAGCCCGGCGTCGGGCTAAGGCCCATGCGCAGCGGCATGCGCCCGCAACCTTGGCACCGTTAACGTCTGCGCTGCGGCTAGCAGCGCAGTTGCTTAGTTGGCGCGGTTTACTTGGTCTTGCCGTTGACCTTGTCCAGGCCCCTGACCACCGCCGCTGCCCACAGGCCGACGATGCGGCGCGCCTCGGCGGAATTGGACACCGACGTGGTCCATTGCAGCGTGCCGTTGTCCAGGCCCTGCTGCGTGTCCACGACGCGCGCCAGCGACTGGCCAGTGATGGAATCTGCGGCTTCCATGACCACCGTGGCGTGGCCCGCGTCCATGGTGTAGCTGCGCGAAATGCCGGCGGTCTGCTTCTCCGGGGCATTGACATAAAGGTTGATGATCGCCGCCTTGATGCGCAGCACGTCGTCACCGGCGGCGGTGACCACCGGGTAGCCGGACTTGGCCAGCCGCTTGGAGAACTCGTCGGCGAACAGCGCACTCAGGCCGGTGCGGATCTTGTCGATATCCCCGGCATCCAGCCGGCCCGACACCCCGCGCGTGCCGCTGTTGGGGTCCCAGTTCTTGTCGAACTTCACGTCCACCGGGTCCAGCATCACGCTCTTGTAGGCCTTGAACTCCACGTTGGGCCGCACGTAGACGTTGTCGAGTTTCTTGCTGGACTTGCGCACCAGGCCGTCCCATTCCTCCGGCGGCTTTTCCTTGGCGGTCACGACCGAGATGGCCGGAAGTGTCACTACGGCGGCAGCCGCCGTGGCCACTACCGCGGTGGCCAGCAGGCGCATTGTCTGTTTGAGTCCACGCATGGTTTTAAGTCCCTCTCCTTAGTGTTTTAAAACTTCCCACATCAGCTGCAGGCAATACCCACCTTGCCAAAGTGCCTGCCAGCCTCGAAATACTTGAACGCATCCGGTGCTTGCGCCAGGGCAAACGACCGGTCCACCACCGGGTTGATCTTGGCCAGATCCACGAACCGGGCCAGATCCTCGTGCATCCTGCGGCTGCCCACGTACACACCCTGCACCCGGATGCTGCCGCTGATCAACTGCCGCG
Source organism: uncultured Pseudomonadota bacterium (assembly GCA_963726085.1). Classification (GTDB taxonomy): domain Bacteria; phylum Pseudomonadota; class Gammaproteobacteria; order Steroidobacterales; family Steroidobacteraceae; genus ZC4RG30. The sequence continues at coordinate 242,211 of CAVSAR010000011.1, read as the reverse complement.
GCACGATGGCGCCGCCGCTGCCGCTGACCGCACCGATGATCACGATAACCCCATCCATGCGCACGGCTGCCAGGGACTGGCCAATGGTCTTTTCACCGCCGACCTCCAGCACCACGTCGACGCCTTCGCCGTGGGTCAGGCGGCGCACTTCAGCGGACCATTCCGGTGTCGTGGTGTAGTTGATTGTCTGGTCGGCGCCCAGTTCCCTGGCGCGGGCCAGCTTGGCATCGCTGGAGGAGGTGATGATGACCCGCGCGCCGGCCGCCTTGGCCAGCTGCAGCGCCCATATCGACACACCGCCGGTGCCCAGCAGCAGCACGGTGTCCCCGGGGCGGATCCGCGCGGCTACAAACAGCGCGCGCCAGGCAGTCACTCCAGCGCAGGTCAGGGTGGCGGCCTGCACATAGTCCAGGTGTCGCGGCGACAGGATCAGCGAGTGCTCGCCCAGTACCACCTGCTCGGCCAGGGTGCCCGCACCGCCGCCGCCCAGGGCGCCGGCGATCTTCACGGGGGTGGGCGGACCCTCTATCCAATCCGGAAAGAAGCTGGTGGTCACCCGGTCGCCGACCTTGAAGCGCGTGACCGCGCTGCCGGTTTCCACCACGTCCCCGGCGCCGTCGGAGCCGGGCACCAGCGGTGCCGGGGATCCGACCGGGTACATGCCGCGCAATACCATGATGTCGCGAAAGTTAAGGGACGCCCCCCGCAGGCGCACCCGCACCTGTAAGGGCGCCAGCTCGCCGGGCACCTCGTCCGTGAGCTTCAGGCCGTCCACGTGGCTTCCCGCCACTACCCGCCAGGTCTTCATTCGCCCCCGCCTCGTTGTCTGTTGCTGCGACCTATCATAATCTTGACGGCGCTTGAACCGGAACCGGAATGACATCCCTGCCAGGGGGCCGCGACGCGACGACAGCGACGCCAATCTGAAGGTCGTGACCATCCACGCCGCCGGATTGAGCCAGTCTGTGCTCCGCGCCGACGTGGCCGGCATGCCCCTGGAGTGGATCGACTACAAGGAAGCTGCCCGTCTCTACCACCAGGGCCAGGTGGCGTATGCCTGCGGTTCGCCGCTGTACAGCCTGCATGGCGGTTACAACGCACGCTCCGGTCGCCGTACGGTCCTGGAGGTCAGCTCCATCATTGCCACCATTGGCCATACCGCCAATCCCGGCAATACCCGGCACGACTACGTGCCGCCGCTCAACAACCAGACCCTGTTCAGGCGTGATGGCTACCTGTGCCTGTACTGTGCGCAGCGGTTTCACGCCGTGGAGCTGTCGCGCGACCACATCCGGCCGTTCAGCCAGGGCGGGCAGGACAAGTGGAGCAACGTGGCCACGGCCTGCCGCCGCTGCAACAACGCCAAGGCCTCGCGCACGCCCGAGCAGGCCAAGATGCAGTTGATCGCCGTGCCGTTCACGCCCACGTATGCGGAGTACATCTTCCTCAAGGGGCGGCGCGTGCTGGCCGACCAGATGCAGTACCTGCTGGCGCACTTCCCGCGCAGCAGTCCGCTGCACGAGCGCATCCGCAGCTGGGCCAACTGACGCACCGCGTTGCGGTAGCGGGGCACCCTGATCCATCTCGTCGATGCCTCGGTATATGTGTTCCGCGCGTACTATTCAATGCCGCCGGACATGCGTGATGGCGATGGCAATCCGGTGCATGCGGTGTATGGCTTTGCGCGGTTCCTGTGCGACCTGATCGAGCGCGCGCAGCCCGAATACCTGGCCGTTGCCTTCGACCGCAGCCTGGCCACGTCCTTTCGCAACCAGATCTACCCGGCCTACAAGGCCAACCGCGAACCGGCGCCGCCGGACCTGTTGCTGCAGTTCGAGCGTTGCCGCCAGTTCTGCTCGCACCTGGGGGTGGCGTGGTTCGACAGCGCGGAGTTCGAGGCCGACGACATCATCGGCACGCTGGTGCAGCGCATGCGCGCCGAAGGCTTGCGCGCGACTATCGTGTCGCGCGACAAGGACCTGGCGCAGCTGATCGGCCCCGGGGACGTGTACTGGGACTACGCCGGTGATCAGCGCTTCCAGTACGGGGAGATCGAGGAGCGCTTTGGCGTCATGCCGGACCGCTATGCCGACTACCTGGCCCTCACCGGTGACGCGGTCGATAATATCCCCGGGGTGCCGGGCGTGGGACCGAAGACCGCCACGGTACTGATGCGCAACTTCGCCACCCTCGAAGAGCTGTACGAGCGCCTGGACACGGTGCGCGACCTGCCGCTGCGCGGCGCCGCGCAGCTGGTGGAGCGCCTGGCGCGACATCGCCCGGCTGCGTTCCTGGCCCGCCAGCTCACGCGCATCCGCTGCGACATCCAGATGCCCACGACACGGCTGCAGCTGCGCCGCAGGAATCCGGACCCGGCCGACATCGATGCCTTCTGCGTGGCCCAGGGATTTGGCGGGCTGCTGCGTCGCCAGGCCGCACGCCTGCTGGTTTCCTGAACCGGATGACAATGAACGACAAATCCCTCGAGTCCATACTGCACGAGAACCGCAGTTTTCCCGCGCCTGCGGCGTTCGCCGCCGCGGCGCACCCCAGTGCCACGCAGCTGGCGGCACTGCATGCACAGGCGCAGCGCGACCCGGTCGCATTCTGGGCCGACCAGGCGCGCAGCCAGCTGCAATGGCAGCGGCCATTCACGCAAACGCTGGACGAGTCTGCCGCGCCCAACTACCGCTGGTTCGCCGACGGCATGCTCAACGTCTCGTGGAACTGTCTTGACGTGCACCTGGCGCAGCGGCGCGAGCATCTGGCCCTGGTATTCGAGGCCGAGGACGGCAGCGTGCGGCGCCTGACCTATGGCCAGCTGCATGCGCAGGTGTGCCGGTTCGCCAATGCGCTGTCGGCCCTGGGCGCCAGGTCCGGCGACTGCGTGGTCATCTACATGCCGCTGGTGCCTGAGGTAATCATCGCCATGCACGCATGCGCGCGCATCGGCGCCATCCACTCGGTGGTGTTCGGCGGGTTTTCCGCGCTGTCCCTGCGCGATCGCATCGAGGATGCCGGGGCCCGTTTCGTGGTCACTGCCGATGGCGGCAACCGCGGAGGCAAGCTCATAGAGCTCAAGGCGGCCACGGACAAGGCGCTGGAAGAAAGGTGCCAGACCGTCCAGCACGTGGTGGTGCTGCGTCACGCCGGGCAGGACCTTTCCATGCAGGCCGGGCGCGACCTGTGGTGGCATGACGTGGTCGCGGACCAGCCCGAGCAGTGTGCCCCCACCTGGGTCGACGCCGAGCATCCGCTGTTCCTGCTCTACACGTCCGGATCCACGGGCAAGCCCAAGGGCATCCAGCACGCCAGTGCCGGCTACCTGCTGGGCGCGAAGCTGACGTCGCGCTGGGTGTTCGACCTCAAGCCTGACGATGTGTTCTGGTGCACCGCCGATGTCGGCTGGGTCACGGGCCATACCTACGTGGCCTACGGCCCCATCGCCAACGGGGTGACCGTCGTGCTCTACGAGGGCGCGCCGACCTTTCCGGATGCGGGACGCTTCTGGAAGATCATCCAGCAGCACCGGGTCAGCATCTTCTACACCGCGCCCACGGCGCTGCGCACCTTCATGAAGCTGGGCGACCAGTTCCCGGCCAGCTACGACCTGACGTCGCTGCGCCTGCTGGGCAGCGTCGGCGAGCCCATCAATCCGGAGGCCTGGATCTGGTACCACCAGGTCATCGGCGGCGGGCGCTGTCCCATCGTCGACACCTGGTGGCAGACCGAGACCGGCGCCATCATCATGTCGCCGGTTCCGGGCGTCACGGCCACCAAACCCGGCTCCTGCACGCTGCCGTTGCCGGGCATGGAGGTGGACGTGGTGGATGAGGACGGCAACAGCGTGCAGCGCCCTGATCAAGGCGGTGCGCTGGTGATCCGCCGGCCCTGGCCCTCGATGCTGCGCACGATCTGGAACGACAACGCGCGGTACCTTGAAACCTACTGGTCGAAGTTCCAGAACCGCTACTACGTGGCCGGGGACAGCGCGCATCGCGATGCCGACGGCTACTACTGGATCATGGGCCGCTCCGACGACGTGCTGAAGGTGTCGGGACACCGGCTGGGCACCATGGAGATCGAGTCGGCGCTGGTGGCGCATCCGCGCGTGGCCGAAGCCGCCGTGGTGGGCAAGTCCGATGCGCTCAAGGGGGAATCGGTGTTCGCGTTCGTGGTCTGCCGTGGCGAGCGGCCGCAGGGGGACAGCAGCGCGCTGGTGGAGGAACTGCGCCAATGGGTCAGCCAGCAGGTCGGCGCGCTGGCCAAGCCGGACAACATCCGCTTCGCCGACAACCTGCCCAAGACGCGCTCGGGAAAGATCATGCGCCGGTTGCTGCGCGCCATCGCCAATGACGAGCCCATTACCCAGGACATCTCCACGCTGGAGAATCCGGCCATCGTCGAGCAGCTGCGCGGCCGCAACTAGCCGCGCTTGGGCGCGGCTGCTACTTGGTGGTGGCCGGCGCGGGCGTGGCGGGAATGGCCGGGCGCGCGGCGCGCGGCCGCAACGCCAACGAGAACTGCACCTGCACGTCGTCGCTGATCCACTCGGTGGATTTCCATTCGCCCTGGCCCACGCCAAACAGCAGGCGCTTGACCGTGGCCGTGCCCTTGAGCTGCGCCACCGGCTTGCCGGCATCGGGGATGGCAAAGGTGAAGGTAACCGGTACGTCCAGCGCAATGCCGCGCAGCGTCAGCTTGCCCTTGCCTTCGAAGGCGGCGCCCTTGGCGACGAACTGCGAGGCAACGTAGGTGGCGCGCGGGAATTTGGCGATGTCGAACAGGTCCGGCATGCGCAGCGTGTCGTCGCGCTCCTTGTCGCGCGTGTCGGCGCTGGCCATGTCGATGGCCACGTCGAACTTGCCCGCTGCCGGATTGGCCGGCGAGAAGTCGATGTCGGCGGTGAAGCGGGCGAAGCGTCCGGTGGTCTTGGCCCCGGCCTGCACGAACTGGAACTCCAGCGTGCTGCTGGCCGGGTCGGCGGTCCACAGGGCGGCAGCCGGTTCGGCCGCGCGCGTGTGCACCGGCAGGGCGCCCAGCAGCAGGGCGCTGCCAGCCAGCAGCGTAAACGGCAGCATGCGCCGCAGCACATCGTCCTTCTTCATGAAGTGATGATACAGCGCCGCCAGCACGTGCAGGGTGGTGATGGCCACCAGCGTGCCGGCCAGCACGCCATGGGTGGACTTCATCAGCTGGTACACCCCCTCATCCGGCTGCACCAGGTTGGGCAGCGTGAAGACGCCGAACCAGCTGACCGGATAGTTCTTGGCCGACGACATCAGCCAGCCGGTCAGCGGCATCGCGAACAGCAACAGGTACAGGCCAACGTGGGTCAGGTGCGCCAGGCCGCGTTGATAGGGCCTGAGGTTGGCCGGCAGCGGTGGCGAGTTGCGGTTGTACAGTCGCCACAGCAGCCGCAGCAGCGCCAGGGCCAGGATGGTGATCCCGACGGACTTGTGCCGCGCCAGCGTGGCCAGCTTGGCCATGCCCAGGGGCAGGTGCTGGGCCATGTTGGCCAGCACGAACTGCGTGATGATCAGCGCCACAATCACCCAGTGCAGCCCCCTGGCCGGCCCGCCCCAGCGCAGGGCTGTGTTCTTCCATTGCCAGGTCCGGGGCGTGCTCATTTGCTGATTCCCAGTTCGGCGGCCAGCCGCTGCGCGGCGTACACCTGTGTAAGTGCCGTGCGAATGATGGCCGGATGCACGGCCACCGCACGATTCTTGGCCGTGTCGAACCAGTAGGAGCCGGAGATGGAATGGATGTTGCCGTCAAAGACCAGGCCCACGATCTCGCCTTGGGCGTTGATCATCGGGCTGCCGGAGTTGCCGCCGACGATGTCGCTGTTGGTCGAGAGGTTAAACAGCGTGTTCATGTCGAGCTGGGCGCGCTTTGCCGTCCAGCTGTCGGGCAGGCGGAACGGATCGCTGCCGGTGCTGCGCTCGAAGGCGCGCGCCAGCTTGGTGAACGGCACCACCGGCGTGCCGGCCTCGTCCCAGCCCTGCACGGTGCCGTAGTTGAGGCGCAGCGTGAAGGTCGCATCCGGGTAGACGCTGGTGCCCAGCGCCGCAAAGCGCGCGGCGGCGATCTTCTCCTGGCTGGCGTCGACCACCGCTTCGACTTCATCCTCGTACTGCTTGCGCAGGATGCGCGCATCCTTGTCCACCATCCTGGCGATGCGGATCATCGGGTCGGTGGAGGCATCGATGGCCGCCTGCCCCCCCTCCCACAGCTGCTTGCGCAGCGCCGGGTCGGCCAGCTTGGTGCCATCCACCAGCGATGCGGCCAGCTGGTCGGGCGAGAACTTGGCCATCAGGTTGTGCACCAGCGGGTAGTCAGGGCCCAGGAACTCGCGCATGCGCTCCAGGCCGAAGGACAGCGTCAGCTTGTCGCGCGCCGGGTAAACCGGCACCGGGGCGATCAGCTGCTGCACCAGCAGCGGCAATGCCGGGTCGGCATATTCGCGCAGGCGTTCGTCGCTGGGCTTGGCGCGCTCGGCGGCACCACGCACCAGGGTGCGCGCATAGCGATACAGCGCGCTGTTGAAGCCGGCCGCCGATTCAATGAATACAAACGGGACATTGAGCTGCTGGTCGCGGACCATGGCTTTTTCCAGATCCGCCCAGGGGTCCGGCCCGCCGGCGCTCACCGAGCGCGCGCGCAGCTGCTTTTCGCTGGCGGCCTTCTGCTGCATCAACGCCTCGTCATGCAGTGCGTCGAGTTCCTTGCGCCGCACCTTGATGCTGTTCTCCAGCGAGTTGAGCGGGTCGGCCACGATGCGCTCGTTCTCGGCGCCGGTCTTGCCGAACTGGATATACCGGCCGCGCAACTCCGAGGCGCGCAACAGCCAGAAGGGGATCTCGGCGCGCTGCGCCTGCAGCTGGGCCAGGGTCAGCTCCCGGTCGGTGGACCCCGGATGGCCGGTGACGAATACCAGCTCCTTTTCCTGCGGCCCGTTCCAGTTGAACTTGAGGTAGTTGGGGGTCACGGCCGGCTTGCCGTTCTCATAGGCGCGCAGCACCGACATGTCCAGGCACCAGCGCGGAAACTGGAAATTGTCCGGGTCGCCACCGAAGGCGGCCATCGCATATTCCGGCGCGAACACGATGCGCACGTCGTTGTAGCGCTTGTAGTGGTACAGGAAGTACTGGCCGCCCTGGTATAGCGTCACCGACTCGCAGCGGCGCGGGTCCTTGGTTCCGGCGGCCTTCTCGCAGGCCGTCTCCAGCTGCGTGAGCACTTTCTTGCGCGCGTCATTGGCCGACTTGAGGTCCTTGCCGGCGGTGGCGGCATTGACCTTGGCGGTGACGTCCTCCATCTGCATCAACACATCGGCGTACTGCGTCTGGCAGCGCACTTCCTGTTCGCGCGTGGCGGCGATAAAACCGTCGCGCTCCAGGTCCTGGCCTTCCTTTGACAGCTGCGCCAGGCAGGCGGCCGAGCAATGATGGTTGGTGAGGATCAGGCCTTGCGCGGAGACAAATGACGCCGTGCAGTTGGACAGCCGGATGGTTGCCGCGCGCACGCGGTCGAGCCACGCGGGCGTGATTTGCACGCCGAACTTGTCCTTGACCTGGGCCGCCGGAAAGTTGTCGAAGGTCCACATTCCCTCATCGGCGCGCGAAGTGGAGGCGCCCAGCGCGACCATGAGCGTTGCGGCGAAGGCCGCTGTCGACAGCAGCAGGCGGGAGAATTTCGGCATGGGCAGGCTCCGGATCCGCAATGGGTAGGTCAAGGGGCTTCATGTAGCCAAAACTGGCCCGGTCACGCAAGCAGCAGCAGGTCGATTTGCCCCGGGGAACGCAGCAATTGGTGGTCGACGCCCGACAGCGCGGGCAGGCCCCTGGCGCGTTGCAGGCCACAGGCCAGCAGGGGTTCAAGCTGCAGGCCCTGTGCGTCGCGCTGAAATACCAGCAGGGGCGCCGGACATTGCCCGGGCGTGTGATAGGCCAGCGGCAAGCCGTCGATCTCCACGCCGCTCCAGGGCACGGTGATATCGCGAACCGCATATCCCAGTGCGTTCCAGAATTGCGTCGCGGCCTGCAGGTCCACCACTGGCAGGCTCAGGGATTCAAACCGCCCCAGCAGCGTGCGCCCCGGCACTTGTGCCGGTGGCGTGAAGCTGCGTGCCTCAAGCACTTTGAGCGCCATGCCCGAGGGTTCGCGCAGCGTCAGCTGGTTGAATACATCGGGCCCCAGGTGCGCCACTTCGACCTGCACGCCGGCGGCTTCCAGTTCGTCAACCAGCTGCAGGACATTGGGTCGCACGGTGCACAGCGCCAGCGGCTCGTCCGACTGTGCGTGCCATGCCAGACACAGTCCTGCGCAGCACACGACGCCATACTCGTGTGACCAGATGTCACCGGTGTTGGCCGCTGCAAATCCCAGTTGCTGCCAGGATTCCCAGGCGGCCTGCGGCCGGTCCATGACCAGTGCGACCTCGAGGAATCGGCCCAGCATTCAGGCCGCCGGTGCGCCTTGCCCGGCAGGCTGCTGCGCGGCGATGAGCCGCGCCAGCAGCGTCACCTGCGCCGGACTTGCATTGAGGGCGGGGATGTAGCGCAGGGCCTGGCCGCCGTGCGCACGGAACAGCACATCACACTCATGGCCGATCTCATCCACGGTCTCCAGGCAATCCACGGCGAATCCGGGACAGATCGCATCCAGGCAGCGCACGCCACGGTGCGCCAGCTGGCGCACCGTGGCTTCGGTGTAGGGCTTGAGCCATTGGGCAGTGCCCACCCGTGACTGGAAGGACAGCGACCACTGCTCTGCGGCCAGCCCCAGTTTCGCCACCAGCGCCTGGGCGGTGGCCTGGCACTTGCGCTGGTAGGGATCGCCCGCGGCCGCGTACTGCGCCGGGATGCCGTGAAAGGTGACCAGCAGGTGCTCGCCTGGGCCATTGGCCTTGCGGTGCTCGCGCACGCTGGCGGCCAGCGCTTCGATGTACCCATCGTCGACGGCATAGTCGGGCAGGAAATGCAGCTCCGGCACGTAGCGCCAGGCGCGCAGCGCCGCGCCCACCTGGTCCAGGGCCGCGGCGTTGGTGGTGCCGGAATACTGCGGAAACAGCGGCAGCACCACGATGCGCTGTGCGCCGGCGGCACGCAGTGCGTCGAGGCCCTGCGCCACGTCCGGCGTCGAATACAGCATGCCCAGTTCCACCGGCACCGGCGCCCCCAGCTGCTGTCGCAGGCGCTCGCGCAGCGCATCGCGCAAGGCCACGGAGTGCCACAGCAGCGGCGAGCCACGAGCCGTCCAGACGCGGCGGTACTTGGGTAAAACCTTCGCCGGTCGCAGCGGCAGGATGATGAGGTACAGAATCCAGCACCAGATGGCGCGCGGCACCTCGATGGTGCGGCGGTCGCGCAGCAGCCGGCGCAGGAAGCGCCGCACGCCGCGCGCGTCGAGGGAATCGGGCGTGCCGGAATTGACCAGCAACACACCGGTACGGTACGGACCCTGGTCGCGAAACGCGGGGGAGGGCGAGAACGCCATGGTCAGTCGCTGGCGAAGCGCGCGGCCAGGAACTGCAACGTGCGCTGGCGCGCCAGCTGCGCCGACGCCGCATCATAGCTGGCCCGCTGGTCGCAGTTGAACCCGTGGTCCGCCGGATAGACGTGAACCTCGCCGCCGGGATCCGCGGCGCGGATTTTCTCGATGGCCTCGGCCGGAATGCTCTTGTCGCGCTCGCCGAAGTGGTACTGCACCGGCGCGTGGGTGTGCTTGTCGAGGTTCTCGACAATGCGCGACCCGTAGTAGGCAACCGCCGCGGCCACCGGCAATTCGCATGCGGCCAGGTGCGCCAGCGTGCCGCCCCAGCAATAACCCACCGCGGCCACCGGTCCGGCGTGGCGCACGACATTGATGCACGCGGTGATGTCCAGCAGCACCTTCTCGATGGGAACCTGCAGCACGAAGCCGCGACCCAATTGCACGTCTTCGGGCGTGTAGCCCAGCGACACCCCGCGCTTGGCCCGATCAAACAGGCTGGGTGCAATGGCGACGAAACCGGCGGCGGCGAACCCGTCCGTCACGGCACGGATATGCGAATTGACGCCAAAGATTTCCTGCAGGACCACCAGCGCGCCGCGCGACTGTCCGGGTGCCGGGGCGGCCAGCCAGGCATCGAACTCGTGCCCGTCGCGCGCCATCAGTCGCGTCATCTGCCCCATCAGCCCGCGCCCTTCATGGTCGCTCGACAATCGCCGTGACACCCATCCCGCCGGCGGTGCACACGGAGATCAGGCCGCGCCGCGCCTTTGGCAGCTCATCGAACAGCCGCGTGGCCACGCCCAGGATGCGCGCGCCGGTGGCCGCAAACGGGTGGCCGTAGGCGATGCTGCTGCCACGGATGTTGAGCTTGTCGCGGTTGATGCTGCCCAGCGGGGCATCGCGACCCAGGCTCTCGCGACAGTACTGCGCCGACTCCCAGGCCTTGAGCGTGCACAGCACCTGGGCGGCGAAGGCCTCATGCAGCTCGTAGAAGTCGAAATCCTGCAGGGCCAGTTTCGCGTCGCGCAGCATCGCGGATACGGCATGGGCCGGGGCCATCAGCAGCCCTTCCTTGCCGGAGGCGAAATCCACCGCCCAGGTCTTGCCGTAGGTCAGCAGCGCCTTGATGGGCAAGGAGCGCTGGCGGGCCCAGTCTTCACTGGCCAGCAGTACCGCCGCGGCACCGTCGGTCAGCGGCGTGCTGTTGCCGGCAGTCAGCGTGCCGGCGCCGCTGGTGTCGAACACCGGGCGCAGCTTGGAGAGCTTTTCCACCGACGTGTCGGCACGCACGTTGTTGTCGCGCTCCAGCCCTTCGAAGGGCTGCACCAGCTGGGCGTGGAACCCTGCCTGCCAGGCCGCGGCGGCGCGCGCATGACTCAGGGCCGCCAGTTCGTCCTGCGCCTGGCGCGTGATCTGCCACTGCTTGGCCATCAGCTCGGTGCTCTGGCCCATCGACAGTCCGGTGCGCGGTTCGACCACTCCGGGGGTCACCGGCTTGAAGAATCGCGGGCGCAGTCCCAGCCACGGCTTGAACCGCTGTCCAAAGGTGCGGCCGCGGTAACTGGCCAGCAGCAGCTCGCGATATTCGGCCGGGTAGACCACCGGCGTATCACTGATGGTGTCGACGCCCGCGGCAATCCCGGCGTCGATCTGCCCCAGTGCGATCTTGTTGCCGATGAGCAGCGCGGCCTCGAGGCTGGTGCCGCAGGCGCGCTGGATATCCAGCCCCGGTGTCTGCGGGTCAAGGCCCGAAGACAGCACGCACTCGCGCACCAGGTTGTAGTCCTTGGAGTGCTTGAGCACCGCCCCGGCGATCACGTCGCCCAGTCGCTGCCCGGTCAGTGCGTACTTGCCAACGATGCCGCGCAGCGCGGCGGTGAGCATCTCCTGGTTTCCGGCATGGGCGTACGCCCCGTACGCACGGGCAAATGGAATCCGCGAGGCGCCGACAATGGCGACTCTGCGCACCGAACTTCCTACCAGCATGGTTAACCTCACCCAGCGAAAGGGGCGAGCGCAAGCATGCCACTACCGGTGGCCGTAGCCCAGCGAGTTGACCTCCACCACGTAGCCGCCTTCGAGGCGCACCTGTTGCATCAGCTTGGTCGGCCCGAGGTTGTAGGTCCAGGTCTCCACCAGGACCTCGATGGGTGCGCCGGGAGGCACCCGCACTGGTCGATTGCCGTACCAGATCACCGCTGGCTTCAACGCCGTATAGCTTTTGCGCTCGGTGGGCTGGCCGCAGTTGCTGACCACCTTGTCGGCCGCGTCGCCGTATGACACCAGCTTGTTGCCGCAACGAAACGCCCAGGCATCCGGCATCGCCAGCAGCCCGACCAGTGCCGCGGGAAGCAGTGCCTTGAACCGGGGACCGCTCATGCGCTGATATTGTACGCGGGCGCTGAACCGGCATCGGGCGGCAGTGTAGACTGCGGCTGCACATGGCCCGCGCGACAGATCCAACATACGAGCGGCGCCTGAGCTCGCTGGTCAACGCCCGCGAACCGGGGGTCCTGCAAAACGGCCTCAAGGGGGTCGAAAGAGAAAGCCTGCGGGTGCTGCCCGACGGGACGATTGCCCATACCCCGCATCCGGCAGCGCTGGGCGCGGCCCTGACCAGTGAACACATCACCACGGATTTCTCCGAGTCCCTGATCGAGCTGGTCACGCCGCCATTTGGCCGCAGCTGGGAACTGCTGCAGTACCTCACGGACCTGCACCAGTTCGTCTATCGCCACCTGGGCGAGGAGCTGCTGTGGGCAACCTCCATGCCCTGCCGGCTGTCCGGTGACGCGGACGTGCCCACGGCCTTCTACGGGCCGTCGAACGTGGGGCGCATGAAGAGCATCTACCGCGAAGGACTGCGCAACCGCTACGGCGCGCTGATGCAGGCCATCTCCGGCGTGCACTTCAACTATTCCTTTCCCGCACAGTTCTGGGAGGTGTACGCGGCGCTGCGCGAGGCGCGCGACCAGCGAGCCCAGTTCCAGTCGGCCAGCTACTTCGACCTGCTGCGCAACTACCGGCGCCATGGCTGGATAGTGCTGTACCTGTTCGGCGTTTCCCCGGCCGTGGGCAGCAGCTTTCTCGAGGGCGATACCCGGGGCCTGGTGCCGCTGGATGCCGAGACCCTGCACGGTCCCTACGCCACTTCACTGCGCATGAGCGACGTGGGGTATCGCAATCGCAACCAGGCCGCGATCAGCGTGTCGGTCAACAGCCTCGGGGATTACCTGCGCGACCTGCGCCACGCCATCCAGACGCCGCATCCCCCCTACCAGCAGATGGAGGCACAGGCCGGCAATCGCTGGATGCAGCTCAACACCAACCTGCTGCAGATTGAAAACGAGTACTACAGCTACATCCGCCCCAAGCGGGTGGCCAGGTCGGGCGAGAGCCCCAGCGCGGCACTGCGCCGCGGTGGCGTCGAATACGTGGAAATGCGCGCGCTGGATTGCAGCGCGTTCGATCCGGTGGGCGTCAACCAGCTCAAGCTGCGGTTCCTCGAGGCGTTCGCCGCGTTTTGCCTGCTGCGCGACAGTCCCTCCATCGATGCCACCGAGCAGGACGCGCTGGACGACAACCACCTGCAGGTGGCGCGGCGCGGGCGCGAACCGCACCTGGCGTTGCGCCGCGGCGGCCGGCCGGCGTCGCTGACCGAGTGGGCGACGGAAATCCTCGACGGCATGGAGGGGATCTGCGAAATGCTCGACCATGGCGATGCCACTGCGCCCTATGCGGCCGCGCTGCGGGCGCAGCGCGAGAAGATAGTCGACGTGGAGCGCACGCCATCGGCACGCATGCTGCGCGAGCTGCGCGCCACCGGCGAGTCGTTCTATGAAATGGCGCTGCGCGTCTCGCGCCTGCACAAGGAATACTTCCTTGAGTTGCATGCGCCCAACGACGGGCGCATGGCGGAGTTTTCGGCAGAGGCGCGCGAATCCCTGCGCAAGCAGGTGGCCATCGAGGCGGCCCAGACCGGCGAGCCCATCGAGGCCTATCTCAAGCGGTTCTTCGCCACCGCATCGGGCTGACGCGGGCGCGCTCGCAGGCGCGGCGCCAGCAGCAGCAGCGCCAGCAGCAGTTCCACGCCGGATTTGCCGCCCCCGCCGCTGGCGCCATTGCTGGACGGCGGCTGGGCCACCGGCGTGTTGTTAACCGTCACGGAGACCTGGGCCTGGTTGTTTGCCGGCTCGGCATCGCTGGCTGAGGAGGAAATCGTCGACGCCAGCGTGGCGACGCCGGCACTGGCACCGCGCAATCCAAGCCGCACCGTGGCGCTGGCACTGGCCGCCAGTGCAGACGGCGTGCAGCTGACCGCGCTGCTGGCCTGCACGCAGCTGATCCCGTCGGCACTGACGCTGGCAAGGGTGAGGCCGGCGGGCACGGAGACGGTCAACTGCGCGTCGGTCACGTCGGTATTGCCGAGGTTGCGCACGGTCAGCGTCACGCCGATGTCGGAGCCGACCACCACGCTGGCGGCGTCTGCAATGGCGCTCACGGACAGGTCCGAATCGATCAACGCCAGGCACTGGGACTTGGCGATTTCGATGACCGGCGCCATCTGCGCCAGGCTGCAGCTGGAGAACGTCTGGCTGCCGCTGATGGTCCCGGCCATCAGGAAGCTGGTGGGCACCGCGGCGCAGGCCTGGTTGGCCGTGGGGTCGGTCTCCCCGTCGTGCGGAGCGCCGAACACATGGCCCATCTCATGCGCGGCAATCAGCGCATCGTAGGGCACATTGCGGCGTGCTTCGGAAAGGCTCACGCTGAAGCGGCTGCTGCACAGGGCAACACTGCCGGCACCCTTGCTGGCATCGCTGAGGAAGGCAATGCCCACGGTCTGCCCAGTCAGGTCGCGCCCCGTCATCAGGTGGCTGAGGCCGGCGGCCTGTTGCGTCGCACTGCCACTGCGATAGTCGCGCACGCTGTCGAGCAGCAGTGATGGCTCAAGGCCGGCATAAGACAGCCCGCCCGCGTCCAGCAGCGTGGTGCTCTTGGCCTGGATGCGCACGCCCACCTGGTCGGAGAAAATGCCGTCGACGATGTTGAGCCGCGCCAGCATGTTGCTGGTGGTCGACGCGCCATCGAGGGCCTGCAGCTCGGCGTCGGCGATCAGGCCGACCGCCAGGCGGCGCGTGGCCACCAGCGCCGCCGCCGTGGCCGGAGCGTTCAGTTCGGCGGCCACCATTGTCGCCAGCTCCTGGGCATTGAAGGTCGGTCGCACCGTGTCACCGGCCAGGACCGGCCCGTCCAGCACGGCATCGGCCAGCCGGTAGACGACCAGGCTGGCAGGATCAGCCGCCGCCGCCTGTGCATTGGCCGGCGCCACCGCACCGGCCGAATCAATGGCGTAGTAGGTTGCCCCGTCGAACCACACGCCCACCCAGCGCGTGGCGATCCGCGTCACGCGCACCCAGGAGTGGGGCAGTCCCGGCACAAATCCCTCAAAGGCCACGGCCCCGGGCTGCTGGCGTGCCGCCCATGCACCCAAAGAGGAGTTCACGCGCAGCATCAGGACATGCTGCTGGTTTCCGGCCTGCACCAGCACGCGCAGGCTGGCCGGTGCTTCGCCAGGAGGCTGTGCCGACTGCGCGAGCACCGAACGCGCACCTGTGCGGGCTGGACCTGCAGCAGGCGCAGTTGCGCCGCACTGGCCGGCAGCAGGGCGCCGGCGCAGAGCATAGTCAGTGCCGCCTGCAGTAACTTGATCACGCGGGATCGCAACGACGCACCAGCATTGCGCGAGTGGAATCTCATGCTGCTCTATTATGGTGCGCTAGGGCCTGCTGGAAAGGGCGTGGATGCTGTGATCCCGGGGGTTTGAGGCTAGGATGACCGTGGCACGAAAGGTGCAATCCTGAATTCCAGTCCTTAACCGCTCTGATGGCGACCTAGAGAATAACGGAGGCGGGAGTCTCGCATGAAACTGGTTACTGCAATTATTAAGCCTTTCAAATTAGACGACGTTCGTGCCGCGTTGTCGGAAATCGGCGTGTCCGGCATGACGGTGACGGAAGTGAAGGGCTTCGGTCGTCAGCGCGGGCACACCGAGCTTTACCGAGGCGCAGAATATGTCGTGGACTTCGTCCCGAAGACCCGGATCGAGGTCGCCGTGCGCAGCGAGCTCACGGACCAGGTCATCGAGGCGATACTGAAATCTGCCAAGACCGGCAAGGTCGGTGACGGCAAGATTTTCGTGACGGATATCGACCGGGTCATCCGGATCCGCACCGGCGAGACGGATAACTCCGCTCTCTGACCGGTATCCATAGTCGGCACCCCAGCTAACCCGGCGGGAACGGTCACCGTTCCCGCCGGCACTCTTAGGGTTCTACGACGTGCAGGATGCGGTCCTGGCGGGATATCCCCAGGGCGCCGCTGCGGACGATCTCCAGCAGTTCCCCGTGTGCCGCAAGGCGCCGCGCGAACTGCGTGATAGCCACTTCGCTGGAGGTCAACTCCACAATGTGGCAGTCGTTTGCCTCGCTCAGGACCCGGCCGCCGGATTGCTGCACCAGCGCGCTGACCGCCTCGCGCTGGCCGGCGTGCAGCCGCAGCTTTACCAGGGCCAGCTCGCGCTCCAGGTGGTCATCCCCGGTCATGTCGTCCACGGCCACCACGTCGATCAGCTTGTTGAGCTGGCTGACGATCTGGTGCATCACCGCCTGGGACCCCTCGGTCACCAGGGTGATGCGCGACAGGGCCGGGTCGTCGGTGGCGGCCACCGACAGGGACTCGATGTTGTAGCCGCGGCTGGAAAACAGGCCGGCCACCCGTGACAGGGCCCCGGATTCGTTTTGCAGCAGGATGCCGATGATGTGGCGCATGGGGGGAGGATAAAGGAACCCCGGCTGCCAGCGCCATGGATCCTCTGCTACGCTTCGAAGTTCGATGAATGACACCGTAAAAGTAGCCATTCCGCCGCTGCAGCACCCGCTGGCCGGCCGGACCATGTCCGGGGCGCAGATGGTGGTGCAGGCCGTGGCCGACGAGGGCCTGTCGGCCATCTTTGGCTACAGCGGCGGCGCCGTCCTGCCTATCTATGACGCGGTGTTCCTCTATAACGAGGAACAGGCCCGCAATGGCCGCCGCCCGCTGCCGCTGATCGTCCCGGCCAATGAGCAGGGGGCTGGGTTCATGGCGGCCGGTTACTCGCGTTCCACCGGGCAGGTGGGCGTGGCACTGGTGACCTCCGGTCCCGGCGCCACCAACATGGTCACGCCGGTGCGCGACTGCATGGCCGACTCGATTCCCCTGGTGGTGATCTGCGGCCAGGTGCCGCGCGCGGCCATCGGGTCAGATGCCTTCCAGGAAGCCCCGATCGCCGCGGTAATGGGCGCCGTGGCCAAGCACGTGTTCCTGGTGACCGATCCGGCGCAGCTGGAAGGTACCATCCGCGCGGCGTTCGAGCTGGCGCGTTCCGGACGGCCGGGTCCGGTGGTCGTGGACATCCCCAAGGACGTGCAGAACTGGCAGGGCACCTTCACTGGCCGCGGCATGACGCGCTCCATCGGGGTGTACCAGAAGCGCGTGCGGGCGCTGGCGGCGCGGCGCATTCCCGAGCCGCAGCTGGAATCCTTTTTCAGCCTGCTGGCCGCGTCGCGCCGGCCGCTGATCTACGCCGGTGGCGGCGTGATCCACGCGGGTGCTTCGACCGAGCTGCGCGAGTTCGCCTCCAGCCTCGGCATCCCGGTGGTGACCACGCTGATGGGTATCGGCGCGGTGGACACCACCGATGCGCTGAGCCTGCGCATGCTGGGCATGCATGGGGCGGCGTTCGCCAATTACGCGGTCGAGGATTGCGACTTCCTGATCTGCTTTGGCGCGCGCTTCGATGACCGCGTGGCCGGAAACCCAGCCAAGTTCGCGCCGCGCGCGCAGCACATCGCGCAGTTCGACATCGATTCGGCCGAGATCAACAAGGTCAAGCAGGTGCAGTGGAGCCACCTTGGCGACCTGAAGGATTCCCTGCGCAGCCTGATCGCCCGCAGTCGCGCGCACCCGGGCAACAGGCCGGACCTTGCGCAGTGGCAGGCGGAGCTGGCCGAGCTCAAGCGCAAGCACCCGATGAACTACGACCGCAGCAGCGCTCTGGTCCAGCCGTATTTCGTGCTTGAGGAGATCAACCGCATTACCGGCGGCGAGGCCATCATCGCCACCGGCGTGGGCCAGCACCAGATGTGGGCCGCGCAATACCTGGATTTCCGCGAGCCGCGACTGTGGCTGACCTCCGGCAGCATGGGCACCATGGGCTTCGGCTTGCCGGCGGCGATCGGTGCGCAGGTCGCAAATCCCGGTCGCCTGGTCATCGATATCGACGGCGACGCCAGCATCCGCATGAACATCGGCGAGCTGGAGACCGTGACCACCTACGACCTGCCGGTGAAGGTGTGCGTGCTCAACAATATCGGCGACGGCATGGTGCGGCAGTGGCAGAAGCTGTTCCACGGCGGTCGCATGGCTTCCACCGACAAGTCGCTGCACAAGAAGGATTTCATCAAGGCCGCCCAGGCCGATGGCTTCCAGTTTGCCGCACGCCTGGCCAGCAACGAGGATGTGCCGCGGGTGGTGCGCGAGTGGCTGGAGTTCAAGGGGCCGGCGTTCCTGGAAGTGATGATCGATCCGGACGCGGGCGTATATCCGATGGTCGGCCCGGGCCTGGGCTACGACAGCATGATCACCGGGGACTTCATCCAGTCGCGCAAGAAGCCGGCGGCAGCGGCCCCCGGCGCGTCCGAGATGTTTTAAGGCAGCCCGCACATGACCAGTGAGGCCACCGGGCCCGCGCCGCGATCGCGACGTGCCTATTTCGACTGTCTCTATGGCCAGCTGCATGTGCATAACGCTGCCCCTGGCGGCGGCGGCTTCGATGAACTGACGACGGTGATCTGCGTGCACGGCGCCGGCGAGAGCGGTCGCGTATTTGATCCGGTGCTGCAACTGCTGGGCAAAGACCGGTCCGCGTTCGCGCCCGATCTGCCTGGCTGCGGCGAGTCCGATGCTGCCCATGGCGTGGACTTCACCGCTGCGGGCGTGCAGGCCATCGCGGACTTCATTGCGTCCATGCGTTTCCGCAGCTTCGACCTCGTGGCGCGCGCCGCCGGCTGTGACATCGCCGTGTGCCTGGCGCGGCAGCCGCAGTCTCGGGTGCGTCGACTGGTGCTGCTCGCCGATGACCCGCCGGGGAAGGTGGACCGGGCGGCCCCCCAGGTAGTGTTGACACTGCCGCTGTCCGGATCGCAACTGTCTGCCTTGGGCCCCCGCCTGGTCCAGGCCCTGTCGGCCTGACCCGTATCTGCCGATACATAATCAGTCTTTTTTAGGCGTCTGCACGGTCTGCGGCTAGACTTGCAGGCACGCCTCCCGCAATTCCAAGACGCTAAATACATGGCAGTTCAGAACTTCACCCCAGCGCCGACCGAAGTGGATCTGGACGCGACCGCAGAGCTTCCCATCATTGATTTCGCGGGCGTCGCCGACGACCTCGCCAGCACCGATGTGCACGTCACGCCAGGCATTCCCGCGGGCGTTGCCGATCTTGCGGCCAGCCTGCGCGAGGCTGAACTGCGGCTGGCGCGCAAGATGGAGCGCGTTGCCGGCCTGGAGGGGGACCTGGCCAATGCCCTGCAGTCGGCAACGGAACTGCGCGGGCGGCTGGAGCATGAGAGTACCCAGGCGGCGCGCCATGAAGGCGCGTTGCATGCCGCCGAGCAGCAGCTGGCGCGCACGACCGAACGCGTGGCGCAGCTGCAGACCGAGCTGGCCGCCGCACAGCGCAGCGCGGTGGAGCTGCGTGCCAAGCTGGATCAGGACAGCGCCCAGGCAGCGCGTAATGAGAAGGCGTTGCTCGAGTCCGGGCAGCAGCTGGCACTCAAGACGGAGCGATTGGCGCAGCTGCAGGCCGAACTGGCCGTAGCACAGCGCACCGCGGTGGAGCTGCGTGCCAAGCTGGATCAGGACGGCGCGCTGGCGGCGCGCAACGAGAAGGCGTTGCTCGAGTCCGGGCAGCAGCTGGCGCTCAAGACGGAGCGATTGGCGCAGTTGGAAACACAGCTGGCCAACACGCAGCGCAGCATGTTGGAGCTGCGTGCCAAGCTCGATCAGGAAGGCGCCGAGGCGGCGCGACGCGAGAAGGCGTTGCTCGAGTCCGGGCAACAGCTGGCACTCAAGACGCAACGGGCCGCTGCACTGGAGGCGGAGCTGGCCGCCGAGCAGCGCGCCGTCAAGGAACAGCGCGCATTGCTGGACGAGGAACGCTCGCAGGGCGCCAAACGCGAGCAGGAGTCGCGCGTGCGCACGCTTGCGTTCGAGCAGCAGCTGGCCGAGCAGCGCCAGCAGTTGGCCGCACGCGAAGCCGGTCAGCGGCAACTTGCCGAGGACCTGCTGGACCTGCGCCGGCGCAATGAGCGCGCGCTGGAGTCGCTGCGGACCTGGCAGGGATTCCGCGGCGCGGTCAACGCGCAGATTATCGAGCTTGAGGCGCGCCTGGACCAGGTCAGCGCGCAGCACGCCGCGCAGTTGTCGGCAGCGCAGGCGCACAGCGCACAGGTGCAGGCGCAGGCCGAGGCGCGCACTGCGCAGCAGCAGGCGGAAGCACAGACGCATGCGGCGCAATTGCAGGGCGAGCTGCTGGCGGCGCGCACTGCCGCCCAAGACCGCGTGACGGCGCTGGAAGAATCCATGCGTGTCGCACAGGCCGCGCACGCGGCGGACAAGGCGGCGCTGGAGTCGCAGCGGCAACTGACCCAGTCCCTGCAGGCGCAGCTGGACCAGGCCGCCGCCAAGTCGGTGCGGGTCGACGAGGACCTGCGCATGGCCGAGGAGCACATCCACCGGCTGGAGGCCGAGGCCCATGCCAGCGCCACGTTGCTGGGCAACCTGCAACAGAACGTCGAACGGCTGGCGCGGGATGACACCGGCTCGCGCCCGGCGCTGCGCGTGGTGACATCCGAACAGGTGCAGCGCGTGCTCATCGCCCAGGTGGACGGTGCCGAGGTGGTCTATCCGCTGGGCAGGCGCACGACCATCGGGCGCACGCCGGATAACGACATCCAGGTCGACACCACGTTCATCAGCCGGCACCACGCCGTGCTGCTATCCAATCACGACCAGTGCGTGGTCGAGGATCTCAACAGCACCAACGGCATTATGATCAATGGCCGGCCGGTCAGCCGGCAGGCTTTGCGCGACGGCGACCTGCTGACCGTGGGGAAATCCGAGTTCCGCTTCCAGCAGCGCTCATGAGCGAGCCGTATGTAGAGCGCATCCTCAAGGCGCGTGTGTATGACGTTGCCATCGAGTCAGCACTGGATCCCATGCCACGGTTGTCCACGCGGGTCGGCTCGCAGGTGCTGCTCAAGCGCGAGGACCAGCAGCCGGTGTTCTCGTTCAAGCTGCGTGGCGCCTACAACAAGATAGCCAATCTTTCGGAAACGGTCGCGCGCCGCGGCGTCATCTGCGCCTCGGCCGGTAATCATGCGCAGGGCGTGGCGCTGGCAGCGCGGCGCCGCGGCATTCCTGCCGTCATCGTGATGCCGGTGACGACGCCGGCCATCAAGGTCCAGGCAGTGGCCGACCTGGGTGGCGAGATCGTGCTGCACGGGGAGGTCTACGACGCCGCCTACGAGCATGCGCTGAAGCTGGCGGCGGAACGCCAGCTGGTGTTCGTCCATCCCTTCGATGATCCGGACGTGATCGCCGGCCAGGGCACCATCGGCGTGGAACTGCTGCGCCAGGCTGCCGGCCCCATCGACGCGGTGTTTATTCCCGTGGGTGGTGGTGGGCTGATTGGCGGCGTGGCCGCGTACGTAAAGTACATCTCGCCAAAGACCAAGATCATCGGGGTCGAACCCGAGGATGCGGCGGCCATGCATGACTCGCTCAAGGCCGGTACGCGCGTGAAGCTGGACCACGTGGGCCTGTTTGCCGACGGGGTTGCGGTCAAACGCGTGGGCGAGGAGGGATTCGCGCTGGCGCAGAAATACGTCGACGAGGTGGTGCTGGTTACCACGGACGAGATCTGCGCCGCCATCCAGGATGTATTCGAGGACACGCGCATGGTGCCCGAGCCGGCCGGGGCCCTCAGCGTGGCTGGCCTGAAGAAGGTGGTGGCCCGCGCCGGGTGGAAGGACAAGCGGCTGGTGGCCATCAACAGCGGCGCCAACCTGAATTTCGACCGGCTGCGCTACATCGCCGAGCGCGCGGACCTGGGCGCCGGCCGCGAGGCCCTGCTGGCCGTGGAGATACCCGAGCAGCCCGGCAGCTTTCTCAGGTTCTGTGGCGTGCTGGGCGCGCGCAACATCACCGAGTTCAATTACCGCGAGCAGGGCCCGGACCGCGCGCAGGTGTTCGTCGGTCTGAACCTCAGTCGCGGCGCAGCCGAGCGCGGCGAGCTGGTTGGCCTGCTGGGGGATGCCGGGTACCGGGTGGTGGACATGACCGACAATGAAACGGCAAAGCTGCACGTGCGCTACATGATCGGCGGGCAGGCGCACGGGCTGGCGGACGAATGCGTGTTCCGCTTCGAGTTCCCCGAGCGGCCCGGTGCGCTGCTGCGGTTCCTGGAGGCAGTCGGGACCCGATGGAACATCAGCATGTTCCATTACCGCAACCACGGATCGGACTACGGCCGTGTGCTGGCCGGCATCCAGGTGCCGGCCGCGCAGCGCGAGGCCCTGCGCCTGCACCTGGCGGAGCTGCGCTACCCCTACGTCGATGAAACGGCCAATTCCGCCTACCGGGTATTTCTTGGCAATTAAGGGCGCCGTGATGCGGGCGGTGCGCCTGGGGCGCCGCATCGGCATCGGCATCGTCGGTTGGCTGGTGGTTGCCGTCGGCGTCGCGATGATCGTCCTGCCGGGGCCGGCCATCGTGGTGATCCCGCTGGGATTGGCCATCCTGGGCCTGGAGTTCGAGCGGCCCCGTGTGTGGCTGGCCTGGCTCACCGCCAGGGCCGCCCGGCTGCGGCACGAGGCGTCGCAGCGGCTGCAGGCGCGACGCGCTCGCCGGGGCTCCCACCGCCAGTGACGCGGGTTTTCGCGGGCCGTTGAACCTGGCAATTCCTGACTGCCAGGACAGCTAACCACGCAACACTACCGTGGCATACTCGGTGCACCGGAGAGCCATGAATTCCCGAACAATCATGATCCGAACCGCGCCGGCGCTGCTCGTGCTGCTGACCGGTTGCATGCATGCGCGCACGGATGAGTCGCGGGAGTTGCCCACTGCAATCACCAAAGAGGAATCCGTCGTGGTGCTGGCCAAGCCGCAGATCGAAGGGGCCGGTGCCGAATCGGGGTTTCTCGACTGTGTCGGGCAGCACATGAAGGCCGGCACCACGGTCATCAAGGTGCAGAACAACAAGGAGTTCACTGACCACCTGTTCCCCTGGTTCGAGCCCGGCACGGTCCCTACCCGCCCGGAGGGCGTGGCGGCGGTGCTGGCGCAGCCGGGTGTCAGTGAGCAGATCGCCGCCAGCGGCGTGCGCTATGTGGTGTGGCTGGACGGGGGCACGCGCAAGACCGACAGCGGCGGCAGCCTCGCCTGTGGCATCGCGCCGGGGGCGGCTGGCTGCATCGGTTTTGGCTGGTGGGAAAAGGAGTCTTCGTATGAGGCAACGGTGTGGGATCTCAAGCAGTCGCGTTCCGTGGGTTCCATTGGTACCAATGTGAGGGGCACGTCGGCGATAGTCGGTGCGATCGTGCCGTTGCCGTTCATCGCCCGCGTGCAGGGCACGGCCTGCAGCCGTATCGCGACGCAGCTGCACAGCTTTCTGACCGGCTCGGCTACCGGAGGCACCTGAACATGCGGTCGGTCCTGCTGTTGCCGGTGGCCGTGAGCGCGGCGTTGCTTGCCGGTTGCGCCACCAGTAGCGCCACTTCGTCGCCCAGCCCGCCTTCACCCGCGTCGATGCCTTCAATGCCATCGCCGTCTTCGTCTTCGTCATCGATGCCCTCAACCCCATCGACTTCGACCTCCTCCGGCTCGACATCTTCCAGCTCCACGTCCGGTTCCCCGGCGTCCGGAACCTCCGGCAAGACCTCGGGCACTGCCGACTCGACCGGTAAATCGTCATCGCGCCAGGATGGCAGTGCCGATACGGATACTCCGGGGGCAGGGGATGCGCGCACACCCGAGGAACGACGCGCGGGAATCGATGGCAAGCTCGACGCATCGCTGGGCACCTTCGACGACCAGTTGCGCCGCGAGCAGCAGCGCACTGCGCAGGAGCGTGACGCGCGCGCGGCCGGGCGGCCGGAAGGCGCCGCGGTAGATGAAGCGGCGCATGGCGGCAAGCAGGGCGGTGGGCGCGACCGGTCCGGAGACCTGCATTCCGAGACGGCACAGAATGGGGATAAGGCCGGGCAGAAGGGCGACGAAAAGGGCGACAAGCAGGCGGGCAGCCCGATGCCCAATGGCGGCGGCGGTGCCTCGGCGGCCAATGCGCTGCCCTCAGGCGTGGACGATGACATCATTGCGCGGCGGTTGCGCAAGGCCGCGGAAGCCGAGACAGACCCAGAGCTTAAGGAAAAGCTATGGAAGGAATATCGCGACTACAAGGAAAACACGCGGAGTGGTGGATGAAGCGGGCGCGGCTGGCCGCTGCCAGTTGCCTGCTGCTCATTGGCACGCTGATCGCCAGCCTGGGCGGCTGCGTGGTGCAGGACACGAAGCCCCAGGTAAAGATCCAGGCCACGCAGGCGGTGCAGGAAATTCCCGGCGAAGAGCGCCTGGATGTGGTCATCCACAGCTTTGATCCTGGCATCCCCGCCGCCCTGGCCGCGGACGAGGACGCGCTGGCCAAGAAGCGCATCTACCCGGACCTGCGGCGCGCCGAGGCGCGCTACCTGCCGGTCATGCTGCGCAACACCCTGGAAAGTTCTGCAGAGTGGGGCGCGGTGCGCGTGGCGCCGGACAGTGTCCAGTTCGTGGATCTCACGATCACCGGCAAGATCATCGAGTCCACCGGACAGCACCTGGCCATGGAGATAACGGCGCGCGATGCGGCCGGTCGCACCTGGCTGCAGGACAAGCACTATGAAGGTGATGCCGACATCGGCAGCTACAAGACCGACGCGGCGCTGCACGCGCGCGATCCGTTCCAGAACGTGTACTCCACGATTGCCAATGACCTGCTGGCCGCCAGGACCAAGCTGGACCCAAAGGCCCTGCGCGAGCTGCGCCAGGTGGCCGACCTGCAGTTCGCGCAGGACATTGCCCCGGGCGCGCTGTCCGGCTACCTCGTGAAGGACACCAGCACCAAACCAGCCCTGACCCGCGTGTCGCGACTGCCGGCCGGCAATGACCCGATGGAAATCCGCGTCAAGCGGATTCGCGAGCGCGACACGGCGGTGATTGACACGCTGGACGGCTACTACCTGGGATTCGCCGAACAGATGCAGCAGTCCTACGGGGAATTCCGGCGCACGTCCTATGACGAGATCGAGAAGGAAGACGAGGCGCGCTCCAGCGCGCGGCTGCGCACCATCCTCGGCGTGGCCGCGGTTGCCGCCAGCATCCTGGCCCCGGGCAGCTGCAACAGCACCACCAGTTGCAACATGGTGAGCGTGGCGCGTGCGGCGGGCTCGATCGGCGGGGTCACGGCATTCCTGTCCGGCCTCAAGAAATTCGCCGACGCGCGCACCCATGCGCAGTCCTTCGGCGAGCTGGCCAAATCGTTCCAGTCCGAAGTCGCGCCGCAGGTAGTGGACGTCGAGGGTCGCAGCCTCAAGCTCAGTGGCTCGGCCGAGGAACAGTACCGCGAATGGCGGCGCCTATTGCGCGAGTACCAGACGGAAGACCTCGCATCAGCTGCTGCGCCAGCTGCTGTGTCCGCTCCCTGAGCGGGGCCGGGCCATTCGGTCACGATGACGCGTCTTCAAACAGGCGAAAGAATTGCGGGCCGTTACCTGTTGCGCGAATGCATTGGCGATGGGGGCCACGCTGCGGTCTGGTCGGCGCAGGATAAGCAGCAGGATCGCCAGGTCGCGCTGAAATTCCTGCGTGCCGATGCCTGTGATGCCGACGAGGCGTGGACCGTGCTGCGCCAGGAATCGCAACTGGCGCGGCGCGTGGATCATCCCGGCGTATTGTGGGTGGACGAGCCGCAGCGGGACGGCGAACTGGTGTTCCTGCCCATGGAACACGCCACCGGCGGGGACATCAAGCCGCTGCGTGGCGCGTCGTACCAGCGCTCGGTGCCGGTGCTGATCCGCGTCGCGCAGGTGCTGGCCCAGGCGCACTCCCGCGGGGTGATCCATCGCGACATCAAGCCGGGCAATGTGTTGCTGGATGCGGCCGGCACGGTGCGGGTGGCGGACTTCGGCAGCGCGGCCGACACCGGGTCGCAATGGGCGCTGGCGGCCGGATCGCCGTTTTCCGCCAGCCCGCAGCAACTGCGCGGTGATGCGGCCACGCCTGCCGACGATATCTACGGCCTGGGTGCGCTGGCCTATGAACTGCTGTCCGGCTATCCGCCGTTCTATCCGGATTTCGATCTGCAGCGGGTGCAGACACAGATGCCGGCGCAACTGCGACCCGTGCAAGCGGCACCGGCGCAGCTGGTCGAACTGGTCATGGCCATGCTGGCGCGCGATCCGGCGTCGCGGCCGCAGGACATGCACGAGGTGATCGGCGCACTGCAGGCTTGCCTGCCTGATTCCCTGATGATCGAGGAAGCGGTGTCCCCGGCGCGCACCGGGCCCGGGGAAACGCGGCGCTGGGCCACGCCCATCAAGGCGTGGCTGCTGGCCGGTGCCGTCACTGCAGTCCTGGTCCTGGTCCTGGTTGCGCGCGTGCTGATGCGCGATGGGGCACCGGCACCCATCCCCGTCACCCTGGCGCCGGCAGCGGACCTGAAGTCGGTGCTGGAGCCCGCGGCCCAGGCCGGACAGCAGGGCGCCGACACCGAGCTGGCGCGCACGGCGGATGTCGCGCGTGCCACGCTGCAGCGCGAGATCCAGGCCGGTCGCGCGGCACTGGCCGCGGGCCAGGTGGCGCTGGCGCGCGCTGCATTCGAGCGCGCGCTGAAGCTGCAACCCGGGCAGCAGGACGCGGTGCAGGGCCTGGCCGATGCCAGCCGGCTCGAACGCGTGCTGGCAGCGCATTCGGATGCGATCCGGGCCGAGACGGCCGGGCAGTTGCAGCGCGCGGAACAGCTGTTCACCAGCGCCCTGCAGCTGGACGCAGGATTCGCACCGGCGGTGGCCGGACTGGCGCGGGTGCGCGCCGCCCAGCGCGAGCGGCAGTTCGCCCTGGCACTCAACGACGGCGACGCGGCCTTGCAGGCGGGGAAGTTGGACGTTGCGCAGGCGGCCTACTCGGATGCAGCGCGGCTGCGTGCCGACGACGCGCGGGTGCGCGCGGGACTGGCCGGCGTGGCACAGGCGCGCCGCCAGTTGCAGGACACGCGCGACCAGCAAGGCGGCCTGGACCTGGAGCGGCAGGAACGGTGGAACGAAGCGGTGCCGCTGTACGAATCCGTGCTGGCGCGGGACGCGCAATTGTCCTTTGCCCAACAGGGCCTGGCACGCAGTCGCAAGCGCCTGGCGCTGGCGCAGCAGCTTGATGACTTCAGCGCGCGCCCGCAGCGCCTGGCCGCGCCGGCGGTGCGCAGCAGCGCGCAGCAGGCCATCGACCGGGCCGGTGCCATCGAGGGGCCCGCGCCGGTGCTGGGTGCACAAGTGGCCCGGGTGCGCGAACTGCTGGCCGCCTATGCCGTCCAGGTGCACGTAGAACTTACCTCGGACAACAGCACGCGCGTGTTCGTCGATACCGTCGGTGACCTGGGCATGTTCCTCGACCGGGAGGTGGACCTGGTGCCTGGCAGGTACACGGTAGTTGGCACGCGTGCCGGGTATCGCGACGTGCGGCTCGAGCTCAACGTCGCACCGGGCCAGCGCCATGCCGCGCTGGCCGTGTTTTGCAGCGAACGCATCTGATGGCCACCATCAGCGTCATCGAACCGCTGGGTACGCGCCAGGTGCCGTTGCCCCTGCTGATGGGCGGTGATTCGGGGCAACTGGCCATCCCGGACGCCCCGGTCGCCCTGCGCCTGGAGCAGCACGGCGCGCAGTACTGGCTGCGGCTGGTCGATGCCGGCGCACCCCGGGCGCGACGCTCAATGGCGTAGCGCTGCATGGCGATGCGGCCCTGGCCAGCGGCGACGTGATCACGCTGGGTGCGGCACAAATACTGTTCCACGAGCAGGCGGCGGGTGCGCAACTCGAGGTCTGGCACGCCGTGGGCAATGCCACCATCGCGCCGCTGCTGCAGGAACAGCTGCCTGGAGAGGAAGTCGCGGCTGGCGTGCGCGAGATCATCGCCGCCGGGGATGATCCGTCCGCCGCCAATGCCACCGCGCCACTGGTCAGGTCACGGGTGCGTCCGGTGCGGATGCTGGGCTTTGCGGCCGCCGCGGTGGGGCTGCTGTTGATCGCCACGCTGTTCGCCTTTGTGCCGGTGCAACTGCAGGTGACGCCGCAGTCTGCCACCGTGACGGTGCCAGGCAGCCTGCATTTGCTGCTCGGCCAGCGGTTGTTCTTGCTGCCCGGACACCATGTCATCGCCGCCACCCATGTGGGATATGGTGCTGCGCGCAAGTCGTTTGATGTCGAGCGTGGCGCAGCTGACCAGTCGCTGCGCCTGGACCTGGGATTGTTGCCCGGCGTGCTCAACGTCGACAGCGGCGGCGTCCAGGCGCAGGTCCTGGTCGATGGGGAGTCGCTGGGTACGGTCCCCGGGAAAGTGCAGGTTCCTGCGGGCCAGCATGACGTCATCGTGCGCGCCGCCCGCTACGTGGATTTCGTGACCAGCATGAATATCCTCGGGGCCGGCAAGGAGCAGCCGCTGCAGGTGCAACTGCAGCCGGCCTTCGGCTGGCTGGCACTGGATACGCTTCCAGCACGCGCGCAGGTGATGGTGGATGGCAAGGACGTGGGAGTCGCCCCGTTGCGGGTGGAACTGGATTCCGGGCTGCGCGACGTGGCGCTGACTGCCAAGGGTCGCGCCTGGCGCAGCCAGGTGGCCATCGCTGCAGGACAGACCCTTGATCTGGGCGTGGTGGACCTGGCGGTACCGGCCAAGGTCACTGCCGTGGCGCCGCCACCGCCCGCCGGCGCCGCGGGCGGCGCAACCGCGGCTGCAGAGGCGCCCAAGCCAGTGCCACCGCCACCGGCGCCGCGCATCCAGAGTCCGCTGCTGGGCGCCCTGGTGCTGCTGCCTGCAGGCCAGTTCATGCAGGGCAGCGAGCGGCGCGAGCAGGGACATCGCTCCAATGAAACCCTGCGCCAGGTAACGCTGTCGCGGGCGTTCTACATGGCCGAAACCGAAGTGACCAACGCGCAATTCAATGCATTCAAGAGTGGCCACGTTTCGGGCATCGCCTGGAACAAGACGCTGGACCTGGACCGCCAGGCGGTATCCAGCGTCAGCTGGGAGGATGCGGTTGAGTTTTGTAACTGGCTGTCGCAGCGCGAGAGCCTGCCGCTGGCCTATGAACGGCGTGACGGGCGCTGGCGGCTGGTGATGCCCTACAACCATGGCTACCGGCTGCCCACCGAAGCGGAATGGGAGTACGCCGCGCGCTATGTCGATGGTCGGCACTGGAACCGCTATGACTGGGGCGATGCGGCGCCGCCGCCGGCCGGCGCGGACAATCTTGCCGGCCAGGAATACACCCCCAGCAGCTCCGGTCCCGACGCCCACGACGTGAGCACGTTGCCCGGCTATCGCGATGACTATGTGGTCATCGCACCGGTGGGCAGTCTCGGCCGCACTGCGACCGGGCTTGCGGACATGGGAGGAAACGTGTCGGAATGGACCCATGACGTTTACGTCTCGCTGCCCGACAGCGCCGCCGTGACCGATCCGCGGGGCCCCGATGTGGTTGGCCCGCATGCCGTGCGCGGCGCCAACTGGCGGACGGCGGTAATGGCAGAGCTGCGCCTGGCATGGCGGGACCGCGCTGCAGGCCCGTCACAGACCATCGGCTTTCGTGTGGTACGCAGCGTGGAGCTTGCGCAATGAACAGCATCCGCTGGTTTTCGCCCCGTCTACTGTCCATCCTCGTCCTGCTGGCGGCGACGTTGCTGCTGCCGGCCCCAGCCCAGGAAGGTGCGCCGCCGGCGGCTGCAGTGAAGCCGGCACCGGCGGCCACGCCGGCTGCGGCTGGGACTGCGGGCGCCGACGAGGCCGAAGCCCCGCCGGACCTGGGAGAAAACGTGTCCGCCGACAACAGCGTCAGCTTTCCGGTGGATATCTGAATGCTGGGAGTGGACTTCAACGGCCGAGCGCTGTGTGTAGCCAGGGACGGCCAGCTGGTTGGCTCGGCCACGTCGCGACTGCGCGCGCGCACCACCGGGCTGGGCCAGTCCATACCGGCAATGCTCGACGCGCTGCGCGAACAACTGGCCGAGGCTGGCGCCCCCCTGTGGGCCAGCGTGGCGTCCGGCAGCAGCGGCGCGGAGCTGGGGGAGTTGCTGCGCGCACTGCGCGCGGCCAAATGCGAGGTGCAGGGCTTCGTGGACAGCGCCGCGATCTGCATCGCGTGGGTGCGACTGCCAGGACAGAGCCTGGTGCTGGACCTGCACCCGCACTGGATGGACCTGAGCCTGGTTTCCAGTACCGGTGATGCGGTGGAGTTGCGCCGTACGGCGCGCGTGCCGGTGGGGCGGGCCGACCTGTTTGATAGCTGGCTGCGCCTGGCGGCGCAGACGCTGGTGCAACAGACGCGCTTTGACCCATTGCATGACCAGCGACATGAACAGATGCTGCGCGCCGGGCTGGACGACCTGGCAACGCGTGCGCAGCGCGATGGCCATGCACAGCTGGGGTTCGATGTGGGTCGCCACCTGGAGCTGACGCTGACGCGCGACCAGATGCAGCAGGCCGCCGCGCCCTGGTACCAGGGGCTGGCGGCGGCCTTGCAGCCGCTGTGCGCCGCGGCCGGTGATTGCAACCTGGTGGTTCCTGCGGCGCTGCTGGATCTTCCCGGTATCGACGATGCGCTGGCAGCCGCGCATGCCGGCAGCCTGCATGCGCTGGCCGAAGGGGCCAGCGCGCGCGCGGCAAGCCTGCTGGGTCCAGGCACGGCAAGCAGTGGGCCGGTGCCCTACCTGACGCGGGTGACGGCCGCGTTGCCGCCGGCCGAGCCTGGGGTGTGCCGCGAAGTGCAGCACGGCGAGCGGCGCGTGGGCAGCATGGCCACGCACGTGGTGTACCGCGGTCGCGCGATTCCCATCCCGGCGCAGGGCATGGTGCTGGGTCGTGCCGATGGCGCTGCGCCCGCGCTGCAGTTGCCCGAGGGCATCGCCGGTCTATCGCGGCGGCATTGCACCCTGCAGCGCACGGGCGAACGCACGCAGATCATCGACCATTCGCGCCACGGATCCTTCGTCGACGGCCTGCGCGTGCATGGTCGCGGATTTCTCGCCGCCGGCAGCGTGCTGCGCCTGGGGACCCCGGGCATCGAGCTGCCTTTGATCGCGCTCGGCACCCACGGCGAACCCTGAGGCAGGCGTGCGCCGTCGCAAGGTCGAAGTCTTCAGTCTTTCCTTCCTGGACTGCATCTGCTGCGGATTCGGGGCAGTGGTGCTTTTCTATACCATCATTGCCGGACAGGCCGGCAGCCAGCGCCTGCAGCACAGCAATGCATTGCAGGCCGAAGTCAACCGCACCGAAGAACAGGTGCTGGAGGGCGCGCGCAACCTGGTGGTGTTGCGCAATACGCTGGAAAAGACCGAGATCGACACGCGCAACGCGGCCGCGCGCACTGCCGCGCTGCTCAACGAGGTCAGCACAGCGCGCGCCGAGGCACTGCGCGTGGGTGCCACCAGCATGGCGCAGCGCGAGAACATCAACCAGCTCAAGGCCGACCTGCATTCGCTGGAAGAGGGAACCAAGCGCCTGCAGGCCGGGGCGATCACCCAGGCGCCCGCCGGGCCGCAGGTGCGCGCCTTTCGCGGCACCGGTAACCGCAAGTACCTCACCGGCATCAATCTCAAGGGCAAGCATATCCTGGTGCTGATCGATCGGTCCGCAAGCATGGTGGATGCCGACTTGGTGCAGATCCTGAAATTGCGCAACCAGGGACCGGCCGCACGCCGCGCGGCGCCCAAGTGGCGCCAGGCCCTGGACATCGCCGACTGGCTGTCCACGCAGTTCCCGGCCGGTAGCCAGTTCCAGATGTATGGGTTCAATACCGCCGCGCACGCACTGGTGCCCGACAGCGACGGCAAGTGGCTGGATGCAGCCGATCCTAAGTTGCTGGCGCTGGCCGTCGACAAGTTGCGCAGCACCGATCCGATCGATGGCACCAGCCTGATCAACGCCTACGCAGCCATCCGCTCGCTGTCGCCCATGCCTGACCAGGTGGTGCTGGTGACTGACGGCCTGCCCACCCAGGGCACGCAGAAACCGGGCCACAAATTCGTCAATGTGAGCCAGAGGGCGCGGCTGTTCGATGAAGCCCAGCGTAGCCTGCCATCGGGCGTGCCCATCGACGTGATCCTGCTGCCCATGCAGGGCGACATGCCGGCACCGCACATGTTCTGGACCATGGCCCGCGCCACGGGGGGCAATTTCCTCATGCCGGCCAGGGACTGGCCATGAAGCTGCGCCGCCGCGAGACGGAGATGTTCAGCCTGTCGTTCCTGGACTGCATCTGCTGCGGCTTCGGCGCCATCATCCTGCTGCTGGTGCTCACCGAGGTGGACCAGCCGGTCGTCATCGAGCGCGCCAGCGTTGCCATGAACGGCCAGTTGCTGCGCCTGCAGCAGGAGCTGTTCGATATCCGTGGCGAGACCGACCAGCTCAACCGCGAGCTGCAAGGGCGGATCAACACCCTCAGTGCGCAGCGTGCCCAGCTGATGCGCGCGCAAGGCGAACTCACCGATGTGAAGGGGGAGTTCGCCGCCAGCCGCAGCGACGCGGCCGTGGCCAACATCGTGCAGTCTGAGCTGGTGTCTGCCTACCAGGAGCTCACGGCCGAAATGGACCGACTGCTCAAGCAGCCGCGGGCCAGGCGTGCTACCACGGCTTCGGTGGGAGGCATTCCGGTGGACGCGGAATACGTGGTGTTCGTCATCGACACCTCCAACAGCATGGTCAGCACGCACTGGAGCGCGGCACTGGAGATCATGCGCGAAACCCTGGACAGCTACCCGGACGTCAAGGGCATGCAGGTCATGAACGACCAGGGAAAATACATGTTCGAGAACACGCGTGGCCACTGGCTGACCGACAACTCCCAGACCCGCGATCGCATTCGCAGTACCCTGCCCACGTGGACGCCATACAGTGAATCCAATCCGGTGCCGGGCATCGAAACGGCGCTGCGCGCGTACCGCGTCGAGGGTGCCCGCACCAGCATCTACGTGCTGGGCGACGAGTTCACCGGCGAGTCGATCCAGTCGGCACTGGCCGAGATTGCGCGGCTCAACGCCGCCGATCCGCACCGCGCGCGCGCGCGCATCCACGCCATCGGGTTCCCCGAGGGGCCGGGGATGCCGCCGTTTACAAACATCCGGTTTGCGGCGTTAATGCGTGCTGTGGCAGCGGGCAACGACGGCACCTTTGTCGGTATGACCAACGAGAAACCCTGCAAGCATGCGGTCGATATCCTGGGCACGATCCAGTGCCTGAACTGATGACCCGCAAGTGCGTCGGCCTAGCGCACCTCGCGCTGCTGGCGGGCCTTGTCGGCTGCGGGCCGACCATGGTCAAGCCCCAATACCAGATGCCGCACGCGTTGATAGCGCCGGTGACTGCGCGTGTGGGCCTGGTCCTCGACAACGAACTGCGTGCCTACCGCCATGAGGAAACCCGCAGCGGCACCAACTGGAACATTGAATTGGGACCGGTGACCGCCAAGATGTGGGAAGACATGTTCCGCACCTCGTTCACCGAGGTGCGCGTCTTCAACAGTCTCGACGAGGCCATTGCCGGCAGCGCCAACCTGCAGATCCTTGCGCAACCGCGCATCGAGCAGTTCTCCTTTGCCACGGACAAGGAGACCGTCGGCGGGCACTGGGCCGCCACCCTCCGCTTCCGGCTGGGCGTGTTCTCGCCCACCGGCCAGCCGGTGGATTCCCTGACCCTGACCGGCTATGGCAATTCATACGACGACGGGGGTGCCAAATCGTCGCTGGACCACGCGGCCCGTGCCGCCATGCGCGACACCTCCGCCAAGTTTCTGGTGCAGTTGCCGCGGCAACCCATTGCGGCGCGACTTGCCTCCGGCCAGGTCATCGACGTGCCCACGGCCCCGACGCTCACCGCCGATGTCATCGAGGCGGTTCCCATCGATCCGCCGCAGGGGGTTCGGCCGGCTCCGTAGTGCCGGGGCTACTTCA
This sequence comes from uncultured Pseudomonadota bacterium, assembly GCA_963726085.1. GTDB lineage: Bacteria > Pseudomonadota > Gammaproteobacteria > Steroidobacterales > Steroidobacteraceae > ZC4RG30. The sequence goes on along the minus strand of CAVSAR010000011.1, from coordinate 208,363 downwards.
CTTTGGGGCGTTTGACGTAGATCCGTTCCTTGAACACCTGGTCGGTGCTGGCCACGGGCCCGCCCTCGCTGAACACGGGACGAAAGGTCGCGCGCTTGACCGCTGCAGCCACCGCACGTTCTGCCGACTCGCGGTCGGCTACCGGGTTGACCACCGCGGCCTCGCGCACACTGCCGGTGGCGTCAATCGAGAGCCGCAGCTCCACCACCTGCGCGTCGTAAAGGTTCGGATCCATGACCCCGTGGGCCACCGCAGCGGGCGGTGGGTGATAGACCAGGGGAACCGGCGTGGCCAGAAGGGACTGGCCACCGGCCTGTACCAGTGAATTCCACGCTTCCCGGTACACCGGCATGGCACGCGCCGCCGAACCGCCGGTCAGGTACCAGTCGCCCAGGTCGACCTGCACTTCGCCCAGCCGTTGCGGCTGCGCCGGAATGGCTGCGGCCAGCCGCTGTATCGCAATGCGCAGCGCGCGCTCGCCTTCGCCTGACTGGGTCGGCGCAGCCACCGGGGTGGGCACCATGGTCCCGCCAAGGACATCCACGGCGGCGGTCTCCTCGGATTCGCCGTTCACGTACGCCAGGCGATAGGTGCGGGCAATGCCGCGCAGTCCATTGACCGCCTGCACCGTGGAGCTACCCAATACCGAATCGGCCAGCTGCGCGGCGCGCAGGTACAGGGCACGTGCCGCGGAATAGCGTCCCGCAGCCTCGTTCCAGCGCCCGTAGTCATCCAGGGGGCCCAGCATGCGAATGTCGTTGTGGCCGTAGGTGGCCTCGGCGACATTGAACGCGTACACCTCCTCGGTCCCGGCCTCCGGCACGCGCCCGGTCGACATGTAGCAGGCAACCAGCACCTTGAGCAGGGGCAGCTGCGTCGGCGACTGCATGCCCTCGCGGTTACGCGTGATGTCCACCGCGCGCTTCAGGGGTGCAATGGCATCCGCATCACGATTCATGGCGTGCAAGGTTGCACCAATGCCATGCAGGGGACGGATCAGCAGCGGGTTGGTCGCGTCGTCGCGCTGGTCCAGCCGGGTGAGGGTTTCCCGGTAGCTGTCCAGTGCCTCGCCAAACCTGCCCATGCGGTAGTAGGTCGTGGCCAGATTGGTCTGTGGGTTGACCAACTCCAGCGAGTCGGCGCCAAACTGGCTGCGTGTCTGCTGCACGACTTGCGCAGCAAGGGGCAGCGCCTTGACGTAGTCCGCGGCGTCAAAGGCACTGCGAAATTCCTTGTAGGTCGCGATGCGCTCGTCCGCTACCTGCTCGGCACTGTGCGTCGGTGACGCCAGCAGCATTGCGCAGACCAGTCCGGGTGCCATTCGCAGGAACATGTGCCGCCGATTATATGCGTCCTGAACTCAGGTTGCGGATCAGGCAGAATCGGCACATGGCCGAAGAGGCACCCCGAACACAGCGCGTCGCACTGCTGGCAGGCGGCAGCGGTTTCGTCGGCAGCGAATTGTTGCGACGACTACTGCTGGCGCCGGACTATTCCCGTGTGTACGCGGTGTCGCGCCGGCCCCTGCCGTTCGACAATCCGCGCCTGGCCAACCGCATAGTCCCGCTGGAAGAGACCCGCGCGCGGCTGGCCGGTATGCACTGCGATGACGCCTTCTGCTGCATTGGTTCCACGCGACGCAGCGCCGGCTCGACCGCAGAGCGCGAAAAGGTCGACCTGGACCTGGTGGTCAGTTTCGCCCGCGCCGCGCACGCATTCGGCGCCACGCAGCTGCTGGTGATCTCCTCGGCGGGCGCCAATCCCCAGTCCCGCAATCCCTACCTTGGCGTCAAGGGCAGGCTAGAGGTGGCGCTGCGAGAGCTGCGTTTCGCGTCCCTGGTCATCCTGCGTCCCGGCCTGCTGCTGGGCGCGCGGCCGCAGCCGCGGCCACTGGAACTGGTGGCGTCCATGCTCATGCCACTGGTCAACCCGTTGCTGATGGGCGAGATGGCGCAGTTTCGGGGCATCGCCGCGGCGGATGTGGCCGCAGCCCTGCTGGGCGCGGCACGTGCCCAGCGCCGTGGCGTCCATGTCTACGCGGGACAGGCGCTGCGGGCGCTGGCGGACTCGGGGCGCAAGACTTCCTGACCTGCCTGCCGCCGGGGTTCCTGATTGGTGATGTGGCGCACATCGCGCACCCCGGGCCGCATTGTCAAATGACCGCCTACCACTTTGCATGCAGGACCTCGCGACCAAGGCAATGCTCAGTCCACGTGCCGCAATATTCAACGGGCTGGGTCGCCGTGTCGCCGTGTCGGCGGCCGCATGCGGCCTGCTCCTGCTGGTCGCATTTACCTGGCTGGATGCAAGGCATGCACAGCACCAGGCCGACCAACTGCAGCAGCAGCAACTGGAGCGCCTGTCGACACAGGCCGCCGGGTCCGCTGCCCGGCGCATTCGCTCCGCCGTAGGGGTGCTGCGAACACTGTCGACCATCGAGCGCGATGTCGGCCCGCGCGCGGCGGTCCTGTGGTCACGCGCGGAAAGCACTGGCATGTTTTCCTGGATGACTGTCGCGTCCGTGGACGACAACGGCATCGCGCGCGCGGGCTCACGCCAGTTCCAGCTTGCCGCCAGTCAGGTTGAAGGCTTGCAGGCCGGCAGGACTTTGCTGCTGTCGTCCCGCGATCCGGCAGGGGACGCCGGCCTGTTTGCAGCGCGTGAAGTGCTTGCAGCCGGGCAGCAGCGGCTGCTCATAGCCGAGTTCGCGCCGGAGTGGTTGTGGCAAGCGGCCTATAACCCCGGCCCCGGTTTCCAGCTGCTGGCAATGGACGCGGACGGACAGTTGCTTGCCGGATCGCTGGAAAATTCCAGCGCCCTGTCAAATCTGTTCCTGCGGCGCATGTCAGAGAGCGGGCATGAAGCCGATGCACGACCGGTTGCCTGGCACGATGCGCAAGCCGCCTGGGTCGGTTCGGTTGCCGCGCTCTCGACATTGCCCGGTGCACCCGCGCCGCAGCTGGCCATGATCGCCGCGGCGCCGGTCAGGCCCTTGTCCTTTTTCGTCACCACGTCCCTGGTCAACTACCTGCCCCTCGCGGCGCTGGCCCTGGCGCTGGGGCTGATTGCCGGTGCCATCACCTCCGCGGGCTACCTGCCGACGCTGCGCAGGCTGCGACGCGCCTTGCAGCAGTTGCCGGAGCGCCGGATAACGGTGGAAGTGGATCCGCGTGCGAGCACGGAACTGCAGGAGATCGTGGAGGCCTTCAACCGGGCGGGCGAGATCATCGCCAGCCAGCGCGACACCGCCGGCGCCCTGGCTGAAATCGATACGCTGCTGATTGCCGGCGGGGATTTTGAATACGTCATCGATCGCGTGCTGAAGCTGGTCTGCGGCGTCACGCAGGCGCGCAACGTGGGCGTGACCCTGATCGATTCCGACGCCGAAGGGCATGGCAGGCTGTTCGCGGTGAGCGCCGACGGGGACTTTCCCGTCAACCGCGTCGTGCTGGACGACGGGATGGCCTCCACGCTGCTTGAATCCAAAACCGGCCTGACCATCATGCGCTGCGAAGACGAGCGCCACAGTTTCCTCAAACCCATGCAAGTGGATGGCTCGCAGTTCTTCTGGGTGTGGCCGGTGGTGGTCAACGACCGCCTCGCGGCGATCCTGGCGGTAGGCTACGTCGATCCCCCAGTCAGTGGGTCGCATGTGGCCGGCTGTGGCACGCAGTGCGCGCAGCGCCTGGCGGCCGTGCTGTCGAGCTCGTCGCGCGCCGAGCGTCTGTATCGTCAGGCGCACTTCGATCCGCTGACCCAGCTGCCCAACCGGCTGCTGTTCCGCGACCGCCTGGCCCAGGAACTCACCGCTGCGGTGAATGCTCCGTCGCGCGGGTCGCTGATCTACATCGACCTTGACCACTTCAAGAAGGTCAATGACTCGCTGGGCCACAAGGCCGGCGACCAGCTGCTGGCGATAATCGCGCAGCGCCTCAGGGCATGCGTCAAGGACGGTGACACCGTCGCGCGCCTGGGCGGCGACGAGTTCACGGTGATCGTGCGCAACGTGCAGGATCCGGGCGCGGCCTCGGCGGTGGCCGACCGGATTATTCATTCCCTGGCACTGCCGGTGAGCATCGCGGGCAAGGATCACCAGGTGCGCGCCAGCATTGGCATCGCGTTGTTCCCCGATGACGGCGCGCAGCTCGACGAGCTGTTGCACAACGCGGACCTGGCCATGTATCGCGCCAAGAGCATGGGCCGGGGCGAAGCGGTGTTCTACAACCCCAGGATGTCACGGCGTGGCACGCGCGTGGCCGATAGCGGGCTATCCCGCGCGCTCAAGCGCCACGAATTCGCGTTGTATTTCCAGCCCCAGTACGGCGTGTCCGACGGGCGGATCATCGGGGTGGAAGCCCTGCTGCGCTGGCAGTCCCCGCGCGAGGGTGTGATCGCATCGGCCGACTTCATTCCCGCCGCGGAGGAGTCGGGCCTCATCGTCGACCTGGGCGGGTGGGTGATCGAGGCGGCCTGTGCGCAGATTGCGCAGTGGCAGGCGCTGGGCATCGAACCGCCACGCACGGCCGTGAACCTGTCAATACAGCAGTTGCGCGATCCGGGCCTGGTGCCCAACCTGCGTCGCGCGCTGGAGCGCCACAACGTGGCCCCGGACACCCTGGACCTGGAACTCAAGGAAGTCGCGCTCAACGATTCGGGCAGCCAGGACTGCATCGCGGAGCTGGCCCGCTTGGGCGTGGGGCTGGTGCTGGATGATTTCGGCACCGGGCTTACGGCCCTGAACAACCTGCGCCGTTATCCGGTGCGGGCAGTGAAGATCGATCGCAGCTTCATCGAGGAGGTCGCGGTGAACCCCGCGGCCGCCGCGCTGGCCAGTTCGATCATCGTGATGGCCCATGCAGTGGGCAAGAAGGTCATTGCCGAGGGTGTGGAGACGGTCGAGCAGCTGGAGTTCCTGCGCGAGCGCGGTTGCGATGTGGCCCAGGGGTATTACCTGGCCCGCCCGCTGCCGGTTGCGGCGATGTCCGACATGCTGCAGGGAAGGATCGCGCGCAATGATGTGATGCAGGCCACGGGCGCGTGATTTGCCAAGGGTGGATGCGACATATCATAATGAATAAGGTGTTGACGCAGCGTCGCTGCACACCGACACTCTGATATGTGACAAAGGCAAACCTGTCGAAAGACGGGGACGCAAAGCCACCGGTCTACCGGGGAATTTCCCCCAGGACAGCGGAGCCACCCGGAAGCGAGATCTTCCATGGAGATTCACGTAATGAGCGCGAATATGGCAGAGCAGGTGACGGCGGCAGAGGGCGCTGCGGGCGCACAACTGTTCGTTATCAACCTCTGCGCATCCACTTCGCCGATGGCGCTCACGCATCCATCCACGCCGGAATTGAAGCGCTTCACATTCTTCGTCACGCGACAGCGTGAGGACGGACGCGAGCGCTTCCGGCTGCACATGGGCTATTTCACCTCGCAGCAGGCCGCCGAGGCTCTGCTGGCAAGCGTGCGCGACGTTTATCCGGCCGCGTGGGCCGGGCCCGCGCCCAGCAGCGCCATTGCGCCGCGTCGCCTGCGCCCGGAGGCAGTGGCTGCCACGCTGGTGGCACCGGCGCCCGCGCCGCGGCCAGATGTACCCGTTGCCGCAACCCCGCCGCCTGCAGCTCAGCCTGCAGCTCAACCTGCTGCGGTGAAGGTTCCTGCTGTCGCCGCGCCCGCGCAGCCGGCGGTGGCCCCCAGCGCCAAGGTCGCGCCGCAGGCTCCTGCAACTGTGCCGACCCTTGATGCGATGTCCAACGTGCGCAATGTGCTGGCGCAACTCAGTGACTCGATACCGCGCGCAACCACACCGCTGCCGCAGGCCAGCGCGCCTGCTGCGACCAGGCCTGCCATTGCGCCGCCACCGGCTGCGCCCGCACAAGTCGCCGCACCGACCATCAGGCCCGCGCCGGTGGCACGACCCGCGGCCGCACCCGCTGCGGTGACACGGCCCACGGTCGCACCAGCCGCGGTGGCGCCGCCCATTGTGGCGCCCACCCCCGCGTTGCCACCGACACCGAGTTTGAACGCAGCACAGACACTTGCGGTGCTGGAGCCAGGTTCGCCCCTGAAGTCGGACGCGCCGTTCCTGCCCTTCGGCGACGAGACCGATGAAGGTCAGGTTCGGGTGGTCACGCCGGAAGACACGCAGACACTGACCGACATCCGCCTCGACGCCCAGAAAAACGCGCCGCCGTGCTTCGCCGTGCAGCTGGTCTGGTCGGTCACGCCCATCGACATCACCAAGCAGGCGCACCTGGCCATCTTCGACGCCTACACGCTGTACAACGTGGAAGGCAATCGGCAGGGCAGGCGCTGGTATGGCCTGCGCCTGGGATTTTTCAGTGATCCCAACTCCGCCACGCAGGTGGCCTACTACGTGCGCTCGGATTATCCCAAGGTCGCCGTCGTTCCGGTGGCGACGCGCGAGCGCGAGCGTGCCGACGGCGGGACCAGGCCGGCCACCAAGGCGCGGCTGGGCGAGCATTCCGCCGTGCTAAAGCCGGAGTCGCAGACCGCCATTGAAAAGCAGGGCCTGGACGGGTTCGAGCTGCTCAAGGACGATCGACCAATACCGGCAAAGCGCGATGTCGGGGACGCGCAAAGCCCCGCCAAGACCGCTGCCCGCGCCACGATTGCCGCAGCGATGGCGCGTGCCAATCCTAATCCGGGGGCCAAGGCCGGTGTTGCCACAGGCAAGCCCACTGGCAAGCGCGTCGTGGTGCGGCCGCGGCCCGCGCCCTTCAAGAAAACCTATGCCCCTGGCGCAGCGACACCCCTGGAATCCACCCTGGAAATCCTGGGCGCCTCGACGCTGACGCTGGACGAGAGCCAGAGTCGTCCCACCATCAACGACTCGGCCATCCGCGCGCCGGTGAAAAAGCCCGACAACAGCGCCACTGGCCGGTTTGTGCGCCTGCTGGGCAAGCTGGGCGGGACCTGAAGCGCGGCATTGCCGCCGGCTGCTTCAGCCCTTGCCGAACAGCTTTTCCAGCTCCGATTTTGCCGCCGCCGCGGCGCTACTGCTGCCACCCTTGAACGCGCCGGCCAGCGGCTTGTAGTGGTCGCAGAAATTGGCGTGTTCCTTGTCGCGCACTTCCTCGACCGTAGGTTCGCGGCACTGCTGCGGATAGCTGCGGTCGAACTCCCGGCACAGCCTGCAGACATGGATATCCGCATCGCAGCTCTTGCAGCGTTCGGTGCGCCCAAAGGGCAGCGCCAGATACGCCAGGGATGCGCCGCATTTCCAGCACTGGATGTCATGGGCCACGTCGTTGCTCCAGGAATTGCGCCAGGAAAACCCCCGTGTGGGAACGTTTGTTGCGCGCGATGTGCGCTGGCGTGCCGGCGGCCACGATGCGCCCGCCTTCGGCGCCGGCCTCGGGGCCGAGGTCTATGACCCAGTCTGCCTGTGCGATCACGTCCAGATTGTGCTCTATCACCAGGACAGTGTGTCCGGCATCCGTGAGCCGGTGCAATACGCCAATCAGTTTCTCCACGTCCGCCATGTGCAACCCGACGGTGGGTTCGTCCAGCACATAGAAGGAGCCGCGCACGGGCGCATCGGCCCGGGGGTCCACGTTCCTGCGGATTCTTGCCAGTTCGGTCACCAGCTTGATGCGCTGCGCCTCGCCACCGGACAGCGTCGGGCTCTGCTGGCCCAGCGTCAGGTACCCCAGGCCCACTTCCTGCAGCAGCACCAGCGGATGGTGGATGGCCGCGTGGCTGGCAAAGAACTCCACCGCATCATCGACACTCATGGCCAGCACGTCGCCGATGGATTTGCCCCGCCAGTGGATGGACAGCGTCTCCGGATCGAAACGCTGGCCGTTGCAGGCATCACAGACCACCTTTACATCGGGCAGGAAGCTCATGCCGATGGTGCGGATTCCTTGGCCGTCGCAGGAAGCGCAGCGACCGCCGGCGGTATTGAATGAAAAGCGGCTGGCCGTGTAGCCGCGGATCGCCGACTCGGAGGCGGCGGCGAACAGCCTGCGGATGGCATCCCAGAAACCCACGTAGGTGGCCGGACAGGAACGCGGCGTCCTGCCGATGGGCGTCTGGTCCACTTCCAGCACGCGCTCGACACCCTCGATGCCGTCGAGGCGCTTGCAGTTGCGCGGGACATACGCCGCGCGGCGCTTTTCCCGGCTGGCCAGCGCCCCTGCCAGCTCGGCGTACAGCACATCGCGGGCCAGCGTGGATTTTCCCGAGCCGGACACGCCGGTCAAGGCGATGATCCGCCCCAGCGGGAAGTCGGCGTCCAGGTCCACCAGGTTGTGCAGCGTCGCGCCCCGCACGCTGAGCATCGGCGTGGCGTTGCGGCCGCGAGCCCGCACCGCACGCCGTGGCACGCTGGGGTGGCGCAGCGGTTCGCGCAGGTAGCGACCGGTGATGGAGGCGGGATTTGCCATGAGGTCTGCGACGGTGCCGCTGCCTACGACGTGTCCGCCGCGCGAGCCGGCGCCCGGCCCCAGATCGATGACGTGATCGGCGCGGCGAATGGTCTCCTCGTCATGCTCCACCACCACCAGCGTATTGCGGCCACCGGCCAGCGCGGTCAGCGCATCCAGCAGCAGCAGGTTGTCACGCGGATGCAGGCCAATGGTGGGCTCGTCCAGCACGTAGCACACGCCGCGCAGGTTGGAGCCCAGCTGTGCGGCCAGCCGCAGTCGCTGGGTCTCCCCACCGGACAGCGTCGGGGCCGCGCGATCCAGGCCCAGGTAGGACAGGCCCACGCGCCCCAGGAACTCCAGGCGCGTGGCGATCTCGGTGAGCAGGTCCTGGCCGATGGCTTGCTCGCGCGCATCCAGTCGCAGCTTCTGCACGAACAGGCGCAGCTGCGCCACCGGCAGCGCCGTCACCTGCGCGATGGACTGGCCGCGGAATCGCACCGCCAGCGCCGTCGGGTTGAGGCGCTTGCCATCGCAGGCCGGGCAGCTCACATGCTCGCCGGCAAGCTCTTCCCAGGCGCTTTCCTCTCCGCTCTGCTCGGCGTCAAATTCCTCCAGCTTCAGGCCGGTGCCAAAGCATTGGGTGCACCAGCCGCGGGCACTGTTGTAGGAAAACATCTGCGGATCCGGATCGGCAAACCCCTTGCCGCAGTTGGTGCAGGCACGGCGCGCGGAGAAGGATCGCAGCTTGTTTGCATCGCCTGGACCCTGGGCCTGCACGATGCCCTTGCCCAGCTCCAGGCCCCGTTCCAGCAGCCCCCGCAGCTCAGGCCCGCTGGTGCGCGAAACGCGCAGTTCTCCCAGTGGCAACTCGATGTCATGCACCTTGTAGCGGGCCAGCTTGGGCCAGGTTGTCGTGGGCAACAACTGGCCATCCACGCGCAGCACGGGGTGGCCATGCGCGGCGGCCCACGCGGCCAGTTCCCGGTAGTGGCCCTTGCGCGCGCTGACCAGCGGCGCGAACAGGCGCACGGTCTGGTTGCGATACGCGGCGCGCACGGCATCGACCATGCCGTCGAGGGTCAGCGGCTGCACCGGGATATCGCAGTCCGGACAGAACTGCGTGCCCAGCTTCACGTACAGCAGGCGCAGGAACGGATAGACCTCAGTCAGGGTCGCCACCGTGCTCTTGCGCCCACCGCGACTGGCGCGCTGCTCGATGGCCACCGTGGGCGGGATGCCGGTCACCGCATCGACGTCGGGTCGCGAAGCCGGCTGCACGAACTGCCGTGCGTAGGCGTTGAGCGATTCCAGGTAGCGCCGCTGGCCTTCGTTGAAGAGGATGTCAAAGGCCAGGGTGGACTTGCCCGAGCCGGACACGCCCGTCATCACGGTCATCGCGCCGTGGGGAATGGACACGGCGACGTCCTTGAGGTTGTGCTCGCGGGCCCCGCGCACGTCGATGGACTGCGACCCGGCAACCCGCGCCACGCGCGGCTGGTCGCGCACCCCGTGGATTGCAGCGCCCAGGCCGCCATTGATGCTGGCCTGGTAGTCGGCCAGCGCCTGGCCGGTGTGGCCGATGCGGCCGGCCGAGAACTGCGCTGGCGTGCCACTGGCAACGATGCTGCCGCCTTGCTCGCCGGCCTCCGGTCCCATCTCGATCAGCCAATCGGCGCCGGCAATCACGTCGAGGTTGTGCTCGATTACCAGCAGCGAATGGCCGCGATCCAGAAGCTTGTCAAAGGCGCGCATCAGCTGCGCGATGTCTTCGAAGTGCAGCCCGGTGGTCGGTTCATCAAAGATCAGCAGCCGCGCGCCAGCCGCAGCGGCGTCGGCAAGATGCCCGGCGAGCTTCAGCCGCTGCGCCTCGCCGCCGGAGAGCGTGGGCACCGGCTGTCCCAGTCGTACATAGCCCAGGCCCACGTCCGCCAGCGGCTGCAGCCGCTCCAGCACCGCGGGCTCATTGGCGAAGAACACGACCGCCTCGGTCACGGTCATCTGCAGCACGTCAAATACATTGGCCAGGCGGCCATCTGCCCCCGCGATGCGCAGCTCGAGTACTTCGTCGCGGTAGCGCTTGCCGTCGCAGGTGCTGCACTTGAGATACACATCCGCCAGCAGCTGCATCTCCACATGCTCGAAGCCGTTGCCGCCGCACGTCGGGCAGCGTCCGGTACCGGAGTTGAAGCTGAAGGTTCCGGGCAGATAGCCGCGCAGCTTCGCCTCTGGCAGCCGCGCGAACAGTGCGCGCACCGGATCAAACGCGCCCACATGGCTTGCCGGATTGGAGCGGGTGGTGCGGCCAATGGGGGACTGATCCACCAGCACCGCTTCGCTTAAGGCGGCGCTGCCAGTGAGTCCCTGGAACTGGCCGGCCGACTCGACGCCCTTGCCCAGCGCGCGCTGCAGCGCCGGGTACAGCAGTCCGGTGACCAGCGTGCTCTTGCCCGAACCCGACACGCCGGTCACGCACACCAGCCGGCCCAGCGGCACTTGCAGCGTCACGTCCGTGACGTTGTGCAGCGAGGCGCCGGTTAGCACCAGTTGCGATGGCTTGCCCTTGGGCTGACGACGCGGTGTCCGGTGCACGTCGATGCGACGGCGGCCCGCCAGGTAGTCCCCGGTCAATGAATCGTGGCAGCCGGTGATGTCGCGCGCCGGACCATTGAAGACGATGGCCCCGCCGTGTTCGCCGGCCCCCGGGCCCATGTCGATGATGCGGTCGGCCTCGGCCATGATCTGCGGATCGTGTTCCACCACCAGCAGCGTATTGCCGGCATCGCGCAGGCGGCGCATCACGCCGATCACGCGCGACATGTCGCGCGGATGCAGGCCAATGGACGGCTCATCCAGCACGAACAGCGCGTTGACCAGCGAGGTGCCCAGGGCCGTGGTCAGGTTGATGCGCTGCACCTCGCCACCGGACAGCGTGCGCGACTGGCGGTCCAGCGACAGGTAGCCCAGCCCCACGTCGCACAGATACCCCAGCCGTGCGCGAACCTCTGCCAGCAGCAGGTCATCGGCTTCCGTGAACGGCTGGGGCAGCCGCAGTTCGGCGAATACCGCGCGGGTGCGATGCGCGGGCAGCAGCGCCAGCTCGTGGAAGTTGTACCCACCCAGTTTCCACAGCAGTGACTGCGGCTTGAGGCGTGCGCCCTTGCAGGCCGTGCACTCGGTGTAGCTGCGGTAGCGCGACAGCAGCACGCGCACGTGCATCTTGTAGGCCTTGCGCTCCAGGTACTCGAAGTAACCCTTGATGCCATACCAGTGTTTGCGGCCCTTCTTGCCGTCGCCCTGCCACACCCATTGCTGTTGCTGCGCCGTCAGCCTGCTGTACGGCACATCCAGCGGTATGCCGGCGGCGGGTGCATGACGGCGCATGTCGTCCTGGCATTCCTTGCCCGTGGGTGTCTGCCAGGGCTTGACGGCCCCGTCGCCCAGCGACTTGGCGTGATCGGGAATCACCAGCCCGGCGTCGATGCCGATGACCCGGCCAAAGCCCTTGCACTGCTCGCAGGCGCCCAGCGGCGAATTGAATGAGAAGTGACTGGGCAGCGGGTCCTGGTAGGTGATGTCGCATTCCGCGCAGTGCAATCCCGAGGAGAAGCGCCAGACCTGCAGCGTCTGGTCCGCATCACCCAGCGCATGCACGGCCACGCGGCCGCGCCCGGCGTGCAGCGCGGCCTCCAGCGCCTCGGCCATTCGCGCGGCATCTGCCGTGCCTACCCGGAAGCGGTCCTGGATGACGGTCAAGGCCGGGGGCGACTTGTCCGGGGACTCCACGAACCGCACGTAGCCCTGCGCCTGCAGCATCCGGCGCAGCTCCTGCTCCGGCAGGTTGGGCGGGCGCGTGACGTCGAAGCACACCAGCAGTCGCGGGTCCCCCAGCGACGCGGCGCGCCGTCGCAGGGCCTCGAGGATGGATGCAGCCGTGTCGCGCTGCACCGGGCGGCCGCAGCCCTGGCAGTACAGCCGTGCCGCGCGGGCGAACAGCAGCTTCAGATGATCATTGATCTCGGTCATCGTGCCGACGGTGGAGCGCGACGTGCGCACCGGGTTGGTCTGGTCGATGGCGATGGCCGGCGGGATGCCCTCGATGCGGTCCACCTGCGGGCGTTCCATGCGGTCCAGGAACTGGCGGGCGTAGGGGGAAAAGGTCTCGATATAGCGGCGCTGACCCTCCGCATACAGGGTGTCGAAGGCCAGCGAGGACTTGCCGGATCCCGACACGCCCGTGATGACCGTCAATTCGCCCAGGGGCAGGTCCAGCGAGAGGTTGCGCAGGTTGTTCTGGCGCGCGCCGACGATGCGGATGTGGGCAGGAGGGGGCATGGACATATTCTAGCCGGCGCTGTCAATAGCCTCTGGTAAAGTCGCCGCCGGAAGCTATTGGCCTGCGGAGGTCACGTGAAAATCATTCTTCGGCTGCTGGTGGCATGCCTGTCTATGGGGCTGTGCTGCACGGTTGCAATCGCCCATCACTCGCGTGCCATGTTCGACCTGGAGCACACGGTGGAAATGCACGCCACCATTACCCTGGTGCGCTGGACCAACCCGCACGTCTATCTTGAAGGCACTGTGGTGACGCCCGCCGGCAAGACCGAGCAATGGACCTTTGAAGGACATTCGATTTCCGGGCTGGTGCGCCAGGGCTGGAGCAAGGACACGGTAAAGCAGGGCGACCACCTGACCCTGGTGGTCAATGTGCATCGCGATCCGACCAAGCACTTCGCGCTGATGGAGCGCATCGTGCTGCCCAGCGGCAAGACCATGTATTCGGTGGAGCAGGCCCCCGTGGTGGCAGGAGCCAGCGCGCCGAAGATCAATCCTTCAACCGACTTCAGTGGCAACTGGCGCTACAGGTTCCCGGGCACACCGGAAGAAGTACGCGCGCGCGTGCTCAAGGGCGCCGGCGCCCCCAGCACCGATGGCCCCTACACGCCCAAGGCCCTGGCGCAGATCAAGCAATATAAAGAGGACGACAACCCTACTTACCGCTGCCTGCCCATCAGCCTGCCGGCGCTGTTGATGACGGTGTACGAATACAAATGGGTGCGCTATCCGGACCGCATCGTGATCCTCAAGGAGCAATACCAGGGCGACGACCGCACCATCTGGCTCAACGCCAAGCGGCCTGCCAGCTACAAGCCCGACCACCTGGGGTACTCGGTGGGTCACTTCGAGGCGGACGGGACGCTGGTGGTGGAGACCAGTGGCTTCAGTGCGCAACCCTGGGGCAACGCATCCGGCGTGGATTCCAGCAGCAAGAAGCGCGTCGTCGAGCGTTATCGCCTGATCAACGGCGGGCTGGGCATGGAGCTGACCTACACGGTGGAGGACCCCGACTACTACATGCGTCCCATAGACAACAAGGGAACGTTCACCAAGTCTGCCGACAGCGAGTTCGCCGCCCAGCCAAAGTGTGACCTCAAGGCCGCACAGCAGCACATCCAGTTCGAGGACAAGAAAAAATGAACGCGCTGCGGGTCGGGGCGCTTGCCGGGCTGCTATGGGCCGCTGTTTCGCCTGCGGGCGAGGCGGCTGGGGCCGCCTGCGATCGCGCCTGCCTGACCGGTATCGCGCAGAACTACCTGCTGGGGCTGGCGGCGCACGACCCGGCGCGCGCCGCGATTGCCAAGGGCGTGCCGTACACGGAAAACGCCGTCAGCCTGCCGCTGCCGGACGGGCTGTGGCGCACGATCACGGCCGTGGGTGCGTATCGGCTGTTTGTTATCGACGAGCCCGAAGGGGCCATCGGCTTCTTTATCAAGGGCCAGGAAAACGGCGCCCCGGTGCTGGTGTCCACACGGCTGCGGGTGGTCAACGGCAAGGTCACCGAGGTCGAATCCCTGGTCTCGCGCCAGTCCGATACCCTGGGCGGCACCCCTGCCGCGCTGCGTGACGATCAGCTGGGCAATGCACCGCGCGCGCAGTTCTTGCGCGAGATCCCCGTGGCGCAGCGCCTGCCGCGGGCCACGCTGGCGGGCATCGCCAACAGCTATTTCACGGGACTGGAAAACAACCACGGCGATGCGGTGCCGCCGTTTGCAGAGGACTGCTACCGGCTCGAGAACGGCACTGCGACCACCGGCCGCCCCGTGGCCGCCGGCGCACAGCCGGGACCGCTCAATTACGGCTGCCGCGAAGCCTTTGGCCTGGGCTACTACCGCGAGGACACGCGGCTGCGCAACCGGCGCATCCTGGCAGTGGATGAGGTGCATGGACTGGTGATGGCCGGCGTGGCGTTTGACCATGACGCGGCGATCCGCAGCTACCAGCTCAAGGATGGCCGGCCGGTGACCGTGCGCAACACCGCGCCATGGACGTGGATGATCCACGAGATCTTCCAGATCACGCCGGAGGGAAAAATCAGCCAGGTGGAGGCGATATTGCTGAGCGTGCCCTATGGCATGCGGCCGGGTTGGGGCGCGCCCAGGCAGACCTTCCCCAGTCCCCAGGCCATCAAGGATGGCTTCAAAGAGTATCCAAGATAGGACCGCCGTGAATCTTGCCGCCAAGAAAAGTCAGCTGACGCGATCCGCCGCGCCCTTCCTGCCGATGACGCGGGAAGAGATGCGCGCGCTGGGCTGGGACCAGTGCGATGTCATCATCGTGACCGGCGACGCCTATGTGGATCACCCCAGCTTCGGCATGGCCATCATCGGCCGCATGCTGGAGGCCGAGGGGCTGCGCGTCGGCATCATTGCCCAGCCGGACTGGCACAGCGCCGCGGCATTTCGTGAGCTGGGTGCGCCGCGCCTGTTCTTCGGCATCACCGCCGGGAACATGGATTCTCTGGTCAATCGCTACACTTCCGACCGGCGCGTGCGCAGTGATGATGCTTATACCCCCGGGGGCGAGGGCGGTAAGCGTCCGGATCGCTCCGTCATCGTCTACGCGCAGCGGGTGCGCGAGGCGTACAAGGACGTGCCCATTGTCATCGGCGGCATCGAGGCATCGCTGCGGCGCATTGCGCACTTCGATTACTGGTCGGAGAAGGTGCGTCGATCAGTGCTGCTGGACGCCAAGGCGGACCTGCTGGTGTATGGCAATGCCGAGCGCGCGGTGGTGGAGATCGCGCGACGCCTCAATGCCGGGGAGAAGGTTGGCCAGCTGCGGGATCTGCGCGGTACCGCGTTCGTGCGCGGCAGCCATGGCGCCGACACCATCGAGATCGACTCCCGGCACCTGGATGCACCCGGCAAGCTCAATCCGGCCATTGACCCCTATGCCATGGAGCCGGAGATCAGGGCGGCCAACGTGGCAGCCGCGGCCCCGGCCAGCGCTGAGCCGCAGGAAAAGGTGGTGCGCTTCGCGCGCCGGGTGAAGAGCGCCGACCGCGAGCGCAGCGTCATCCGCATGCCCGATTATGGCCAGGTCGCCGATGACCCGGTGCTGTATGCGCACGCCTCGCGCATCCTGCACATGGAGGCCAACCCGCACAATGCGCGCGCGCTGGTGCAGCGCCACGGCGATGTGGACGTGTGGATCAATCCGCCGCCCATCCCGTTGACCACCCCGGAGATGGATGCGCTGTACGAGCTGCCTTACCAGCGCCGGCCGCACCCCGCATACGGCAACGCCGAAATTCCTGCCTACAAGATGATCCGTTTCTCCATCTCCATCCAGCGTGGCTGCTTCGGTGGCTGCAGCTTCTGCTCGATCACCGAGCATGAAGGACGCATCATCCAGAACCGCTCCGAGGATTCGGTGCTGCGCGAGATCGAGATTATTCGCGACACAGTGCCCGGGTTCACCGGCGTGATCTCTGACCTGGGCGGGCCCACGGCCAACATGTATCGCATCGCCTGCAAGAGCCGCGAGATAGAGGCCGCCTGCCGACTGCCGTCCTGCGTATTTCCCAAGGTCTGCGAAAACCTCAATACCGACCACGCGCCGCTGATCGACCTGTATCGCAAGGCGCGCGCCATCCCCGGCATCAAGAAGGTGCTGATCGCCTCGGGAGTGCGCTACGACCTGGCCATCGAGTCACCCGAATACGTCAAGGAGCTGGCGCAGCATCACGTTGGCGGTTACCTCAAGATCGCTCCCGAGCACGTGCGCGAAGGGCCGCTGTCGAAGATGATGAAGCCAGGTGTGGGCACCTATTACCGGTTCAAGGAACTGTTTGACCGCTATTCGAAGGAAGCCGGCAAGGAGCAGTACCTGATCCCGTACTTCATTGCGGCGCATCCGGGCACCACCGATGAAGACATGCTGGAGCTGGCGGTCTGGCTCAAGCAGAACGGCTTTCGCGCCGACCAGGTGCAGGCATTCCTGCCATCACCCATGGCGTTGGCCACGGCCATGTACTACAGCGGCAAGAACCCGCTGCGCCGCGTCACGCGCGACAGCGAGACCGTGCCCGTGGCCAAGGGCCTGCGCCAGCGGCGCCTGCACAAGGCGTTTCTGCGTTACCACGATCCCAACAACTGGCCGGTGCTGCGCGAAGCGTTACGGCGCATGGGTCGTGGCAACCTGATCGGCAGTGGACCCAAGCACCTGATTCCCGCCTACCAGCCGCGCGGTACCGGCCACGCGGCCGAAGGCAGCCGCAAGCAGATGCCAGCGCGCGCGTTGCATACGGCGCGACCCTTGCGCCCGGCGCAACCGATGCGTACCCAGCACACGGGCCTGCCGCGCACGCCCTCGCGCCTGCCGCACGCGGCCAGGCCAGACAAGCCCGGCGGCAAGTCCGGTGGCGTGACCGGTGGCAGGAAAGGCGGCAAGCGGTGAGTAGCGGGCGCGTGATGGGGCTGGGGGCGTTGCTGGTTGCGATCGGCGTGATCATCGGCGCGCTGGGCAGCCATGCCCTGTCCAATGTGCTGACGGCCCATCAGCTGGCGTCGCTGGGTACGGCGGTGGACTACCAGCAGTTCAATGCGTTGGGGTTGCTGGTGATCGGACTGTTGATGCGCACCCAGCCGGCGCTGCGCTTGCAGCTGATCGCGTGGGCGCTGTTGCTGGGCATCGTGTGCTTCAGCGGCGGCATCTACGTGATGCTGGCCGGAGCGCCGCGGTTCCTGGGCTACATCACGCCGCTGGGGGGCGTGCTGTTGATCCTTGCCTGGGGGGCGCTGGCTACGGAGCTTTGGCGCTCGGGCCGCTGACGCTGTAGACAAAGCTGGCCTTGGGGGAGCGCAGGTAGCGCTGCGTGATCGCGGCCTTGAAGGCCGCATACGCATCGTCCTTGTCATCGACGTATTTCGCCAGCAACGCCTCGGCACCCTTGCGATCGGCGCGCGACTTGATGCCCAGCACTGCAATTTCAAGTTTTTCGATTGCAGCAGGCAGTCGCGCGTAATCCACCTCAAGGCAACCGGGATCTTTGCCATTGGCAGCCGCTTCAGCCGGTTGCCAATGCAGCGCACCGGCTTCCAGGAACGCGCCGATCTGGATCGCCGCCAGCTGGCTGTAGTTGCGCGGCGTGCCATCTGCGCCATACATGCCACGCGAGATGTGCCCGAAGGCCCAATGCAGGCTCTCGCGCAAGGTGCGCAGCACCTCGTCGGGCTGCAGCACGCCGCGCGCCTGCAACATGCTCATCAGGTAGAGCGAGGAATTCTGTGCCTTGAGTTCCTCCAGGGTGGACGCCAGCGGGCCGCCGAAGGCCTCGGGCGCCGTGCGGCCCGCCACACGGTAATCGTGGGCCGGCCCCAGGTTATGCGCTGCCTCATGCAGCAGCGAATCCAGCACTGTCTCCTTGCCCGTGCCCACATGGATCGCATCAGTGGCCTTGCAGAACACCGCTGACTGCAGCGCGGCGCTGCGTGCGCGACTGTCCGGGTCGGTGTAGAGGTTGGTCATCGCGACGGTGCGGCCGCCGGCTGCAGCCACCGGTCCCCAGTTAGGCAGCGATTGCCCGATGGTGGCGCCAAAGGCATTGCGCTGGTCACCGGCATTGAGGACCACGTCAATGAAATCCGGCAGCTTGAACTTCACGTCGCGAACCTTGTACGGCGGACCGGCAAGCTTGGCGATCTGCTGTTCCATCGCCGACTTGTGCGGTTCCAGCTTTTCCTGCCAGGCGATCGAATCGGGATTGATGCGTGCCAGCTGCAGCGCAAAGCCGCCCTTCCACGCACAGGGGTCGAAATAGACCTCATCCGGACCGATGCGCGCGTACCAGCGGCTGTTGTGCGCGTTCATCGCGACCCACGCGCGGTTGGCCGGTTCCCAGTCATTGCTGGCAAAGGAATCTGCCGCCGCGCGCAGGTATGTCACCAGTGCCGGCTCGGCATTGCCCAGCGCGTCAGCTGCCGCGCGCAGTTCCTGCGCCACTGCGGCCATGTCGTCAGGCCAGGCGACAGGAAAGGGCACGGGCTTCCAGCTGGCTGGCGCGACATCACCGGTCACGACGCTGAAGTGGTCCATCAGCGCCTGGGCATTGGCCGCCTTTTCCATGCGCTGGCAGAAGCCGGCCTCTTGCTGGATGACGGCCGGATAAAGTCCCGAAATTCGCTTGGGCGGCGGCGCCAGGGCATTGCAGGCCGGATCCTTCTCGGTACGTGGCGCCTGGCAGAACGGGGATTGGTTGCGATGGAATAGCGCGCGGCTGGCCACATCCTCGCGCGGGATCCGCGCCTCAGTGTCCAGCACCCCATTCTGGCGGGCGTAAATCCGCTCAATCAGCGCCGCGACGCGCATCAGGTGTTGCACCATCTGCTGCTCGGCGGGCGTATCCGCGCTCAGGTCGGTGTGGACCAGGGTCACTGCGCCCTGCGAGAGCTCGTCGCGAACCAGGCGCAGGCGAGCCGCCTCGGGGCCAGTGCCCACCGCCGGCGGCTGGCGCAGCCGTGCATAGGCGTCGACAAACCTCTGGGTAAAGCTTCCGTTGGCGACCCATGCTGACGCGTCGTCATCCGGGAAGCCCCACAGCACCGCGAGTTCGTCCGGTTGCAGCCTGCCGTCCTTGTTGGCGTCCTCTATCCAGAACAGGGGCAGAAATTCCTCGGCGGCGCGCCTGTTGAAGTCGCTGCGGCCCAGCGCACCGTAGTCCGGCGCCACCGCAGCGGGTTGGCGTGGTCCACAGGCGACCAACGGCAATGCGAACGACAGCACGATCGTTGCGGCCAGCGGTGTCATTTGACGCATGAATATCCCCACTTCAGTCCCACTTGTTAGCCTGCGTCGCGAAGCCCGGCGACTGCGGTCGCACGATGCAGAAGCGCTGTCCGGTGGGCGCCTCCATGACGATCCAGCGCTTCACGTTGTCGACGCGCCTGGCGCCCAGGGCTTCCAGGCGCATCGCCTCGGCCTCCAGGTCATCGCTTTCTATGTCCAGGTGCACGCGGCTGAGGTGCTGCACCTGCTGCACTTCAACATGCAGGTCGCCGGGCGCGTTTTGCAACAGACGGTAGCCAGGGTCGCTGTCCGCCGCGCTGCGCGCGGGCAGGCCCAGTGCACAACTCCAGAAGCGCGCAGCCCCTTCCAGGTCCTGCGTCTGGCAGTCGATGATGAACCCGGCAAGTCTGCTGCGGTGCATGCCGCAGACGATATCATCAGCGTCGCATGTCCGAGTCAACCACCCTGCCTGTAGAGGCTGCGCTGCCGCAGCTGCGCTCGGCGTTACGCGCCGGCCTCAATGCCGTGCTGGTGGCCCCGCCAGGCACCGGCAAGAGCACGGTGGCGCCGTTGGCGCTGTTGACCGAGAGCTGGGCGGCAGGCCGCAAGATCCTCTTGCTCGAGCCGCGGCGCCTGGCCGCACGCGCGGTGGCAACGCGCCTGGCGCAGAACCTGGGTGAGCAGGTGGGAGCCACCGTGGGGTACCGGATGCGCATGGACACGCGCGTGGGAAACTCCACGCGGCTGGAGGTCGTGACCGAGGGGGTGCTCACCCGCATGTTGCAGCAGGACCCGGCGCTCGAAGGCGTGGCGGCGGTGCTGTTTGACGAGTTCCACGAACGCAGCCTGCATGCCGACCTGGGCCTGGCACTGTGCCTGCAGGCGCAGGAAACCGTGGCGCCACAGCTGCACCTGCTGGTGATGTCGGCGACACTGGACGCGGCCGCCGTGGCCGGTCTGCTGGGCAACGCGCCGGTCATCACGGCCACGGGACGCATATTTCCCGTGGCCATCCATCACCTGGGCAAGGGACTGCCGGCGCTGCCGCAGGGCCGCACGCTGACCGCGCGCGAACTGGAGCCCCTATGCGCGGCGGTCCAGACCGCGCTGGATCAATCGCGCGGCGACGTTCTGGTGTTCCTGCCGGGAACACCGGAAATCCATCGGTTGCGCAACCTGCTGGCGGCAGTCGTGCACTCGTCAGCGGATGTGCATGTGTTGTATGGGGACCTGGACCTCGCCGCGCAACAGCGGGTGCTGGATCCGGCGTCCGCCGGGCGTCGCAAGCTGATCCTCGCCACCAATATCGCCGAGACCAGCCTCACCATCCCGGGCGTGTGCGCGGTAGTTGACGCGGGCCTGGAGCGGCGATCGCTATTTGACCCGTCCACGGGCATGCAGCGACTGGAGACCGTGCGTATCTCGCAAGCCTCAGCCACGCAGCGTGCTGGTCGATCCGGTCGCTCCGCGCCCGGTGACGCGTGGCGCCTGTGGAGTGAAGGCATGCACGCTACGCTGGCGCCACAGACCCCACCGGAAATTCTCAGCACGGACCTGGCACCGCTGGCCCTGGAGCTGGCGGTGTGGGGTACGCGAGATGCATCCGAGCTGAAGTGGCTGAATGCGCCGCCAGCCGCAAGTTTCGCCCAGGCCCGCGACCTGCTGCGCAAGCTCGAAGCCGTTGATGAATCCGGCGCCGTGACGAAGATGGGGCAGGCCATGGCCCAGACCGGCCTGCATCCACGCCTGGCACATATGCTGGTTCGCGCACGTGGCACGGCGCATGAATCCCTGGCAGCGCAATTGGCGGCATTGCTCACCGAACGGGACCTGCTGCGTGCCGCGTCGGATCCGGACCTTCGCACCCGCCTGGAAATCCTGCGCGGCGAAGTGCGCGGCATGGATGCCGGCAGCATCGCCCGCGTGCGTGAGCTGGCGCGCCGCTACGGCGCCCGCGGCGCGGTTGCCCCTGGCGATGATGCCGAAGCCGGCGGCCTGCTGGCGTGGGCCTGGCCCGATCGCGTGGCGCAGCGCCGCCCTGCCGCGGATGGGCGCGCCGGCCAGCGCTACCTGCTTGCCAATGGGCGCGGGGCGCAGATAGCGCAGGTGTCCACGCTGGCCAACGCCGAATACCTCGTGGCACTGGACCTGGACGATGCCGCGGGCGCCATGGCACGGATTCGGCTTGCGGCACCCCTGACGCGCGCGCAGCTGGAGGCAGCACTGGGAAGCCAGGTGACCGACGCGGTCGAGACGGAGGCGGACGCCAAGACCGGCGCGTTGCGCTCGCGCCGCGTGCGGCGCCTGGGCGCACTGGTGTTGTTCGAGCAGCGTGTCGAGACCGATCCCCAGCAGTTGCTCGCGGCCCTGCTGGCACAGCTGCAGTGTGCCGGGCTTGATGCATTGCCATGGAGCGATGCGTCGCGGCGCCTGCTGGCGCGGTTGCGTTTCGTCGCGTTGCAGGCTGGCACCGCACCCGGTGGCAGTGTCCGGGACTTTCCTTCGTTCGACGCTGCAGCCCTGCTGGCGGATCCTGATTCCTGGCTGGCGCCGTATCTGGCAGGCCATCAGGGGCTGGGCAAGCTTCCGGAACCGATGCTGATGGAGGCGCTGCTGTCGCGCCTGACGCGCGCGCAAAGGGCAACACTGGATACCTGGGCGCCCACCCACGTGGTCGTGCCCACTGGTTCCCGCATGGCTGTGGATTACGACGACGCGAGTGCGCCGTGCATCGAGGTGCGCATGCAGGAGGTGTTCGGCCTGGCGGACACGCCGCGGGTCGCCGGTGGCGCCGTGCCGATCACCTTGAAGCTGCTGTCCCCGGCGCGCCGGCCCATGCAGATCACGCGCGACCTTGCCGGCTTCTGGCGCGGCAGTTACGCCGAGGTGCGCAAGGACATGCGCGGCCGCTATCCGCGCCACTACTGGCCCGAAAATCCGCTGGACGCGGAGCCGGTGCGGGGGCTGCGACCGAAACGCTAGCGCCACACCACCGGGGATCGTCGGGCGCGGCGTGCCCGATCATGGGCTAGACTGCCGCGCATGCTGTATGTAAAGGCCCTGCACCTGCTGGCAATCATCTCGTGGATGGCAGGCATCTTGTACCTGCCGCGCATCTTCGTGCATTACGTCGAGGGCAAGGCCGCTGGCGAGGACGTGCGGCGGCTCAAGGTAATGGCGCGTCGCCTGTATCACTTCACCAGCATCATGGCCGTGTTCGCCCTGGCCACTGGATTGTGGCTCGGGCAGATGATCGGATTCCAGGGCCGATGGCTGCACGCCAAGATCGGCATGGTCCTGCTGTTGATCGCGTATCACCTCTCGATGCGCCTGTTCATGAAGCGCATGCAGGTTGACGCGCCGCTGCCTGGCGCGACGGCCCTGCGCTGGTACAACGAGGTGCCGCTGCTGCTGCTGCTGGCCATCCTGTGGCTGGTGGTGCTCAAGCCATTCTGAACGGGGAATGCATCAGGGGTCACAGGACTGTCGCCACTGCGGTAGTGGCTGATATAGGTCCGCGAGGTAAAGCGCCTTAGCGCAATTCGATCGTGCTGCCCAAGCGCTCACTAGATGTACGCCGACACCAGGCCGCCGCAATCCATGTGTCGCCGCTCGTGGTGGAGTCAGCCACGCTCGAAGCGGCCGATGTCTTCGCCAAGCTGAGGACCGGTCCCCAGGGACTGACGTCCCTGGAAGCCGGTGCGCGTTTGGCGCAATACGGACCCAACGTCCTGGCCAGGGATCAGGGGTCGGGGTTCGCGACGCTGCTCTGGCGTTCGATCATCAACCCGTTGGTAATCTTGCTGGCGACGCTGGCGATCATTTCGTTTGCGACTGGCGACGTGCGCGCCGCGTCAATGATGGTGTTGATGATAGTCCTGAGCGTCGGTCTGAAGCTGTTCCAGGAGGCCAGGGCCAGCGGTGCGGCCGCGAAGTTGAAGGCGATGATTTCGGTCAAGGCCAACGTAATGCGCGACGGCGCCTGGCAGGATGTCGCGCTTGCGCAGCTTGTTCCAGGCGATCTGGTGCACCTCGTGGCAGGAGACATGGTTCCAGGCGATGTGCGCATCGTCCAGGCCAGGGATCTGTTCGTGATCCAGGGGGCACTGACTGGGGAAAGCTTCCCGGTGGAGAAGTGCGCCGTCGAGAAGGATCCTGCGGTGGCGGCGAAAAGCCCGATCGACTCGGCCTGCGTCGCCTTCCTGGGCACCAGCATCGAGAGCGGCGTCGCCCAGGCGATCGTAGTCGCGACCGGCAATGACACCTATCTCGGCGGCATGGCCGAGTCACTTCAGGAGCAGCAGCCCGCAACCGCCTTCGATCGCGGTATTGCCCGGTTCACATGGCTGATGCTGCGCTTCATGGCCGTCATGGTGCCGCTGGTGTTCGTCATCAACGGACTGACCAAGGGCAACTGGCTGCAGGCGTTCTTCTTCGCACTTGCGGTGGCCGTTGGGCTGACGCCCGAAATGCTGCCAATGATCGTGACGGTGTGCCTGTCCAAGGGTGCCGTCGCGATGGGCCGCAAGAAAGTCATCGTCAAGCGAATCGACTCGATCCAGAACCTGGGCGCCATGGACGTGTTGTGCACCGACAAGACCGGCACGCTCACCGTGGATCGGGTCATTCTCGAGCGGCACTGCAATGTGATGCTGCACGAAGACGAAGGCGTGCTCGCGCTTGCATACCTAAACTGCCACTTCCAGACGGGGCTGACGAATGTCCTGGACCGCGCGGTGCTGGCTCATACCGAGCAGCATGCGGACGCCAAGGTTCCAGAATACGAAAAGGTGGACGAGATCCCGTTCGACTTTCAGCGCCGCATCGTGTCCGTGGTAATCCGCACTTCCGATGGCAAGGATCGCATCATCTCCAAGGGGGCTCCGGAATCCATATTCCAGAGGTGTGCCAGCGCCGAGCTCGATGGCGCATTGCTTTCGATGGACCACCAGCACATTGAAGACTTGAAGAAGGAGTATGAGCTGCTGAGCGCGGACGGCTTCCGGGTGTTGGCCATTGCTACCAGGGATACGGAGGCGCGCGGCGCGGCAGTCGGGCATGCGACTCCCTACAGCAAGGCCGATGAATGCGACTTGGTGCTGCGAGGCTATGTTGCATTTCTCGATCCGCCCAAGGAGGGCGCCATGGCCGCGATCGAGGCGCTGCAGGGTCACGGGGTTGCGGTCAAGGTGCTGACCGGCGACAACGACCTGGTGGCCCGCAAGATCTGCAAGGAGGTAGGGCTCGCTACGGAGTTTGTCCTGCTGGGTGACGAGCTCGAGAAGCTCAGTGACGACCAGCTCGCCGACGCCGCCTGGAGGACCACGCTGTTCGCGCGCGTCACGCCCGCGCACAAGCAGCGGATCATCGGGGCCCTGCAATCGCGCCAGCACATCGTCGGCTACATGGGCGACGGCATTAACGACGCTCCCGCGCTGCATGTCGCCGATGTGGGCATTAGCGTGGATACCGCTGTGGACATCGCCAAGGCGTCCGCTGACCTGATCCTGCTCGAAAAATCGCTGTTGGTGCTCGACGAGGGCGTGATGGAGGGGCGCAAGGTCTTCTCCAACATCGTCAAGTACGTTCGGATGGGCGCATCGAGCAACTTCGGCAACATGTTCAGCGTGCTCGGCGCCAGTGTGATCCTGCCATTCCTGCCGATGCTGCCGGTGCAGATCCTGGCCAACAACCTGCTCTACGACATCAGCCAGACCGCCATTCCATCCGACACAGTCGACGCGGAGCGGATCACTGCCCCGCGACGCTGGGATATCGGGCAACTGACACGCTTTGTGCTGTTCATCGGTCCGTGCTCATCGGTGTTCGACTACACGACGTACTTTGTCATGTTGTACGTGTTTAAATGCTGGGACGTGTCCACACCGCAGGCGGCAGCGCATAGCGCGAGCCTGTTCCAGACGGGCTGGTTCGTCGAGAGCCTCCTGACGCAGACCCTGGTCATTCACGTCATCCGGACCAACCAGATCCCGTTCCTGCAAAGCCGGTCGTCCTGGCCAGTGTTGTTTACCGGCGCGGCCATCATGGTGATCGGGATCGCCATCCCATTCCTGCCACTGGGACGCTACCTCGGATTTTCGCCGTTGCCATCGCTGTACTGGCCAATCATCGCGGCGACGATGCTCTGCTATCTGCTGCTGACGCAGGGCGTCAAAGTGTGGTTACTGCGACGTGCGTGGATCTGATGACGGCCAGACGGGATTAATACCTTCAGACGGGTGAGGTGGTCCGGATCAGTCTGTTAAAGGACATCGAGCAGCTCGCTACCTGACCGCCTGGGGCTCTTCCGACATGCCCTGTTCGTAGGTGCTCCAGCCGGAATTGATGCCAAAGGGTGCGCGCAGGAAGACCGCCTCGATGCGCCGGATCTGGCCGTTCTCGATCTTGAACAGTTCGGCCAATTGCCAGGTCCAGTTGATGCTGTAGTGATCGAAAAAGCCAAACGCAAAGACGATGCCCCGTTCCCGGTCCACGGCAACGAAACGCCGATCGCGGATGCGCGAGACTATCCCCTTGAGTGACTCTTCGAACTGCTTCTTGCAGCCGCGCACCACGGTCTGGCCGGTGACCGGATCACGTTGCGGATTGTTGGTGGTCTTCATGCCGTTCTCGATCCGGTCGCAATCGTCGGTGAACGGGTAGTAGCCCTTGCCATCATTGCGCTGCAGGCCGGCGAAGTAGTAGTTGGCGGTCCTGATCATGTCTTCGCGGGACGGGCGCTTGGATTCGGGGATCACTTGCGCATACACAGGATTCGGAGCCCCCAGCTTTTCAATGGCCTCCGCCGCCGGCGGAAAGCGTGGGGGTGGAGCGGCGGCGGCCGCGCCGCCCAGCGGCGTCTCCGGTCGAATCACCAGTTGCTCCACCTCGGTGATTCTGTCCTTGGCGATCTTCAGGCGCAGCGCAATTGCCACCAGCGTGCCGTCCGTGGGGCTCTTGCCGCCCTCGCGCAGCGTGCCGATGAAGGCCACCTGCTGGGTTTCGGTGTCCGGAACGTAGAACTTGTAGCTGCCCCTTCCCGACATCGCAAACCACAGCCCCTCGCCACCCAGGGGCAGGCGCACGCCGTTCTCAGTGAACTTGCTATCCCGGGCAAACAGGTCGGAACTGACCTGCTTGGCTTGCATGGCATCGAGGTACCGGTCGACATAGCCTTCGAGGCAGGCCCGATTGCAGGGACCCTGGGCCGGCTGCTGCGCAGCGGCCGGCAGCGCGAGACCACAGAGCAGGGTGGACAGCAACAGGCAGGCCAGTGACCGGGTCTTCATCTTGTCTCCGTGCGCTACTTGGCGCCCATGAGTTTCGTCAGCGGCTGCTGCACGGCCTGGGCCCAGATCTCATAGCCCTTGGGCGTGGGATGCAGGCCATCGCTCATGACCTCGGGTGAAATGCTGCCGTCGGCTTCCAGGAACCCGGCGCCGATGTCGAGGTAGTGCACCTGCTTGCCATCATCAAGCCTGGAGATGGAGCGGTTGATTTCCGCGAGCATGCCGCGCAGCGGATCATTGGCGGTGCGACCGCGCGGGAAAATTCCCAGCAGCAGGATCTGCGCCTTTGGAAAATGACGCTGCAGGGACAGGACCACGGCGCCCACGCCCTCGGCGATCTCGGCGGCGCTGTTGCGGGCCGTGTTGTTGGTGCCGATCATCAACATGATGGCCCGTGGGCTGATCCCCTGGCCTTCGCCATCCTCAAGTCGATAGAGCACGCCCTGCGTCGTGTCCCCGGCGATTCCGAAGTTGGCGATCTTCCATTGCCCGAAGTGCCGGTCCAGTACCGCCTTGCCGGCATAGTTGCCATCGGCGTTGCGCCAGAAATCGGTAATCGAATCCCCCATTAACAGCAGTTCTGCGTCGCCCTGCTTGGCGACCTCGAGGTTGGCCTGGTGCTTGGCCACGAAACCCGGGGCCAGGCTCGGCAGGACCGCCGAATTCGGGCCGGGCGGTCGGACCTCGAGCAGATTGGGGTATTTCTTGAGAACGGCCTTTGTCGACGGGTCGGCAGTGGCAACAAATTTCGCGAAGCTGTCGCGCGCGAGGTCAGTCTCCACGGCCGTCGGGCGCGCAATGGCCACGACTGCAGGCACCGCGGCCGGCGTGGACATGGTCAGCGGAGCCTGGGCAAATGACTGCCCGGCGGTGCTGGCAAGAAGAAGTGCTGCAAGCAGCGTGTTGATGCGAGTCATGGTCGAGGTTCCCCTGTTCTTGTCTTGTTCGAATGACCTCAGTAGGGTAACGGGAATGCACAAATATTCAATCTTCCTGCTGCTGGCCTTGGGCATGGGCTGTGCCCATGCCGCAGAGTGCGACCGCACCTGCCTGTATGGCTTCGTGGACCAGTACCTGCAAGCCCTGCAGCATCGCGATTCAACCCGCCTGCCGTGGGCGCATGACGCGCGCTACACCGAAAACAACGTGCAGTTGCCAACGGGGGAGGGCGTGTGGGGCACGGCGACCGGGTTGGGCAATTACAAGCTGTTATTTGCCGATGTCACCAACGGCCAGGTCGGGGTATTTGGTGCGATCAGCGAGGCGGATGCCACGTCGGCCTTTGCGCTGCGGCTGAAGGTCGTGGAGCGCAGGATCAGCGAGGCCGAGATGCTGGTGGTGCGGGTCAAGGATTTCGGCGCGCTAGGCGCCGGGCCGAATCCCTTTGCCAATCCGAAATTCGAGGACAAGCCCATCCTGCTGCAGGACCTCAAGGCCGGCCAGGGCAGGCCCCGCGACCAGCTCATCGCCATTGCCAATGGCTACTTCGACACGCTGCAACTCAATGACGGCAAGCTACATACCGAGTTCGACCCGGCTTGCAACCGCGTCGAGAACGGCCTGCAGACCACCAACAATCCCGACAAGCCTCTGGGTCCCACCTCTGGACTGGGGTGCGCCGAGCAGTTCAAGTTGGGGGTCTATCGCTACGATGATCGGCTGCGGGCGCGTCGATATCCGCTGGTCGACGAGCAGCGCGGCCTGGTGCTGGCGGCCGGCTTTATCGATCACTCCGGCCGCCTGGGGGATTACCGCCTGACCGACGGAACCCCCGCGGTATCCGTGATCCGGCATCCGCACTCGTTCTATTTCATCGAACTGTTCAAGATCGTCGACGGCAAGCTCAGGCAAATCGAATCGGTGTTCATTACGGTGCCGTACTCAATGCCTTCCCCCTGGAAGCAATAGACCACCAGATCAAGCACGAGATTACGGCGACGATTGCCGACCAGGAGCCCAGCACGTAGTCGGAGCGGCTGACCGCAAACATCCAGGGCGAATCCGGCCCGAGCAGGGAAACCTTACGGGCCACCATGTCCACGAATACGATGCCTGCATGCAGGCCGAGGCAGCCCGCGATGCTGCCGGTGTAGTAGCGAATCAGCGCCAGCAGCAGGCCCAGAAAGTACAGCGCCACGTACGCGTCCGCGATCTGCATGGGATTCGCAAACTTGCCCATGAACCCGGCCAGAACCGTGAAGCCGCTGCCAGGGGTCACTGCCTCATAGGGAATGCGCACGGCCTCCCCGAAAAAATGCAGGGCGCCGTACACCAGCGGCACGAGAAATACGGCGGCACGCATGAATCCGGCACGCGTCAAGCTCCCCTGAACAGCGCCGCGAAAGAACGTTTCTTCGACCAGTGCCACCACGCAACCGGTCATGAGCGCCTTGCCCACACGCGCCATGAGGTCTGGAAAATTGTCCAGCAGCTGGTGATTCCATACGCGGACCTGCACGACAAACAGGGGCACCAGCACCAGCAGCATCAGCGCCAGGCCGGCAGCCAGCCCAGTCAGCGCCTGGCGCACGAATTCAGGCGCCGGCAATCCGTATCCCAGTATTTCGCGAGTGGCAAGGCCATTGCGGACCACCAGCCATGCAGTGGCGGCCAGGACGCCAATCATGGTCAAACGATTGAAAATACGATGTAATTGGAAAACGTGGATCGGCGCCAAAAGCGTCTGGACGGCGGGGCTCAGGGCCGCCGCTACCAGCAGCGCCAGGCCCAGTACCACCCCAAAAGCCACGAAGTGCGCCAACGGCGTTGGTTTGATTTTCAGGTCACACTCCAGGACTTATGGGCACGCCAAGCGACAAGGTATACAAGGAACAGCGCGAGTCGGTCGGCGACTTTCTTTTTGACGCGTCGGTGGCCACGGTATTCGACGACATGGTCTCGCGCTCCGTGCCATTTTACAGCGAGATCCAGCGGATGGTGGTGGAGATCGCCGCCGATTTCGCCGAGCCAGGTTCTTCCGTCTACGATCTTGGCGTTTCCAGTGGCACGACTCTGCTGGCGCTCAATCCCCAGGTCGACGCGACCGTGCGCTTTGTCGGTATCGACAATTCCAGTGCCATGCTTGACAAGTGCCGCGAAAAATTCGCCGCAGAGAAATTCGCGCGTCCGGTCGACCTGGTCGTTGCCGAGCTCAACGATGGCGTGCAGATCGAAAACGCAGCGGTGGTAATACTGATCCTCACCCTGCAGTTCATCCGGCCGCTGCGCCGTGAGAAGCTCATCGCCGACATTTTCCGCGGCATGCGGCCCAACGGCTGCCTGCTCGTGGTCGAGAAGGTGCTGGGGGAAGACTCCGTGTTCAACCGCCAGTTCATCAAGTACTACTATGACTTGAAGCGCCGCCATGGTTACAGTGAAATGGAAATCAGCCAGAAGCGCGAAGCGCTGGAGAACGTGCTGATACCCTACAAGCTCCTCGAGAATCGCGAGCTGCTGCTGAGCTCGGGATTCAAGGCGGTCGATGTGTTCTTCAAGTGGTACAACTTCGCCGGAATGGTTGCGATCAAGTGATGGTCAGGATCGGCAACTTCCTGTTCCGCTTCCGTAATGGACTGTTCCCGCTGGCCCTGCTGTTGGTGCTGCTCCCGGGTCGCGGCCTGTTCGCCGATCCCCTGGTTGCGGTGGCGCTGGGGGTCGGCGTGGCACTGCTTGGCCAGTTGGTGCGCTGCATTACCATTGGCTTCGAATACATCATCCGCGGCGGACGCTTGGGGCGGGTGTACGCGGAAAACCTGGTGACCGAAGGAATCTACCGCCTGTGCCGCAACCCGATGTACGTGGGTAACCTGCTGATCGTGGCTGGACTTGCCTTGGCCTCGAACTTGGTCACCTGCCTGCTGGTGGTGATCCCGCTGTATGCGTTCGTGTACGTGGCAATTGTCGCGGCCGAGGAGGCGTTCCTGCGCAACAAGTTCGGTGCAGAATACGAGCTGTATACCGCCGCCGTGCCGCGCTGGCTGCCGCGTGTGGCGGGCCTGGGGGCGGCGCTGCGCAGCGGTCGCTTTCACTGGAAGCGCGTGCTGATTAAGGAATTTCAAACGCCGTTCGGCTGGATCACCATGATGCTGCTGGTCTGCCTGTGGCACATTGCATCGCGGCACACCATGACACTGCGGCACGGTACCGTGCGTACCCTGCTCGTGGCGTATGTGGTGCTTGCAGTGGCTTACGTTTCGATCCGCTACCTGAAGCTGTCACGCCGCATCGTTGCGGACTGAGTCTTCCGCGCGCGCGCGCGCGTCGAACGCCAGGCAGACATTGCGCAGGAATGGCCGGCCGCGTTCGGTTACGCGCAGCCCATGGTCGCGCAGCTCGATCAGCCCGTCCTGCTGAAGCTCGGCAAGTGCCGCGGCCGCCGGGCGCAACCATTCCGCACGCTGGTCCTGCGGCGACCAGCTTGCCTCGAAGCGGGTCACGATGTCGTAGATGACCGGGCGCAGCTGCTGGTCCTGCGCATCCAGCACGTGGCCGCGCTGAATGGGCAGGTCACCGCGATCCACGCGCGCCTCGTAACGCATCAGGTTCTTTTCGTTCTGGGCAAACACTGCGCCGGCGTCACCCATTGCGGAGCTGCCAAGTCCCAGCAAGGGTGTGGTCGAGGTCGCCGCGTAGCCCATGAAATTGCGCGCCAGCGTGCCATTCGTGGCGGCCACAGCCAGCGGATCGCCCGCCAGCGCGTACTGGTCCATACCGATCTCGACGAAGCCCATGGATCCCATGCGCCGGCGCCCAGCCACGAGCAAATGCTGCCGTACCTCGCGCTCCGGGAGATCGGCCTCCGTGAACCGACGCTGGCTGGGCTTGATCCAGGGCACGGGCGCATAGGGATAAAAGCAGATCTGGTCGGGGCGCAGCCGCTCCAGTGCGTCCATTGTGGTCTCGATGCTGTCAGTGGTCTGCAGGGGCAGTCCATAGATAAGGTCGACGCTGACACTGGAAAACCCAAGCCCACGCGCGCTGTCGATGACCTCGCGCACCTGGGATACCTCCTGCGGGCGATTGACGATGTCCAGCACGCGCGGATCAAAATCCTGCACGCCGATGCTGATGCGATTGAATCCGTGCCGTCGCAGGACCCCCAGTTGCTCCTGCGTGGTCACGCGTGGATCGACCTCCACCGTCAGCACTGCTCCCGGGATGACCTCGAGCCGCGCCATCAGGCCACTGCACAGGCGGTCCAGTTCGCCGGCAGGCAGGAACGTCGGCGTGCCGCCGCCCAAGTGCAGCGCGCCCAGCCGGAAACTAGTGCGGCCCAGCCGCTGCCCGTACAGGTCCAGCTCGCGCAGCAATCGCGGGACGTAGGGGATGGCAAGCGAGTGGTTGCGCGCCACGCGAATGTTGCAGCCGCAGAACGTGCACAGTGCCTGGCAGAACGGAACGTGCACGTACAGCGCCAGGCCGCGCTGCTGGCTGGCGAGAGCGGCATCGAGCTGCCCGGTCCACTGCAGCTCCGAGGGTGGGTCCGCCCAGTGCGCAACGCCGGGATAACAGGTGTAGCGCGGGCTTGGCCGGTTGTACTTTGCGTACAGGCCAGGCGCGATGGAAATCACCCGAAGATCTCCCGCTGCAGCGCGATGAAACGGTGCACGTTGGCTTCAGGGGTCCGCTGCAGGATGCCGTGGCCCAGGCCGCAGATCCAGCCGCGGCGCAGGTGCGCTGGCAAATCGCGGATTGCCAGGAAATATTCGCGCAGTCGCAGTTCCAGTTCCGGTTCTGGCAAGTGCAGCCATTCCGGGTCGACGTTGCCCTGGATTGCCCAGCGGTCCGCATAGCGCGCCAGCACCTGCGGCATGGGATGCCGCCAGTCCACGCCCAGGCATTGGAAAGGCAAATCCTGCAGCTGGTCCCAGTACGCCGGTCCCGTACCGCGGGAGTAATACGTCACCGGTGTGGCCGTATCCAGCCGCCGAAACCGTGCCAGCAATTCCGCTAACACCGGCACGACAAACTTGCCGTAGGTTTCCGGGTCGATCTCGCCGGCGGCGGTGTCGAACAGCGCAACGCAATCCGCGCCGGCGCGGGACTGCAATGCCATGTTGGCGGCGAGCAGGTCGAGCAGCTTCGCATTGAAGGCGCTGTAGGTGCCGTTCCCCAGTCCTGACAGTGCCCGCGTTGCGTTCTCGTGCGATCCGGCAGCGGCGTAGACGTAGAGCGTGAACGGGCCGCCGACGAAGCCGATCAGTGCCTTGTCGCGACGCAGCCGGGCACGCGTCAGGAGCACGGCATCGGCCTGGAACCGCAGGCGTTCGGCAAGCTGCGCGCCACCCTGCAAGCGCGCCACATCGGCAGCTGACTGCAGGTGAAAGTCCAGCTTGGGGCCCGGATCGTAGCGCAGTCCCATGCCCATGGCTTCCAGCGGGAACAGCAGATCGGAGAACAGGATGGCCGCATCGAAATTGAAATCGTGCACCGGGCCCATCGCGGTCTCCGCGGCCAGTGCCGGAACCTTGCACAGCTGGATGAAATCCGCGTGCCGCTTGAGCATCTGGTAGTGCGAGTGGTAGCGGCCGGCCTGGCGCATCATCCAGACGGGCGGGCGCCCGGAGTTCTCGCGACGCAGTGCGGCGCCTAGTGCGGTGTCATTCATGTCCTGCCTCAAGCTGGTAGCCAACGCCGCGCACGCTGAGGATGCTGCGCGGGTTGGCGGGATCTTGCTCGACCAGGCGGCGCAGCCGAACGATGAAATTGTCCACGGTGCGCTGGGTCGGGAATTCATCTGGCGACCAGGCGCGATCCAGGATCTCGTCGCGGGTCACGGCATTGCCGGCACGCTCTGCCAGGAGTTTCAGCACTGCGCATTCCTTGTGGGTGAGGCGATGCACCTGGTCGCCGACGCGGGCCGTGAACCGGCCGAAGTCGACATCGGCAATGCCGATGCGCAGCGTGCCGCCGGGCACCGCACCGGGCTGTTGCAGGTCGTGCGCACGCTTTTGCACGTTCTGGATGCGCAGCAGCAGTTCGCGAAACACAAACGGCTTGGTAACGTAGTCATCGGCGCCCAGCTCCAGGCCGCGGATCCGGTCCTCCGGCGTGCCATAGGCCGTCAGGAAAAGCACGGCAGTGGCGGGACTGCGGTCGCGCAGCGTTTGCGCGACCTCAAAGCCGTTGCCATCCGGTAGTCCCACATCCAGCACGGCGACCTGGAAGGCCGGTCCGGCCAGCGCCGCGCGCGCCGCCTGCACCGAGCGGGCATGCGTTACCGCATAGCCTTCGGTGGTAAGGCGCGACGTCAGGGTGCCGGCGACATTGGCGTCGTCTTCCAGCAGCAGCAGGCGCGGCGTGGTCACGGTGGCCGGCGCTTAGTCGGCGCTGCGCTGGAAGCGCAGGGTTGCGGCAAAGCCGCCCGCGGGAGCCGCAGCAAAGTCGACCTTGCCGCCCATGCGTTCCATCAATACGCGCACCAGGTACAGGCCCACCCCGGTGCCGCGCGATGAACTGCCACGCTGGAACAGCCGGCCGAGGCGTGCCGGATTGCCTTCGAAGCCACGACCGTCATCAATGAACCGCAGTTCCACCTGGCTGCCTACATTGCGCACGGCCACGTCGACGTGGATGGGTTCGCGATCGCCATGTCGCGACGCGTTTTCCACGAGATTGCGCAGTATCAGCTGCAACGCCGATGTATCGCCACGGATGGCAGGCAGTCCCGGCTGCAGCGAGACATTCAGTTGCACGGCATCGCCTTCCGTGGCCACGATCGCGCGCAACACCCGGTCCAGCCACGGATCAAGCCGGATGGCCTGTTCGGCCAGTGCGCCACCGCCTTCGATGCGTGCCAGCTCCAGCGTCTTGTCGATCTGGGACTCCAGGCGATGGGTGTCGGCAAGCAGCCGGTCCACCAGCTCCTGCGAAGGCTCGCCGGCAGCAATGGCTTCGGATTGCAGGCGTACGCTGGTCAGGGGCGTTCGCAGCTCATGGGTCAACGCCGCGAAGAACGCCTGCGTCCCCCGGGCACGCTGCATGTCGCGCCAGTAGAACCAGAACAGCGCTCCGGAGAGCGTCAGCAACAGCAGCAGGAAGAACCCGGATTCCCATTGCAGCATGCGCTGGGTGCGCGTCAGTTCGCCCAGCGCCTCGGACTGCGGCACGCCGGCCGCAACGCTTAGGGTGGCAATGCGTGCTGATTGGCGAAGCAACAGTGTGCCCCACCAGAAGCCCAGCACCAGAATGATGATCAGCCACACGCCAGCCAGGATCGCGACCAGTCGCGACTGGCGGACCGGCTGCACGCTCAGCGCGCCCTTGCTGTCCATTCACGCCACTCCACCACCGAAGGGAATGCCTGCAAGTTTGGCACGCCGGCACGTCGCACATGATCAAAGGTCTTGCCGGGCCCGGTTGCGTGATGGGCCGCGGCGCTGGCCAGGGTGCGACCCCGCTCGAACTGCTGCACGCTATGCCAGAACACGTGCGTTGCAGCGGGCAGTGCGGCCCGATCCGGCAGCCCGCCGTCCACGTCGGCAGCGTCCGCAAGTGCATAGGTCGCCAGCACTTGCGCGCCAGCCCAGCGACCCGACTGCCACGGTTCCTCGGCGCCGGCATGCGTCAGCACCGCCCACTGGCCGGGTGGCGGCAGGCGCAGCACCGGCTCGGTGATCACACCGGCCGCCGCTTCCGCGCCAATGCCTTCGGCACAGCCACTTACCCACACACCCTGCGCGGCCAGCGCAAACCAGCTCTTGGTGCCGGAGGTCCAGACGAACCGCTGCTGCAACACCCCGGCACCGCCGGTGGGAAGGGCGCGCGAATGGGCAATGAATACCGCCGGGCACCTCAGGCGCTGCGCCAACCCGCCAGCATCCAGCAGCGCTGTGGCGCTGGTCGCGGTGGCGATGCTGCCGTCCCAGATCCGCACCGTACCCTGCGGTGGCGGCAACACGACGTCCGGCAGCCAGCGGCGTGCGGCAATGTCCGTGCCGTCGGCGCTGCGGCCGGCAATCTGCAAGACCCCTCCCAGACCGCTGATCCACTGCAACGTCGCGCCAAATCGCTGGTGGCAGCCGCCGCCATGCTGCGCCAGCAACTGTCGCTCCAGGATAATCGCGGCGCGCGTGGGCGGATCCTCCAGCGCCGCCAGCAGTGCGCGCGTTGCGCTGTCGTCGCTGCGGCACTCGATGGCCAGTGCGCCCTGTCCCGGCGCGCCGGGCGAGTCGGTCAACGGCAGGACCATGAACGGCAACCCGTGCAGGATCTGCAGCAGCAGCGCCTGCCCCTGGCGATCGGTAGTGGTGTCGGCGAATAGGCGCGACAGCCCCGCCAGAGCGAGCACTACGCCATCGAGTTGCCGCTGCGAACCGCGCGGTTCCAGCAAGCGACGCAGGCGGCTGTCCACGTTGCCGCGCAGCGACTCAAGTTCGATTGGGTTACGCGCGGCATGCGGCAACGCCTGGGCAAAGAACGCCGGCAACAACTCGGCGCGCCGCGGCGAGGAGGTGCCGATGCGCAGTCCAGCGCCGGCGGCCAGTCGTGCCGGGACGTCCGCTGCGAAAATCGCGATGTCACGCGGGTTCGCCCGCAGCGGCACTGCGGCCAGGACCAGGCCGGCCGGCCGGTCGAGGCTAAGGTCCTTCAGGGAATGCACGGTGCAGTCCACCCGTCCTTGCAGCAGCGCGGCATCGATCTCGGCGGTGAAGAATTCCTTGCCTTGCATGCTGGACAGCGGCACATCAAGGACCCGGTCGCCTCGGGTGTCGATGCCCACCAGTTCCACCTCCAGGCCTGGATGCGCCGCGCGCAGTGCGGCAGCGACCTGGCTGCTTTGCACCCAGGCCAGTGCCGAGCGACGCGTACCCAGGCGCAGGCGCTGTGTGGTCATCGGTAATCAGTAACTGAAAGACTGGAAAACTGCCAGATCTTCCCAGCCATGGTTGGCGCTGCCGGGGCGGGAGCCGTCGGCGTCATCAAGCCGGGCCAGTTGCGCCTTGTCGGCACAGGCGCGCCGGGCGCGTGCCAGCAGCGCTTCGCGCTGGCTGGCCTGCGTGTCACGCAGTGCGAACAGGTCACGCAGCGTCGAGAGGTTGTCGATGCCTTCCCAGGCAGTGCCGGTCGCCGATTCCAGCCCCAGGTGCAGCACGCGACCCCGGTCGAGCCCGTGCAGGCCGCGGTGTTGCCATGCGTGGGCACGAGGCGCGTCGCCCTGGGCATCCGGGGGAATGCAGATCACCACATTGCGGGCCTCTTTCCATGCACCCAGTTCGGCATCAGCCGTGGCATCGAGCAACTGGATGCGCTGCTGCGCAGCGGCGCCACGCTGTCTGGCGAGCAGCTCCC
This sequence comes from uncultured Pseudomonadota bacterium, assembly GCA_963726085.1. Lineage (GTDB taxonomy): Bacteria > Pseudomonadota > Gammaproteobacteria > Steroidobacterales > Steroidobacteraceae > ZC4RG30. Next base: position 171,321 of record CAVSAR010000011.1, on the reverse strand, counting down.
GTGCGCGCCCGGCGTGGCGGTTCCACAGCAGCACCGTGTGTGCATCCAGATAGGGCAGGACCGCCTCGGCAAGCTGGCCGGCGCCCAGCAGCAGCACCGGTCCGGGCTGTTCAGTGCCGAGCAGCCGCCGCACCAGCGAGCCATAGGTCGCGCTGCCGAGGCCGACGACATACTCGCTGCGGATCTCCTTGGTATCCTGCAGCAGGCGCTGCATCCAGGGTCGCAGCGCGGCCGCAGCCTCGGAATCTTGCTCTTCATGGGCTCGCCAGGCTTGCTTGATCTGTCCCAGGATTTCCGTCTCTCCTGCGATCTCGCTCTCCAGTCCACAGGCAAGCTGCAGCATGAACCGGTACGCGTCCACGCCGCGGTATCGTTCGAACCCGGTCACCGCACATTCCTGGGTCGTGGGCTGCAGTTGCGTGGGCACGGCAGCCACGCGCACTTCGCGCAGGCAGGTGGCGATACCGCACGCGGACTGCATGGGGCCGGACGCGGCGTCACTGGCGCCCCTGCGATTGAGGACAATGAGTTCCGACAGCGCCATGGCCTGCAGCCTAGGCATGGCGTGGCACGGAATTGTCACTGCTGCGTCAGGTGAGAATTATTCTCATGTAATATCCGTGGGATATGCGAACTGCAGCAATTTTTGCCGGGATCTGCGTGCTCCTGACGGCCTGCGCAGGATCGCCACTGCAGCCATTCTCGGTCGACACGGAGCCTCTGGCATTGGTTCCGGCCGCTGCTGCTGGCGTCGTTGACCGGCGACCGCGGTTTCGCGAGATTTTCTGCGCGGTACTGGCACAACACGGACCGGCATTGCCCGACTACCGGCCCTGCGACGAAGCGTTGACGCGACTGGGCGCAGAAACCGCCGGCAACGGCGCGCCGGTGTATCTGGGGCCGTCGCAGCGGCACCTGGTTGCAATGGTGGTGCCGGGCATTGGCTTCGACTGCTTCGCGCCATGGCTGGAAGCCCCCGGCACCGCTGCGCTGCACCTGCGCACCCAGGGCTATGACGCGCAGCCGATCCGTGTCGATGCACTGTCCGGATCGGCGCACAACGCGCAGCAGATCCGCGATGCGTTGCTGGCGCTGCCGCAGGAAGCCGGGGCGCCACGCATCGTGCTGATCGGATATTCCAAGGGCGCACCGGACATCATGGAGGCGCTGGCGACGTATCCGGAAATTCGCGGCCGCGTTGCCGCCTTCGTCAGTGCCGCCGGCGCAGTGGGGGGCTCGGCGCTGGCCAACGATGCCACCGAGAACCAGGTCAACATGCTGCGGCATTTCCCTGGGGCCAAATGCGAGCCTGGCGATGGCAAGTCCATCGAGAGCCTGCGGCCGTCAACGCGGCGCAAGTGGTTGAGTGAACATTCCCTGCCAGCCGGTGTCCCCTACTACTCGCTGGTTACCTTGCCGCAGCCGGAGCGCATCTCGCTCGTACTGGAATCCAGCTACAAGAAGCTGTCGCGCATCGATGGGCGCAACGATTCACAGGTCATCTTCTACGACCAGGTGCTTCCCGGCAGCAAGCTGCTGGGTTACGTCAATGCGGATCACTGGGCGCTTGCCGTGCCGATTACCCGCGTCCATACCACCGTCGGCAGCCTGCTGGTCACGCATAACGACTATCCGCGCGAGGCGTTGCTGGAAGCCATCCTTCGGTCGGTGGAGGAAGACCTGGACGCAGCAGGCTCAGGGGTAGTAGCGCCAGTCAAACAGTAGCCGCACGCCCAGGGAATAGATGGTGTCCAGGTTCACGGGCGGCGCGGAGGGCGAGGAAGTCTGTTCGCCGTAAGGGACGTCGATACCGGCGAACAGCTGGAACAACACGGTAGAACTCTGGTTGTTGGTGAAGGACCGATACGGGCGGTACTCCACCAGCGGCACGTCGAAAAGGACTGTGCGGTGTGTGACCACTTGCAGGTCGCCGTTGGCATCCACAGCCGGCGTCGCCAGATGGTCATCGCCGAAAATGGTGCCGTACCAGGTCACGCCCAGCTCGCGGCCCACCACGATCTGGAAACGGCCAATCCCGGTAGCCAAACCATGCTGCCAGGGGATTAGTCCGCCGTTGGTTGCTGTGACGGCCATGCTCTCGTACGCCGAGCGGTTGAATAAAATCAGGGGAGACATCAGCAGCAGGTCGCCGGGCACGATGTAAAACGGCATGCGTATGCGGGTGGACAGCCCGGACCGTGCCGGCACGGTGGAGCCGGAACTCAACGACGATGGAGCCTGCGCGTTCAGGTTCCGGCCGTTCGATGATGGTGTTTCGGAACGCAGCCCCAGTTGTGCGTACACCAGTCCGTCCCCGGCGTCGCCCAGCACACCTTCAAGACCCAGGCCCACGCGAAAGCCCACGTCCAGGCCGCCAATCCATCCCCTGCCCTGGCTGGATCCGGAAAAACCGCGGTCGACAATGCGCGTGTCGATCATCCCGGTAAGACCGAAGAACTGGCCAATTTCGCTGTGGCCTCGTGGCATCGAGCCCAGACCCTCTCCCAGACCCGGCACCGGGGTGTCCAGCAGGATCCCGCCCAGTTCGGTGGCATAGGGATTGGTGTCGCTGTCTGCTGAGAGTGCCCCGTGTGTCGGAAAGGTCTCGGTGGTGCAGACATCGAACTCGTTCGGCAGATCCGTGTCGGCGACGATGCCCGGATCCGCCACCGCCGCACCCTGGCCCGAGGCGACCTGCAAGATTTGCAGGAGGCTCCCGCGCACCGCCTCGGAGACGCGCGCCGCATCCTCGGCGCGCATGTGTGCATCGCCGGACAGCACGATCGTGTGGTCCCGCCCTTTCCAGGTGAATACTTCAAGACCATTTTCATTGTAGAAATCGTGGGTTCCCTTGCGCTGCGAGAGGTCTCCCCAGGATCCGGCCACATGGCCGGCTGCGTACATGTCCTCCAGGAAATGCAGCGCAAACGCCTCATCGAACAGCATGCCCCGCACCAGCTGGCGCCGCTCTTGCGGCTGCAGTGGCGTGCTGTGCAGGCGATTGGCCTTTTGCAGCGCGCTGATGTGATACCAGGAATACACACCCGCGGCATTGAGCGGTGAACCGGAACGCAGCGCCAACTTGCCATAGGCAAAGGGATCCAGCTGCGTGTCGGGCCGGGCGAGCATGAAATGCGCCAGGTTGGAATCCGCGCGCGTAGCGTACGCGCGATCGGCGCGCTGGATGCGCGTGTCGGCGGTGCGCAGCGCGTTGGCACGCCGTGCCTTGGCGTCCTCGACCACGTATCGCTGCCGCAGCCCTGCCGGCTGGCGACTGTCCACTTCCGGTATCGCGGCAAGATCCACCTTCAGCTGCGCGGCGATGTCGGCCACGTTCAGGATCCAGCTGGATTCGCGCACCGTCTGCGTCATCTCGCGGCTGGAGCAGGAGTGGTCCCCGGCGATCGCCGACAGCGCAGCCCAGTCCACGCAGGCGGGGGCCAGGGATTGCTCGGCGTCGGCTGCCTGCTCGCACAGTTGCTGGGCATCACCTGCCCGCGCTTCACTCCATAGCTGCGCGAACTGCGCGGCATGTCCAGCGTCCAGGCCTTGCACCGCCAACTTGGCGACGTCCCGGTGTTCCGGGTAAATCCACGCGTGTGCAGCTCCGCTTGCTGTCCATGCCAGCAACAGCAGCCCCATGCGGTAGCCCGCACCGCACAGGCCACGAGTCGTTCTGCCCACGTTTGCTCCCTTGCCTGCCTCCGAAAGTACCTGCCCGCGGCGCCGGATGCCAGAATTTGTCGCGGCCGGGTGGCGAGCTTCAATAATGTGGAGGTTTCTCGTCGTCTGCAGAGTAGGTCGTGGGCTGCGCCTGTGCGGCCTCGAATCGACCCAGCAGCTCGGACAGTCGCGTGCGCAGCGCCTCCAGCTCAAGGCGCTGCCGGTACACAACGTCGCTCAAGTCGGCGTTGGCTTGCTCCAGGTACGCAATCCTGATTTCAATCTGCTCGATGGTCGCGCTCATGGGGGACAAGCGTACCGCAAGTGGCGGGCTAGCCGGGAAGTGCCGCCACTTGCGTGGTGGGGACTAAAAATCGCCGGCAATCATTGGTCAACCACACGGGGACGTGTTTTTTCGGCGTTGATTGCGACCAATCAGGATGTTCGTGCATCCTTGCTGCCATCGTGCACAAATTCTTCGTTACGGTTGCCGCCATATCCGCTCTCTCGGGAGCTGCTGCAGCCGATATTCAGCCGGCAGTCGACGGCATATTGCAGGCTTTCAGGACGCATTCCCTGGTAGGCCTGGGGGACGATCACGGCCTAGCCCAGGAATTGGAATTTTATGCTGCGCTGATCCGGGATCCGCGCTTTGCGCGCGAAGTGGGCAACGTGGTAGTCGAATTCGGCGCCTCGGGGCGGCAGGACGTCATCGATCGTTATGTGGCCGGCGAGAACCTGCGTTACACGGAGCTGCGCACGGCATGGAGCGACACCATTGGGTGGATTCCACCTCCCGGTACGCTAGGTGTGGCGAATTTCTTTGCCGCAGTGCGCGCAGCCAACAAGTCGCTGCCGAAGGATCGGCGCATCCGAGTCTGGTTGGGCGAGCCGCCGATTGACTGGTCAGCGGCTACGCACGCCATGGCGGCCGGCGCAATGAACCAGCGCGACAGCTTTCCGGCGGGGCTGATAGAGGAAAACATCCTAGCTAAGTCCAAGAAAGCGCTGGTGATCTATGGACACGCCCACTACGTAGGGCGTGACTCCATGCGCGGCAGGGTCGAGGCAAAGTACCCAGGCGCGTTTTATTTCGTATTGCCGTACTCCGGCCCCCACCACCCTGGGGCCTGCGCTGCCCTCCTGGAGCAAGCCTCAAAGTCCTTGCCCGCGCTGCTGGTGCCGGGTTCCGCTGCGGCGCCCGACCCTGTGCGCGAATGTGCCACCTATTCCTACGCCGTCTCGTACTTCTCCGTTTCCAAGGCAGGCGCTCCGGCAACGCCGCCAACTGCGCCAGAAGCAAAGACGGAGGCCCTCGACGGTGTGCTGTTTCTGGGCCCGCCGGAGAGTCTTGCCAGGACGCCATTTCTGCCCGACTACGCGCTCGACACTGGCTATCGTCGGGAAATGAGCCGCCGCAGCCAGGTGGGTGGACCGCCACTGATCCGGGTTCCAGCCGGCTATTCGTTCCGCAGGGCCGACTACAAGATCGACCTTGAGGCTCCCGGATTCGCTGAGGCAATAGACGCCATGTTCGCGCAGTACGACCTCAATGGAGATGGCGTAGTCACTGCCGACGAGTATGTGGATCCGATTCCCAAGTAGACCGGCGTTTTCCCTATTCTGGTTACGGGCATTTGCAACCGTCTACAATGCGCACCTCCCTCAGTGGGCCTGTAGCACAGCGGTCAGTGCAGGGGACTCATAATCCCTTGGTCCTTGGTTCGAATCCAAGCAGGCCCAGAATTGGAACAAGCAGTCAGCGCGCGTCTTCGGTAGTCACGAATAGCTGCTCAGTTCATGCCTGGTGCTGACGCACAGCCGCATCAGCTGGCTGTGCTACAGGTCTGAGGAGTAAGCTTTCGACAGCCATTCATGACGGGTAACCGCGTGAGCAAGGAGCAAGTCATGAGACATCTACAGACGGTGACACTGGCCGTGATGATGGGACTGTCTGGTTTGGTCCTCGCGACTGAGCCTGCCGCTATAAAGAAATCTGCACGATCTGTTGCCAATTCAAGCTGTCGAAACGTCACTGATCTGGAAGGAAAGGTGCGTTCCTATTGCGGCAGCGTTGCGCAGTGGCACGAGTTCGATATCCGCATGGCGAAGCGGGATCACGGCTTCAGCTGTCGATCGGTCAAAGATTCGCAGCCGCTGTGCCTGTTTGCGAGGCAGTGGGAGTACGTGGATCGCATGTATTCGCCACAGCGTGGCAGCATAAACTCGGATGGCTTCGGCGCCGCAGCGGGACAGATGCTCGCCATGTCGATCAATAGTATCGGGAACCCTGCAATCAGGTAAGAACTGCTCGATTCCGCGGGAATTCTTGCCGCTGTAGTCGCTTGCGATTGACCATGTGACTGCCCATAAAGGTGATGCTCGGGTTACTACGGCGGGATCTCCAAGGCAAGTCAGGGGTCACGGAGCTGCGCGAGAACTTTCTGACAGAGCTCGCGCGGCATTTGCCTGCGAACATTTAACAGTCCGATTATTGTGGCCGGGCAATCGCCGCCAGCGAGCAGGACGGCGCCTGGCCCCAGCGGGAACAGAGCCATCAAGAAGCGCGCTATTGCTTGCCTATACGCCAGAGCCCCGCCCAGCCTGCTGTGCAGGCATGATCTTACGCCCCGCCATTGCATTTGCTGACATGGCAGAGGTTACGCACCACGTGGATATGGAGCATCATTGAGCCTATGAATGCGTCCAGCCTCAAGCCTGACGCCAAGCAATCGGGTCCAGCTGACAGCGCAAGCGTCTCGCGATGGCTTGACGCAGTGGCTGCCGGTTCCTGCACCCAGAAAGAATTCCTGCAGAAAGTCGAAACTCTGGAGGAGGAGGATTCCGACGCTCCCTGGGAAGTCCTCTCGCTGCTGGACCAGTATCTCCGGCGCGAATTAATTAGCCGCGATGTCCATGTATCCCTGAAGGCGCGATTGCAACAACGCTACATGGGCTTCGGTAGCAGCAGCGCGGCCTCAGAGCACACCGATGTGCACATTATTTCACCGGAACCGGCACGCCCCCCGATGCCGCCGCAACCGGCAAGGCCCGCGATCTCTCCGGAACCGGCAAGGCCTGTGCCCGTCTCGGCAGGTACCGACAGCCCCCCGCAAATAGGCGATGTGCTGCGCGGTCGATACCAGCTCGTGGATATCCTGCGCAGCGATCCGCCCGGGGCAGTATTCGAGGCGATTGACCAGTTCAAAGTCCAGGTGCCCGATGTCAGTCATCGGGTGGCCATCGCGGTGTTCAACGAGGCCTCGCGGCGTGATCCGGGACTGCTGCAGCGCATTTGCGGTCTTCAGTCGCTCTCGCATCCGGGTATCGAGCGCGTTTTCGAAGTGGATGAGGATAGTGGCGCACTGCTCCTGATCACGGAATCATTGAGCGGTGTGTCGCTGCAGCAGCTGATTGATCAGGGTGGCACGCGCCTGACACTTCCGGCGTCCCAGACAATCGTCCAAAGCGTCGCAAGTGCGTTGGTGCACGCCCATTCGCACAACGTCTTCCACGGGGACGTCCGCGCTGAAAACGTCTTCATCACGGACGCCGGCGAAGTCCGACTGCGGGGTTTCGAGCTAATTGCCAGAGACATGCCGGCAAATCCCAAGGGAGATCGGCTGGCGTTCTCATGGTTTGCGTATGAGTTGCTGTCCGGGCAAGACGGGGGGGGCGGCGACCGGGATTCGCGCTTGCGCGAGCCACCCGGTGTCACGCGCGAGCAGTGGCGCGCATTGCGCCTCACCATGACCGGCAAGGAAGACACCGCGGGCAATGTGCTGACCGCGTTCGGGGGTGCGAACAATCCGGGACCGGTCGTGTTGCTACGGGATGGTGAGCGGGCACGGGCCCGGCGAATGGGAGCAGGAGGCTGGATGGCCTCTGGGCTTGTGGCGGCCATACTGGTCGTAGCGGGCTACTTTATTTTGACCTCTGTCGTGTTGAACCATCCCAAGGCAGATGCGCAGCCTGTTCTCGCCAGCGCACCCGCTCCCAAGGCAGATGCGCAGCCTGTTGTCGCCAGTGCACCTGCTCCCAAGGCAGGTGCGCAGCCTGCTGTCGCCAGTGCGCCTGCTCCCAAGGCAGATGCGCAGCCTGTTGTCGCCGGTGCGCCCGGTCCCAACGCACCAGCGCCGCAAGTGGCTGAAGTGGTGTCTGCCAATGTCGCAGCTGACACAGTTCCTGTGGCGCCAGCGCCTCATGTCAAGGCGAAGCCCGTGGTCGCTGCGCCGCGACCGTCGCGCGCCCTGATCGATCTGCCATCTGCCACGGCAACCGTGGCGGGCGACCAGCCGGTGGCGAAGATCTGGGTACGAAGACGCGGGGGTCTAACTGGCGAAGTTTCGTTCCGGTGGTGGACGGAGAGTGGATCGGCTCGCGTCGACCAGGATTTCCGTGCGATAACCCCGCGCACGGCGACCATTGATGATGGTGCAAGAGGGGTGGAGCTACTGGTGCCCCTGGTGGCCAATCCCGCGCGCCAGCAGTCGCGCACCTTCTACGTCAAGATTGATGAACCCGGTGAGCGTGCAACGCTGGGCGACCAAACTTTGATGCAGGTGTCGATCGTTCCTCCGGGCTACGTGCAAGCACCGGAGCAACGCTAGATTCAGGGGCCGGTCACCGGCACGGTGTACCCGTGGCTCAGGTCGCTGGCGCGCTGCATCGTTACAAACGTTCGGTATGTCGGGTACGTTACGTCTGGTTTTGGAAATCCAGAGCCAGCGACAGCAGCCAGGCTGTGCTGGTCAAGGTACTCCCATTGCTTGGCAAACAGGCACATGGCTTTGGCAGTCCCGGTGTTGCGGCAGCTGACTCCTATCTGTGCCGTGCTGCTGTCGAACTGAGCCCATTGTGCAGCGGTGCCGCAGTATTACTTTAACGCTCCGTTGCGGGTCCCATTAGGGGTGGCGACCCTGCGGCAGCCCAAGTCGGCAGTAGCGGGAGCAACATTCTTTGCCGCCGGCGGTGTCACAGTGGCGCATCCGAATGCGGACAATCCAACCAGGGCAGCCATCGTAATTGAGAGTACTCGCTTCATGCATTCCTCTTCAGACAATGGACTATCGGTTGGCCTTCTTTTCCTTTTTGGCCGCACGCTTCTCTTCCAGGGTCTTGGACGGCTTCTTTTTGCCTTCCTTCTTTCTATCCATGCCCTTGCTCATACAAGCCCCGACTCGTGATTGACTGGCGTCAATTTACACCGCCGGGCGTTGCTCGTAAATCCGGGGAAGTGGACCGCCAGTCCCTAGAACGCCAATACGGGGCGGGGGCGGAATTTCCTGACGGCCACGACGGCCAGGACGACGAACAGCAGAAGCACCAGCCCCTGGGCAATTGCGAAAGGTGGTTCTGAGCCCTTGGGCGCCAGTACGTGCAGGAAGCCGATCTTCTGGAAAGCCTGCACCACGCCGACGAAGACATTGAAGTACAGCACCGCCACGGCAGTCGTGACGTAGATCCAGCGCCAGTTGCCGGTCAGCTTGAACGAGTACAGCCCGAGCAGGCACGGGATCAGCAACAGTAGGGAAATCAGTCCGACAATATGTGGTGGACCGATTGCCTTGATAGGAAACAGAAAGCCGGTAAGGCTGGTGAGTATCGTGGTGATAAGGAACAGGCCGGTCCAGCCGCCGAGCCTGTTATTGGAGCACATCCCCAAGACCACGATGATGCCGGAGACGATCCCCAGCAGGCTGATCAGGACGTGCACGAGCGTAAATGTAGACAGGGGCATCCCGAGGATCATGCTCGGGAATATGCCTGCAAACCCGGGTGTTGTGGGAATTATCTGTCAGCAGTGTAGGTATTGGCTGACAGAGATATTGAGTACTCCTGACTAGTCTTACAGGACGCGACCGTCACGGCGGATAGCCTTGAAAAGAGGGACCAAGTCCGGGCACCTTTCTTGACGATTGTGCAGGTCTGCGCCCCCGATTACCTCCAACGCGAAGTAAAGCGATGAGCACCACAAAAGAAGCACTGCGAATAGGCGGGTCAGTGGGCGCACGGTCACGAGCCAAACCCAAGCCGCGCATTTCCGCCAATGGATCCGGGTTGGCAGCGCTGGCTGCCGAAAGCCGCGCGGACACCCGTGCGCGCCAGTTATTCGCCGCCATGGTCGCGTTTCGCGATGGCGACTTCGCCGTGCGCTTGCCCACCCATTGGGAGGGCATCGACGGTCGCATCGCCGAGGCATTCAACGAGGCGCTGTCGCACGAGGATCGCATCACCCGTGAGGTCACGCGGCTGAGCATCACCGTCGGCAAGGAAGGTCGGCTCCGGCAGCGCATGTCGGTGCCCGGGGCCATCGGCGGCTGGGCGGACAAGGTCGAGTCGCTCAATGGCCTGCTGGACGATCTCGTGCGTCCCACCACCGAGGTCGCACGGACCATCGGTGCGGTTGCCAAGGGCGACCTGGGACAGTCCATGGAGCTGGAAGTCGACGGTCGCGCGCTCAAGGGTGAATTTCTGCGCTCGGCCAAGCTCGTGAATACGATGATTGAGCAGCTGGCGGTGTTTACTTCCGAAGTGACCCGCGTGGCGCGCGAGGTGGGCACGGAAGGCAAGCTCGGTGGCCAGGCGCAGGTCAAGGGCGTATCGGGTGTATGGAAGGAACTCACCGAGTCCGTCAACCAGATGGCGGGCAACCTCACCGCCCAGGTGCGCAACATCGCCGATGTGACCATCGCGGTGGCCAACGGCGACCTGTCCAAGAAGATCACCGTCGACGTGCGCGGCGAGATTCTGCAGCTCAAGGAAGCCATCAACACGATGGTGGACCAGCTGCGATCCTTCGCGTCGGAGGTGACGCGCGTGGCGCGCGAGGTCGGAACCGATGGGCGGCTCGGTGGCCAGGCCGTCGTTCCGGGCGTCGCGGGCACCTGGAAGGATCTCACCGACTCGGTCAATGCCATGGCTACCAACCTCACGGCACAGGTGCGCAATATCGCGCAGGTAACCACGGCCGTGGCGCGCGGCGATCTGAGCCGCAAGATCACCGTGGACGTGAAAGGTGAAATTCTCGAGCTCAAGGAGACCATCAACACGATGGTGGACCAGCTCAACGGCTTCTCATCGGAGGTGACGCGCGTGGCGCGCGAGGTCGGCACGGAAGGCAAGCTCGGGGGTCAGGCGCAGGTCGGCGGTGTCGCCGGCACCTGGAAGGATCTGACCGACTCCGTAAACTCGATGGCGTCCAACCTGACCGGCCAGGTGCGCAACATTGCCGAGGTCACCACCGCCGTGGCCAAGGGGGACCTGTCGCGCAAGATTACGGTGGAGGTCAAGGGCGAGATCCTGGCGCTCAAGAACACCATCAACACCATGGTCGACCAGCTCAATGGCTTCGCCTCCGAAGTCACCCGCGTGGCGCGCGAAGTGGGTACCGAGGGCAAGTTGGGCGGCCAGGCCGAGGTCGGCGGCGTCGCGGGCACGTGGAAAGACCTCACGGACAACGTGAATTTCATGGCGTCCAACCTGACCGGCCAGGTGCGCAACATTGCCGAAGTGACCACGGCCGTGGCCAATGGCGACTTGTCCAAGAAGATCACGGTTGACGTACGCGGCGAGATCCTCGAGCTCAAGAACACCATTAACACCATGGTCGACCAGCTCAATGGCTTCGCCTCCGAAGTCACGCGCGTGGCGCGCGAAGTCGGCACCGAGGGCGCGCTGGGCGGCCAGGCCGAGGTGCGTGGCGTGGCCGGAACATGGAAGGACCTCACCGACTCGGTCAACGCCATGGCCAACAACCTCACCGGTCAGGTGCGCAATATCGCCGACGTCACAACCGCGGTGGCGCGTGGCGACCTGAGCCGCAAGATCACGGTGGAAGTGAAGGGTGAAATCCTCGAGCTCAAGGACACCATCAACACGATGGTCGACCAGCTCAATGGTTTCGCCTCGGAAGTGACGCGCGTGGCGCGCGAGGTGGGCACCGAGGGCAAGCTCGGCGGCCAGGCCCGCGTCCCCGGCGTGGCCGGAACGTGGAAAGACCTCACCGACTCGGTCAACGCGATGGCGACCAACCTGACCGCACAGGTGCGCAATATCGCCGATGTGACCACCGCCGTGGCAAACGGCGACCTGTCCTCAAAGATCACGGTGGAGGTCAAGGGCGAGATCCTGGCGCTCAAGAACACCATCAACACCATGGTCGACCAGCTCAACTCGTTTGCCGGGGAAGTCAGTCGCGTGGCACGCGAAGTGGGCACCGACGGCAAGCTCGGCGGTCAGGCAGCGGTCGAGGGCGTCGCCGGCACGTGGAAGGACCTCACCGACAACGTCAACTCCATGGCCAACAACCTCACCGGGCAGGTGCGCAATATCGCCGAGGTCACCATCGCGGTGGCCAACGGTGATCTGTCCAAGAAGATCACTGCGGACGTGCGCGGCGAAATCCTCGAGGTCAAGGAAACCATCAATACGATGGTCGACCAGTTGCGCTCGTTTGCGGCGGAAGTCAGTCGCGTGGCACGCGAAGTAGGCACCGACGGCAAACTAGGCGGGCAGGCGCAGGTGCCGGGGGTCGCCGGCACGTGGAAGGACCTCACCGACAACGTCAACTCCATGGCCAACAACCTTACCGGCCAGGTGCGCAACATCGCCGACGTGGCCACCGCCATCGCGCGCGGCGACCTGTCGCGCAAGATCACCGTGGACGTGAAGGGCGAGATCCTGCAGCTCAAGGAGACCATGAACACCATGGTCGACCAGCTGTCGGCGTTTGCGTCGGAAGTGACGCGCGTGGCGCGTGAGGTGGGCACGGAAGGCAAGCTCGGCGGTCAGGCGGCGGTGCCGGGAGTGGCCGGTACCTGGAAGGATCTCACCGACAACGTCAATTCGATGGCGTCGAACCTGACCAACCAGGTGCGCAATATCGCCGACGTGACCATCGCCGTGGCCAATGGCGACCTGTCCAAGAAGATTACCGTGGACGTGCGCGGCGAGATCCTGCAGCTCAAGGAGACCATCAATACCATGGTCGATCAGCTGCGCTCATTCGCCTCGGAAGTCACGCGCGTGGCGCGTGAGGTCGGCACCGAAGGCCGGCTGGGCGTGCAGGCTGTCGTGCCCGGCGTGGCCGGCACGTGGAAGGATCTGACCGACTCGGTCAATACCATGGGGGCCAACCTCACGGCACAGGTGCGCAATATCGCGGACGTGACCACCGCCGTGGCGCGTGGCGACCTCAATCGCAAGATCACGGTGGACGTCAAAGGCGAGATCCTCGAGCTCAAGAACACCATCAACACCATGGTCGACCAGCTCAATTCGTTTGCGGGCGAAGTCACGCGCGTGGCACGCGAGGTGGGCACGGAAGGCAAGCTGGGCGGCCAGGCACAGGTCAGCGGCGTCGGCGGCACATGGAAGGACCTCACCGACAACGTCAACTTCATGGCGTCCAACCTCACCGAACAGGTGCGCGGCATCGTCAAGGTGGTCACCGCGGTGGCCAATGGCAACCTCACGCAGCGCCTTACCGTCCAGGCCAAGGGCGAAGTGGCGGCGCTGGCGGACACCATCAATGACATGACCGACACGCTGGCGACCTTTGCCGACCAGGTGACCAACGTGGCGCGCGAAGTGGGCGTGGACGGGCGACTGGGCGGCCAGGCCAACGTGCCCGGCGCAGCGGGCACCTGGAAGGACCTGACCGGCAACGTGAATCTGCTGGCGGCAAACCTGACGACCCAGGTGCGCGCCATCGCCGAGGTGGCCACCGCCGTGACCAAGGGTGACCTCACACGATCGATCCAGGTGGAAACCCGGGGTGAGGTCGCGGAGCTCAAGGACAACATCAACACGATGATCTCCAACTTGCGCGAGACCACGGAGAGCAACCGCGAGCAGGACTGGCTCAAGACCAACCTCGCCAAGTTCACCGGCATGCTGCAGGGCCAGCGCGAACTCAACACCGTAGGCAAGATGCTGCTTACCGAACTGGCGCCGCTGGTCAATGCGCAGCAGGGCACGATTTATCACGTGAACGCCGCGGCTGACAGCGAGATGCAGCTGAAGCTGCTGGCCAGCTATGCACACGGCGACCAGCCCCCGGCGGCCACCATCCGGCTGGGCCAGGGGCTCGCCGGCCAGTGCGCAGTGGAGAAGAAGCGCCTGCTGCTGACCGGCGTGCGCTCGGACTTCATCAGCATCTCGTCCAGTCTGGGTGCCGCGCACCAGGTCAGCATCATTGTCCTGCCCGTGCTGTTCGAGGGTCAGACCAAGGCGGTGATCGAACTGGCGGCGCTGCAGGACTTCAATGCCAGTTCGATGGCGTTTCTCGAGCTGCTTACGCAGAGCATTGGTGCCGTGTTCAACACCATAGAGGCCACCATGCGCACCGAGGGCCTGCTCAAGCAGTCGCAGAAGCTCACGGTGGAACTGCAAAGCCGGCAAAGCGAGCTGCAGCAAACCAACGAGGAGCTGGGCTCCAAGGCCCGGCTGCTGGCCCAGCAAAATGCCGAGGTGGAGCGCAAGAACGCGGAGGTCGAACAGGCCCGCTACGCGCTGGAAGAGAAGGCCGAGGAACTGGCGCTGACTTCGAAGTACAAGTCCGAGTTCCTGGCCAACATGTCGCACGAGCTGCGTACGCCGCTCAACTCGATCCTGATCCTGAGCCAGCAGCTGGCCGAGAACGCACCGGGCACCCTGTTGCCCAAGCAGGTCGAGTTTTCGAAGAACATCAATTCCTCGGGCACGGACCTGCTGCACCTCATCAATGACATTCTCGACCTTTCCAAGATCGAGTCCGGCACGGTGACTGTCGAGGTTGAACCCATCACCTTCGATGACCTGCGCGGCAATATCGACCGCAACTTCCGGCATGTCGCCGAGGCCAAGAGCCTGCCGTTCAACGTGCACTTCGCTGACGACCTGCCGCACTCGATGGATAGCGATCCCAAGCGCTTGCAGCAGGTACTCAAGAACCTGCTGTCGAATGCCGTGAAGTTCACGGCGCATGGCCACGTCAATGTGCGGGTCGGCCTTGCAGCCTCAGGCTGGAGCCCGGAGCACCCCGTGCTGAGCAAGTCGCCACAGGTTGTTGCCTTCTCGGTCGAGGACACGGGCATAGGCATTGCACCCGACAAGCAGCGGCTGATCTTCGAGGCTTTCCAGCAGGCCGACGCAGGCACCTCGCGCAAGTACGGTGGGACTGGCCTGGGCCTGGCGATCAGCCGCGAGCTGGCGCTGCTGCTGGGCGGCGAGATCAAGCTCGCCAGTGTATATGGCGAGGGCAGCACGTTCACCCTGTACCTGCCCCTGTACTACACGGGCCTTGAGGGCAGCATTTCCATGGGGGGCAATGCCGGGCAGCTAAGGGCGCGGGACGTGACCATCTTGCCGCTGGCGCGCGAGGAACACGTCGACGACGACCGCAATGACATTCAGGCGGACGATGCAGTGCTGTTGATCATCGAAGACGACCCGCACTTTGCCCGCATTATGCTGGGGCTGGCGCGTGACCGCGGCTTCAAGGGCATCGTGACCAACAAGGGCCTGCTCGGGCTGTCGCTGGCACGCCAATACTATCCGTCCGCCATTTCGCTCGACATCTTCCTGCCTGACACGCTGGGCTGGACCGTGCTCAACCAGCTCAAGCTAGACCCGTCCACGCGGCATATTCCGGTGCAGATCGTGACGTTCGAGGAGGAGCGCCAGCACGGACTGGCCCATGGGGCGTTCTCCTATGTCATCAAGGCGCCGACTACGGATGCCCTCGAGGCGGCCATCGATCGCATCAGGGACTTCAGCGTGCCGCGCACCAAGCGGCTGCTGGTGGTCGAGGACAGCCAGATCGAGCAGCAGGCCATCGTCGAACTGCTGGGCCACGACGACATCGAGATCGTGACTGCGGGAACCGGCAGCCAGGCGCTGAAAGTGCTAATCGACCAGCAATTCGACTGTGTGGTGCTCGATCTGCGCCTGCCCGACATGCCTGGGTTCGAATTGCTGGAAAGAATGCACGCCGAGCCCGAGCTCGTTGACGTACCGGTCGTAGTGTTCACCGGCAAAGACCTGTCGGCAGCCGAGCAGGCACGACTCAAGACAATGGCCAAGAGCATCGTCCTCAAGGACGTGCGCTCTCCCGAGCGACTGCTTGATGAGACTGCGTTGTTCCTGCACCGAGTGGTCGCGCAGTTGCCACCCGAAAAGCAGGCCATGCTGGAGCGACTGCACCGTTCCACCGAAGTGCTGCGCCACCGCAAGGTGCTGGTGGTTGACGACGACGCCCGTAATATCTTTGCATTGACGTCGTTGCTGGAAAACCAGGACATGGACGTGATCAGCACCACCAATGGGCGCGCGGCAATCGACATCATTAAGTCGACGCCGGAGCTGAGTCTGGTGATCATGGACATCATGATGCCCGAGATGGACGGCTACGAGACCATGCGCGAAATCCGCCAGATGCCAGAGTTCCACACGCTGCCAATTCTTGCGCTGACAGCCAAGGCGATGAAGGGCGATCGCGAGAAGTGCCTCGACGCCGGTGCCAGTGACTACATTGCGAAACCCGTGAATACCGACCAGTTGCTGTCGCTAATGCGGGTCTGGCTGTTCCGTTGAGCAGTCCCTCGATTCACATCCTGATCGTGGACGATGAGCCGCGGAATCTGGCCGTGCTCGAGACCATTCTCGATGACCCAGACTACGTGCTGGTGCGCGCCGGCTCCGCCGACGAGGCATTGCTGGCGCTGGTGGATGGGCAGTTCGCCCTGTTGATTCTCGACATCCGTATGCCGGGGATGACGGGCTTCGAACTGGCGGAAATGGTCAAGAAGCGCAAGAAGACCGCTCAGGTGCCCATCATTTTCCTGACGGCCTACTATGGTGAGGACCGGCACATACTCGAAGGTTACGATAGCGGTGCGGTCGACTACCTGCTCAAGCCGATCGATCCGCAGATCCTGCGATCCAAGGTTGCCGTCTTCGCCGAGCTGTACCGCAAGAGTCGGGACGCGGCCATTGCCAACAGTGCCCTGAGCGAGGAAGTGGCGGTGCGCCGGCGCGCGGAGGAACAGCTGCGCGAGCTCAATGAAACGCTCGAGCAGCGGGTCGCGCAACGCACCGAGGAGCTGCACCAGGCCAATCGGCTCAAGGACGAGTTCCTGGCGATGCTCGGGCACGAACTGCGCAATCCGCTGGCCGCCATCACCAACGCCATCCAGGTGATCAACGCCGTCGGCGGCGACGCCACGCGAACCGCCAAGGCGTTGAGCCTGGTGGACCGGCAAACCCGGAACCTGCGCCATATCGTCGACGACCTGCTCGATGTCGCGCGCATTACCCGCGGCAGGATCGACCTGCGTCGGCAGCCGGTGGACGTGGTCCAGGTCGTCAGTCAGGCAGTGGAGGTCGTGCGGCCGCTGCTCAACGCCCGGGACGAGCTGGAAGTCGAAGTCGTCGCCACCGGGCCGCTGCGGGTCACCGCCGATTTGACGCGCATCGAGCAATCCATCGTCAACCTGCTGCTCAACGCGATCAAGTACACGCTGGAAGGTCGCAAGATAAGGGTTGTGGTCGATCGGGGGCAGTCCGATGCGGTGATCTCCATCATCGACAATGGCATTGGTGTCGCGCCCGAGCTGCTGCCGCACATATTCGAGTTATTCACGCAGGCAGACAAATCTCTGGATCGCTCCCAGGGTGGCCTTGGCATCGGCTTGTTCATCTGTCGGCGACTCATCGAGTTGCACGGCGGAGTCATCACGGCCAGCAGCCTGGGGCTGGGGTGCGGCGCCACTTTCAGTATCCGCTTGCCGCTGCTGCTGCAGCCCGAAGAAGTGGGTGCGCTGCCACAGATCGCGGACCGCCCGCGCGCCGACACAAACAAGCGCATCTTGATCGTTGACGACAACGTCGACTCGGCGGTCACCCTGTCGTGGCTGCTGGCTGAGCAGGGTTACTCGGTGCACATAGCGCATGACGGCGCTGGGGGCCTGCAAGCCGCACACGCATTCAAGCCCGACATTCTATTGCTGGATATCGGGCTGCCGGGCATGAACGGCTACGAGCTGGGGCGGCGCCTGCGCGCCGATGGCTTCGCGTCGGCGTATATGGTCGCGATCTCCGGCTATTCGCGCGACAGCGATGTGGAGAAGTCGCGCGTGTCCGGCTTTGACTGCCATTTCGCCAAGCCGGTGGACCTGGATCATCTTATTGCGAGGCTGGCGTCCTGCTGAATCAATGGACCGGAGCCGCGGGGCAATGCCGCCCCTTGGCCAGTTCGGCCATGGCTGCGCAGGCATTGATGGTGACCTGATCCGCAGCACTGGCATCTGCCCAGGTGCTCCGGCTCAAGAGTCCATAGATGGCCTTGCGATCCAGGTTGGGGGACTTGGCCAGCAGCAGTGCCACGACCCCGGTGACGTGCGCGGTTGCCAGGGATGCCCCGGACAGGAAGTCGTAGCGGCCTCCCGGCACCAGGGTAACCACATCGCGCCCGGGTGCGCGCAAAACCCCGTCGCGTTGCGCCCCGGTCTCGGCCGAATCCACCGTGATCATGTCGGGAGCCCCGCCTGGAAACCCTTCGGCATCCGCGCCCGCGGGCGCGGCGCCCACGTAGATGATGCCGCGTGCCGCGCCTGCGGCCACCAATGCATTGAGCAAGGGGTCGCGCGGACCGGTGAGGCTCAGGTTCACGACCTTGGCGTGTTCATCCATGACCGCCACCAGCGCCTGCGCCAGCGTCAGTGAATTGCAGCGTGCGGCCTCGCCATCGGCCTGCAATTGCCAGCATGCCTTGAATGCCAGCACCTCGGCCGCGGGCGCCACGCCGACGATGCCCAGGCTGTTGTTGGCCGAGGCGGAAATGACGCCGGCGACGGCGGTGCCATGTCGGTCCTGGGCAAAGCGGCTCGCGTCACGATCGATGAAGTTGCGCTGTACCACTACACGGCCGCCGAAATCCGGATGCCCGGCGTCCATGCCGGTGTCAACGACGGCAACCCGCACATGCTCGCCCAGCGACCACTGCTGTGCGCCGGCGGCATCGATATCGCGGAAGCCACGCTGCACGTCCAGATACGGATCGTTGTAGGTTTGGGAACTTGAGGCGAATTCATTCATGGGCTGCGCGAGGCGCACCCGCGAATCCTGCGCCAGTCGCTTCAGCAGCTCGGCGCGCGACGCGTCAGCCGGGATGCGAAACACACTGCAATGGACCTTCAGGGGCGCGATGGGCCATGCGGCAACTTCGGTGAGCGAGTACTGCCGCGCAATGTCACGCATGGTGGTTCGCGCCGCATCACTGGCCAGGTAGACGCCGGTGCCGGAGTAGTTGCGCTGCGTGCTGCCAGGACGCGGGGCCGTCGGCAGCGCCTCGTTCTCCACTGTAATAACGATCAGCCGGGAAGTGTCGGCGCCTGCACTGCGGCCACCCAGCAGGACATCGCTGCTGCCCACTGAGGCGCAGCCGCTGCCGATCGCAGCACAGGCCAGCAGCACAAGCGCACGGATCACGGGCCTATGGGCTCCACAAACCGCGACGCGGGATGGGCCCGCAATATCTGCAAGGCCTGCCGAGGATCATCGCCGGTAGCCAATGGCGCCAGGGTATACACGCCAGCCTCAGTGGGGCCCCCAGCAATCTTCAATCGCGCCTCTGACAGCAATGCCTGCAGTTCACCCAGCGTCAGCGCGGGCGAAAACACCGCGCGCACACCCGGCGCGACCGGCGTCGCCGGCGCGGAACTGACGGTGCGGAACTCCCCTGGCGCCGCGGCCTGGTGCCCGTGATACAGCACGGCAGACAACGTTCCCAGCAGCAAGGCCTCCACTGCAACCGCGGCCGCCAGCCACCCCACCAGCCGCGACTGCCGAAAGCGCGCCGGCTGATGCGGCACCAGTACGGTCGGATTGGCGTCAATGCGATGCCACAGCTTCTGCAGGGACGCAAGCGGCATGCTTTCCACCACCGGTGTGGTCTGCATGGCATGCATGAGGCTGCGCTGTGCCTCGACCTCGGCGCGGCACTCTGCACACTGCGCAAGATGCGCTTGTAGCGACTCGCTGTCGCGGTCGGAGGCGCGACCGTTTACAAACCAGGGGATCAGGTTCCAGGCGGTAAAGTGGTTCATGAATTCATCATCGATGGGCTGCCGCCCAGTGAGGGGAGAGTTTTACGCAGGCGTTCGCGAGCATGAAACATGCGCGCCTTGACTGTACTGACCGGGCAATCGGTAATCGCGGCAATCTCTTCACAGGAGTGACCCATGAAGTAGGCCAGCTCCAAGGCGATGCGCTGTTCGACGGGCAGCATTTGCATTCCCTGCGCGACCCAGTCCCGCATGTCGTGCGAGGCGCCCAGTTCATCGGTGCTGCACGAGTCCTCGTTGATCTGCTCATGGTCGGACCGATGCAGGTGGCGCTCGTCGCGCAGCGCGTGCAGTGCCCGGCGATAGGCGATACCCATGATCCAGGTCGAGACCCGCGCCGCGCCGCGAAAGTCGCCAGCCTTGGTCCAGACCACCCAGAATGTGTCATTGATGATTTCTTCGGCGAACTGGTAGCGCGGCGTCAGGCGCTGCAGGAACCGCGACAGCCGGCGGTAGTAGGCGTGGTACAGCTCGTCGAATGCGCGCCGGTCCTGCTGGGCGATGCGCCGCAGCAAGGCAGAGTCGTGGGATTCGGACCACAAGGCGGGTGTCGGGGGCATATCCGGTGAGTGCCCAAGGGCCGGCAAAAGGTTGTACCCGGGTGAAGAAATCGCGGCTAAAAGCCCCGCGTCAGGGTGGCCAGGAGGCGCTGGTGGGCGGTTCCGGGCGCGGACAGCTGCTGGGCCGTGGTCTCCGGCAGCACCCATGAAAGGTCAAATTGCCAGTGTTGCCTGGTCAGGCTCAAGCCGAAGCTACCGTACCAGTAGCCATCGCCAAACAGGTCGCTGAGGTCGTAGTAACCCACACCCGCAAAAGCCTGCAGCCCGGATCGCAACGGCTGCTGGTAACTGGTTTCAAATCCATACGTGTTGCGGTGCAACGCGGGGCCATACGCCTGTGCATAGCGTGAGGTGTTGGGCGAGTAGCTGGCAGACAGGTGCCACCGGTCACGCCAGGTCACCTCGACGGACAATTCATCGTAGCGATAGACATCCGGGCGGGCAGACCATGGTGTTTCGTAGTGCGTGGCACTGGCGCGACCGATCCAGCTCTCACCCACCACGCCGGCGAAGCCCAGCGTTGCGCCAAGTTCAGGCGTGATCGATGCCGTGGGTTGAAAGCGACTGGTGATCACGCTGGCGCTGCCAAAGAAACCGCCGCCGAACAGGACATGCACTTCCCCGGCCAGGGCCGGATCATTGCTGCTGCGTGACACCCCGCGCAGCAGGTTGTCACTGGCCACTGTGATCGAGCCGCCCCATTGTGGGGACGCTGCTTGCGCCAACGGGGCCGCCAGCAGGCAGCCCGCAAGGTAGGAACGCGGCCATTGCATCGGCCGATTCTATGCTAGAAAAACCCGTTGACCTGCAGGAACACTATCCTTTGCGTATTAAAATCAATGTTTTGCTGGTCGTCATAGTTGCGAAAGCCCGCGCGCAGTTGCACGAATGGCAGGGGCGTGTACTCCCACACCGCGCTGAGGCGCGTTCGCCGGTCCCCGCCGCCCTTCGGATCCAGCAATTCGGCGGTTAGCTTCAGGTTCTGCCCCTTGCGCAGCAGCCAGTTGGCCTCCAGCAACCCGGCCCAGGTTTCGAGTCGCGGCGATTGGGATTCCTCGATGATGTAATCGGCCTCGGCCAGCCAGCTTACCGGGCCGGTTCTCAGTCCTGCGAAAATGTTCTGCATTTGCCGGGGACCGGCTTCCAGATCGTTGTAGTTGAAGCTGGCGCCGGCGCGCCAGCGCGACTGCACATACTCGCCGCGCAGGCTCCACTGCTTGCCGGCGTCCACCTCGGCCGCACCCGCAGTGCCGTTGCTGACCGCAAACTGTCCGGTCCAGTGCGTGCCATCGAATCCCACTTCGACGCCGCGATCCGGCGTGAGGTAGCTGATGCCGGTCTGCTCGCGGATGAACGCGCCGTTGTCCTGGAGTCGGATGCCAAAGGGCAGGTACATCTGTCCGGCCTTGACGTAGTAGCGCTGGTCGCTGGTGCGGTACAGCACGTAGGCCTCGGCATTGTTGGCGCCGCCGGGCGCCAGGCGCTCATCAAAATATAGGGAGAGCCGCCCGGGAATTGCGCGCAATTCGCCATACAGGCGGAAGGTTTCAAGGTCAAAGGAGTTCTTCATCGGGGTATTGGGCGTGTCGCTGAGGGTGGCATCGGCGCGCAGGTTGGCGCCAAGTGCGAAATAGCGACTGATCTCCCCGGTAAATGGCGCCTCGGTCATCTTGGGCGTGCTGGCCGGCAGCGTAGTCTGGCCCCAGAGCGAGCCAAAGGTGTTGCGCATGCCGCCGCCGGTCGGATTGACGTGGCAGGCACTGCATTTGAGCCCTGTCTGCACCGCGAAATAGGGCTCGGCTTGCGCAAAGCGGGTGGCCGCCAGCGGCAACAGGAGCAGCACCCACCAGGACATCTTTTTTATGAACATGACGGTATGTATCCGCAGCGCCCCATTCGGTTGCGGAACGGGAAATAAATATTTCGCCCGCAACCCACCCGAGGTCCCCGGCAACTCAACCAATGCCCGGCCAAAATCAAAGCCAGGCCGCAACAGTATCGACATCTTTGAAGGAGCCTGCCATGACCGCCACTTTGCTACGGATAGCGCATATCGCAACAACCACAGTCCTGGCTGCCGGGATGAGTCTGCTGGTCGCCTGCAACGGGCTGTACGGTAGCAATAGCGGCAGCATGAATCCCCCGCCCAGTGGCCTCAGCTATGCCGGACCGGTGAATGCGACGGTCGGGGTGGCCCTGCAGCCACTGCCACCCACGGTAGTCGGCACGGTCACGGGCTACACGGTCAGTCCGACCCTGCCTGCTGGCATTTCACTGGACCCGGTGGCTGGAACCATAAGTGGCACGCCGACAGCAGCGGCCGCCCAGGCCAATTACACGATCACGGCGTCCAATGCCTACGGCCACACGACCTACAGCCTGGGACTGAAGGTCGATGCGGCTACGCCGAGCGTTTATTCCCTGAGCAAGCTGTCCTCCGACGGAACGGCGGCGGCAGCGACCACGGATCCGCATTTGAAGAACCCATGGGGAATTGCTGCGCTGCCCGGCGGACCCAACTGGGTCACGAACAACCATGACAATACCTCCACTGTCTACGATGGCACGGGTCTGGTGCAGCCATTGGTGGTGAGCATACCCGCCGGGGCCAACGGCCTGGGCGCTGCCACCGGCATCGTGGCAAGTGCCTCGACCACGGACTTCACCGTGACCAACGGCACGACCACTGCGCCGGCCAAGTTTATCTTTGCGACCGAAAGCGGCACGATCGGCGGGTGGGCGCCGACCGTGAATGCGACCAATGCAATCAATGCATATGACGACGCTGGCGGCGGTGCCGTATACAAGGGCCTGGCCATGGCCGCCAATGGCGGCGCCAACTTCCTGTACGCGGCGGATTTCCACAACAACAAGATTCAGGTGTTCAATTCGAGTTTCACGAAGGTGACGGCCAGCGGTGGCTTCACCGACCCGACGCTGCCGGCCGGTTACGCGCCGTTCAATATCCAGGCAGTGCAGGTTGCGGGCAGCACCGTGCTGGTCGTGGCCTACGCCAAGCAGGACGCGACGGCCAGCGACGAGCAGCCCGGCGCAGGCCTGGGCATGGTCAATACCTTTGATGTCAACGGCACGTTGCTCAAGCACCTGATTCCAGTGGGCGGCAAGCTCAATGCGCCATGGGGCATCGCTGTTGCCCCTGCCAACTTCGGCACACTCAGCGGTGCGCTGCTGGTCGGCAATTTCGGTGACGGCAAGATCAACGGCTTTGACATCAACAGCGGAGCTTTCATTCAGTCTGTGAATGATTCCACGGGCAACGCCATCGTCACTGATGGATTGTGGGGCATCACGTTTGGCAACGGCGCCCGCAACCAGCCGACGGCCACGCTGTACCTGGTGGCCGGGCTCAACGACGAAAACGGGGGGCTGTACGCGCGAATTGACCTGGGCGCGACGGCGCCGGATGTGGTGGCACCCACCGGTGTGGTCGTGACTGCACCAGTCGCTGCCGCAACGGTCAGTGGCACGATTGCCGTCACTGCCAATGCCGCGGACAACGTGGGCGTGGCTCGCGTGGTGTTCTCGACACGCGTCGGCACCACGACCACCGACATCGCCACCGCAACCACGGCCCCGTATTCCATCAACTGGAATTCCGGCACCGCTGCCAATGGGCCGGTGACCCTGATTGCGACGGCCTACGATGCGTTCGGCAATGCCACCGCGTCGCCAGGAATCGCGGTGACGGTCAGCAATGTCGCGGATGTAGTGCCCCCCACGGTGTCACTGACGGCGCCGGTTGCGGGCAATGTCAGTGGCACCGTTACCGTGACGGCCACGGCGGCGGACAATGTTGGCGTGGCACAGGTGCGTTTCCTGGCCGGCACCACGCTGATCGGCACGGTCACCAGCGCCCCGTACACGGTGCAGTGGAATACCGCGGGCTTTAGCGGTGCCGTGCAGCTGACTGCGGAGGCCAAGGATGGCGCGGGCAATACCACCACCAGTGCGCCAGTGCCGGTGACCGTGGGCACAGCGCCCACGCTGGCGTCGCTGCAGTCATCGATCTTCGGGCCGCACTGCTCGGGGTGCCACAACGGCAGCGGTGGTACGTTGCCGGGCAGCATGGATCTGACCAGTGCAGCCAACACCGCCGCGGCCCTGACCAACGTCACGAGCCTGGAAGTGCCATCGCTCAAGCGTGTCACTCCCGGGGACCCCAACAACAGCTACATTGTCCAGAAGCTCGAGGGCACCCAAGCGGTGGGCGCGCGCATGCCATTTGGCGGGCCATACCTGGACCAGGCCACGATCAACCAGGTGCGCGACTGGATCCAGGCGGGTGCCGCGCCTTGAATGATGCCGGCCGGCACGGGCCTACCGTGCCGGCCGCGCAAGATCCCAGAACAGCGCGTTGATGCCCACCCGCAGGCCCGGATCGGCCTTCCAGTTGAAGGCCCGGTCCCAGCTCACGAACGGTTCGGCGTACCAGAACAGCCAGTGATTGGAGCTCGGACGCCGCAGGAAGCCTCCCGCCTCGTAGTAGTCGGCGTAATTGGCGTCCTTGCCGCTTGCGAACAGGCGCACACCCCAGCCGCGGCCGATATCATTGGCCTTGAGATAGGAGCCATAGCGCTCGGCAACGATGATTTCATTGGCGCGCGCGTAGATGAAGGACTGTGACCACTCGACCGCGTTGAGATCGGCGCGCCATTTGGCATAGCTGGAGGAGCGATACAGGTTGCGGCCATACCACCGATCAAACGTGGCCGCCAGGGCATAGCCCACGCTCTCCTTGGTGTCTGCGAAAAGCTTTGCGAAGGGGTAGAAGGTCCAGTTGCCCAACGGGACCTCGCGTGACCACTTCACCGATGCGAATGCCACGGGTGGCACGTCGAGCTTGATGCCGAGATCGAAGTTCAGGTACTTGAGCAGCGGATAGCGCAGGCCGGCGCTCAGTCCCGGGTTGTCGCCGGCCGCGCGCGGTGCTTCGTCAAGGGCGTCACTGGTGATGAAGATGCGCAGTCGCTTCTCTATGTTTGGCAGGCTCAGCGCAACATCCAGATCGACATCGAGCTTCAGCTGCATGCCATCGCTGTGATCGATGGACTGCAGGTTGACGCCCACTCGAAATGGCGCCGCGGGAACCGGCAACATCTCTCGATCCTCGGCCGCAAACTTGTGGTCTGTCGCCTCGACCAGGGTCTGGGCCCAGGTATAGATCCGGTCGTGCGTCTGGTCGACCCGCTGCTGGAAATCCAGCGGTGGCGTGGCCGCGGCACTGCTCTTGCGGATCTCTTCTACCGATAGGTCCGTGGGAAAATACCGTTGCGAGAGGTGCACCGTGGGGGAAGGCGTCTCCAGCACCGGCGTGCCAGTGGTTCCGGGTACGCCGGTGGTCGGCGGTGCATTAGCCGCGGGCGTTGCGGGTGCGGCGGTGTCCGCAGCCTGTGCCGCGGCCGCCTGGGCGTCCTGCGCCCGGGATTCCTGTGCATTGGCCACGGCTTGGGTGGTCGTCATCGGCTGCGGCTGACGCACCACTTCCGGTGGGGCTTCGTGACGCATTGAGGCGCATCCGACGAGGCCGACGGCCGCCCAGGCGACTAAAACGCACGTGGGCGCAATGCCTCGAGTCATGCTTGCAGCATACGGGAGACACTGGCACGGGGTCGCAGGCGGATTCCCGCGATGCCGGGTCGGTCATGTCCTACGGGAACCCGGGAACCCGGGGCGGATTCACAGGCCCAGGCTGCGATGCCCGATGGCGATTGTTTCGCCATTGCCATGGCGTCTAACCTCGCGGGTGCAGGTAGTGTGGGCCCGTGGAGCTTACCGGAGGGCCAGTTGGCTGAGGACACTGAACTGGTTGCGCGCATGCTGGCCGGGGACCAGCGGGCGTTCAACAGGTTTTTTGATACCTACGCGGAGCGCATCGCGGGGTTTGCCCGGCGGCGGTGCGCCCTGGACCCCTCGGCCATGGAAGACGTCGTGCAGCTGACCATGATCAATGCCATGCGCAACCTGTCGAGCTTCCGTGGCGAATCGAGTCTGTTTACCTGGTTGTGCACGATCTGCCGCAACCAGCTGGCCGACCATCAGCGCCGGGTGACGCGACGGCCCGCCACCAACAGCCTGGAAGAGGTCATCGCGGTGCGCTCCACGAACCTGCCGATCCAGCTGGTGGATTATCGCGATCCGCTGGACGAATGCACCGCGGAGTCCAGCCGCAATGAAATCCGACATGCCATCAACACTCTGCCGCCGCGCTACGCAAGGATTCTGGAGCTGCGGTACGGCGACGAGTTGTCCATGGCGCAGATCACTGTGGCCATGGGTCTGACGGATACCGCGGCGCAATCGTTGCTGGCCCGCGCCCGTCGTGCGTTCAGGGAAGTATGGTCTGCCAGTGGCGTGCATGGCGCTGGCTCGACCGAGGGCACGCCATGATCGAGGAAGACGTGGAATCTGAACTGCTGCGCAGCGGCTTGAGCACGCCGCCACTTGCCGCCGACGTGATGGCGCGCATTCGTGTGGCCACCGAGCGGGAATGGAGGCTGCAGGTCCGGCCGCAGCGCGTGCTCAGGACCTGGTCGCGCGTGGCGATCGCAGCGACGGCAGTGTGCGTGGTCGTCGCCGCGGGATGGGTGGTGGCACTCACGCGTGGCGGTGATTCACAGTCACCGACACTGGGACGCCTGGAGCGGGTGGGAATGCAGGGCGCAGTGCAGCAGCGCTGGCTGAGCCGCAACGTGGCCTTGGGCAGTGGCGACCTGCTGCGGGTCGGCCAGACGGTGGACGCACACAGCAGCGCGCTGGTTTCCCTGGCGCATGGCGGCACCCTGAGGCTGGCTGCGGGAACCCGCGTCGACGTGGTGTCGGAGACGCGGATCCGGCTGGCCAGTGGCACGGCGTATGTGGACATTCCACCTGGGGCCGGGGATGGCACCCAGTTCGTGGTATTGACGGCGGTGGGGGAGGTCTCCCATGTGGGGACACAGTTCGAAGTGGCATTGCTTGAAGATCGCGAGCGCATCCGTGTACGGGTGCGGGAAGGCCAGATTGCATTGCGCGATAGCACCGGGCAAACATCGCTGGCAGGCGCCGGCACCGAGCTGATAGCCCGGGCCGATGGCGCCGTGACACGCCGGGCAATCGCGACATCGGGTGGTGACTGGGCTTGGGTTGAAGCGCTGGCTCCCGAGTTCAATATCGAAAACCGCCTGCTGGGCGACTACCTGCAATGGGTGGCTCGTGAAACCGGTCGTGAGCTGACCATGGATGCAGCAGCTCGCAAGCGGGCTGCGACGACGCGACTGCATGGGTCCGTTCGTGGGCTCACCGTGCTTGATTCCCTTGCTGCTGTTATGGACACCACGGCGCTGCATTTGAGCACTCCCGATGGGTTGATTCAGGTAAGCTCCGGGCGTGAGGTGCCGCTGGCGGAAATGTCAAAGTAGCAGCACTTTTCTTGCCCTCTCCCTGGTCGCGCTGCTGGGTGTCGGCGCAGCGGCGGCTGCACCCGCCCCACTGACAGTCCAGGCTGTGCTCGAGGAGCTGCGTTCGACGGGCGTCGAAGTCGTCTACAGCTCCGAACTGGTTCCCAATGACCTGCCCGCGCAGATCCCGGCGTCTGCCAACACGGCCATGCAGCGCGCGGTTGCCGCGCTGGCTGCCCAGCGCCTGAAACTGAAGCCAATCGGCGCGAAGCAGTACGCAGTGGTTCGTGACGAGTCCCCGGTGGCCACCGCCCCGGTCGCCAGTCCCCCGGCAGCGCGCAGCGACACGCTCGAAGAAGTGTCGGTATATGCCAGCCGCTATTCCATCGAGGGCCAACAGCCTGGCGGACCACGCCTGCTGGGTCCCACCGATATCCAGCGTGTTCCCGGTGCCCAGGATGACCCGGTACGCGCGCTGCGCACGTTGCCCGGTCTGGCTACCAATGCCTCGGCGCGTCCGTATATACGCGGGTCTCTGACCGACGATGTGCTGATCAGCTTCGACGACGTGACCCTGCTGGATCCATTTCACTTCAAGAATTTCCAGGACCTGGTCAGCGCGATCAATCCAGCGGCAGTCGCGCGGATGGAAGTGTTCAGTGGCGGGTTTCCGGTGCAGTACGGGACCCGATCATCCGGTGTCGTGGACATCATTCCGGCCTCCATCGACCAAGGTTACGAGAACACGGCCAGCCTGAGCCTGCTGGCCGCCGGCGTGTCCACCGTCGGACATGCCGACACTCTGCCACTGGATTGGCTGGCCACAGTCCGCCGCAGCACCATCGACCTTGCGCTGGGCGCGGTTGACAGCAGCGTAGGGTCGCCGGCCTTCGCCGATTCCATGGGCAGGGTTCGCTGGCGACCGTCCGACCGGTCCGACTGGACGGTCGGCTGGCTTTTGCTTGATGACCGGCTGGCGCTGGACAACTCGGCGCACAGCGAGACTTCAAACGCACGCTACCGCGACGAATACGCATGGCTCGCGCTGCGCTCGCGGTTGGGCGATTCCTGGACCAGTCGCACCACCCTAGCCTATACGTCATCGCGCCGATCTCGTTCTGGTGATGTCGCCACGCCTGGGGTGGTCATGGGCACGGTCATGGATCTGGTGGAAACCGACAGCGTCGACCTGGCCAGTCACTGGATCTTCAACCACCACGGGCAACCGCTGCTGAAGCTCGGCGCCGGCATCGCGACCAGTACTTCCGATTACCAGTACGACCGCCAGTTGCAGATGGCCCCGTATGTCGCGGCTGCGTTTTCCCGGGCGCCGGTGGACAGCATCAGCGCCAGTGGTTCGCCGTCGTCGGTGACGTATTTCGCCTATGCATCGGCGCACCAAAAGTGGTCGAAGCTGGAGGCCGAGCTGGGTGTCAGGTTGGACGGGCAGGATTATTCGCCAGGCAGCTCCGCTCAGCAGCTCAGCCCACGCCTCAACCTGCGGTACGACCTCGCGCCGGCCTGGCGTGCATACGGTTCCGTTGGCGCATTCACCCAGGCGCAGCGGGTGGAGGAGTGGCGGGCGGAGGAGGGACAGCAGCTGGCCGATCCGGCCATGTCGGCCATCCACTCTGTCGTGGGAATCTCGTACGCCGGTGCTGCCGATGCGCAGTACACGCTGGAGCTCTACGACAAGCAATGGACGAGGAGCAAGCCGTATTTCGACAACCTTTTGGATCCTCTGGTACTGATCCCGGATCTGGGTCCGGATCGCGTGCGCATTGCGCCGCTGAAGACCGAGGCTGCGGGCATGGAGCTGAGTGTGCGCAAGACGCTGTCGGACTCCCTGGACGCATCGGGCACGCTGGCCTGGTCAAATGTCGCCGACCAGTTCCCGAATGCTGAGCAGGTGCGCAGCTGGAACCAGCCGCTGGCCATGACCGCCGGGCTTTCGTGGAACAGCGCCCGTGCCAATATTTCCGCCCTGGTAGGCTGGCACCAGGGCTGGCCGCGCACTCCCGTGGCCACGGTAGCGGGTCCAACCCCCGCCCTGGTCCTGGGGACCCGCAACTCGGACAACTGGAACGAATACTGGACGCTGGACTTACGGGCGAGCTGGCGGCAGTTGTTCGCGGCCGGCGAACTGTCGTATTTTGTCGAGGTCACCAATTCGACCAACCATGAGAATGATTGCTGCACCCGCATGGAGTCCCCGGTTGGCGGTGTCCCGGAGCTGGAAGTCACGGACTGGCTACCGCTACTGGTCAATCTGGGGTTCACTTTCCGCTGGCACGGCGACGGCCGGTAGCCCACACTTGCGCCTGAAACTTTTCCGATCCCTACGGCCAATTGGAGGAATCGGCGACGTCTAAATAGGAGAGGCGCCCGGCGAATGGGCGGCTGGTATGGGCGTGGGTGCGTGCCTGCGCCCTAATCTATTGCGACAACCGCCTACAAGAGCACCATGCCCAAGAAAATCATGATTCTCGGCGCGAACGGATTCATCGGCAGCGCCCTTACCGCTTCCATCCTGAAGAACCGCGACTGGGAAGTGTTCGGAATGGACCTGTCTGACCACAAGCTCGGGGAGCTTACGGCCTCGCCGCGGTTCCGGTTTGCCGAGGGTGATATCACCATCAACCGCGAATGGGTTGAGTACCACATCAAGAAGGCCGACGTGGTGGTGCCCCTGGTAGCCATTGCCAATCCGGCCCAGTACGTCACCGACCCGTTGCGCGTGTTCGAGCTGGATTTCGAGGCGAACCTTTCCATCGTGCGCCACTGCGTCAAGTACGGGAAGCGCCTGATTTTCCCCTCGACCTCGGAAATCTACGGCATGTGCCCGGATACCACGCTGCACGAGCAGACCAGCTCACTGGTCTACGGGCCGGTCAACAAGCAGCGCTGGATCTATGCCGCATCCAAGCAGCTGCTGGACCGCGTGATCTTTGCGTACGGCGTGCGCGACAATCTCGATTACACGCTGTTTCGCCCGTTCAACTTCATCGGTCCGAACCTCGACAACATCGATGAGCCCAAAGAGGGCAGTTCGCGGGTCTTCACCCAGTTCCTGTCGAACATCATGTATCGGCGGCCCATCCTCCTGGTCGATGGCGGGCAGCAGAAACGCTCATTTACCTTCATTGACGACGCCATCGACTGCCTACTGCGCATTATCGAGAACAAGGATTCCGTCGCGTCGCGCGGCATCTTCAATATAGGCAATCCCGGGAACAGCGTTTCGATCGGCGATCTGGCCAAGATGATGATCGAGGTATCAGCCGAGTTCCCGCAGTTGCGCGAGCGTGCCCAGGCGGCGCAGGTCAACTCCGTCACATCCGGCGAGTACTACGGCAAGTACTACCAGGATATCCAGACGCGCGTACCGTCGATTGACGCGGCGCGCGAGCAGTTGGGGTGGGAGCCGTCTACCGACCTGCGCACGGCGGTCCGCAGCACCATCGATCACTACGTGCAACTGGAGGCGACACAGCGCAAGGCAGCCACGCATAAATTCGAATCGGCAGCCTAGCGCGCCGATGAGCGCACAAGTCGAGGACGGGACTGTGCATCGGACATGGCCCCTGTGGCTGCTGTTGGCGGCAGTCTGGGTGGCCACGCTGCAGATTCGACCACTGATCGATCCCGATGAAGGTCGATACGCGGAAATCCCGCGCGAGATGTGGGTATCCGGAGACTGGGTCACCCCGCGCCTTGACGGCCTGGTCTATTTCGAGAAGCCGCCCTTGCAGTATTGGGCCACCGCGACTCTGTATTCCGTGTTCGGTGCGCACGAATGGACCGCCCGACTGTGGTCAGTGATGCTGGCCTTTGCCTGCATACCCATGGTGTTTGCCTTCGCGCAGCGCATCGGCTACGGACGCAGGGCTTCCATTCTGGCGGCGCTGTTGCTGGCGATCAGCCCCTTCTTTGCAATCGTCGGGCAGATCACGCTGCTGGACCAGGCATTCACCTTCTTCATGACCGCGACGCTGTTTGCCTTTGCCCTGGCGCAGCGCGAATCCCGCGGCGTGCCTGCCGAGCGCAACTACATGCTGCTCGCGTGGGCGGCGCTGGCCCTGGCGGTACTGAGCAAGGGAGTGGTCGCCATCGCATTGATAGGCGCGACTCTGGCGGTGTATGCGGTGGCGACGCGCGGCCTGGCCTTCCTGTGGCGCATGCGTTGGGCCACGGGCCTGCCCCTGTTTGCAGTCATCGCGGTGCCGTGGTTTCTGGCCGTGCAACACGCCCAACCGCAATTTGCGCAGTTCTTCTTCATCCACGAGCACGTACAGCGGTTCCTCACCACCATCCATGACCGGGTTGAACCTTGGTGGTTTTTTCTGCCGATAGTGCTGCTGGCGTGGATGCCGGTCCTCTGGAGCACGCGCGCCGCACTGGTCACCAACTGGAAATCGGATGCTTTGCCCAGTGATTCGCCTACCGGCAAGTTGCTGCTGATCTGGTGCGCCGTGGTTCTCCTGTTCTTTTCCATGTCGCAGTCGAAGCTCGCACCCTACATTCTGCCGATGATGCCGGCACTTGCCGTGCTGTTCGGTCGCGTGGTCGACAACCAGGCGCGCAGCTTCGGCCGCGCACTGGCGGTGGTGGTGCCGTTTATCTGCGTCGCCGCGGCAGGCTTGATGATCTACGGTTTCAATCAGGCGCAGGGGGTCAGCTCGGCGCTGGCCGGCTGGGGTTGTGCGTCGCTAGCCATTGCACTGCTGGGCGTGGCCGCCAGCCGCCTGATGCGCAGCGCCACGGTGCCCGCCGCACAGTCCATGCCTGTAGAGTGGGTGGTGTTGGCCATCACCTCCATTGCCGGATTCCAGGCGCTGTTTGGAACCTACAATCAATTGCCCAAGACGCGCTCCGCGCGGGATCTCGTGCATTCCATTGCCGCATCCGTGGGGCCAGGCACCCCGCTATTCACGGTCAGCCATTACCGGCAGTCGATGGGTTTCTATCTGGCGCGGACCCTCGAGGTGTACGATTTTCGTGGTGAACTGGAATTCGGCCTCGGCCTGGCACAGGGCACTGGCCAGAATGATCTGGCCGCTTTCCGCACGCGCTGGGAGACGACAACCGATGGCATTGCGTTTATCGAGCCCAAGTCCTGGTCCAAACTGGTTGCGGCCGGCGTGCCGGGCCGGGTGATCGGCGACGACGGGCGCAGCGTCGCGGTGAGTCGCCGATGAGACCCGCAGATGGGGGCTGGCTGCTGCTTGGCGTCGCGCTCAATGCGGCGGCACAACTTGGGCTCAAGGCCGCAACCCGGGCTACCGGGGCGATCCGCGTTGACGGCGCCGGGCTGTGGCGATCGGGCATGGAACTGGCCGCCAATACGCCATTCTGGCTGGCGCTGTGTGCCTACGGAGTTTCAGTGCTGGTATGGACAATCGGCTTGAGCCGCGTGCCGGTCAGCCAGGCCTACCCCGTGCTTTCCCTGGGATACATCGTCACGGCGCTGGCTGCTTGGATCATGCTTGGTGAGATAATTTCCCCGACGCGATGGGTGGGAATCGGAGTGATCATGGTTGGTGTTTGGCTGGTGGTAAGGTCATGAGGACTGCTGGATGAGCCTGGAGCGACTGCCATTCACGCGGCCAACTATCGACCAGGCAACCATCGACGGGGTTGTCGAGGTATTGAAATCGGGTTGGCTGGCCAGCGGGCCGAAAGTGGCGCAATTCGAGGCGGCGCTGTCCGCGTATTTGGGCGGACGCACGGTCCGGAGCATGACCTCCGCCACCGCGGCATTGGAAATAGCACTGGCCATTGCTCGCGTGGGTCCAGGGGACGAGGTAATTACCACGCCGATGAGCTGGTGCGCGACTTCCAATGTTGTCCTGCGCCTAGGTGGCAAGCCGGTATTCGTGGATATCGACATTAATACGCGCAACATGGCATTGGATCAGGCCGGCGACCGGGTCGGCCCGGCCACACGAGCGCTGCTGCCGGTGCATTTCGCTGGGCACCCGGTGGACATGGATGCGCTGTACGCGCTGGCGCGGGACCGCAAACTGCGGGTCATAGAAGATGCGGCACATGCCATCGGCACCTCGTGGCAGGGCCGGCGTATCGGCAGCTTCGGGGACCTCGTGTGCTTCAGTTTCCATCCCAACAAGAACATCACTACCGGTGAGGGTGGTGCGCTGGTTCTCGACCGTGAGGACGAGGTTCGATTTACGGAGCAGTACCGGTTCTGTGGTGTGCAGAAAACGGCTTCCGGGGAAGTCGATGTTTTATTCCCCGGCATGAAGGCCAACCTCTCGGATATCGCCGCCCAGATCGGGCTGGGGCAATTGCCGCATCTTGAAGCGTTCAACGAGCGCCGCCATGCGCTGGTGGCGCGCTACTTCCAGCTGTGGCGCGACCGCTGCCCGCTGCAGCTGCCGGCGCGCGGCGACTCCGGCCATAGCTGGCACATGTTTGCGCCGCTGCTGCCGCTGGACCAGCTGACGATCTCGCGTGCCGAATTCATCAAGCGCATGGACGCGAAGGGCATTGCCGTGGGCATTCACTACCCGGCAATCCACCTGCTGAGTGCCTACCGCGACCTGGGCTGGCGTGAGGGGCAGTTCCCCAATGCCGAGCGTGTGGGTCGCGAGACGATCACCTTGCCCCTGTTTCCTGCCATGCGCATGGAAGACGTCGACCGGGTGGTCGACGCAGTGAATGAGATCCTGGGGGATGCCTACCGATGACGCCAGAAGTCTCCATTGTCATTCCCGTGTACAACGAGGCCGATGGCCTGCCGCAGCTGTTTGCGCGCCTGTATCCGGCGCTGGATGCCCTTGGCCGGCCGTACGAGGTCGTCTTCGTCGACGACGGCAGCAAGGATCGCACCGCCGAGCTGCTGCGCGCGACCGCGCGGGAGCACCCGGACACCGTGCGTGCATTGCTGCTGGCAATCAACGCCGGGCAGCATCTGGCGATACTGGCCGGTTTCGAGTATTGCCGTGGCAAGTCCATCATCACCCTCGACGCGGATCTGCAGAATCCGCCGGAAGAAATTCGTCGAGTGCTCGAGGCGCTGGACAAGGGCGCCGACTATGTCGGAACGATTCGCCGCAACCGGATCGATTCATGGTGGCGCAAACGGGCCTCAAGCTGGCTCAACCGGATTCGCGAGCGCACGACGCGCATCCACATTACGGATCAGGGGTGCATGCTGCGTGGCTATGATCGACGGGTGGTCGATGCCATCGCGCAGTGCCATGAAGTTACGCCCTACGTGCCGGCCCTGGCATTCGTGCTGTCACGGCACCCGGTCGAGATTGATGTCGACCATGAGGAACGCGTCGCGGGTGAATCCAAGTATTCCCTGCTGAGCCTGATTCGCCTGAATTTCGACCTCATGACCGGATACTCGCTGCTGCCGCTGCAGATTTTCTCGCTCAGCGGCATCACGATCGCCTTGCTGTCCCTGGCATTCGTGGCGTTCCTTGCCGTGCGCCGCATCGTCGTGGGACCGGAAGTGGATGGCGTGTTCACGCTGTTTGGCATCGCGTTCTTCCTGTTGGGGTGCGTACTGTTCGGGCTCGGGATTGTCGGCGAATACGTCGGCCGGATATTCGACCAGGTGCGCAGTCGGCCACGCTACATGGTTGCCGAGGTCGTCGAGGGCGCACCGCCCACCCAGGACAAGCAGGCAATGGAATCGGCCACGGTGCGCCGGGCAAGTGCCTGATGACCACTGCGGTGGTGTTCGCGTACGGCGACGTGGGAGTCCGGTGCCTCAAGGTGCTGCTGTCCGCGAAAGTCGAAGTAGTCCTGGTCGTCACGCACGAGGATGACCCGGCGGAGCAGCTGTGGTACGGCAGCGTCGCGGCGACGGCACGCAACCATGGATTGCCCTGCGTTGCGCCTGAAGCTGCCACGGACGCGCTGATCGGCCGGGTCGCGGGCCTGGCGCCGGATTTCATCTTCTCGTTCTACTACCGCCGCATGCTCGGTTCCGCCTTGCTGGGGCTTGCCCGCCGCGGTGCCTTGAACATGCACGGGTCGTTGTTGCCAAGATTTCGTGGCCGCGCACCAGTCAATTGGGCGGTATTGCGCGGGGCAACCCAGACCGGTGCCACCCTGCACTACATGACCGCAGTCGCCGACGCGGGCGACATCGTGGACCAGTGCGCGGTGCCGGTCCTGCAGGAAGACAATGCGCTGGACGTGTTTCGCAAGGTACTGGTGGCTGCGGAAATCGTGTTGGCCAGGTCCCTGCCTGGCTTGATCGATGGCACGGCGCCGCGCAAGCCACAGCGGCTTGCAGACGGCGAATACTGTGGCCGCCGTCGCCCGGAAGATGGGCGCATCGACTGGACCAGGCCGGGGCGTGAAATCCACAACCTGGTGCGGGCCGTGGCGCCGCCATTTCCCGGTGCGTTCACTTCACTGTTCGGTGAGCGCTGGGTCATTGTCGCCACCAGGCTCCTGGACCGGGCCGCGGCAGGGGACCCGCCGCTGCGCGCGCAGCTGGGCGCGGAAGGCGATTCGGTAGTGGCAACCTGCACCGACGGCCAGCGCCTGCGAATTCTCGAGGCCCGCAATGAATCAGGAAACATCGACCTCGTTGTGGTGGCGCGTCGACTGGCGCTGCAGCCCGAGCCGCTGCCGGTTGGGTCGTAATCGTGCGGGTGCTGGCGCTGAAGGTCGATGTGGACACCTGGATGGGAACCCGTGATGGTGTGCCGCGGCTGGCGCAGCTGTTCACCAGCCTTGGATGCCCGGCAACATTCCTGTTCAGCCTCGGTCCGGATCACACTGGGCGCGCCATCAGGCGCGTTTTCCGGCCGGGTTTTCTGGGCAAGGTCGGCCGGACGTCCGTGGTTTCCAACTACGGATTGCGCACATTGCTATACGGCACGCTTTTGCCAGGTCCACAGATTGGCGTGCGCGCCCGCGAGCAGATGCGGGATGTGCAACGCGGGGGATTCGAGGTCGGCGTGCATTGCTATGACCACGTGGAATGGCAGGATCGCGTGGCCAAGGCCGGCCAGGCGTGGACCCAGCAACAGATGGGCAAGGCCTGCGAAGTTTTCACCCAGGTGTTTGAGCGGGCGCCGGTTATCCACGGCTCGGCCGGGTGGCAGGTCAACGCGCACGTGCCCTTGCTTGAGCAGGCACTTGGATTCCAGTTCGCTTCTGACACGCGTGGTGACCGGCCCTTCCTGCCCGCCGACGGGGGCGTGCCGCAGCTGCCGACCACACTGCCAACCCTGGATGAGCTGATAGGGCGCGATGACCTGCAGGCCACCCCAGTGGACGCGCTGCTGGAGATGACCCGGGCTGATCCCGTGCATGGCCACGTGTATACGCTGCACGCGGAGATGGAGGGAGGCGCCTGGCTGGAGGAATTCAAGCGACTGCTGCGCGGCTGGCGCGAGCAGGGGTACGCGCTGGCGACCATGGGCGAAATGTTTGCCGGACTGGAAGTCGGCAAGCTGCCACGGCGCCACATTGTCGACGGGACGGTCGCGGGGCGATCGGGAACGCTGGCGTGCATCGGTGACCAGGATACTGGGACTGCTTGAGTCCTGGTCGCGACCAGTTTCCGCCCCGCCATCGTCTAACGCAAAGTCCCGTCGTCGATAGAGAGGACCTGTGAATTCACCGCTGCAGCAGCCGCCAGGCCTGGCTGTACTACCGTTGATTGCAAGGGCCACATCCCCGCCGGACGTGCCCAAGCACGAGTGGAGCCGGCTGCGTTGGGGTCCCCGCCAGGATTGGGCGCAGTTCCAGCAAACCCACGCGACGCCGGTTGGAGCGTGCAAATCCCTGTGTTTCACGGTTCGCGCGGGAGGGGAGCTGCGCGCGCTGGCGCCGGCGTTTGTCCTGGAAAAGGACTGCCAGCAGGACTCGTGGCAATGGCTCAGGCGCCTTTATCAGCCACGGATGCTGGTGCTGGGATCGCCGCTTGCTGAGGCCTGCCCGCTGGGCCTCGCCGTGGGTACAAGTGCCGCGCAGCAGCGCGACTTGCTCAACGCGCTGGTCCGCTGCGCCGATGCCTACTCTCGGCAGCAACATTGCGACATCCTGATCGTCAAGCACGCCGACGATGCGACTGATGAGTTGTGGACCCGGGCATGCGTGCCGGTGCACCTGCGCCGACTCACGGACCAATCGATGCTGGGATACGCCCTTTGCGGGCGCAATGTGCAACAGACGTCCAACTGGGTCCGCTGCCGTGTCTCGTGGCTCAGGTGGTCCGAGTCGCTGTTCGATTCGGTGCTGGAGGATTGATCTGAATGAGGAAGAAATCACTACCCTGATGCTCAAGAGGCCGCGCATCGGAACCCAGTAGGCGGCCGCCATGGCCGGCCACGGATCAGTGTGCCGGCACTGCGGAAACTGGATATTCAACGGCAACCTTGGTGTAAATTTCGTCAGACCCGACGACGGCGACAGCTATTGCAAGAACGTCGTATGGGACCTGGAGGCAGCCAAGTCATGCCAAAGTTGACCATGTTCTTTGAAGTATTCAGGGCAGAGCCTGGCGTGCCGACCGTTTCCGTCGCGACCCAATACCCGTTCACCAGACGGTATCAACGCCTTTGCAGTTGGGACGCTCAACGAGGAACATGGCAACGTGTATCGAGCCCGGTTCAATATCGGAGTCGGGGACTGATCCGCGTTTCGGCCATTGCTGCGGGGTGTGGGCTTATCTGTGGTGCGACATTGAAGACCCTCGCAACGGTGCGCCTGGTGGTGGGCGCGGCTATCTCGGCAGCGCTGTTCGCCTGCACTGCCGTACCGACGCCGGCGAACCTGCAATTGCCGGTCGCGGTGCAAACCGACCACACCTGGGGCGATCCGCTGGTGCTGGCCAACTGGCAGTCGTTGGGCGGCCTGGGCGAGCAACCCCCCGCAGCGTTGTCGATCACCGAAGCATTCGCGGCGGCCCTTGCATTCAATCCGCAACTGGCACTGGCACGAGCCCAGATCGAGATGGGGCGCGCCGGAGTGCTGGTCGCGCGCCAGCGAGCCAATCCCGTGCTGACCCTGTCTCCGGAGCGTGTAATCAACACGCTGCTGGGAGCCTCTCCCTGGGTTGCCGCCATCTCGCTGGTCTGGCCGGTGCAGACCGCCGGCAAGCGTTCACTGGCAATTGAACAGGCGCTTGCATCCAGTGACGCAAGCCTCCTGAACGCCGCCAACGCAGTCTGGACACTGCGTGCTTCGGTCCGTGGTGCGTTGTGCAACGTCGAACTGGCGACTGCAAGGCGCCAGCTGGCACAGGACGAGTTGTCACTGCGCGAGGATCTGGCGGGACGACTGGCCAAGCAGGCGGCCGCAGGTGTGGTGTCCAATTACGAGGCGACGCGTGCCAGGCTGGATAGCGATCACGCTGCGCAGTTGCTGCGCCAGAGTGAAGCCGATGCCATGGCGTCGCGTCACGACCTTGCAGCCATTACCGGATTGCCGCTGGCGGAGATCGAGCGCCGCAAGTTGGGCGATTCGTGCCTGAGTGCGTTGCCCGCGGAGGCCAGCGCGCGCGCGGCGGATGCCGCCAACGTGGCGGTAGTCTCACGCCTGGACCTGCGCGCAAAACTGGCGGAGTTCCGGGTTGCCGATGCCGCGTGGCGCAAGGAAATCGCCAAGCGCACACCGGACTTGAACCTCGGGCCTGGGTATACCTATGACCAGGGCCTGCGCAAGATCACGTTTACCATTGCCGGGGAATTGCCGATCTATTCGCAGAACGATGCCGCCATTGCCCATGCAGCCGCCGATCGCAATCGGGCGTTGGCAGAAGTCGAGATTCTCCAGCTAGCGGTGCTCGAAGGGGTGGCCCGTTCCCGGGATCAACTAGTCGCCGCCGAGGCACAGGTTGCGCAGGCGAATGAGGCGGTGTCACGGACACAGGAATTGCTGGACCGCGATGCCGCCAGACAGACAGCTGGCGAACTGGACAAGTCTGCAGTGGTGCTGAGCCGGCTGGCATTGGTCGTGGCACGCTCGGACATCGTGGCCGCGCAACGGGTGCAGAGCGACGCGGTAGCTGCCTTTGAGGCGGCCACACAGGTGCCGCTGGTGGCGCCACTGTTCGATGGCAATGCGGCCCAATCACTGCTGACGGGCCAAGGCGCCGAAAACGGGGAAAGCGGAAAATGAACAAATTCAGCGGGCTGCGCCCGGCCGTTGTCGCAAGCGTGCTCGCCGCAATCAGCGGATGCCATCGAGGGCCGCAGCCAGCAGAGGTGCCAGCGACGCCCAAGCAACAAGCGCCGGGGGATGCCGCAGGCAGTGAGTTTGCGGCGGTCACGGCAGATGCGCAGATGGCGCGGCGACTGGGCCTGGAGCTGGCAACGGTTGCCAGTTCCCGCAGTGCTGCGGCGACGCAGGGCACGGCGACTGTCCTCGACAGCGCGGCCTTCACGGCTGTTTTGGCCGAAATTGAGGCGGCGCGCGCGGACGCTGCCTCCGCGCATGATAACTACAACCGCCTGCAGCAGCTGTATGCGGATGACGGCAATGCCTCGCGCCAGGCAGTGGAGGCGGCCAGCGCGCAGTGGTCCACGGCGCGCGCGCGCGTGGCCACGGCCGAGGCCCGGGCACGCAGCGATTGGGGTTCACAGTTGATTGATCCAGATAACGGGCATTCGGCGCTGCGTCGTGACCTTGAATCCGGCCGCGTGACCATGTTGCGCGCCGAATTCGCCGACACCTTGCCCGCGGCCGCAGAGCAGCTGGAATACGCGCTGCTGGGATCCAATGCCGGCGAATCGATGGCGCATCCGCTGGTCTATCTTGCGCGTTCACATGCGCCGGCCGTTGCCGCGGGCGGCGCCAGCGTACTGCTTCGCGTCAAGGACAGTGCTGACGAGAACCTGGGGTTGCGACCGGGTTCGAGGTTGCCCGTCATTGCGACGCGATCCACGGGACCGACCCGGCCGCTGGTGCCGGCGGCCGCAGCGTTTGCCGACGGCGGACAGTTCTGGTGCTACGTGGCGCGCGCCGGCGGTCGATACGAGCGTGTGCCGCTGGACTCCACCGAGCGTGTGGCTGGCGGCTATCCGGTTGCGAGCGGGGTGAAGGAGGGTGATCAGGTCGTCGTGCGCGGCGCGCCCCTGCTGCTGTCGCTGGAGCGCGGAGCCGGGTCAGTCGCGGACGCGGAATGAAGCTGCGCTCACTGATCGCGCTGGCAGTTCAGCACCGCGGCATTGTTGCTGCGCTGTCAGTGGTGCTGATGCTGTATGGGGGCTACCTTGCCCTGCATGGCCGCCTTGACGTGCTGCCGGAATTCGTACCACCTCAGGTGACGGTGCAGACCGAAGCTCCGGGACTGGCGCCAGAGCAGATCGAGGCACTGGTCACT
Source organism: uncultured Pseudomonadota bacterium (assembly GCA_963726085.1). Classification (GTDB taxonomy): domain Bacteria; phylum Pseudomonadota; class Gammaproteobacteria; order Steroidobacterales; family Steroidobacteraceae; genus ZC4RG30. The sequence continues at coordinate 130,277 of CAVSAR010000011.1, read as the reverse complement.
CGGCCGCTGGAGAACGCGCTCAGCGGCATTCCCGCGACCCAGCGCATCAGCTCCGAATCTATCTCCGGGCTGTCGGTGGTGAACATCGTGTTTGAGGATTCGGCGGACATCTACCTGACCCGCCAGGGGGTAGCCGAGCGGCTGGCCGAGCTCTCGGGCCATTTGCCAGTCGGGGTCGCCGCGCCGCGCATGTCACCCCTGACATCTTCGACCATGGACCTGCTCAAGATCGGTTTGCGCTCCACCACCCTGTCCCCGATGCAGTTGCGTGACGTCGCCGATTGGGAGTTGCGTCCGCGACTGCTGGCCGTTCCGGGCGTTGCACGCATCACTGTCTACGGCGGCCAGCAACGCCAGCTGCAGATCTTGCTGGACACCGCCCGCATGGCAGCTGCCGACCTGTCGGTGTTCGACGTGCTGGCGGCGGCTCGTGGCGCCGTGGGCGTGCGTGGCGCCGGGCAGATCGATTTTCCCGCCCAGCGCATCGCGATCACGACTTCCGTGGCCGGCGAGACCATCCAGGCCCTTGAGAGCACGGTCATCACCACCCGCGGCGAGTCCATCCTGCGCATCCGCGATGTTGCGCGCGTGCAGGAAGGTCCGGCCACTCCCTTTGGCGAGGCCGTGATCCAGGGCCAGCGCGGCGTCTTGCTGTCGCTTTCCGGGCAATACGGGGCCAATACGCTGGAGGCCACCCGAGCCGTGGAGGCGGTATTGAGCGAGGCGGTGCCGCGCCTGCGCGCGCGCGGCATTGAAGTGTTCCCCGCACTGCATCGGCCAGCGTCCTTTATCGAGACCGCCCTTGGCAACCTGCGCAATGCGCTGGCCATCGGGGCGGTACTCATCGTGTTCGTGTTGCTGGCCTTCCTGCGCGACTGGCGCTCAGCACTGATCTCGTTTCTGGCGATTCCGCTGTCCCTGCTGGCGGCGGTGGTAGTGCTGGAGCGCTTTGGACTGGCCCTCAACACCCTCACGCTGGGAGGCTTCGCAGTGGCGCTTGGCGTGCTGGTGGATGATGCAATCATCTATCTGGAGAACATCATGCGGCGGCTGCGCGAAAATGCACGGTCACCGGCCCCAGTGCCGCGCCTGGTGGTCATCTGCGATGCCTCGTCGGAAATCTCCAGTGCGGTGGTCTTTGCCACCGGTGTGATCCTGCTGGTGTTCCTGCCCGTATTCCTGCTGGCCGGGGTGCAGGGCCGATTCATGATGCCATTGGCGCTGGCGTTTTCCCTGTCAGTGGTGGCGTCACTGGTAGTCGCTCTGACCGTGACGCCGGCACTGGCGGCGCTATTGCTGCATCCTGAGGGCGCGCGCCAGGAACCCAAATGGCTCGTGCGCCTGCGCCTGGTGCACCAGCGGGCGCTGGCAAAGTGCATGGCCTGGCCGCGACTGACCATGGGACTGCTGGCGGCGGCCATCGTCGCGGTGCTTGCGCTGTTGCCTTTCCTGGCCGGGCAGTTCATGCCGAGCTTTCGCGAGGGACACTTCGTGGGGCAGATCAGCTCGCGCATTCCGGGCACGTCGCTGCGGGAGATGGCATTGCTTGGCGAACGCATCAGCGCCGACTTGCTAGCGTTGCCATTCGTTGCCACCGTGGAGCAGCAGATTGGTCGCGCGGAGCAAGGCGAGGACACCTGGGGTTCCGAGCGCAGCGAGTTTCATATCGAGCTCAAGCCGGACAAGCGCCTGGACCAGGATATGGCCCAGGAGGCCGTGCGTGCGGTGTTCAAGCGCTATCCGGCGGTGCAATCAGACGTTTTGACATTCCTCGGCGACCGGATCAGCGAGTCTTTGTCCGGCGAAACCGCACAGGGTGTCGTGCAGGTGCGCGGGGCCGACCTCGATGTCATCGACCGCGTGGTTTCCGAATTGACGAGCCGCATCGGCACGGTCCCGGGCATTGCGGACGTGCAAAGAGGGCACACCGGCGTGGCCTCACAGCTGTCGGTAAACCTGCTGCCGGTGCGCCTGGAACAGTACGGACTGCGGGCGGGGGATGTACTGGACGTCTTGCAGACCGCCTTTGCCGGTACCGTGGTCAACCAGGTTTACAAGGGCGACCGTTCGATCGACGTGGTGGCGCGCCTGCCCGATACCGCACTGGCCGACATGGCCTCGGTGCGCGAGCTGCCGCTGCGCACGGCCAACGGGCAGTACATCAGGTTGGGGGACGTCGCACAGATCTACCTTGCATCCGGTCGCGCCGCCATCCGCCACGAGGCGGGGCAGCGCATCGGTGTCGTGACATTCAATGCCGGAACGCGCGACATCCAGCCCGTCGCGGCGGACGTGCATTCGATCGTCGACGATGTGGGCAAGCGCTATCCGGCCGTGTGGCTGGAAATGGCCGGGGAGGCGCAGGCGCAAAAGGCCGCGCAGCGCGACCTGATGTTGTATTCGTTGCTGGCTTTGGCGCTGATCCTCATGTTGCTGGCGGCGGCATTTGCACGCCGTGGCCTGGCGGCACTGGTTATGCTCAATCTGCCGTTCAGCCTGATTGGCGGCATCGTGGCGCTGGCGATTACCGGGCAAACCCTCTCCCTGGGTGCACTGGTCGGGCTGGTGACCGTGTTTGGCATCAGCGCCCGCAATGCAATCTTGCTGTTGGCCCACTATGAGCATCTGCTGGATCAAGAGGAGGGTTCGGCCTGGAGCCTCGAGCTGATAAGCCGCGGCGCCGCGGAGCGCCTGCTGCCGGTACTGATGACGGCGCTGGTAACCGCCCTGGGCCTGGTGCCGCTGGCGCTGGGTGTTGGCAGGGCTGGCAACGAGATCGAGGCGCCGTTGGCCATCGCCGTCCTCGGGGGACTGGCCAGTTCCACCGTGCTATGCCTGGTCGTATTGCCGGCGATGGTGCACTGGATTGCCACATCCAGATTTGCGTTCTGCTTGCGCCTGCCTGCGGAACGGATGCCGATCTAGGACTTGGCCTTGGCTGGCGCGTGCTTCACTTTCTTTGGGGGCGGGTCGCTGCGCACGAGGCTCATCAGGTGGCAGCGATACTCATGCGGCACGATGATCGAACTGAATCGGTCAAACTGGCCGCCCGGGCGAGTGTCGAACGCAATGGTCACGGCATAGTCGAGCCCCCAGCACGGCTCGATGAGCTTGGCGTAATACCAGCGGTAGTGACCGTCCTGTATCCACAGGCCCTGTTTCGCATCCGCCTGCCAGTCGTTGATTGATCCGTGGTCCACAAACGGGATGGCTGCCTGCGGGGAGGGAAGCGGCTCTACTTCCTTTGCCAACGCGGCCCCTGCCAGCCCTGCCGCAAGCGCGACCACCAGCGTCATGCAACGCGCATTCATAACACCCTCCACTGCCAGCGTAATTATCACCCCACAACCTGAACCGGCGCTGACGGGGGCAAAAAGATTCAAAGGACGTGCTGGGCAGTGCGCATGGACGTCGCGTCGGTGCGCCGGAAAATGCCAGGAATTTCAATTCAATTCGGACACCCAAATCAGGCGTCGGACAGGAGCGCCGATCTGGTCACTCGAAAAGCTCAGGTTGCCGGCCGGCGTGGCGGCGGGGGGCTGAGTGACAGGCCAAGGCGCAGCGCGCCAAACGCCAGGCAATCGGGCAGTTCACGCTGCGGTAAAGGTTGCGTGCTGCACTGCGGGCAGCCAACGCCCGGCTCAGCGCTTGCGTCGCGCTCTGGGTTCGACCAGTGGTGGCGCGGGCCGGGTGAAGTCGACAACGAAAGAGTCACCGTCGAAGTCGATGACCTTGCCGACCAGGTCCGTGCGCACATGGATGACGCGCCGGACGATGCCGCGAGGAGGCGTGATGACCACCGCGCGAACACTGGCCCCGGAATCGCGGGCGGACAATACGTGGGCACCCAGTTCCGCTACCCGCGTGGAGGTGCCTTCCTGCGAAAGCTGTCCGCTGTAGCGCAGGATGCCTGCACCCGGGCGACTGAATCGCTCGGAGAGGCAGGTCAGGACCAAGCTGCCGTCGGCAGCCATGGCCGACAGGCTGCGCTGCTTGTTGGAGATCTGCGCCCCGTAGCGCCCGTAAGCGACTTCGAGACTCAGGTTTTCCATTTAATAACGGCGCGATCCGCCGCCGCCGCCAGCACCGGCTGCGCGTTCCTGGGCTTCGCTGACCTTGATCGAGCGGCCGTCCATGTTGGTGCCGTTGAGACTCTGGATGGCGCGCGAGGCATCGGCCTGCGACATTTCCACAAAGCCAAAGCCGCGCGGGCGACCTGTCTCGCGATCCATGATCAGGGCGATCTTTTCGACGGTGCCGTGCTGGGTGAACAGTTGGCGCACGGCGTCTTCGGTGGCCGAGAAGGGCAGGTTTCCGACAAACAACTTGGTCATTTAATACTCACATGAAGTTAAGGGCGAATCGCTGGCGCTTCAGAGAGTGACCGGCAGGTGGCCCTGGGAAGGGGCGCGGAACGCGCTGGAGCCACGGGAGGCAAGCAAGAAGGGTCGCGAGGCCGACCACGGTACACCATCCCGGCTGGATTTGCGCTGGTTTTTCCCTATAGTTCACCCATGAATTTCGTCACCTGGTCCATCCGCAACCCCGTCCCCGTCATCATGATGTTCATCGCGCTGGTGATCGGCGGGGTCTGGGCATTCCCCAAGCTGCAGATCCAGGACCAGCCGGACATCAGCTTCCCGAATGTGTTTGTGCAGGTGGGCTATGCCGGCGTGCCGCCCTCGCAGATGGAAACGGAGATCACGCGCAAGGTCGAGGACGCCGTGTCGACCATCGTCGGCATCGAGCACATCAACTCCAACATCAGCACCGGATCGTCGCAGACGGTGATCCAGTTCCAGTTCGGGACCGACCTGCAGCAGGCCATGGACGATGTGCGTGACGCCGTGTCGCGCATCCGGCCCGATTTACCCATCGACGCCACCGAGCCGTACATCGGGCGCGCCACCACGGCCGGCAACGCCATCATTGCGTTCGGCGTCAGCTCCGACAACCTCAGCGACACCGAGCTGTCTTGGTTCGTCGACCTCAACGTGATGCGCGATATCAGCGCGGTCCCCGGCGTCGGACAGGTCAACCGCATCGGCGGTGTATCGCGTGAAGTGCGCGTGGACCTGGATCCGGATCGCATGGGAGCGCTGGGGGTCACCGCCGGGGATGTCTCGAGCCAGCTGGTACGTACCCAGGTTGAGCTGCCCGGCGGGGAGACGCGCATCGGCTCACAGGAGCAAAGCGTGCGCACGCTGGGCACGATCAGTTCGGTGCAGCAGCTCGGGGCACTGCCCATCTCGCTGAGCGACGGGCGCAGCGTGCGCCTGGATTCGATAGCCGAGGTGCGCGACCAGGCCGCCGAAGTGCGCCAGCTGGCGCTGCTCGACGGCAAGCCGGTGATCGGGTTCCAGGTGATGCGTGCCTGGGGCGAGGGTGCATTGCAGGTCGCCGATCGCACGCGCGACGCAGTCAAGGCGCTGCAGGTCAAGTACCCGCAAATCAAGATCACCGAGATCTACTCGGAAGTGGAGTCGATCCGCGCCAGCTACAAGAGCTCGATGCTGATGCTGGTCGAGGGCGCCATTCTGGCCATCATCGTGGTGTGGCTGTTCCTGCGCGACGTGCGCGCGACGTTGATCTCCGCCGCGGCCCTGCCACTGGCCATCATCCCGACCTTCTGGGCACTGCATATCTTTGGGTTCTCCATGAACACGCTGACCATGCTGGCCCTGTCGCTGGTGGTCGGCATGCTGGTGGACGACGCCATCGTCGAGGTCGAGAACATCGTGCGCCACTTGCGCATGGGCAAGCCGCCCTTGCAGGCGGCCACCGACGCCGCCATCGAGATCGGTCTGGCGGTGGTCGCCACCACGTTCACGCTGTGCGCCGTATTCGTCCCGGTGGCGTTCATGGACGGCGTGCCCGGTCAATTCTTCAAGCCCTTTGCCTTCACGGCGACCATCGCCGTGCTGTTCTCGCTACTGGTGGCGCGAATGCTGACGCCCATGATGGCGTCGAAGTACATGCGGCCCTATCACGAGCCCGAAGAGCAGGGGCGCTTCAAGACCTGGTATCTGGGCAGGGTGACCTGGGCACTGGGACATCGCTGGCAGACCCTTTTGGCGGTGACGCTGGTGATGGCGGCTACTTTCTACCTTGCCCATTTGTTGCCCACGGGCCTGCGCCCTGCGGGGGACAATGGCTTCGTCAACCTGAGCGTCAGCTTGCCACCGGGCTCGCGCCTGGAAGATACGCGCCAGGTCGTGGAAGCCATTCGCCAGCGGATGTCCCGCCACAAGGAGGTCGCACGGGTCTGGGCAGTGGTGAATGTCGCCAGCGCCAATATTGGCCTGGTACTGGTGGACCGCAAGGAGCGCAAGGCATCCGAGCAGGTGCTGCAGCGCCAGTTCCTGGCCGAGACGCGCACCATTCCCGGCGCACGCATATCGGCAGGCGGTGGCAATTTTGGCAATGGCGGCCTGCAGATCGAGCTTACCGGAGATGATTCGAACCTGTTGACCGTCGCGGCCGCGCAGATCGAGCGCGAGATGCGCGCCGTGCCTGGATTCTCGAACGTCAGCACCAGTGCCAGCCTGCTGCAACCGGAGCTGGTCATCCGCCCGCGGCCCGACCGCGCGGCGGAACTCGGCGTCACCACTGCGGCCATCAGCCAGGCCACGCGCATCGCCACCAGCGGTGATGTCAACAACAACCTGGCCAAGATGAACTTGCCGGACCGGCAGATTCCGATACTTGTGCGCCTTAACGACGCGGCGCGCAGGGACATCGACCAGATCAGGCTGCTCAACGTGCCTTCGCGCTTCGGGCCGGTGCCGCTGATGAATGTCGCCGACGTCACCCTGGGCGCCGGGCCATCGCAGATCACGCGCTACGATCGCAACCGCAACATCACCATTACGGCCGATCGCGGCTTGATTCCGTTGGGCGAGGCTTCCGCGCTGGCGCGTGACCTGCCATCAATGCGCAACCTGCCCTCCGGCGTGCGCCCGATCGATGCCGGTGAAGCGGAGCTGCAAGGCCGCATCTTCGGCGGCTTTATCCTGGCAATGGTTACCGGCATCTTCTGCATCTACGCGTTGCTGGTGCTGCTGTTCCACGACGTGCTGCAGCCGATCACCATCCTGTCGGCCTTGCCGCCTTCCGCCGGCGGCGCGTTCATAATGCTGTGGTTGCTGAAGATGGACCTGTCGATACCCTCACTGATCGGCCTGCTGATGTTGATGGGCATCGTGACCAAGAACTCCATCCTGCTGGTCGAGTACGCGGTGATGGCGCGGCGCGAACACGGCCTGAACCGCTATGACGCGCTGATGGATGCCTGTTCCAAGCGCGCCAGGCCCATCATCATGACCACGATCGCCATGGCGGCAGGCATGACGCCGATCACGCTGGGATTGTCGGGGGACTCGAGTTTTCGCGCGCCCATGGGCGCGGCGGTAATCGGCGGACTGTTTGCCTCGACGGCGCTGTCGTTGTTTGTCGTGCCCGTGATCTACACGCTGGCCGACGACCTGGAACACAAGATCAAGCGCCTGTATGGCCGGCTTCGGGGCCGCAAGCCCGAAGAGGCGCCGATCACCGCCGTGAAGGCCCCGTCAGCGTCCACCCCCGGCCCCGGGTAGCCTGGCGACGGCCTTTTCGAACACCTTGGTGCTGTCCGAGTCGGCGGTGGCGCAGAACTCGAGGTCCCTGATCAGGCCGTCCTTCACTGCATAGATCCAGCCGTGCACGGCCAGTGGCTGGCCACGGTTCCAGGCATCCTTGACCACCGTGGTCCGGCAGACGTTGAGCGCCTGCTCCAGCACGTTCAGTTCGCACAGTCGATCAAGTGCATTTGGGCCACCGGCAGCCAGCAAGGCGGGGTGGCGTTCGCGGATGTCCTGCACATGACGCAGCCAGTTGTCGATCAGGCCCAGCGATGCGGAACCCATGGCTGCGGCGATGCCGCCACAGCCGTAATGCCCGGTGACGATGATGTCCTGCACCTTGAGCACGTCCACGGCGTACTGGATCACTGACAGGCAATTGAGGTCGGTGTGGACCACCAGGTTGGCGACATTGCGATGCACGAACAGCTCGCCAGGGGCCAGGTCGACGATCTCGTTTGCCGGCACACGACTGTCGGCACAGCCAATCCACAGATAGCGCGGCGACTGCTGGGAAGTCAGCCGCGAAAAGAATTGCGGGTCGCGGCGTGTCACCGCGTCGGCCCAGTCCTGATTCTTCTGCAGCAGATGATCCAGTCGCTTCATGCGCTCAATCCTAGCAGCAGGCACGAGTAGAATCGCGTTCAACCATGACCAAGACCGGATTTGTGGACGTCGCGATCATCGGAGCAGGGGCCGCCGGGATTGCCGCGTGCCGGGCATTGCAGGAAGCGGACCTGAGCGTGCAGGTGCTGGAGGCGCGCAGCCGTACCGGTGGGCGCGCGCATACCGATCACTCCCTGGGGATTGCCGCCGACCTGGGTGCCGCGTGGCTGCATTTCGCGCCGGACAACGCGTTGACCGGCATCGCGCAGGAGTCCGGCTTCCGCGTGATAACGCGTGAACCCAATTGGGGTGCCGCCGCCCTCATTGGCAACCGCTTGCCCACGCCCCCGGAGCGCGAACTTGTGGCGCAGGGATGGATTCGCTACCAGGGGCTGATCGATGCCGCCGTGGCCGCTGGCCGTGACGTCGCGGTCAGTGAAGTGGTGCCGCAGGATGAGTTCCGCTGCCGGTTCGACGCGGTCATGACCTGGGCGGTAGGGGTGGAAACCACGTGCGTGTCGACGATGGACCTGGCGCGCTACGCCGACTCGACGCACAACTGGGCAGTGGCCGAGGGGTTGGGCAGCGTCGTGGCCCGGGCGGCTGCCGGCCTGCCGATCGCGCTGGGCGCGCCGGTCACGGCCATCGGCTGGAATGACGAGTCGGTGCGCATTGTCAGCACTCAGGGATCGGTCAGGGCGCGCGCCGTGGTGGTCACGGTGCCTGCCAGCGTGCTGGCCGCCGGCAGCATAGCCTTTGATCCGCCATTGCCTGCGCACACGCTTGCAGCCTGCGGTGCGCTGCCACTGGGGGTCGTCAACAAGGTATTCCTGCGGGTGGACGAGGCACTGCTGCCGTTCGCGGACACCACGCAACTGATCGGTTCGGATACCACGCGCCGCACGGGCAGCTACACCGTTCGCCCTGCCGGGCAGCCGGTGATTGCGGGATTCTTTGGTGGGGACCTGTCGTGGGAGCTGGAACAGCGCGGCGAACTAGTGGCCTTCGCCTGCGAGGAACTCAAGAGCGTCTTTGGGGCTGACCTGGTGCGTGCCATCACCGCGTCGCTGGCGACCGGCTGGGGAAGCGACCCCTGGGCGCGGGGTTCCTATTCCGCAGCCCGCCCTGGAATGGCCGATCAACGTGAGGTGCTGGCGCAACCGGTGGCGCCCAACCTTATATTCGCCGGCGAGGCCTGTTCCCGGGAATACTACGGCACCCTGCATGGAGCCTGGCGTTCGGGACGCGAGGCTGCTTCGCGACTGTTGGCCCACTTCGGGAAACTGGGGTATGTTTCGCGCTCCGCACGACAAAGGACAACTTCATGAAACGCGTACTTGCTGGCGCTGCCAGTTCCATGCTCCTGGCCGTGGCCGCCCAGGCCGCTCCGGTTACCTACAACGTTGATCCGCAGCACACCTACCCGGCTTTCGAGGCCGACCACATGGGTGGGCTGTCGGTGTGGCGTGGCAAGATCAACTCGACCAGCGGCAAGGTGGTGCTCGATCGCGCCGCCAAGACCGGCACTGTTGACGTCACCATGGACATGAAGACTATCAACTTCGGCATGGACAAGATGGACGAGCATGCCCGGTCGCCGGACATGTTCGACGTGGCGAAGTTTCCGACCGCTACGTTCAGCGGCAAGCTGGCGGGATTCAATGGCGAGAATCCCACTGAGGTACAGGGCAACCTGACCATGCACGGCGTGACCAAGCCGGTGACACTGAAGATCAACAGCTTCATGTGCAAGCCCAACCCGATGTCGAAGAAGGAAACCTGCGGTGCGGACGCCTCGGCGATGATCAATCGCAAAGACTACGGCGTGTCCTATGGCGATTCGTTCGGCTTCAAGATGGACGTCAAGCTGCTGATCACCATTGAAGCGATCAAGGCCGACTGACCCGGGAGGTCAGTTCCAGTAGCGTGCGGCAGCCGCATCCTGCCGCAACGCTGCGGTCTTGCGCGGGACCGAGGCCCGCTCGTTGACCCAGGATGCAAAGCTATCCAGGTCGGCAGCGCTGACGCCGTCGGGTTTATTGCGATGCGCGGCAACCCAGCTGCGCATCGACTCCATCAAGATATCGGCATGGGGCGGCGACATCACGTCGAGCTCCGTATAGGACTTTTTCACGTCTTCCAGACGCCGCAGCGCAAGGTAGGCTTCAGCGCGGTACTCGATGGCTTCCGGATAATTGGGCTCGATGGCCAGCGCTTTCTCATAGGCCGCAAGCGAGCGATCGTATTCGCCGAGGCGGCGGCTGGTGTAGCCGATCAGGTTCCATGCCTCGCGCGCCTTGGGATCAGCCTTGGCTGCCTTCTCGAACAGGTCGCGTGCCTCGCGGAAACCGTCCAGCGCGCCCTTTGAGCCTGGCGCCAGCTTGTCAGCGGCCTGCGCCTTCTCGAAGCGTTCGAAGCCAATATTGTAGTTGAGCCGCGCCGTCATGGCGGAATCTGCGGACAGATCCGGCGCAGGGGTGGTGGTCAGCTGCCCACTGGCGTCGGGCACTGCGAAAACCGGCGTAGCCGCGGCCAGCAGCAGTACGGAGAGCGAAATTCTGGTGTTCACGGTTGGCACTCTATCAAAGGATTGCGGTGGGCACGGCCTGCACTATCGTTGAGAAATCTGCAACCCGGCCTCAATGGCGGTAGTGTGAGGTGCCGGTACCGACCCAGACCGCACCCCTGCGCGACAGTTCCGATCTGCCGGCGCGCGGGCGGAAAATACTGGCGTGACAGCCATCGTCCGGCCGGCCGCGGCCGGGTCAGATTACGACAATGAGCCAGCGCGTCGCCGTGCGATTGCTCATGTCCGGGTGCAGGCGCCACCAAAGTCTGGGTCAATGGATCCGCGTACAATCTGCCCATGAGTCTGTCACTGCGCGAACAACTGCTGAAGGCGGGGCTGGTCACGGAACAGCAGGCGCAGCGCGTCGAGCGGGATCAGAAGCGCGAGAAATATGTTGCGCCGCGTGGCCGCAAGGCCCAGGCCACCCCCTCGCCGCAAGAGCTGGCCGCCCGCAAGGCAGCGGCCGAGAAGGCGGCGCGCGACGCCGAGCTCAACCGCCGCAAGCAGGAAAAGATCGAGCGCCGGGCCAAGTTCGCCGAAATCCGGCAACTGGTCGAGCAGCACCAGGTGCCGCGGGTCGAAACCGATGACCACTACAATTTCCAGGACGGCACCAGGATCCGGCGCGTCGCGGTCACCCCGCCCCTGCGCGAGCGGCTGATTCGCGGCGATCTGGCCATTGTCCGCAATGACGGTCGCTACGCATTTGTGCCTGCTGCCGTTGGCGAGCAGATCAAGGCGCGGGTGGAGCGCGCGCTGATTCACCTCAACCGGCCCGGCGCAGCCCCGGACCCCGATGACCCATACCAGCATCACGTCATCCCGGATGACCTGATCTGGTGACCATTCGGATCCGCCTGCTCGCAGTGCTGCTGGTCGTCACCCAGTGGCCTGCCGCAATGGCGGAACCGCCAGCCCCGGCCCCGGCCCCGGTGGTCGATGACGACCAGCTTGAGGAGGTCGTGGTACAGGCGCGGGAGCCGCGTTATGTGGCACCGACCCAGCGCGACAAGATAGGCCGCGTGTGGGTACCGGTTTACATCAACCAGCAGGGGCCCTTCCGGCTGGTACTGGATTCCGGCGCCACCCGGTCCGCAGTGATTCCCGCCGTTGCCCAGGAGCTGGGTATATCGCTGGACCGCTCGCCCAAGGTGCTGCTGCGCGGGGTCACCGGCTCGGCAGTGGTGCAAACCATCAAGGTCGACAGTCTCAGCGTGGGTGACCTGCTGATCGCACCCTCGACACTGCCCATCGTCAACGACGCCTTCGGCGGCGCCCAGGGCCTGCTGGGCATGGATGGCATGCACGACAAGCGCATCTACATCGACTTCCGCAATGATTTCATCAATGTTTCCTATTCCAAGAACCTGCGCGCGGCCTATGGATTCGAGGCGGTGCCGTTCCTGAAGACCAACCTCAAGCTGCTCATGGTGGATGCGCAAGTCGGCAGCATTCCGGTGCGCGCGATTATCGATACCGGGGCCCAGGCCAGCGTTGGCAATTCGGCCCTGCGCGAGGCCCTGGCCAGCCGGTACACACGCAGACCGCATTCGGTAGACGAGATCACCGGCGCGACCGGGGACATGCAGACTGGAGTCGGGGTGACCGTTTCGCCGATTTCGATTGGCAACCTGACGATCCGGGACGCACACCTGACCTTCGGGGACATCCACATTTTCGAATATTGGGACATGGGCCAGCAGCCGGCACTGCTGATCGGAATGGATCTTATCGGGCTCATGGACACCGTAATAATCGACTATCACCGCCGGGAAATGCAGATCCGTCCACGCACCAGGGGCTAGGTACTGCGCATCATTACAGGGCGCACCCGGCAGTTGTGCGCATGCCCGAAGTTGGCGCAGACTTCGACCCGATGGGACCGGAATCCACGACATTGGCAAAAACATAGGGAATACATGAAAAAGCCGATCAATAATTTCAGCCCGCTGTCCATGGCCGTGGTGATCCTGGTGCTGGCTGCGCCGGGTCTGGCACTGGCAGCGGTGACACCTGCTGCGGACACCACGGTGGTGGGGTCGCGCGAGTATGGGCTGCTCGATGACCGGTTCATGGTGTCGGCGGGCACCTTCCTGCTCACCACGAAAACCAATGTTACTTTGAATGGTACGGGTGGACAAAGCGGCACTGAAATCGACACCAAGAAGGACCTGGGATTCAGGGATGCTGACCGGTTCCGCCTGGACGCCACGTGGCGGATGGCCCCCAAGCACAAACTCAGGGTCATGTATTTCAGTGTCAGTCAATCCAACACCAAGACCCTGACTCGCGACATTACGGTGGATGGCGTGGTCTATCACGCCAACGCGGACGTTACAGCAAGTAACTCGACGAAGGTGTACGAGCTGGCGTACGAGTATGCATTCCTGCGCCGCGACAACTACGAAATCACCGGTTCGGCTGGCCTGCATGCCATCGATTTCGGATTTTCGCTCACTGGTGTCGGCACCATCAACGGCGTAGGGGGCCAGGTGCATACCGAAACGGCCAGCGTTACCGCGCCTTTGCCGGTGTTCGGGCTGCGTGGGCTGTGGGCGCTTTCCCCCAACTGGTACATAGATGCCCAGGCCCAATACTTCGCCCTCAAGATCGACAATATCGACGGCCGGGTCACTGATGTGCGCGGTGGCCTGACCTGGATGTTTGCCAAGCACTGGGGGCTGGGCGCGGGATACAACCAGTTCATCACTACCGTTGGCGTGACCAAGCCGGCGTTCAATGGTGATTTGCGATGGCATTATTCCGGTGCACAGGTATTCGTGACCGGGTCGTTCTAGCCCGGGCCCATTGAGTCGCGGCGATGTGCGGCCGCTATGTGAGTCCCGACGAGTCGGCCATTGAGCGTGAGTTCACGCTCACTGGCCCGCACCCGATGCCGCTGTTCGCGGCCAGCTTCAATGTCGCGCCCACTCAGCAGGTGCCAGTCATCCGCATGCAGGACGGGCAGCGTCAACTGGTGCGCATGCGCTTCGGGCTGATCCCGTTCTTTGCCAAGGGTGAGCCCGGCCAATATTCCACCATCAATGCACGGGTCGAAACCGTGCGCACCTCGCCGGCCTATCGCACGGCCTGGAAGCGCGGCCAGCGCTGCCTGGTCATCGCCAGCGGCTTCTACGAGTGGCAGGTGATCGCCGACGGCAAGCAGCCCTGGTATGTGAGCTGCGCCGACCAGCCCGTGTTCGGCTTCGCGGGCCTCTGGGACCAGTCGACCCCGGAGGGCGGCGAGCCCATCCTCTCGTGCACCATCATCACGTTGCCGGCCTCGCCGTTCATGGCGCAGATCCACAACACGAAGCTGCGCGAGCCCGCCATCCTGCAGCGCAAGGACCAGCAGGCGTGGCTGTCCGCATCGCCAGAGGAGGCCTTTGCCTGCCTGGTGCCGTATCCGGATGACTTGCGTTCAGCGTGGCCGGTGTCCAAGCGCGTGAACTCGCCGCGCAGCAATGACGAACGGCTTATCGTCCGGGGCGCAGCGTAAGGCAGATGCCGCGTGTCACCGTGAGCCGCTATCCATGGTGAGGGCGAGTGATCGCAAAACCCTCACTTAGCCAGGGATGTGCGGATGGCGGCGACCGGTTGATAACTTGCGCATCGTGGTCACGATCCCGCTGACCGCGAGGACGGTAATGACCAGACCGCAGGTACAGACGATGATTCGTCCTGAGAGGCCGAAGGCCTCGCCGTTGTGCAGCGGGAATTGCCAGTCCAGCACCGCGTCTGTCACCGGCAATCTCAGGTGCTCGGGCAACAGTGCCCGCGCCAGCCATTGCGTGACCGGAACGAACACCTCGTGGGTAAGGTTCAGGTAAACGCTCGATGCAGCCAGGATCACCAGGACCGGCCAGAACCAGAGCCCGGATGCGCGGTGCAAGTCAAAATCCAGGCGCGAGGTTCGGACGCGCCAGGCCAGCTGCCACTTGTTCCAGCGAAACAGGGACCTGGGAAACGTCAGCAACATGCCCAACGCAGTCCAGCAACCAGGCCATCGCTACCGCACCCATGATCAGCATGCCGGTGCGACGCAGCATCAGGGTGTAGTGGAAACGGTACAGCCACGGAATGATCTCCTGGCGGTTGAGCCCCGGTGCGACCGTGCTGCTGACCCCCAGGATATCCGCGGTGGCCGGGTCGACAAACACCTCGTTGATTTGCCGCTGCATGTCGGTGCGTGGCCAATTGCCCACGCTGATCCTTGCGCTGCGTCCAGGCGCGGCGGGCATTTCGATCCAGCCGATCCGCACCGCGGGAAACCGGTCCCGCAGCAGGGTACCTAACTGGCGTTCACTCAGGGTTGCGCGGTGGTCGCCGGCGAAGTACAGCTGGGGGTTCAGTCGCGCATCGAGCGAGTCCTTCCAGACCAGCACGCTCCCGGTAAGGGCCGCGGGTACCAGCAAGATCGCCAGTGCGACGCCAAGCATTCGATGAGCAAGGACGAGCCCGTGGCGCACCATGTCTGCAGCATGGCACGGCCGGGCAACTTGGCAAGCCAGATCCACGCGCGTGGACCGGCCAATCGGCCGCAGCTGCGGCCGTGTGCACTCTCAGCAGGACCCTGGATCTGCGCCAGTTCCGGGGCCTGGCGCCAGCAGATTTCGGATTTCATCGCCACTCAGTGTTTCATGGCGCAGTAGCGCGTGAGCCAGTGTTTGCAGCTGCGCGCGATGCGTGGCGAGGATGTCCTGGGCCTGTGCCAGTGCCGCATCGACTAGCTTGCGCACTTCGACGGCGATGATTTGCGCGATGTGCTCGGAATAGTTCTGCTCGTGCGCCACCGAGTGGCCGAGGAATGCGTCTTCCACATTCTCGCCATAGGCGACCGGACCCAGCGCTTCGGAGAGTCCCCATCGCGTGACCATCATTCGGGCGAGCCGGGTAGCCATCTCGATGTCGCCAGCGGTTGCCGAAGTGACCTTGAGCCGGCCAAAGATCATTTCCTCGGCAACCCTGCCGCCCATCAGGATCGCCAGCCGCGAGTTCATCTGCTCCAGTGTCATGGACAACTGGTCGTTGTCCGGGAGCTGCTTGACCATGCCGGTAGCTCGCCCGCGTGTAACGATGGTGGCCTTGTGAATCGGGTCTGCGGCCGGGACGTGCATTGCGACGATCGCCCGGCCGCCCTCGCGATAGGCTGTCAGGCGGCGTTCGTCTTCGGTCATTACATGGGTGCGTCGCTCGGCGCCCATGGTTACCGTGTCTTTTGAGTCCTCAAATTCCCGCATGCCCACTGTGTTTTGCGCGCGACGGGCTGCAAGCAAGGCCGCCTCGTTGACGAGGTTCATCAGATCGGCGCCGGAAAATCCGGGGGTACGGCGGGAGATGACAGCCAGATCAACGTCGGCGGCAAGTGGAACATTGCGCACGTGAACCTTGAGAATCTGTTCCCTGCCCAGGACGTCCGGGTTGCCCACCACGATCTCGCGGTCGAAACGCCCGGGCCGCAGCAGTGCAGGGTCGAGGACATCGGGGCGATTAGTCGCCGCAATCAGGATCACGCTTTCGTTGGATTCGAATCCATCCATCTCGACCAGCAACTGGTTGAGCGTCTGTTCGCGTTCATCGTTGCCCCCGCCGACACTGGCGCCGCGCCGCCGGCCCACCGCGTCGATCTCGTCCATGAAGATGATGCACGGCGCGCTCTTCTTGGCCTGGTTGAACAGGTCCCGTACGCGCGAGGCGCCGACGCCGACAAACATCTCCACGAAGTCCGAGCCGGAGATCGTGAAGAACGGCACGTTGGCCTCGCCCGCGACTGCGCGTGCCAGCAACGTCTTGCCGGTCCCCGGGGACCCCACCATGAGCACGCCGCGCGGAATCCGCCCGCCCAGCCGCTGGAATTTCTGCGGATCGCGCAGGAAATCCACGATTTCCTGCAGTCGCTCCGTGGCCTCATCGACTCCCGCCACGTCACGAAAGGTCACGCGCCCCGCGGTCTGCGTCAGCAGCCGCGCCTTGGATTTGCCCAGTCCCATGCTGCCGCTGCTGAGCCCGGGAACCCGGCGCATGAAGATCAGCATCACGCCCAGCAGCAGTAGGGTTGGCAACAAGGTCCCCAGGAGCGTGGGCCAGGTCGAGCCGGTGGCCGGTGCTGCGATGGCGGTGATGACTACCGCCTTTGCCCGCAGCGCCGGGACCAGATCCGGGTCCACTGCTGCGTAGGTGCGAAAAGCTTTGTGGTCGGCCAGGGTACCGGTGATTTCCTGCCCGGATATCCGCACGCTGCGCACCAGGCCATGATCGACATCGTCGCGAAACTGCGAGTATGGGATGTCGCGTTGCTCGGGACGCACCCGCTGTGCCTGGTAGAGATTCACCAGCGCCACGATCAGCAAGGCTGCGATCACGCAGAACGCAAATACACGCAAGGGCTTGTGGCTCAGGTCCATCGGATTATTCTCTTTCTGCCTCGGTGCCCCAGCCGGTGTCCAGCGAGCGCAATACCCAACGCCGGCCATTGGTGCGCAGCTGCGTCCGCGACAACGGTAGCACGTCGATCCGCCAGAACGTCGGGGTCTGCGCCAGGATCACGTGGACGATCGCCGCGCGGATCACCGACGCATGGGTAATGGCCACGGTGTGCCCGGGATCGCGGCCGCGCTCGTCAATCCAGCCTGCCACCCGATCAATGACCTGCGGGATCGATTCCCCGCCATGGGGCGCGGAGCCTGGATCCTTCATCCAGCGCACGAGTTTCCTGGGCTCTCGCAACAGCAGCTGCTGGAACCGCAGGCCGGTCCATCTGCCGAAGTCGCAGTCACGCAACCGCGCGTCGGGTGTTGCGACCAGGCCCAGTGCCGTGGCGGTTTCGCGGGCGCTCAGCGCCGGACTGGTCCAGCAGTGATTGACCTGGCCGATGCTGCCGGCAAGGCGCTGGGCCTGCACCCTGCCTATGTCGTCCAGCGAATCGTCGCCACCGAAGGTGGCCGAACGCAGCGCTTTGGTCGTCGCCTGGCAGATCAGGGTGATTCGAGTGGCCATATGCGTCTGTAGGACTTGGCAGCTTCAGGTCGCAAGAAACCCCCATTATCTCCCGGAGTTGGGATTTTTCCCTGCTGTTGGATAGACTGGGAACATAGGGGTCCCTGGAGACGAACGATGGCCGCTGCTGCCGATCAACAAGTGGGTGTATCCGCTAGCGCTACACCCGCCATTCCGCTCAGGAAGATCGTGCCTTGGGCCGTCCTGGGTGGCTTGGTCATGGTAATGGCGTATTACTTCGTGGGCGCGGAGCAGGGTGCCACTTCGATGGTCAGCGGCATGGGCATACACGAGTTCGTCCACGATGCACGGCACCTGCTCGGGTTTCCTTGCCACTGATTAAGTCTCATCCAGACAATGCGATGTTGAGGGGGGTCCCGTGGGACGACTCATACTTTACGGGCTGATCATCGGCATAGCGGCCGGCTTGCTGGCATTTGGCTGGGCAAGGGCATTCGGTGAAGCCCCGGTCGAGAGTGCCATCGGCTTCGAATCTGCGCAAAACGAAGCCAAGGCGGCTGCGGCAGTCGCAGCTGGCCAAAAGGCCGAAGAAGAGGAACCGGAAATCTTCAGCCGCACGGTGCAAAGTGGCATCGGATTGCTGACGGGCCTGGTGGTGGTGGGCGCTGGCCTGGGATGCTTGTTCGCCGTGCTGTTCGCCATAGCCAATGGACGCCTGGGTCTGCTGGGACCTGGCCCCACGTCGGCATTGCTGGCGTTGCTGGGACTGATGTCTGTCTATGTGGTTCCGGCCCTCAAGTACCCGGCCAATCCGCCCTCGGTGGGTGAACCCGATACCATCAAGTACCGCACCGCGATGTATTTCCTCATGGTGGCGATCTCGGTTGCGGCGACCGTGGGCGCGGCAATGATGCAGCGCCGCCTGATCGGCAGGAAAGGTCCCTGGAATTCGACCCTGGCGGCGATGGTGCTGTACCTCGTCGTGATTGGCGCGGCTTTCCTGTTGCTGCCGGCGATCAACGAGGTGCCGAAGAACTTTCCGGCGGTCACGCTTTGGGATTTCCGGATGGCATCGCTGGGCATCCAGACAGTCCTGTGGGGATCAATCGGCGTGCTGTTTGGTTGCCTGGGGGAGTGGACGCAGCATCGAGCTACGCCCGCGCGCCAGGCCATGCAGGCTCGCTAGCCTTCCCGGACGAGATCAGGCGGTGGCGGCCGACACGGCGCTGGCCTGTGTCTCGTCGAACAGCAGCAGCCGTCCGGCATTGCCGATGCCGAGGAAGGTGCTGACGTTGTGCAGCAGCGCCGCGATGATGGGCGCCTCGATTCCCAGCACACCCGCACCCGCCAGCACGGTCAGTCCAAAGGTGAATCCCAGCCCGATCGCCACGTTGACATAAATCGTTCGGCGGCAACGCCGGCTGAGGCGAATGCAGGTGCCCAGGCGACGCAGGTCGTTGGTCATCAGCGCCAGATCGGCAGAGGCGAACGCGACGTCCGCGCCCTGGCTGCCCATGGCGACGCCGACCGCGCCGGCGCGCAGGGCCAGTGAATCGTTGATGCCGTCGCCGACCACCATGGGGCGATGGCCGCGCTTGATCTCCTGCATCACCTGGTCCATCTTCTGCTCGGGAAGCATCTCGGCGAAGACGTCGTCGATGCCCACTTCGCCGGCGACCTGGCGCGCGACGGCAGTGCGATCGCCGGTCAGCAGCACCATATGCTCGATGCCCAGTCCCCTCAGGTCCTGTACCGCAGGGGTGGCGCTGCTGCGCAGCTGATCGAGGAACAGCAACCAGCCCAGGAACGTGTCGCCGCGGCTGACGCCTGCAATCGGGCCGTTGTGCGCCGGTGGCAGCGGCGCTGCAATCCCAAGGCGCTCGAACAGATCCGCGCGCCCCAGTGCAACCGCTCGCCCCGGTAGTTGCCCGTGACGCCGAATCCGCCCAGCTCGCGGGTATCCTCCAGCGGCACGCGCCTGTCCTGGGGCACCGCGGCGGCGGCTGCCCGACTCAGCGGATGGTTGCTGGCGGCGCCCAGGCTGGCGGCCAGTTGCCGCAGTTCCTCGGCATCGACGCCGGCCACCGGCTGGGTCTGCGCCAGATGCAGATCACCGGTCGTCATCGTGCCGGTCTTGTCGAAAATCACCGAGGAAACATCGGCCAGATGCTCGAGGAATGCCGAGCCCTTGATCAGGATGCCGTGGCGCGCGGCCACGGCGATGGCCGCCACGGCGGTGGCAGGCGCGGCCAGCACCAGCGCGCAGGGACAGGAAGCCACCAGCACCGCCAGCATCGCCGGCACATTGCCGGTGATCAGCCAGGTGCCAGCCGCGACCAGCAGCACCAGCGCCATGTACTGGCCGGCGTAGCGATCCAGCAGCCGCGTGACCGGCGGCTTGGCGTTCTCGGCCTCGCGCATCAGGGTGATGATTCGGCCGACCGTGCTTTCCTCGCCCACGCGCGTCAGCTCGACTTGCAGCAGGCCGTCGACATTCATCGCGCCGGCCAGTGCCTGGTCGCCCTCGTGAACCTCCACGGGCACCGACTCCCCCGTCAGCGAAGCCATGTCGAGACTGGAGCGCCCGCGGCGGACGATCCCGTCGGCCGGCACCCGATCACCTGCGCGCAGCTCGATCACGTCGCCCACGCGCAGCTGCGCGCTGGGCACCAGTTCCCAGCTGCCATCCGGCAGCAGGCGATTGCAATCAACCTCGGTCAGTCTGGTCAGTGCGCGCACGGCCTCGTGCGAGCCCAGCATGCTGCGCTCTTCCAGCACGTGCCCGATGGTCATGATGATGGGCAGGAACGCCGCGGTCATCAGATCCCCGGTCGCCCAGGCGGCGATCAGTGCCAGCGCCACCAGGCGGTCGGTGATGCCGTGCAGGCTCGGATGCCGAGGCTGGCCCAGGCTTCCACAAACACCGGTACGGCCACCAGTGCTGCGGCGACACCGGCCACCAGTTCGGCGATGCCCTGCTGCGCAGGCAGGAACAGCCGCATTGCGCCCGCGACCAGCAGCAGGCACAGCGCCGCCAGCGCCAGCGTCAGGCGCAGGCCCAGCACCATGCGCTCGGCGCGATCCAGCAGGGCCAGGGGGCGGCCGCCGGAATCCGCAGGGAATTCTCATGTACCGAGCCTGACATCGTGTTCATAGTTTCATTTCCCCGGGAGCAACAGGCGCGTTGCGCCGTGCGAGTCGACCAGGGTCGCAGAGCCGACGCGGTTCATGATGTCGGCCGTGCGCGCACGATATTCGCGCAGCAGCAGGCTGCTGCGGGTCTGCGGCGTCTCCTCGTGCTCCAGCGCGAGTATCCCCGCGGTATTGACGTTGGCGCCACTTACCAGTTCCTGCGCCGTGGCCTGGGCCGCGCTGAGCAGTTGATCGCGCTGGCGGGCCGATTCCTGGCGCCGCCGCTCGGCATCGGTTCGCGCCACCGCCACGCCGCGATCCGCGGCCTGGCTGGCAATCAGCACCGCGTCGAAGGCCGATTTCGCCTGCGGCGGCAGCCATGCGGTCATGTCGATGCGCTCGATCTCGACGCCCGCGAAGCGCCGCGCGCGGCCAGCGCGCGCAGGCGCTCGTTCATGGACTGCAGCAGGGAGCTGCGTACTTCGCCGCGCAGCGCCAGTTGCGCCTGGCCCTCTGCACCAGCCTCTGCATTGCTGGGGACGACGAGGAAGTCATTCAGAGTGCGGCCGGCCACGACCCGTACTGTCGTGGCGCGGAACAGCCGGTCAAGCGCCGCGGCAACGTGGCTCTGGGCCAGGGCATAGCCGACGGGATCGCTGATGCGATAGATCAGCGTGGCATCAAGGAGCACGACGTTGCCGTCACCGGTCAGATAGGACGAGACGTTCTGCGGTATGGCCTGATTGCCCTTGAACGGCCCGACCAGCTGCTGTGACGCCTCGCTTGCTGGCGGCAGCGGTGCGACGGGTTGGCTCAATTGTCGCTCTGGGCCGGGCAGCAGTTGCACCTGCTCGATCGGGCGCGGCCAGGCCAGCAGCAGCCCGGCTTCCTGCGACCGGACGATGCGGCCGAAGCGCAGCACCACGGCCTGGCTGTCGGAGGCAATCTCCCGCACATTGCTGGTCAGCCAGAAGAACAGCAACAGCAGGCCGACGATGTACACGACGTGGAATCCGATCGCCACCGACTGGGCGATCGGTCCTGGCGGCGGCGGCGGCGGCGGTCCCTCCGGATGCGGGTGCGCGTGCTCGCCGGCGATGTCGAGCTCGTTGGTCACTTCTGCGTGCCAGCCTTGCCGGGGGCGGTGCGGCGCCGGAGGGTCCGTCTACCAGTACCCGAAACGGTGCCGCATCCGTGCGCAGCACGAGGCTCGTGTTGCGCCCGATGATCTGGCTGATCGCATCCAGCGAGCGCAGGGTGCTGTAGAGGCCTGGATCGCCCTGGTAGGCCTTGGCATAGATGCGGGCCGCCGCCTGCTGCGCATCGGCTTCCGTATGCGCGGCCTGTTCGCGCGCCTGCGCGACGACTTCGCGCGCATCACGATCGGCATCGGCGCGGATCGCCGCTGCCTGCCGCAGGCCCTCCGCGGTGCGTTCCGCCGCCACGGTCTCGCGCTCCGCGCGCATTCTGGCAACCGTCGCCGCCAGCGTTTCATCCGGCAGCGTCATGCGCTCGACGCCGACCTGGCGGATATCGATGCCATAGATCTGCAGCATGCGCGGGGCGACCTGCTCGCTGAGAGCCTGCTCAAAGGCGTCGAGCCGCACCTTGTTCGAGTCGATATTTACGAGATCCGTGAGATCGAAATTGCTCGAGATGATGTGCAGCGCAGCGCTCACGAAGCTGCGCAGCTGCACGGCCGCCTCATCGGGTTGATTGCGCACCGAGCGCAGGAACTGGCGCACCCGTTGCGGATCGTCCGGCACCTGCCAGGCAACGTAGGCCTGCACCAGGACGCGCAGCCCATCGCGCGTGCCGACGTCCTGCAGTCCAGTGGAGGTCGTGCGCAGGCGCAGATCGACGGAATCGTGCTCTCGAACGGCGCGGGCAGCTTCCACGCCAGTCCCGGCTCGGTCACCACGCGCACCGGGTTGCCGAAGCGGGTGATCACACCGGCTTCGCCGGCGGGGACCATGACGATGCAGGCCGCCGCAATCGCGGCCAGCAGGATCAGTGCGGCAACCCCGATGCGCAGACCGAACCTGAAGTCGTGGTCATGGTCATGATCATGGTCGTGATCGGGGTTGTCGTGATGTGGCAAACATTTTCTTTTACCTGACTATGGTGATCAGCGGGTGCTGTTAGGCGGGCTACCCAGCTCCAGGACGGCATCGGTACCATCGATCCTGGCCCCTGCGGCCGCCTTCTCGCGCTGGCGCAGGTCGAGAACCGGAACCTCGGCGGAACTCAGGCGATGATCGATGAGCAATAGGGACCTGTCGGCAAGGGCAGCCTGCAGTCTCGAAAAGGAGCGTTCGAGCAGAAATGCCTGGCCGCCGTCGGCATAGGCACGACGTTCCGCGTTGAATCGATAGGCCTCGGCATTGGCGGCGTCGATGTCCTCGGCGGCACGCGCGGTCGCCCCGACCAGCAGCTGATGTGCTTCCTGCTGCGCGACGCCAGCAACGCGCGTGGCGCGTCCGCGCTCATCGGAAATACTGGCGCTGGCATTGATCTCAGCGGCCTGGACCGCGTGGTAGGCGGCAGCAGCCCCCGCGGGAGGATGGATCTCCTCTATCAGCACCGAAACGATCTCGATCCCGGCATGGTGCGAGTTGAGGTCGGCAGTCAGTGCCTCCTGCAGGGCTGTTGCAACGTTATCGCGCTGCGCACCAAGCACGGCATCCAGCGTGCGCGAGTTGAAGTAGCGCAGCACCAGGCGGCTTCCCGCATACCGGATCAGGGCCTGTGGATCCGCAACCGTGTACACCGACTGCAGGGCCGCTGCATCAGTCAGCCCGACGCGGTACAGGACCCTGATCTCGGTGCTCACGCTCTGAAAGCCCTGCTGCCCGGTGCCCGGGCTGGGAACCAGATATTCGGCCTGCCCGGGATGTGCGCTTTCCCAGAGCCGGTTCAGACTGACGGGCGGCGTGGCCTCGGCGGCTATGTGCTCTTCGGACTGGGGCGTTGCGTCGTCGACGCCAATGGCCACCGAGTGGATGGTCCCGAACTCCACCGGGCGCAATCGGCCCAGTGGCCAGGGCATCAGCAAATGCAGTCCCGGACCCAGCACGGCAACCGGAGCGCCGAAGCGCTCGTAGATGCCGCGCTGCCCCAGATCGATGAGCTTCAGCCCGGTCAATGCCCAGCACAGCAGCGCCGTGCCGAACAGCGCGGGCAAGATGGCGGCGCTCAGGAACGACAACGCCCAGCTGCGCGCGAAATCCAGTCCCAGATGGGTGCGCAACAGCGTGCCAGGCGAGCGCGGCCCACCGGTAAGCAGGCCCGCGAGCAGGCTGTCGGTGACCGCAGTGGCGGTGGCGGCTGGCGGCGCAGGCAGGAACAGCCGAGCCAATGCGCGCAACGCCAGCTCCAGCGCGATAAGCCCCGGCACGCAGGCAATCACCATTTGCGGCCAGTGCAACCAGGCGACCATGGCGCCCCGCGCGAATTCGATCGCGGCAGCGGCCGCCAGCAGTACAGTGGTCAGCAACAGCAGGCGCCGCAAGCTTGGGGCTTCCGGCAGCTGCGGGGCGGGGAAAGAGTTGAGCACGCGCTCGGACACGAGGGATGCAAATGCCAGCGCCAGCACGAACGCGCCGGCAATGTTGGCAATAGTGGCATTGGCGGGATTAACGGCAGTGGGCCAGAACAGGCGCGTGACCAGAAAGACCAGCAGGGCGCCAGCCGTGACAATGACGGCTTGCCCAACGCGTGCGGCCACTCCTGGGTGCCGCAACGCATCGCGCCATCGGGCTGCAGCTGCGGCTTGGTCCGCAGTGGCGTGTCGAAAGCGGGCGGTGGTCAGCGCGAGCGTGGCCAGCAGGCCAGTAAGGGACAGCAGGAGTGCCGAAAGAACAAGGCCGGCAAGTCCACCCGCGATGGCCTCACCGGCCAGTGATCGAAGCTGCGTCGCGGTGCCATCGGGCAACAGCCCGGCCAGCAGCAGGGTGCCAGTGGCAATCGCGGCTATCGCGTAAAACAGCGCCAGTCGCCGGACAAGGCGATGGGAGCGCGGGTAGACCGCTTCTCCAGGCTTCGCTACTGTCCCAGTGCCGATCATGAATACCCGTGACCCAACCGTAGTAGGCTGCAAATACTAGCGCAATGAGCCTCTCGAGCAACGCAAATAAGATCAGGAAGCCGCTGCGCAGCGCCGGATCGGTCGCCACACGCAATTGGCGCTGGATGCTGTTGCTGGCCGTGCTGGTTCTGGTCGGCGCCGCTGCGCAGTTGCTCCATATGCGGCGCGAACGGATGGAGCGCCGGCTGCTGACTGCCCTTCCCGATGCGATGTTGGCTGATCCCCAGTTGGTGCGCTTTGCCAACCAATGGGCGCGGCCGCTGTACTTGAAGCATTGTGTTCAATGCCATGCGTCGGATCTGCATGGCGACCCCAGGATTGGCACGCCGGATCTTACCGACGACCGTTGGCTGTTCGGGGATGGCAGTGTGTATGAGATCGAGCGCACGCTGCTCTATGGAATCCGCAACGGCGCTGGCAAGTCACGGGGTCTGGACGAAATGCCGGCATATGGCCTGCGGGGCATGCTCAATGACGCCCAGGTCCGGGACGTGGTGCAATATCTCCTGAAATTAAATGACTGGCATTACCGGCCGGAGGCAGCCAATGATGGCCGTGTTCTGTTTGAAGGAGCCGCGAATTGTGGCGACTGCCACGGACCTGATGCCCGTGGCAACGCGGCTTACGGCGTGCCGGACTTGACCCGCTTGATCTGGAAGTCCGCCGATGAATCGCAGTCGTTGTACAACACCATTTATTTCGGGCAGCGGCACATCATGCCCGGATGGCGCCGGACGCTGAGTCTGGGGCAGATACGCGCGTTGGCAGTGTATGTGTACGCGGCCTCGCACCCACCGCACTCGCGCCCGGGGCCAGGAACCGATTTGCCCGCCGGAACACTCCAGTGACTCAATTGAATGCCTCGCGCTTGCGCGCCGCCATGGCCCGATTCCTGGCCGACCTGCTGTATCGCCCGCGCCGCAGCCTGGTGCTGCCGCTGCTGGCGATCGCCCTGGGCGTGGGTGCGGCCGGATTTGGCATGTTTCGTCAGACCCCGCGCGTGCTAACCGGCGTGCCCCCGGGATACATCGCCATGGTTAACCAGAAAGGCATTCTGTTGAGCGATTTCATCTCCGAGGTGAAGACGGTAGTGGACAAGCCGTTCGAGGAGGCCACCCCGGAAGAGCGCACCCAGGTGCTGTATCAGATGATCGATGAAGAGGTGCTGGTGCAGCGCGCGCTGGTGCTCGACCTTCCAGAGACCACCACTGAGGTTCGAGATGCGATGGCCATGGGCGTCTCGGCGCAGACCGATGCCGCACTGGCGGCGCAGCCTCCTACGGAGGACGAATTGCGCGCCTTCTATGAGGCCAACCGTGCCAACTACACGGTGAGCGGCCCCATCACGCTGCATGATTTGGTGCTTCACGTCGGGGGCTACGAGAACGCCGATCAGAGCAATGCACAGGCGCAGGCCGATGCCGCGGAAGCGGTGTATCAGTTGCGCGCCGGGGCCTCGCTTGATCACGTCATGCAGCATTTCGGGCTGGTGGATTCCGGGCGAGTGGGCGTCGGTGAGCAGTCGAGCGCCGAAGCGAAACGGCAGCTTGGTGAAAAACTCTACGCAGTCGCCGCGGCGCTCGGCGACGGCGACGTTTCGGACCCGGTGTCCGACAGCGATGGCGTGCACATCATCGTCGTGGAGCGGCACAACGTGGCTGTGGTTGCAGACTTTACGGCCGTGCGCAACCAGGTATTCGAATCCTATCGCGCGCAGCAGTCCGAGCGGGCCAAGAAGGAGAATTTGGCTCAATTGCGCAGTCAGGCGCGGATCCTGATTGCCCCAGGATTTCTCAAATGAAACCGCTGGCGTTGCCAGGACTGTGCCTGTTCATGTTGCTGTCGCCCAGTGTCCACGCCACCGGCACTAGCACCAGCTATTCGACCTGGACGCTGTCCGGGCGCCTGGTGACCTTGCAGTTCCTGCTTCCAGCCAGCGAGGCCGAACGCCTGGTCGGCACCGACCTGCCGACCTTGTCCGTACGAGAACTGGGCGACTATGTGCTTCAGCACGCGGCGGTGAATTCTGGTGCCATGGATTGCCCCGCCATTGATCAGGGATACGATCTGGGCAAGGTTGATCCGCTGGAAGTGGGATCGGACCAATACGGATTCGAGATCTTTTTTCAGTGCCCGGTAGCCGGCGCCATGGTATTGCGCGATGAGGTGTTGTTCGATCGCGTTCCCGGCCATGTCAATTTCGCGCACATCCAGCGGCAGGGGCAAACGGTCGACCAGATATTTACCTCCTCGGACCGGCAAATCCCGGTAGCAGCACTTGGACTGCCACCGCCGGCCCGGTTGTCGAAATATGTAGGTCTCGGCGGCATGCATGTGCTGCGCAGTGCGGTGCAAATTGGCTTCCTCGTGGGTGCGGCAATGCTCGTTCGCCGGAGGCGCGATGCCGGCATAGTGATCGCGGCGCTGCTATTGGGCTACCTGTCGTCATTGGCCCTGTCCTCCGGTGGATTGGTGCTGCCACGCATCAACTTCGTCGAGGCGTTCCTGGGCCTGCTGGTGGCGATTCTCGGCCTGACGATGGCACGGCGTCAGGCGCTCCAGCACAACAGGGCCCTGGTAATGTCTTGGAGCGGCCTTTTACTGCTGGTTGCGCTGGGAGCGACGTTACAGGGAGCCGTGCTGACGGCGCTGTTCCTGATGGGAGCGGCGGCATTCTCGGGCGGCTTCCTGGTGCTATCGCACTGGTACGATCGTCGGGATGTCGTCTGGGTGGCGCTCGCAGTCGCGTTCGGGTTCCTCGACGGCTTCCTGCTCTCTTCAATGCTGCCGGGAGCGCACTTCTCGCTTCCCGCGGCCGTGCGAATGCAGGCTGGATTCGACATCGGCGCTGTGTTGGCCCAGGCACTGATTTTCGGCGCAGCCCTTGTCGCGATAGCGCTGCTGCAGCGAAGAAAATTGGCAGCGTTGCGTACGCTTGCGGCTGATGTGGCAGCTGCCGGTCTTGCAGGCGTGGGCGCATTCTTTTTGTTTGTCCGCATCTGGAGCTGACCGGACCGCTGAACGGTTACTCGCGGGCGCGCGCCAAGCTGGTCGCCAGATTCCCGTTGACTCGAACGAACGACCACAATATCTTGAGGGCGTTAGCGGTGCCGGGCCATGCAGAACGTGCATGGCCAGCTTAATAGGGAATCCGGTGACTTCTTGCGAAGTAATCCGGAACTGTCCCGCAGCGGTAATCGGGAACGAACAGCGAGAAAACACTGGGAGCTAGTGAAGCTCCTGGGAAGTGCGCCCAGTAGGCAAACCGGCGTCAGCCGGCCCACCCGAGAGTCCGAAGACCTGCCGCGGCCACTTCAGGGGCTCCTGTCCCTGGGGCGAGAAGTTTGTCGGGCTCTCGTGGGAGGAGCGGCCGGCACGTGGTGGGCTTGCCCTCCGCGTCTGCTGTCCTTGCATCCAGCCTACGTCAGCCCCTGTTCGGAGCTGGTAGTAAAAAAAATGCAAATCGAGAGCGCCGCCGCGCCAAATCAGGGTGGTCACAGGACATCAGAATTTCGGCTCAAGTCACCGGCCGAGCAGGGCGCGGTGGCCATGACAAGGCGCGATGGCGAAGCTGGACCTGTCGAGCGCAACAAAATAGTCAAGTCCGATGCCATGTCCGTCCGCCGTTCAAGCGCCGGTGCTTTGTCGGCATTCCGGCTGGTCCTGGGGTGCCTGATCCTGGGCTGTGCAGGTGCCGCCTTCGCGCAGGCGCCAATCGTCGAAGCGCAATCCGCATTGGGCCAGATAGTGGTCACGGCGACGACGATTCCCACGGAGTACGAGAAGATTGGCAATTCCCTGACGGTGGTGCCAGGCCAGCAGATCGACGACGGCGGCTATAACTACGTATCTGATGTACTGCGGCAGGTGCCGGGACTGGCCGTCACCCGCACCGGCTCCTACGGCGGCCTGACACAGGTCCGCACGCGTGGCGCCGAGGGCAATCACACGCTGGTGCTGTTCAATGGTGTGGATGTGTCGGACGCTGGTCAGGGCGAGACAGATCTTTCAACACTGCTGGCGGTGAACATAGATCGCATCGAGGTGCTGCGCGGTCCGCAAAGTGGTCTCTACGGCTCCAATGCACTGGCGGGAGTCATCAATATCCTGACGCCGAAGGACACCAACGGCGGGTATTACGACGCCTCGGGTGAATACGGTTCGTTCAACACGACCACGCTGCTGGGCGGCGGCGGGTTCGGCAATGGGGACTACTACTTCGGCGGCGGGGCTGGGTTTATCGACACCGATGGCTTTGACATTTCCGCATTGGGTGCCATCAACGGCCCGCCCGGCGTCACCGGCGACAAAGAGGGGTACAGGAACGTCACCGGCTATGTGAGTTCAGGGGTGAAGGTCACGCCCAATCTGAGATTCGATGGCTTTGCGCGTTACGTGGATTCCAGGGCACAGACCGATGGCTTCGACTTCTCATTCATTGCGGGGCGACAGGGCGAGACCTACGACGATGCCAGCCAGACCTCGACACAATCATACAACCTGGCCGGATCGGGCACCTTGTCCCTTCTGGATGACAAGTGGTTGACCACGGCATACGCGAATTACACCCACAATCACGCTGAAGGCAGGGACGGCATTCCCGGGGACGAGTTCGGCGACCAGGCCTATCGCGTGAAATACGGGCTGCAGTCGTCGGTTAAATCCGGCTCCGCGAGCCTCGGCAACACATTGACCGGGTTTGCCGAAAGCAAGAAGGAGTCGTTCCAGAACACGCATCCGTTCTCGCCAACGCAGCGGGAGGCCCAGACCAGGGAGCTGGTCGGTGTGGGCGTGGAGGACCAGCTGCAGATTGCCGGGCAGCTGTATCTCTCCGGGTCCTATCGCTACGATGACAATGACAAATTCGACAATGCCGATACGTATTCGCTGGCAGCGTCCTGGGTAGTCAAGGCCACCGGTACCCGGCTGCACGCCAGCTATGGCAAAGGCGTGACCAACCCAAGCTTCTATGAACAGTTCGGATTCGACCCTGGAACCTTCGTCGGCAATCCGGACCTCAAGCCCGAAAGCGCCAAGGGATGGGATCTGGGTGTCGAGCAGAAGTTTGCCGATGGTCGTGCGCTGGTTGATCTCACGTACTTCAATTCGGCGCTGCACGATGAGATAGTTTCCTGCTACCCGTCGAGCTGCAACGACACCGGCGAGAGCGCGCGTGAAGGGATGGAGTTGTACGCGCGCCTATCCCCGACAGCCGACTTCGACGTCGTGGGTTCGTACACTTACCTGCGCGCCATGGAAGGCAACCCCCCGACTGTGGAAGTCAGTCGCCCCAAGAATCAGGCGGCCCTTGATGGCACCTGGCACCCGGGGGCGAAGGTGCGACTGACCATGGGGGTAACGTACAACGGTGAACACTACGACAACGACTACCGACAGTATGGCCTGCCCAACTACGTGGTGTTGAAGACCAATATGCCGGCTTACACCCTGGTTCGTCTGGTTGCCAGCTACAAAGTCACGCCCCGGTTTGAAGTGCTGGGGCGGGTGGAAAACCTGTTCGACGCCAACTACCAGGAAGTTCTTGGCAACCAGACCCCCGGCACGACGGCCTACATCGGGGTGCGCCTGTCTGCCGGCAGTACCAAGTAGCTGGTCGCTTCATTCATCGTGGCGGACATTGGACGAGGCCGGTCGGGGTGCGCAGTCCCGGGCCCGAGGCGCGGCGCCGGCGCCGGAATTACGAAGCATCCACGGCTGCTGCTAGCCGTGGTGAGCGCGAGAACTTCTTCTTGAACCAGTGTTCAAGGTCATCAAACATCGTGTAGATCACGGGCACGACGAACAGCGAAAGCGCTGTCGAGGCTATGAGCCCGCCGATCACCGAGGCACCCATGGGCCCACTGAACGCCGAGTCGCCCGACAGGCCCAGGGTCATGGGCATCATGCCGGCCGCCATTGCGATGGTGGTCATCACGATGGGGCGGGCGCGCTTGGAGCAGGCATCCAGCAACGCGTCGAAGCGATTCAGGCCATGTTCGCGGCGCGCCATGACGGCGTACTCCACCAGCAGGATGGAATTCTTGGTCACTATGCCCATCAGGGTCAGCACGCCCAGCAGCGCCGGCAGCGACAGCTCCATCCGAAAGACGAACAGCGCCACGATCGCGCCACCCACCGACGGCGGCAGTGCCGACAGGATGGTGATGGGTTGCAGCACGTCATGGAACAGCAGCACCAGCAGTGCGTAGATACAGAAGATGCCGATTACCATTGCCACGCCAAAGCCGGTAAAGATGTCGCGCATGATTTCCGAATCGCCGGTGTCCACGGTACGAATGCCAGGCGGCAGGTTTTTCATCGTGGGCAGGTTGCTGATCGCGGCATTGGCATCACCCAGTGCCTGGGTGCCGCGGTCAGCAGTGACGGTGATGTTGCGGCTGCGGTTGTAACGGGTGATCTGCGAGGGTCCTGCGCCAAACGAGACGTCCGCCACGTTCATCAGCGGCACCGGGCCGAAGCGCGATGGCACGTTTAGCAGCTTGATCTGGTCGATGTTCGAGCGCGCCGAGTCGTTGAGCCGCACGCGTATCGGGATCTGGCGGTCCGGCAGGTTCAGCTTGGCCAGGTTGTTGGTGATGTCGCCACTGGTGGCAATGCGCGTGGCCAGGCTTATGGCCGCGGTGGTCACGCCCAGCTCGGCAGCCCGGTCGGGACGCGGCCGGATGACCAGTTCCGGCTGCAACAGGCTGGCGCTGGTGGAGACGTTGGAGAAGCCGGGAAGGGCGCGGATCTCGCGCTCCACCTGAGCGGCCGTCGTGGCCACGACCGCGGAGTCGTCGCCGGTCAGCTCGATCTGTACCGGACCGCTGCCGGGGCTGCCGCCCTGGCCGCTGCGGATGCGCGCTCCGGGAATCCCGCTCATGTCCTTCACGATGAGATTCTGCAGCTGTTGCTGCGTGCGATGGCGCTCCTTGCGATCGCGCAGCGTGATGAACATGCTGGCGCTCTGCGGGTTGATCAACGCGAACACGTGTACGACTTCACTGTACTTGCCCAGTCGCTGCCGGACCGCCTCGGCGGTGTCCTGCGTGTCCTGCATCCTGGAGCCGGGCGGCAGGTCGACGTTGAGGTTCACGAACCCGAAATCCTGGCTCGGCGAGAAGCCGGTCGGCAGGGTGGTGGCCAGCCAAAAGGTCGCGAGCATCACTGCGGTGGACACCGCCAGTGTCTTCCAGCGGTGCTGCAACACCCAACGGACCTTATCTAGGTACCAGAGCTTGAAGCGGCCCGCCTCGTCACCGTGCTCGGCGGCCCGCATGAACTTCGAGGCCATCATCGGCGTC
Source organism: uncultured Pseudomonadota bacterium (assembly GCA_963726085.1). Lineage (GTDB taxonomy): Bacteria > Pseudomonadota > Gammaproteobacteria > Steroidobacterales > Steroidobacteraceae > ZC4RG30. The sequence goes on along the minus strand of CAVSAR010000011.1, from coordinate 98,003 downwards.
AGCGTGCGCGCCACCAGCAGCGAGAACAGCACGGCAATGGCGGCGGTAAAGCCAAAGGGCTTGAACAATTCACCGGGTATGCCACTCATGAAGGACACGGGGACGAACACGGCGCACAACGTCAGCGACGTCGCCACGACGGCCAGGCCGATCTCGATGGCCGCGTCGGTGGCGGCCTGCAGCGGCGGCTTGCCCATGCGCAGGTGGCGCACGATGTTCTCGACCTCGACGATGGCATCGTCGACCAGCATGCCCACCACCAGCGTCAGTGCGAGCATTGTCAGCGTGTTCATGGTGAAGCCGAAGGTGTGCAGCGCCCAGAATGTCGGCAGCACGGCCAGCGGCAGCGCCGCTGCGGAAATCAGCGTGGCGCGGATGTCACGCAGGAAGAACCACACCACGATGATCGCGAGAATGGCGCCTTCCAGCAGCATGGTCATGGAGTTGCGGAAGCTCTGGCGCACCTCCTTGTCCTGGATATTGTTGATCTCGGTGATCTTGATCTGCGGATAGCGCAGGCGCAGTTGCTCGATGGCCTTGCGCGTGCCGTCGGCCACCTCGACCGCGCCTTCGCCCCACGCGCGCATCACGCGAAAGCCGATTACCGGCTTGCCATCGAGCATGGCCACCTGGCGGACTTCGGCCGCCTGGTCCTTAACGTCGGCTATGGCATCCAGTCGCGTGGTGCGTCCATCAACCAGCGGGATGGGCAATGCAGCCAGTTCCTGGATGGAGCCAATGGTGCCCAGCGTGCGCACGCTTTGTTCCTGCGAGCCAATGCGCATTTCCCCGCCTGGCAGCTCCACCTGCGTGCGCACCAGCTGCGAGGAGACTTCCCCCGCGGTTACGCCCAGCGCGGCCATCCGATCCGGGTCCAGGTCGACGCGAACCTCGCGCGTCACGCCGCCGATGCGGTTTACCTGGCCAACACCGTTGACGCCGCTGATGAAGCGCATCACGTTGAGGTCGACGAACCAGGACAGCTCCGTGTCCGTGAAGCGGTCAGAACTGACGGCAAAGGACAGCACCGGATCCCCGGCGATCGTGACCCGCGAGATGTACGGCTCGGTGGCGTCCAGCGGCAGGTCCGGGCGGATGCGCGTGACCGCGTCACGCACATCGTCCATGGCCTGCGACATGTCGGTCTTGAAATCGAACTCGATGAAGGTCTGCGAGTTGCCGGTGCTGATGTTGGAGGTGATGCGCTTGATGCCGATCAGAGTGGAGATCGCATCCTCGACCTTGCGCGTTACTTCGGTCTCCATCTGCGTCGGTGGCGTACCCGCGTAGCTGATGCTGACGGAGACAAACGGGGCGCTGATGTCCGGCAGGTCCTGCACTGGGAGCTTCTTGAAGCCCCAGATGCCGCCGACGATCAGCGCAACGAACATCATGATCACCGGGACCGGGTTCCGGATTGACCATGTGACGAAATTCATGGCGCCGCCGCGTCGCCCAGGCGCACTGTATCGCCGTCCTTGAGGAAGCCGGCGCCCTTCACGGCGACGACATCACCGGCGGCAACGCCTTCGGCGACCTCCATGTTGTCGCCGCGCACGCCGACCTGCTGCACGCGGCGGCGTTCGACGACGTTCCTGTCCTTGAGCACAAACACGTAGCTGTATCCGTCCTGCATCACCACGCTGGTCACGGGAACCAGCAGCGCCGGGCCCTTGCCCGCGGCAATCTCGCCGCGCGCGAACATTCCGGGCCGCGCGTCGCCACCAACGATATCGACGTAGACCAGGCCGGTGCGGTTGGATGCCTGCACGGTCGGCGCGACGGCGCGCACCTTGCCGTTCACCGTGGTGCCATCCACCGCGGTCACAGTGGCGAGCTGACCAATCTGAATGCGCGACAACAGCGACTCGGGAATCTCCGCGCGCCACTCGACCCGGTTCTGCCGCAGCATGCGCAGCATCTCGGCGCCGGCCTGGGCGATCTGGCCAACGCTGACGGTGCGCGAGGTGATGGTGCCGCTGTCCGGCGCAGTCACCGCCGCGTACCGCGCGCGAAGTTCGGCGGTGCGCAGGTCGGCGCTGGAGGTATCGACTCGCGCCTGTGCGGCAATCTCGTCGGCCTTCAATTTATCAAGATCCGCCGCAGACAGCGCGCCGGAGCTGGACACCGATGCGCCGCGGCGCAGGGCGGCGGAGGAATTCGCCTCGGCAGCCTCAGCACTGCGCATGGCGGCGCGCTTGGAATCCAGGTCCGCCTGCAACATGTCGCCCGACAGGCGCACCAGCACCTGGCCCTGCTTGACCTTGGTCCCGACATCCACGAGGACCTCGGACACGCGATAGCCGCCGACCTCGGCGCCCACGATCACTTCCTGCCACGGGTAGATGGTGCCGGTGGCCGGCACGGTGCGCACCACGACCTCGCTGCGCACCTTGGTTGTGGTGATGGTCATTGCCGCGACGGGCGCGGCGGCCGGCTTGGCGCCGTCCTTGTTGCCGCCGCCCTGGGACCCGCGGCTGCAGCCACTGGCGAGCACGACGGCCACGCCGGCGCACATTAAAAGAACTTTAACCGACATCCGCTGTCGCAAAGATGGAGCGCTTCCCGTCCGCATGAAATACTCGGCTTGTCTGATATCAGGTCCCTGATATATTATCAGTGACCTTACATTAAGCAAGTCTGAAAATTTCGGCTGATGGCGACCTCACAAAAGACCGGCCAACGAACTCCCGAGGAGCAGATAGGGTATCTGCTCAAGCGGCTCATGCACCAGTTTCGTCACCTGGTGGACGAGCGGCTGCGCCGCAGTTCGGACGTGTCTTTCGCCCACCTCGTCACCCTGGACCAGTTGCAGCAGGAGCCCGGTATCGCGGGCGCCCAATTGGCGCGGCGCCTACTGGTGACTGCGCAGACGATGACCGGGCTATTGCGTCGCCTGGAGAAGGAAGGCTGCGTCGAGCGTCGACCCGATCCACAAAACCGCCGTGCGGATCGCTGGTACCTGATGCCTGCCGGACAGGAACGACTCAATGCCGCACGCTCTTCCGGTTCGCCGGTCATGACGCAGATGCTGTCGCTGCTGTCGGTCAAGGAAGTGGCGGAACTGCGCAACTACCTCGAGCGCTGTGTCGAAGGGCTCGAACGGGAAGGCCGTCGCGATGCAGGAGGCAAGCACGGCGCATGAGCGCCGTGATCGGTGGCCTGTTTGTCTACCCGGTAAAGTCCGCGGCCGGAATCGCCTGCGACCACGTGCGGCTTGATGCCTGTGGCCTGCAGCATGATCGCGAGTGGATGATCGTCGACCCGGCCGGCCGCTTCCTCACCCAGCGTGACGAGAGTCGCCTGGCTTTGCTGCACACCGCGCTTGACGCGCAATCGCTGCGCTTGAGCAATCCACACGGAGCAGGACCGGTAATTGCGCTGGGCCACCAAGGCCAGCGCGTGTCGGTGCGGGTGTGGGAATCGATCTGCGCCGCCTTCGACGCAGGCGCCGAAGTAGCCGCATTCCTGTCCGACTGGCTGGGTCGCCCGCTGCGCCTGGTGCGCTTCGATCCGGTCACGCGCCGCCTGAGCAACAACGACTGGACCGCGGGCCGCGACGTGCCAAATTTCTTCTCCGACGGTTATCCGCTGCTGGTGCTGTCGCGGGCGTCGATCAATGACCTTGCCGCGCGCGTTGGTCGCGATCTGCCGGTCAACCGCTTTCGCCCCAACGTGCTGCTCGAAGGGGTCGCTGCGTACGCGGAAGACCATGCCACCCGGCTTAAGGCTGGCACCGTAATGCTGGCCCTGACCAAGGCCTGCACCCGTTGCGTGATCACAACGATCGACCAGGCTGTGGGCACGAGCCAGGACCTGGAGCCCATTGCCACGCTCAAGCGCTATCGATTCGACGCGGCGCTGCGCGGGGTGGTGTTTGGGCGCAATGCCTACGCGCTGCAGGGCGAGGGCACAAACCTGTCGCGCGGACAGCCCGTGTCCCTAGAATAGCCACATGGTCGAAAGGCAGATCGAACGGACCTTGTTCGCCAGCCGCTGGTTGCTGGCTCCCATCTGCCTGGGCCTCTCGTTGGCCCTGTTGATGCTGGGCATCAAGTTCTTCCTCGAACTGCTGCACTCGTTGCAGCACATCATGGAGCTGTCGGAAGCGGACGTGGTGTTGTCGGTGCTGTCGCTGGTCGACCTGGCGCTGGTGGCCAGCCTGGTCCTGATGGTGATGCTTTCGGGTTATGAGAACTTCGTGTCAAAGATGGACATGGAAGGCAAGGAGGACAAGCTTGAGTGGCTGGGCAAGCTCGACGCCGGCTCACTGAAGCTCAAGGTCGCCACTTCCATCGTCGCGATTTCGGCGATCCACCTGCTGCGCGCATTCATGGACGCGGACAAGATCGCTAACGACAAGCTGCTGTGGTACGTGATCATCCATCTCACGTTCGTCGTATCAGCAGTGTTCATGGGCGTGCTGGACCGGATTACTGCAACGGTCCACCGCCCCAAGCCTGGCGGCAGCCACTGATCGTCGGCGATCGACCAGGCCGGTTTTAGCCGCGACTGCCGGTGCCCGACAGCCACTTGCCCCTGGCGACCAGCCACAGCAGCACTACCAGCAGCAGAAACGGCAGCGATGCCAGCAGGTCCGAGTGCGGTCCTTCGAAGAAGGGGTTGTGCTCGGTGGACCAGCGCTGCAGCGCTGCATCCTGGTTTCCCAGCACGCCTGCCAGGAACGCGATCACAATCCCGGCAATCGCCCCGCCGGCGATGTACCCGGATGCGAACAGCACACCCGGTCCACGATCCGACTGCGCGGTGAATTCGGCCTCGGAAAGGGCCGCAGCCTCCGGAGAGCGTCGCGCGTGCCGGTCGACGAGGTAGCGAATCAGCCCGCCGATGAAGATTGGCGTCGTGGATGAGATCGGCAAGTACACGCCCACCGAGAATGCCAGCGAGGGCACGCCGGATATTTCCATCAGAATCGCGATCATCGCGCCGAACAGGATCAGGTCCCACGGCAGCTTGCGGTCGAGAATGCCCTTGATGATGTAGGACACCAGGGTGGCCTTGGGCGCATCGAACTTGCGCACATGGGTCCCGTCCGGCCGCGTGTCATGCACGCCGTTGATGCCCGGATCCACCAGCCACACCGCGTGCCCCGCGTCATCCACCAGGTACTTGCCCGCTGGCCCGCCTTCAATGCCGGTCTTGTGCCATACGTGGTAGACCTTCGAATCTTCATGGGCCTGCACGCCCTTTATGGATTCCTGCTTGGTGCCGAGCGTCGACACGTCCGTGCTCAGCCCCTGCGGGGCGACCTGGGCCACCGGGATGTACACGCTTGCCGTGTCGTTGAGCTTCAGCAGTATCGGCCCCAGCAGCAGCGCTGAGGCCAGTGCGCCGATGAGGATGGATATCTGTTGCAGGCGCGGCGTGTTGCCGATCAGGAACCCGGTCTTGAGGTCCTGCGAGGTGGTGCCGCCATTCGAACAGGCGATGCAAACGATGCCGCCCACCGATAACGCGGTTACATACCAGGCGCCGCCGGTCCAGCCGACGATGAGAAACACCAGGCAGGTGAGCATCAGCGTGGCGATGGTCATGCCGGAAATCGGGTTAGAGGTAGAGCCAATCTCGCCAGTAAGCCGCGAGGAGACAGTCACGAACAGCGCGCCGAATATCAGGATCAGGAGGGCGCCGAGCACATTCATGTGCAGTGACGGGGACAGCGTGATGGCGGCCAGTAGCACCAGCGTGCCGATGCCGACAAACTTCAGTGACAGGTCCTGGTCGCGCCGATCGGTGCTGGCCGTGCCGTTGCGCGAGGCGGAGACATCGCTGATGCCGCGGCGAATGCTGCTCAAGATCAGCGGCAGCGAGCGTGCCAGGCTGATGATCCCGCCCGCAGCCACGGCGCCGGCTCCGATATAGAGAATGTAGGCATTGCGGACGTCGCCGGGCGACATGTCCGCGATGGGCATGGTGCCCGGGGCGAGCACGCCTGGAACCTTGGACCCAAAGAACAGGACCATCGGGATCAGCACCAGGTAGGTCAGGAAGCCACCCGCGAACATCAAGCCCCCGAGGCGCGGTCCGATGATGTAACCGACACCCAGCAGTTCCGGCGAGATCTCCGCGGCGAGGGAACCACCCTTGAGAGGCGCCCCGAACACCATGTCCGCCATGTCTCGCCAGCCCTTGAAGGCGACATTGAGCGCCTTGTAGGCCAGGCCAATACCAAAGCCGGTGAAGATGGTGCGGGCGCTGATGCCGACGGACCGGGCATCAAGGGCCAGCGGATCCGCAGCCGCGCGCGATTCCGCATTGGCGCCTGCCTTGAGCACCTCGGCGCAGGCCGTGCCTTCCGGGTATTTGAGGATGCCATGCTGGTTGACGATCAGCGCGCGGCGCAGCGGAATCATCATCAGGATGCCCAGCAGCCCACCCAGAACCGCCACCAGCACCACGCGCGTGAGTTCCAGGTCGAAGCCCAGGATCAGGATCGCCGGCATGGTCACGCCGACGCCAAAGGCGATGGACTCGCCGGCGGAGCCGGCGGTCTGCACGATGTTGTGTTCCAGGATGCTGGCGTCGCGGATCCTTAGCTTCGACAACATGCGAAACAACGTGATGGAGATCACCGCCACGGGGATCGAGGCGCTGACCGTCAGCCCGACCTTCAGTACCAGGTACAGGGAGGACGCACCGAAGATGATTCCGAGGATGGTGCCGACCACGACAGCACGCACCGTCATTTCCGGAAGGCGCGTGACCGCAGGAATATAGGGCCGGGAGGCCAGGGGTGTTTGGTTCATTGCAGCAAAGCCTACTCCAACCGGGCCGCGCTCCGGTAGCGTCACGTTCCCGCTCAATTGACCGGTTGTTGCAGCAGGACCCGCAGTGCGCCGAGCAGTGCTATGGGCTGGCTGACCGGCAGATGGTGATGACAACTTGGCAGGCCGGTCACCGTACGCACATTGGGCAGGCAGCCCTTGAGCAGCCGGGCACGCGGCGCAGTGACTACCTTGCTTTGCTCGCCGTAGATGAAGTCCACGGGCGTGGTCAGTTCGCGCAGTTCGACCGTGTCATCGATACCAGGCAGGCCTTGCCGCCCCTGGTAAAGCCGCGTGACGTTCTCGTCGAACTTCCATACCCATTCACCTTGTTCCTCACGGATGGAGGCGCGCGCCATGTGCTTCAGGGCCATCGCGGGCGCGGGTTCCACTGGGCGTAACAGAAAGCGTTGCAGGATGGACTGCGCATCGGGATAACGCTTTTTCGGGCGCCAGTCCTCGTCGAAGCCGCCAATCGGGTCCGCCGGTGAGCCGAGGCGTGAATCCACCACGATCGCGCGAGCAATCAGCTGCGGCTGTCTCAGGCAGGCATAGAGCAGGATCCGCCCGCCGAAGCTGTGGCCGACCGCCGCGCAGCCGGCCAGCCCAAGGGTATCGACCAGGCCAGTCACTTCCGCGTCGAAATTCGCATGCGAGTATTCCCTGCGGTATTCACTGTCACCCATGCCACTGAAGTCCGGCGCGATGACGCGATAGCGCTCTGCCAGCGCCGGCGCCACAAAGTCCCACCAGTGCGCATGGGCAAGAAAGCCGTGCAGCAACAGCAGGGGCGGCGCGCCGACCGGCCCGGGCCATTCCAGGTAATGCAGTCGGCTACCGGTGACCGAGGCATGCCGCGAGAGTCCAGGACGGGCAATAGCCCATTCCAGGTACTGCTCAAATGCCTCGAGATAGGGATCCGACATGCGGCCTCTTTTCAATCCTTCGTTGACAGCCATGGCGCCGTGGTTTCTAAATGACGGCGCACATGCATTACCGGAGTTTGCCATTGATTGCGACCGGCCTGCTGCTGGCCGCAATGGCAGCGCGGGTAATGGGTGCGCAACTGGTGTCGACGCCGCGCGCCACCCTGGTCCCGGCCAGCGAAACCAACCGTCCGTTCCTGGCTGCCGCCAGCGCCCTGGCGCCCGTGGATTTGGCTGCCCAGGGCTATGCCGAGGACGAGCTGCTGGTCACTGGCCTGGCCGGTATCTACGAGTGGTCGCCCGCGGGTGTGCGCACCGCAGCGTCCGCAGGGGCGGCGCGAGTGCCCTACGTCACGCGCCTTCTGGTGCGACGTCCGCTGGACACCAAGCGCTTCAGTGGGCGCGTGATCGTGGAACTTCTGGACGCACCGGAGAACTACGACGCGGCTCCCCTGTGGGGGCTTTCCAGCGAACAGTTCCTGCGCAGTGGCGACGCCTGGGTGGGCATTACGATATCCGCGCGCGCTGCCGCGACGCTGGAAAAATTCGATTCGCTGCGCTATGAGCCATTGAACATGGCCAATCCGCCTGCTGATTGCAAGGCCGCGGCCGGCCCCGACGTGGGTGATGGCGGCCTGGTGTGGGACCTGATTGCGCAAAGCGGTGCACTGCTGCGCAGTACCAGTCATGAGAACCCACTGCGCAATTACAACCCGCGCCGGGTGATACTGGCCGGATATGGCCAGGCCGGTGCGTACATCGGCACCTTCATCAACGCACTGCACGCAAACCTGCGGCTAGGCGATGGCGCGCCGATTTATGACGGCTATCTCAGCGCCGCCGCAACCGGGCTTATGCCCCTCAACCCCTGTACTGCGGCGCCAGCAGCCGAGGAGCCACGTGCGCTGGCACCACGCACCGCGCCGGTGGTGGTGGTGCTGACGCAGACGGAGTTGCGCCGTGCGTCCGCACAGCATCGCACTGACAGCGACGAGCTCGGCGCCGTGTACCACCAGTATGAAATCGCTGGCGCCGCGTACTCCGGCCCGTATCCGGCCGGACAACCTGCCGCGGTCGACCTGCAGATCGCAGGCCTTGCGGTTCCGGCTGACGACGCCTGTCGGGAGCCGCGCAGCGACTTTCCGCTCGGCCTGGCGTTCAACGCGATCTGGCAGCAATTCGACCGCCTGCTGGTTACTGGCGCGGCCATGGACACTGTGCCGCGCATCGAGACGGATTCGCGCGGCGAGCCATTGCTTGACCGCCTGGGAAATGTCCAGGGCGGCTGGCGGCTGCCGCAGATAGACGTGCCGCTGGCCACTTACTCAGGTCGCAGTACGCCGGCGCAGAACGATGCCGGTTCCCGTGCTCTGTGCGAGATAACCGGGTCCATGCGGCGCTTCGAGGGTCCCAGGCTCAAAGCGCTCTACAAGGACCGAAACGAATACATCAAGCGCTTCAACGCCGCGGTGGACCAGGCGGTCGCGGACGGCAGGCTGGTCAAGGAGGATGCGGCGGCACTCAAGGCGCCGGCCGTGCGGACATTGCCGGCCTTCTGAGATTCTTCCGTCGGCACTGCATCCAGTGGCCGTGCCAGCCGCATCCCTTGCGGCAACGTACATATATTCGGGAGGTGTGTGATGGGTGCAGACGTCTTGGGCCCGATGTTCTTCTTCCTGGCAGTGTTTGGCATCGTCGCCGTGACCATGTGGCGACGCCTGATGGTCGAGCGCGAACGCCAGCAGACCATTCGCCTGGCAATCGAACGCGGCCAGACCCTCGATGCCGCACTGGTGGAAAAGTTGCTTGCTCCGCCATGCCCCCGGGCCCCCGCCAATCCCTTTACGTGGCCGGTTGGCATCACCTCCACGGGTGTCGGTCTGGGTGTATTCAGCCTGTTCATACGCCAGATCGCGGTAGATTCCTTCTGGCCGATCATGGGTGCTGCCTGCCTGGTGGCCACCATAGGTCTGGGTTTGTTCTTTAATGCTTACCTGCGCCCGCGGCATATGGGCAGTAGCAGCTACGGCTCAGGCGTGTGAATCTGCTGGCGCGCCGCAAGGCGCTTGCGAACGTGGCGGAGGCCACGCTCGTGGCACTGGCGGCAGGCGGCGAAGTGCAAGCCTTCGAGGAACTGGTGCGGCGTCGCGAGCCGCGCCTGCGCCAGTTTCTGCGCCGCGTGTGCGCCAATGCGGCACTGGCGGATGACCTGTCGCAGCAGGCTTTCTTACAGGCATGGATGCAGTTGGGCACCTTGCGCGAATTCGCGGCGTTCGGGCCCTGGTTGAGGCGGCTGGCCCTGAACTGCGCCTTGCAGCAGATGCGACGCCGCTCGGAGTGGCTGGATCCGGACGCGGGAATGGATGTTCCTGTCAGTGCACCGGATGCCGGCCTGGTGCTGGACCTGGAGCGGGCCCTGGCGCGCCTGCGAGCCGAGGAGCGGATCTGCGTGGTGCTCTGTCATGCTGAGGGAATGAGTCATGGCGAGATCGCCACGCATACCGGTTGGCCACTGGGCACTGTAAAGTCACACGTGACAAGGGGGTCGGCCAGGCTGCGCGCTTGGCTGGATCCGGGCGTGCTGGAGGCACCATGATCGAATCAAACGAGCTGTTGCAGCGATTGTTCGCACAGGAGGCGCCGCCCGCTGCGGACCCCGCGCTGGTCATGGCCGTCATTGCGGGGGTTGAGCGGCAGCGACGAAATGCCCGCATGGCCTCGGTCGCCATCGGCGTGGGCGTGTTGTTGGCAACTGCGGCACTAGCGCCCTTGGTGGCTACGTCTATGTCACAGGCGTTTACGGCCTTGCAGGGCGTGGCAATGCGCAGTTCGCATTTTCCGTTGCTGGCCACCGCGCTGATGGCGCTGGCGAGCATCGGCGTGGCGGCATGGGCAACACGCAGCTGAAACATTTGCCGCAGGACCATTCTGGCGCAGCACATGGCTCCGCTTGTTCCGCTGCGCGCGCTCATGCATCAGGGTCGCCTGGCCGGCGGCACATGACCCGCGCTCGCGCGTTGCGCTGCGCCGTGCTCGGCTTGCTGCTGCTGGTGAAGGGCGTGCACGCCGAGGATGTCCTCGACGAGGTCGTCGTAACCGGTGAGCAACCGGGGCCGGGCCTCTGGCAGGTCAAGAACGGCGCCAACACGTTGTGGATATTGGGTTCGCACGCACCCCTGCCAAAGAAGATGCAGTGGCGCGCGCGCCAGGTCGAGTCCGTGATTGCACGCTCGCAGAGCGTGATCGCGCCGCCGGAAGTCAGTGCCGGAATCGGCTTCTTTACTGGGCTGCGGCTGCTACCGGCCATGTTGCGGGCCCGTTCGATTCCCGGTGACAAGACCCTGGCGGACATATTGCCCAAAGACCTCTATGCGCGCTGGTCGGTGCTAAAGGCGCGCTACTCGCCGCCGGGAAAGATAGACCACTGGCGACCGGCGCTGGCCGCATTCATTCTCTATTCGCAGGCACTGGATGCGGCGCAGCTCAGCGAGCAGAACGTGGTCTGGCCGGTGGTGGAGAAGGCCGCCAAGCACAATGGCGTAGAGATCCGGCGCTCCTCGATCCCGTTACAGGTGCAGGATCCAAAGGGCCTAATCAATGATTATGCCAAGTCGGACTTCAAGGCCGAGATCGGCTGCTTCGAAGGACTGGTCGCACGCATGGAGCACGACATGCCGCAGCTGCAGGTCGAGGCCAATGCCTGGGCGACTGGCGACCTCGAGCCGTTGCGCAACATATCGGCGGACTCTCCCGAGCAACGCTGCCTGGAATTGCTCCTGGGCACGCCGCGCCTGGCGACGATGTATGAAGAGGCACGACGCAAGTTCCGCCTGGAGCTGTTGCTGGCAATGGAGGGCGCACTACAGCGCAACAGCGGTACGCTGGCCGTGGTGGGGATCCGCGAGCTGATGGCCAAGGACGGCATACTTTACGAACTTCGGCAGCGCGGCTACCAGGTCATAGAACCGCAGTAGCCGTCGACCAGGTCGCCCGGGATGGTGCAGAATGCCCGACCATAACAAGCGGGGGGATTCATGCGCTTTGCACCAACTACTTTGGTTGTCGCGGCAATTATTGCTATCGCGGGCACGTCTTCCGTGCACGCCGCCCAGTCGGCCTGCGACCGCGCGTGCCTGGAAGGCTTCGTCGACCGTTACCTGGACGCCGTTGCTGCGAACCAGCCGTCCATGGTGCCGCTGTCGCCCAACGTGAGGTTCACCGAAGACGGTCAGCGCCTGCTCATCGGCGATGGCCTGTGGAGCACCATGCAGGGCAAGGGCAAGTACCGCCTGTTCGTCACTGACGTGCCGGCCGGCCAGGTGGCCTTCTTCGGCACCATCGAGGAGGACAACCGTGATCCGGCCAAGGGCAACGGCTCACTGATCGCGCTGCGGCTGCGCGTGCCGGACGGCCAGATCACCGAAATCGAGCAGCTGGTGGTGCGCGACGAGCGGCCGGCGCTGGACCTATGGACGGCCAAGAACTGGGTACCGATCCGATCTACCTGCAGGCGGTGCCGCCGGCGGAGCGCATGTCGCGCGCCGAGCTGATCGCCACGGCGCAACAAGTATTTCACCGGCATGCAGAAGAACGACGGCAAGGGCGATTATCCGTTCGCGCGATGACTGCAATCGCCTTGAGAACGGCAACCAGACCACCAACGTGCCGACGCCCGCCGGGCAGACGCAGCCCGATCCGCTGACTTCCACCGACTATTCCGCGCAGTGGAGTTGCATGGAGCAGTTCAAGTCCGGCCTGCTGCACTTCGTCAATCGCATCCGCGACCGGCGCTTCGTGGCCATAGACCAGGAGCGCGGCATCGTGTTCGCGTTCGGCTTCTTTGATCACTACGGCGGCGACACCCGCCACTTCAAGACACCCGATGGGCGCGAGGTCGTTGCCGGCCCGGTGCAGCCGTGGACCTGGCAGATCGCCGAGCTGTTCAAGATCGAGAAGGGCAAGATCCGCAAGATCCAGGCAGTCCTGCAGCGCGCCCCCTACGGCATGAACTCCGGCTGGAGCACCTGGGAGCAGGGCATGTCGGACCAGGCGCGCGACGTCACCATGGAAGCGCCGACCGGGATCTTCTGACAGTCAGTTTTTGGGGGGAAGCATGAAAATAAGAAGATCAGGCGTGTGGATGGCCGCGGCCCTGCTGGCCGCGGCCACCGCCACCGCACTGGGCGGCACTATCCCGGGGGGCGCGCCGCGCCCGCCTGGTCTGGAGGGATTGCAGGATTGCACTTCGCAGATCGACTCCGGTGCCTTCCAGTACATCACCACCATCGACGATCGCCGCGTGGAGATTGCCGACACGGTGACCGGGCTGGCCATCGGCTTCTCGCATTTCCGGCACCTGACGCAGAAGAAGTTCAAGATCACTGGCAATCCTGACCGCGAGGAGGCCGATATGACCAACCAGCGCGCCTTCGACATGCCGGCAGAGCACATCTTCAAGGTATGGGGCGGCTAGATCCACGAGATCGAAGCATCGGCGTCACGACACCGTACAACTCGCCCACCGGCTGGGAAGAGTGAGCACCGCCGCCTAACGGGGCGGATTCGCAGGCCATGTGCAGAGGGGCCGCGTCGGCAGGTTACGAAGCGTGCTGCGCTTGTCGATGCCGGCGATCTTCCGGGCGCGCTAGCGCGCGCGGGACGTGCTCCGGCTCTTACCTGCCGATTCGCTACTCAGGTTCCAAACGCCTGTGCGAACTGCTTGGATGGTCGCCCTATAGCTAGCGGTACGTGGTCTTCGAGTCGGGGCACCTGGGGGCGTCGCGCTAGGACCTGCTGCGCGAGACTTCGGGCTGGTATGACAGACACCCCCGGCGAAGTCTGGCGCTGAATGGAGTGATATAGTTCCGGCTCGAATCGCACCATAAAATCCAATCAAGGGGGAGCGCCGTGGCACAACAAGAAAAGAACTGGGATACCAGTTACGAGTGGAAAATCATCCTGCTGCTGAGCATCACCTTCGGTCTGGTGGGCCTCGACAGGTTCGTGCTTCCGATCATCCTGCAGTCGCCCAACTCCACGATGGGCAAGGATCTCGGCCTGACTCCCCAGGACGGAGGAACACTGGCGGGATACCTGGGAATGGCCTGGGGAATCTCGGCGTTCGTAATGGGTTATCTGGCGGACAGAGTCGGCCGCCGCGCGGTGCTGGTGCCTGCCATCCTGGTGTTCTCCCTGATGTCGGCATTCAGCGGCCTGGCCGGCTCCGTCACGGCCCTGGTCCTGGTCCGAGTGATCATGGGTGTCGCCGAAGGTCCGGTGGCCTCGACCGGGGTCGCGGTTGCGGTGGAGGCCTCCAAGCCATCGCGTCGCGGCATGAACAACGGCATCTTCCAGTGCATGATTTCCCTGTTCGGCCTGGCGCTGGCGCCACTGATTGCCACGCGGCTGCTGAACAGCCACAGCTGGCACTCCGTGTTCATGATCGTCGGCGCGCCCGGCGTGATCGTGGCCATCATCATGTGGTTCGTCGTGCGGGAACCGCTGAAGCGTGCCGATACGGGGCACGGCAGTGGTGGTGCGCCATTCCTCAGCATGTTCGCGCATCGCAACGCCAAGGTCGCACCGCTCACGCTGATCTGCGCCATGGGTGGCATCTTCGTGATCGCCGCGATGCTCACGGCCTACCTGACCGCGCCAGTTGGTGCAGGCCTGGGGCTCGATCCGGTGACCGCCGGCAACGTGTTCTCGGCGGTGGGTATTGGCGGCTGCATCGGCCAGTTTGCGATGCCCGCGCTGTCCGACATCATCGGCCGCAAGCTGTCCACGCTGGCTTCCTACATCCTGGCCGCGGCGTTCCTGTACTTCTTTACGCAGGCTGGTCCACACGATACGACCGTCCTGTGGATCCTGCTGTTCTTTGCCTCGATGTTCAATTTTGCGGCACTGGCGATCCTGGCAGGTCCGGTCGCCGCAGAAGCCGCGCCTCCCGGCATGCTGGCCTCCATGGCCGGCTTCGTGATCTTCGCCGGTGAATTCGTCGGCGGCGGCATCAGCCCGATCATCGCTGGCAGGATCGCGGGTGGCGAATATGGACTGAAAGGCGCGCTGTATTTCGCGGCCTGTGGCCTGGTGCTCGGCTTCATCGTTGCGCTGTTCCTCAAGGAAACCGCACCGCGCAAGCTGCGCACGGCCTGACGGAAATCACAGTGAGTGCACTGCCCGCGACCAGCGACGACAAGATCATCTGGGATACCTGGCTGTCGCAGTACCGGATGCCGGTCCTCACGGTGGCTGATGAGGTCGGTACTTTTACGGCGATCTCATCGCGGTCCCTGACCACCGCGGAATTGGCCACCGAACTCAAGGTGGATGCGCGCGCGCTGCTGATTCACCTGGGGCTTCTGGCGGCACTGGGTTTCGTGGAGCGACGCGAAGGCCGCTGGCGAGCGACCGCCGCCAGCCGCATGTGGATGCATCCGCAGGCAGAGGGCTATTACGGTCCCATGCTGGGCATCTTTCGCGAGCGTGAGCTCCTGCACAAGCAGATGCTTGCGACACTTCGCACCGGCAGCCGCCCGCAGGGAGGACTGTCTTCCGTGGATGAATGGGAACGTGGCGCGATGACGCCGGAGTTCGCCAATTTCATCACGGCCTTCATGAATGCGCACAGCCAGGCGGCTGCGCGGGGTGTTGCCGCGCAACCGCTGTTTTCCGAGGTGCGGTCGCTGCTGGACGTGGGCGGTGGATCGGGCATATTCCCGATCCGGCTGGCAAAAGCGTGGCCCGAGCTGCGGGCCACGGTGATGGAGATCACGCAGGTCTGCGTGGAAGCCGACCAGTACATTGCGGCGGCTGGCGTCCAGGCGCAGGTATCAACGCAAGCGGTCAACATGTTCACCGAGAACTGGCCGCGCGGACATGACGCGCACTTCTTCTCAAATATCTTTCACGACTGGTCGGACGCCACCTGCCGCATTTTGGCGCGCAAGTCCTTTGAGGCGCTGCCTGCCGGCGGGCGCATCCTGCTGCACGAAATGCTGATTGACGATGACGGCTGTGGGCCACTGGCGCCGGCCGCGTTCTCGATGATGATGCTGCTGGGTACCAAGGGCAGGCAGTACACCCTGCCAGAGCTGCGCGGGTTTCTGGAGGCTGCCGGATTTGCCGACATTGAGGCTTGGCGTACGGGCGGGGGCTATTACTCGCTAGTCATGGCGCGCAAGCCCTAGTCCGCGGGCGTCGGGTCAGCCCGGCTACCACCCGCTCCGCATCCTGGTTTTCTCACCCACATGGTGAGATCCGACAAACTCCCGTGTGTTCTTGGCAATACGCCAGTTGAGGCGGGCGGTGCAGATGCGGAGCGCTTACACTTGGCGAGGCCTGACCCAATTGCCGGCGAGCACATCAGGAACCGTGAATGACCGACATTTTCCTTTCTTATAGCCGGGACGATCAGGTGACCGCGCGCCGCTTCGCCGAGGGATTCGAGCGCGAAGGATTCACTGTCTGGTGGGACCAAACACTGCGCTCGGGCGAGAACTACGACCAGGTGACAGAGCGCGCCCTGCGCGAAGCCAAGGCAGTGGTCGTGCTCTGGTCAAAGAAGTCCGTTGAATCGCGCTGGGTGCGGGCGGAAGCGACCACTGCGGATCGCAGCGGCACGCTGGTGCCGGCAATGATCGAATCCTGCGACCGGCCGATCATGTTCGAGCTCAAACACACGGCGGAGCTGACGCACTGGAAAGGAGATCCGGACGACAGGTCGTGGCTCGCGTTCGTCGGCGATTTGCGCCGGCACATGAACAAAGGTGAACCGGTTGCCACCACGCCGACGAAGGGGACGGCGATGGCGGGACCTAGGGCGGGCATGGGGCTCAAGATCGCGATTCCCGTGGCACTGCTGGTGCTTGCCGGCGCCGCCCTGATCTGGTTCCACTACAGCCCCAAGGGGGTTGCCGGATTTTCCGCTGCCGGCGCCACGCAAGCACTCGCAGGCAGCCCAGCGGTAAAACCGGAAACCAACATCACGCTTGCGGTGCTCCCGTTTGCCGATATGTCACCAGCGCACGATCAGGACTACTTCTCGGATGGTATGACGGAGGAACTCCTGAATCAGCTGGCGCACATCAAGGCGCTACGCGTCACCGCGCGTACCTCCAGCTTTCTGTTCAAGGGAAAGGGCGAGGACATTCGGGCGATCGGCAAGACGCTGGATGTGGACAATATTCTCGAGGGTAGCGTTCGCAAAGACGGCAAGAATCTGCGAATTACTACGCAGCTGATCGGTACCAAGGACGGCAGGCACCTATGGTCGCAAACCTACGATCGCGAACTCAGCGGCGTCTTCGCGGTGCAGGAGGAAGTCGCAAAGGATGTAGCCCGTGCATTGAGCGTGACGCTCGATGTAGGGGATCTGCCTCGCGTCCAGGGAGGAACCACGGATGTGGAGGCCTATGATAAGTATCTGCACGCTCGCCAGATCTATCACCAAAACGGGCCGGTGGCGGGCATGCATGCCGTCCGGGAGTTGCGTGAATGCGTTGCGCTTGATCCGCAGTTCTCGCGCGCCTGGTTATTGCTAAGCTATGCACTGCGCGAGTCGCTGATCGGCGTCCCGGAGAGTGAGTCCGCAGCTTTGCGCGGCGAGGCGAACGCTGCGACGGAGCGCGTTTTGACATTGGCTCCGAATGCCTGGTGGGCACAGATTTTGCGGGTCAACCAGTTTGTAGGTCAGCATAACTGGGCGCAGGCCGAAGAGGCTATGGCCGGTGCTTTGAAGGCCGGTGCATTGCCATCCAGTAGCAACGAAGCGGGTGAAAGCTACGGCATCATTCTCGGGACCCTGGGCAGGAACAGGGAATTGGTGCGCTTCGAGGAGCAGGCGCGTGATGCGGATCCGCTCTCACTCTATGTATCCGGTGCCCTGCAGGCGCAACTGGACATGGTCGGCAGGAGCAGCGAGGCGCAAGCCGAGTATGAGCGCAGCCAAACGCTGCTCGGGAGTCATCAGCAATCGAATATTTTCGCGTTAATGCGAATCCTGGCGCGCAAGAATGCGGAGCCGGCGGCCATCAGGGCCCAGTTCCACAGATTGCTTAGCGAGGAGGTGATACCGATGCCGGTTGCACACGACCTGGCCGGGAAGTTTGAAAATCGGGAGCAGGCCCGCGCTGCAATCAGGCAAGGCATTGATGATCCAGCGAACCAGGATCGGGTTCGCATGTCCGTCATCGTGATGTTTGCCGACAGGTTCGACGACAAGGACCTTGCACTGATCGCCATGAGACGCGTGTCGGTCGATTTCCATTCGCCAAATGCGCTCTGGCTCCCGCTTAAGTCCGACCTTCGCTCCGACGCGCGATTCAAGGATCTCGTGCGGGATGTCGGACTGGCTGACTATTTCCGTGCTTCCTCGAACTGGGGCGACTACTGCAAGCCCGTTGGGGCGGAGGACTTTGAGTGTCACTGAAGAAGGCCCTAGCGCGCGGCGCAGTCTCTATTCTGATAGCCAGCGTGGCTGGCACATCCACGTCACAGGCGGCCGACCCAGGGGAGGTTGAATTTCGCGCGCTTTACAAGGAGCTGGTGGAACTCAACACGACGCGTTCGGTGGGTAGCTGCACGAAGGCGGCCGAAGCCATGCGCACACACCTGCTGGCAGCGGGGATTCCCGCGGGCGACATGCAGATCCTCGCACCGCCAGACCGCCCAAATGATGGCGCGCTGGTTGCCGTCCTGCGTGGCCGCGAGCCGAAGGCCAAGCCGATCCTGCTGCTGGCGCATATTGATGTGGTTGAGGCAAAGCGCAAGGACTGGCAACGGGATCCCTTCAAGCTTGTCGAGGAGGGCGGATACTTCTATGCGCGCGGCGCAGCCGACGACAAGGCGATGGCCTCGGTGTTTACGGATAACCTGGTTCGGTATCGCAAGGAGGGATTCAGGCCGCGACGCGATATCAAGTTGGCACTGACCTGCGGCGAAGAAACGCCCGATATCTTCAATACGGTCAAATGGCTGGTGGCGGCGCAGCCGCAGGTGCTCAGCGCCTCCTTCGCACTCAATGAGGGCGCCGGTGGCGAGCTCGACAAGGACGGGAGGCCAGTTACCTTGCAGATCCAGGCAGGTGAGAAGGGATTCCAGGATTTCGCATTGGAGGCAACCGATGGCGGCGGGCACAGCGCGCGGCCAACGCACAGTAATCCGATCGTGCGCCTCAGTGCCGGGCTGGTGCGCATGGGCGCGCATGACTTTACTGTCTCCTTCAATCCGACCACGCGCGCCTATTTCGAGGCGATGAGCAAGTCGGTCGCGCCGCAAATCGCCAAGGACATGCGCGCCGTGCTGGCCAATCCGCGGGACGAGCCAGCCGTGCAAAGGCTTTGGGCCGTCAACCCCGCCTGGAACGCCGCCTTGCGCACAACCTGCGTGGTGACCCAGATTGAAGGCGGCCATGCGGACAATGCCCTGCCGCAGCATGTACGCGCTATCGTCAACTGTCGCATCCTTCCAGGCGTTTCGGTCGCGGATGTGCAGCGGGAAATCCGCGACGTGCTCGCCGATGAAAAGATTACTGTGGCCGCGACCGGAGAACCTGCCATGCAGTCTCAGGCGCCCCGCATGACAAGCGCCATCCTCGGTCCGGCGCAGGCCGTGGCTGCCAAGATCTGGCCAGGCGTTCCCCTGATACCCACGATGTCGGTGGGCGCCACCGATGGCAGGTACCTGGACGCGGGCGGAATCCCGACTTATGGACTGTCGGGCATGTTTGCAGACCCCGAAGGTTCGCATGCCCATGGCCTGGATGAACGCATCCGGGTCAAATCGCTGCTGGACGGTCGCAGGTTCCTGTACGAAGTGGTCAAACTCTACGCAAACGGCGAGGATTAGCCACTCGGCGCGGCCGCCGAACAGGGACTCAAGAATGCCCGATATCTTTCTCTCCTATAGCCGTGACGATCAGGCGATTGCACGACGCTTTGCCGAGGGCTTTGAACGTGCGGGTTTCACGGTCTGGTGGGATCAGACGCTCAATGCTGGCGAAGACTATGACGAAGTAACCGAAAAGGCCCTTGAAGAAGCCCGGGCTGTGGTCGTCCTGTGGTCAAGGAAGTCAGTGGCGTCGCGTTGGGTGCGGGCCGAGGCAACCCAGGCAGATCGCAGCGGCACGCTGGTGCCAGCGATGATCGAGGCGTGCAAACGGCCGATCATGTTCGAACTAAAGCAGACCGCGGACCTTTCGAACTGGTCTGGTGACGCCAATGACAAGGACTGGCAGGCGTACCTGGCAAGCGTACGGCGACTGGTGCAAAAGGGCGATCCCGAAATGGGGCGTTCGACGCAGCCTGCAATCCCCGCGGATCGCAAGCGCCGGATCAATCGCGCGGTGATGGCGATTGGCATCGGCGTATTGCTGATTGCGGGTGCCGGGCTATGGATGCTGCGCCAGCATCTGGCGCCCAAAGGTACATTGGTCGCGTCGTCCACTCCCGCTAGTTCGACCGCCGCGGTGCCGGCGTCGATCGCCGTCCTGCCCTTTGTCAACATGTCCTCCGACCCGGAACAAGAGTATTTTTCCGATGGCCTGTCGGAGGAGCTGCTCAACCAGCTGGCACAGGTACCTGACCTGCGCGTGATTGGCCGTACTTCATCGTTCGCGTTCAAGGGAAAGAACGAGGACCTACGGCATATCGGCGAAGTGCTCGGCGTCAACCACCTGCTGGAAGGAAGCGTCCGCAAATCCGGCAAGCGGGTCAAGATTACGGCGCAGCTGATCAATACTGCGGACGGGTCACATGTTTGGTCCGAGACCTACGAGCGATCGCTTGACGATATCTTTGCCATCCAGGAAGAGATCGCCAAAGCCGTGGCCCAGGAACTGCAGGTGCGCATGGGCGCGCCCAGGGGTGGCGGCACGAAAAATGTGGCGGCATACGACGAATTTCTTGCCGGCAGGGCGCTGCTCAATTCGAACGACACGGCATCTATGCGCGCCGCGGCGCCGCACCTGGAGCGCGCTGTATCGCTCGATCCGGGCTATGTCCAGGCATGGCTGTGGCTGGTGGATGCGTACATCCGCGCTACACCCAACGATCCGCAGTCCCTCCCGCCATACGAGCGCCAGCTCAACGGGGCGATCGACCGGGTTGTGGCGCTGTCGCCGAAATCCCCCGAGGCCAGTTTCGCCTTGTCCTATCGCGCGGCTCGCGAGGGCGATCTCATCGGCATGGAGCGGCTGCTGAATGAGGCCCTGGCACTGACCGGGGGGCTGGGGGTGCGCGCACGGTTTCGCCACGGCCAGTTCCTGGAGGGCGTGGGACGGGCCAAAGAGGCCGTCACGGTGCTTGAGAAAGTGAAGAAGGATGACCCGCTGGACATCTTTGCGCGCACCAACTTGCTGATGGCATACGAGCTCACGGGGGAAGTGGAGCGCGCCGATGCAGAAATGCGCCAATTATTGCAGCTTCCCGGTGGACGCACCCCCGCACTGCTGGGTACTGCCGTAACGCGCGCCATGGCAAGCCGCAATGAAGCGAAGCTTAAGGCTGCGCTCGTCGCAGTTAGGGAAGCGGGGCCAGATGTATCCAGCGTCGCCGGCGAGCCCTTGCTGGACGAGCCTGCTGTGGCCCTGCGCAATCTGCACCAGCAATATGAGTCGCGGGATACCGCCAATATCTACACCATGTCCAGTATTGCCCAGTGGGCGACCTACCTTGGGGATCACAAGCTTGCTTTGCAGACGTTCGAGGCCATGAGCCACAAGGGTTACAGCTTCGAAATCTGGGGCTTCATACTATGGCGGCCAGTAATGCGTGATTTACGTGGTGAACCTGGATTCAAGCAACTACTGCAAGACATTGGTGTCGCCGCCTACTGGCGCGCCGCCGGCAACTGGGGTGACTTCTGCAGACCAGTTGGCAAGGAAGATTTCGAATGCAAATGATCGGGGCAAGCGCAGTGTCATGACGGACGTCTTTCTTTCATATAGCCGTGAGGATCAGGTCATCGCGCGACGATTTGCCGAGGGTTTCGAGCGCGAGGGTGTTGGTGTGTGGTGGGACGAAACCCTGCGCTCGGGCGAGGCCTACGACGAAGTAACCGAGAAGGCGCTGCGTGAAGCCAAGGCCGTAGTGGTGCTGTGGTCAAAGACCTCTGTTGCCTCGCGCTGGGTGCGGGCCGAAGCCACGCTGGCGGATCGCAACAAGACACTGGTGCCGGTGATGATCGAGACCTGCGACCGGCCCATCATGTTCGAGCTGACGCAATCCGCGGAACTCATGCATTGGGATGGTTCACCTAAGGACCGGGTCTGGATGGGGCTGGTTGCCGATGTGAAGCGGCGCATTGCCGCGCGATCCGTGCTTACACCGTCGCCTCTGGCAGCCATTACGCATCCGGCATCAAGGGCCCCGTACGAGGGTGCATCAGTGCGTCCCGCGATATTGGTGTTGCCGTTTGTAAACATGAGTGGCGACCCGGAGCAGGAGTATTTCAGCGACGGCGTCACGGAGGACATCATTACAGACCTGGGGCGTGTGTCCGCGCTGTCGGTCGTGTCGCGAAACGCAGCATTTTCGTTAAAGGGCAGGACAATCGCGGCGGCACAGATCGGGCGTGAACAGCACGTCTCGCACATCCTGGAAGGCAGCATTCGCAAGAGCGGGTCGCGGGTTCGCATTACCGCGCAGCTGGTGGAGGTCACCACCGACGCGCAGATCTGGGCCGACCGGTTCGATCGCACGCTTGACGACATCTTTGCCATCCAGGAGGAGATTTCCCAGGCTATCGTCGCCGCGCTGAAGGTGAAGCTTGCGCCAGCCGAACGGAAGGCTATCGCCCAACGCACCACCAACAGTTCCGAGGCCTACGAGCTGTTCCTGCTGGCGCGGCAGTTCAGTCGTACCGGCAGCGAACGCATGCAGCCATTGATCGCGAGAATCTGCAATCGCATTGTGGAGCTGGATGCCAGCTGCGCCCAGGCGTGGGCGCAACTGTCTTTCGCGGAGAGCGAAATGGCCCAGCGGGGTGTGAGCGGTTCCTCGCTGGATCGGGCGGTCCTTGCGGCCGAAAAGGCGATTGCGCTCGACCCCAACCTGGCTGAGGGATATGCCGCACTGGCGGAGGCACGGGGCCGCGGCGCCGGCATGGATCTGGTGGCTGGCCATTCGTATATAGAGACGGCACTGCGAATGAATCCAAATTCCTTTGAGGCGCAGTTGTGTGCGGGATATCTGGATATCGCCGGACAAAAATACCCGGACGCCATCCGCCACTTTGAAATCGCAATGACCCTGGATCCTGTTGCCTATCGGCCCGCTGGGATGATTGTCCAGGCTTATGCCGGGCTCGGGGACAAACAGAAAGCCGATGCCGCCGCGCGCATACTTGTGTCTCACTGTGAGAAATTGCTAGAGGTGGAGCCAGATCACGGGGGAGCCCTGGGCTTCATGGTCCCTGCTTTGGCGCAACTTGGCGAGGTGGATCGTGCGAGGGAGTGGGCGCGTCGTGCTGTACTCTTTGATCCCGACAATGTTCGCCTTCTCTATAATCTTTCCTGTGGTATGGCGCGTATGAACGACGCCGAAGCCGCCTGCGACCTGCTGGAAGGCGTGTTCAGCAAGGTAAATTCGGGATGGTTGGCATGGGTCGACAAGGACAACGACTTTGATTCCATGCGAAGTTATCCGCGGTTCGTGACCATGCTGACGACCGCGCGCACCCAACTTGAATCGGCCGAGAGTCGCGGTACATGACGCAGCCCGAAATCTTTCTTTCCTATAACCGGGAAGACCAAGCTGTGGCGCGCCGGTTTGCCGAGGCCTTTGAACGGGAGGGCCTTACGGTCTGGTGGGATGCCGCTTTACGATCGGGTGAAGCCTATGATGAAGTCACAGAGGGTGCGCTGCGCGAAGCAAAGGCGGTGGTCGTATTGTGGTCGAAGAAATCGGTAGTCTCACGCTGGGTACGCGCCGAAGCCACATTGGCTGATCGCAATCGCACACTAGTGCCGGCGATGATCGAGGTATGCGAGAGGCCGATCATGTTCGAGCTGACGCAGACTGCGGATCTGGCGAAATGGAGCGGGGAGGCCAACGATAGGACCTGGTTGGCATTCCTGAGTGATGTGCGGCGGTTTATACGGGCGGGTGGTACGGGTTCACTTGCGCCTGTCACATCTGCGGCGCCAACGGCGAACAGTCGATCACCAGGCAATGAAGAGCGACCCTCGCTCGCGATGCTGCCCTTTACCAACCGCTCGGGTGAGCGGGCAGATGACGTATTCGCGGACGGCATGGTGGAGGACCTTATTCTGGCGCTGTCACTCAGCGGCGGCATCAAGGTCATCGCCCAGAGCGCGACGGTCGTGTATCGCAAGAATGTCAGCGATCTGCGTAGCATCGGGCGTGACCTCGGCGTGCGCTACCTTCTTGAGGGGAATGTGCGGCGCGTGCTTAAGAGCCTGCGTGTCACGGCACAACTGGTAGAGGCGGAGAACGGTACAATCCTGTGGTCGCAGAAGTATGACCGGCCACTGACAGAACTGGCTGAGTTGCAGGAGCTGCTGGTGACGGAGGTGGCCGTGCAGCTGGGCGACCAGGTCGAGCGCGTTGAGATCGAGAAGGCACTTGCGAAGCCTGGCGACCTCACGGCTTGGGAAGCGGTGATGAGGGCGTTTGCGGGAATTGCAAACTTCGATCCCGAGAGCCTGCGAACCAGCGCTATCGAGGCCCGCAAGGCGCTAGCCATCGCCCCTGGGTACGCCCTCGGACATGCGGTTCTTTCAAACGCGCTGGGAGGCCTCTATTCACGCGGCGGTGGTGGCGATGCGGCTTTGCTGCGGGAAGCGCGCAGCCATGCAGAGCGGGCGCTGGCACTGGGGTCCGGTGACGCGTTGGTCCTGGGGTGGGTGGGATTCGCCCTGTGCAGCTGTGGAGCATGGCCGGAGGCAGAGAAGATTGCGCAGCGTGCCATGCAGTTGAATCCAAACCTTGCGATAGTGCGGATGTTCCTGGCGCAATTGTGTGTCCGACTCAGGCGGACCGACGAAGCCTTGACGCATGCGGATGCGGTGCTCAGTCTGGCGCCGAGGGGCTTAATGACCCATCTGGCTCAGGCGTACCGCGGCCTTGCCCACTATCAGGCAGGTAGATACGAACAGTCGCGGTACGCCATGGAGCAGGCTCTTTTGTTCAATCCGGGATTCGCTTATCCGATGAAGGACATTGCTGTCATATGCGAAAAGTTGGGACTGCACGAAGAGGCACGCGATGCGGTGCGTCGCCTGCGATTGGCAGCCCCCACCATTACGCTGGAGGGAATGGAAGCATTCAATCTTTCGAGCCTGATTCCCCCAGACGTAGCTGCTGAGATGAACGTAGTCCTGCGCAAAGTCTGGGAAGACACGCCGGTCACTGCATGAACGTGGAGCTCATTGAGCCTGTTGCCGCTCCACCGATGCCAATAGTGCGCCTGTGCCTGGGTGTCACCGGGCATCGCGAGGACAACCCCGCGTTTGCCGCCAATCGGGCGGCAATTGTGGCGGCGCTGGAGCAGGTGCTGGACGAGATCGACGCGGCAGTTGCGGCCGAGCACAGCGGTCCCATCGCGCCGACGCGGCTGCACTGCCTGCTCGCCGATGGCACGGACCAGATTGCCGCGGAATCTGCACTGGCACGCGGTTGGGATCTCATCGCACCGTTGCCGTTTGGCCTGGCGCTCAATGCCGCCATCAATGCACATCCGACCACGACAGTCGAAGCGCGCGCGCTTCTCTATGGCGCCCCGGGCGACTGCGATGACTGCAGCGCCGAGCTGCGGGAGCGCGCAAGGCGGATCCACACGCTGGCCGGTCAGGCCCGCCTGTTCGAACTGGCGGATCGTGATGAGTTGATGCGCGATTTGTACCTGGAAAAACTGGAATTCCCCAACGACTCACGCAAGTCTGCGACTTTTGGCGCGGAAACCTCGCTGCGCGTGGCGCTGGCGGGGCGCGTCATGATCGAGCAGTCCGATATCCTGGTCGCCGTCTGGGACGGACTTACCCGCGCGCTTATCGGCGGAACGGGGCATACCATCCAGATTGCGCTGGAGACCGGCGCATCGGTCATCTGGATTGATACCCACAATCCAGACCAATGGCGCGTCCTGTCCGGACCGGAGTCGCTGGCCGGCCTGCAAGTTGGGTCGCACATTGAAGTCGACAGGGCGGTAGAGCTGCGCGCGCTGGTGCACCATGCGCTGTATCCGGCCGAGCCCCCACTGGTTCACAAGCGCCACGGACGACGAGCACCTCCCGGCCCGGAAGTCCTCGCCCGTGAGCCCTGGCCGGTGCGCAGCAATCCGGTGTGGCATCTGTATCGCCGTGTCGAGGCGCTGTTCGGTGCGGACAACTTCAGGAGCCGTTTTCGCAACCTGCGCGTGACGTACGAAACTCCTGATGCGATCGCCGTCCGCAGCGCCGCGGGACCCCTGGCACTGGCGCGAGCGCTGCCGGGGCAGTTGACTGACTACATGTCTGCCATCGAGGTCGGCATCCTGCGCCGCTTCGCATGGGCGGACGGCATCTCGGCGCGGCTGTCGGATGTGTATCGCGGTGGCATGACCCTGAACTTCCTGCTGGCGCCGCTGGCCATTGTCGGCGGCATCGCCTATCTGACCTTCGCCACCTCCAACGAAAAGTGGCTGTTTGCCCTGTTCGAGTTGACGCTGCTGGCTGCCGTCCTGGCCATTACATTCACCGGTCAGAAGCAGCGCTGGCACCGGCGCTGGTTCGAGACCCGCCGCGTGGCCGAATACCTGCGCCATGCGCCGATCCTGCAATTATTCGGGGTTGCCCGCTCGCCTGGTCGCTGGCCCATGGGAACGGATACCTCCTGGCCAGAGTGGTACGCGCGGCATGCGCTGCGCGAGGTCGGTCTGCCACACCTGGTCATCACGCAGTCCTACTTGCGCCAGGCCGTGACCGAGATCCTGTGGGACCACGTCAAGACGCAGCGCGACTACCACATTGTCAAGGGCAGGCGGCTGGCCGCGGTACATCACAATCTTGACCGACTCTCCGATGTGCTGTTCACGCTGGCCGTCCTGTCAGTTCTGGGTTACCTGGTGCTCAAGGGTGGCGGTGCGCTGCACTTGTGGCCCAAGTCCATCGCGGAACATCTTTCCTACCTGTTCACGTTCCTGGGGGTGCTGTTGCCCACCTTCGGCGGGGCAATTGCCGGCATCCGTTACTTTGGGGACTTCGAGCGGTTTTCCGCGATCTCACGCGTGACCGCGGAGAAGCTGCAGGCCATCCACACCCGGATCGACCGGCTGCTGGCCGCGCCCGACGGCGCGCTCGACTACGGCCGTGCGGCAGACCTGGCCCACGCCACCGACGATGTGGTGGTCAGCGAAATCGAAAGCTGGCAGTCGGTGTTCGGCGGCAAGCAGGTCACCGTGCCGGTGTAGTCCCGGCTCCGCTAGACTGGCGCCATGGCCAAACCGCAGGCACACGTCCGGGTCGACTTTTCAGCCAGCACGTCCATCGGACCGGGAAAGGTCGGACTGCTGGAGCAGATCGAGCGCAGCGGCTCGCTGTCCGCGGCGGCTCGCGAGTTGAAGATGAGTTATCGACGGGCATGGTTGCTGCTGACCAATGTCAACACCAGCTTTGCCGAACCGGTTGCGGAACTCAGCGTGGGCGGAGTGGAAGGCGGGGGTGCGCGCCTGACGCCGTTTGGCCGCCGGCTGGTGGCGGTGTACCGCGAGTTTCAGGGACGCGTCGACGAGCAGGCGCAGAAGGCCTTCGCCGACATTCGTCCGGCGCGCGCAGCACCCAGTGAGCCGGCCCCGCGTCGGCGCGCCATCAAGCGTTCAATAAAGGGCGCCCCGCAGGTGTAGCAATTCTAGGCGACACGGCCGGCAGCGCCGGCCGTGCTGCCCGAGAACTATTTCTTCGCCGCCTGTTGTGTCTTGGCCTGATCCAGCAGCTGCGCCCGCAGGTCTTCCACATCCTGCTCGCTGAGGTATTCCGAGAAATTGGCCATGCCGCGCGACCGCAGCGCACCACCTCGCACCACGTCGCGAAACAGCTCAGGTGTCGCCAATCGCGGCGAATGCGTGAGATCCGGCGTGAAGATGCCGCCGATGTGGCACGACAGGCACCACTCGCCCAGCAGCTTGCCACCGTGGGCGGCGTTGCCCGTGGAGACGCTGACCTTGGTGAGATCCAGCGGCGGGTTGGGCACGAAGGGCGCGAACTCCGGCGCCTTGACGGTGCCACCGACCTTGTAGACGTACAGGCGCCCCGGTCGCCGCGGAAAACGCCCGCCGATCATCGCGTTGGCACCACCGTAGCCCACATTCACGGCGATGTATTGCTCGCCGTCGATTTCGTAGGTCGCCGGCCCGGCCATCACGGCTGCCGCGGTCTTGTCGGTCCATAGCTTCTCGCCCGTCTTGGCGTCGTAGGCGTTGAACGTCAGGTCCGCACCACCGAATACCAGGTCGCTGGCCGTGGCCAGCACGCCGCCGTTCCACTGCGTATCCTGCGGGATGATCCAGCGTGATTTCTGCGCCACCGGGTCCCAGGCAACCAGGAATCCGCCTTCCGCAGGCAATTTCGCAATGGCTGCCTCGCCTGCGGGCGAGAGCTTGTTGGCGGGGGGCGGTGGATTGGGCTGCGTGAAGCCGCCCGTGGGTCCTTGCGCGAGGTTCCAGCGTCCGCGCACGAACTGCCAGTTGGGATCGTTCTGGTAGCTGAACGCGCCGCGGTGCGCCGGGATATATACCAGACCCAGCTGGGGGTCATAGGCCATGGGCTGCCAGATGTGGCCCCCGTTGGGACCGATGGTCATGCGCGTGGCGTTGCTGCGGCCATAGCGCGTTGCATTGCCGATGGGCCGTCCCGTGGCCAGATCGATCTTCTCCGCCCAGTTCACGGCCGCGTATTTTTCGGCCGAGAGCAGCTTGCCGGTGGCAGCATCCAGGACGTAAAAGAAACCGTTCTTCGGCGCCTGCATCACCACGTGGCGCTTCTCGCCCTTGATGGTCAGATCGGCGGTCATGATCTGCTGCACGGCCGTGTAGTCCCAACTGTCGCCGGGCGTGGTCTGGTAATGCCACACGTATTCGCCGGTGTCGGGCTTTAGCGCCAGGATGGACGACAGGAACAGGTTGTCGCCCTTGCCGTTGGAGCGCGCCTGATGGCTCCACGGTGAGCCATTGCCCGTGCCGATGTAGACCAGGTCCGTGACCGGATCGTAGGTGATGGCGTCCCATGGCGTGCCGCCGCCGCCGGTTTTCTTCCAGCCGTCGCCGAACCAGGTGGCGGCGGCCTTCTCGGCCAGGATCTTGTCAGAGGCTGCACCGTCGGGCTTTCCTTCCGGATTTGGCGTGACGTAGAAACGCCATGCCAGGGCGCCGGTCTCAGCATCGTAGGCAGAGATGAAGCCGCGCACGCCAAGTTCGGCGCCGCCATTGCCGATGAGCACCTTGCCCTTGATCACGCGCGGGGCGCCGGTGATGGTGTAGGGCCATGCAGTGTCAGTGGTTTGCGTGGACCACACTTGCTTGCCGGTGGCAGCGTCCAGAGCAATGAGCCGGCCATCCAGCGCGCCGACGTAGACCTTGCCATTCCACAATGCGACGCCGCGATTGACCACGTCGCAGCAGGCATCCTTGGCCTTCTGGCCATCGACTTTGGGGTCAAAGCTCCACTTGAGCTGGCCGGTCTTTGCGTCCAGCGCATACACATGCGACCAGCTGGTGGACGTGTAGATCACGCCGTCGGCGATCAGGGGAGTGGCCTCCATACCACGATCGGCATTGGCGTCGAACTCGTAATACCAGGCCAGCCCCAGCTGCTTCACATTGTCGCGGTTGATTTTCGTTAGCGGACTGAAGCGCTGCTCGGAATAGGTACGGCCATAGCTGAGCCACTCAGCGTTTTGGTCGGCGGCGATGATGCGCGGTCCGTCGACCATGGCCGTGGGCGGCGGTGCCGCGGGGGCGGGCTTGGCTACTTCGGGCGCCTTGGCGCAAGCAACCAGCACGATCATTGCGGACAGCGCCAAAAGTCTCGGTGCGTACATCACGACCCCCATTATTGTTTCGGTAGTACGATGATGGGGATTCTAGCCCGGCGTGAACACGGGTGGGGGAGTGGGATGAACCGGGAAATGAACTATCGTCGTGCCTTGCTGCGGTTCCTTGCGACCAGCCCGCTTTTGTCGGCTTCGCTTGCCTGGGAACGGGCCATAGCGGCTGACGATGCGCCGCCCAAAGCGGCCACGGCCGCCGACGCCCTGGACGTGTTTGACCTCGAGGCGGCGGCAAAGCGTGTCGTGCCACCCGCGCACTGGGGTTACCTGCAAAGCGGCGTTGACGGAGACGCTACGCTGCGCGCCAACCAGGCCGCCTTCGGCCACTGGGGACTGCGGCCGCGGCGGTTCGTCGACGTCAGCCACATTGACTATTCCACCCAAGTGCTGGGCACCAAGATGGCCTCGCCGGTGATGATCAGCCCGATCGGGGGCCTGCGG
The DNA here is from genome assembly GCA_963726085.1 of uncultured Pseudomonadota bacterium. GTDB lineage: Bacteria > Pseudomonadota > Gammaproteobacteria > Steroidobacterales > Steroidobacteraceae > ZC4RG30. The sequence goes on along the minus strand of CAVSAR010000011.1, from coordinate 67,811 downwards.
TCGTTGCACCTGGAGGCTGACATCGGCGTGGCCAAGGCCGCGCGCGCCAAGGGGCAGGTGCACATCGTCTCGACGCAAATGTCCGACGTGCTGGAGGACATCGCAGCGGCGCGCGCTGCGCCACTGTGGTTCCAGCTCTACACCACCAATCGCATAGAGGTGACCCGCCAGCTGGTGCAACGCGCGCAGCGTGCGGGCTGTACGGTGGTGGCCGTGACGGTGGACCTGCCGGCCGGACGCAATACCGTGACCGCGGCACGGCTGCGGCGTGAAGACACCCGCCAGTGTTCAAACTGCCACCTGGTCGACGCCGCAGGCAACCAGCGCCCCAACACGGCAGCCAAGACCATGTTCGCCGGCATCAACACCGAGGGGCTGGGACTGACATCGCCCTCACTGACCTGGGACTTCATCAAGCAGCTCAAGGACATGACCACGATGAAAGTGGTGATCAAGGGCATCGAGGCGCGCGAAGACGCTGAACTGGCAGTGCAACACGGCGCAGATGGCATCATGGTCTCCAATCACGGCGGCCGTGCGATGGAAACCGGGCGCGGCACGCTGGAATCTTTGCCGGATGTGGTGGCCGGGGCGGCAGGGCGCATACCGGTGCTGTTCGATGGCGGCGTGCGTCGCGGCACCGATGTGTTCAAGGCACTGGCGCTGGGGGCCAGCGCAGTGGGCATCGGGCGTCCCTATGCCTGGGGACTGGGTGCCTACGGCCAGGCTGGTGTCGAGCGAGTGCTCGACATCCTCAACCTCGAGTTGCGCCTGGCGATGGTGGGCGCAGGCGCCAGGACGGTGCAGGAGATCAGCGCCGCATCGCTGGTGAAAGCCGGCTGACGATGCGGGTCCCGATTTTCCAGCTCGACGCATTCGCGTCTCGTCTGTTCCTCGGAAATCCAGCGGCGGTCATGCTGCTGGAAGAGTTCCTGCCCGATGCCACGCTGCAGGCGGTGGCCGCAGAGAACAACCTGTCAGAGACGGCCTTCCTGGTGCGCAGCGGTGATGATTACAGGCTGCGCTGGTTCACCCCCGTGACCGAGGTGCCGCTGTGCGGTCACGCCACGCTGGCCAGTTCAGCGGTGGTCATGGAGCGACTGCAAGCCGGGCGACGGCGCGTGGTATTCCACACTGCCAGTGGACCCCTTGCAGTTGACCGGACCGCTGCGGGCTACGCCATGGATTTCCCGGCCCGGGCCTCCGGATCCGTCAACGCACCGCGGGAGTTACGCGGTGCGCTGGGCGTCGATGCCGTGCAGGTGCTCGCCGACGCCTTCAATTACCTGGTTGTGCTGGAACACGCACAGGCAGTGCGTGAGCTTACGCCCGACTTCGCGGCAATCGCGCGCCTGGATCGCGGCGGCGTGATTGTCACCGCGCCCGGGGACCTGGGATACGACTTCGTCAGTCGCTACTTTGCTCCGGCCAAGGGCATTGACGAGGACCCGGTCACTGGCGGGGCCCATTGCGCGCTGGTTCCGTATTGGGCTAAGCGACTTATGAAAACCGCGTTTCGGGCGTACCAGGCCTCGCGGCGTGGCGGGGAAGTCACCTGTCAACTGGCCGGTGACCGAGTTGTGCTTGAAGGTGCCTGCGTCTTCTACATGGAAGGCAGTGCCGACATCTAGCTTGGCCCCGACCTATTGACTGGTCTTGTTCCTGAAAAAGGTCCAGGCCTCTTCGGCGGCTTCCAGGTCGCGGTTTTGCAAGCCGACAATGAGACTGTAGAGGGGGCGATAGTGGAAATGGGTGCTCGGCACCGCATGTCCGCCGTTCTCGATAGTTATCACCTGCACCTGCGGCCCGGTATCCGTGCCCCAGGTAGCCTTGCTGGCGCGCGTCGCGTCGTTGCCAGCGTGCGGAAAGACATAGTTGAGCGGCTGAACATTCTGCAGGCCATCAACACGCAGCCAGAAGTCACGCGTGGCGTCGACACTCCACACCGCGTCGTGGCCGGAATTCTTGCTGAAACCCACCGCGCCGCCGGAAAAGGGGACCAGCGGATCATCCGTGCCGTGGATGAGCAGCACCGATGTCATATGAGGCGTGTCATGGCAGTCGGACCGTTGTGCCATGGTGCCGGCCACCGCGGCCACTGCCGCAGGAGCGGGCTGCATCTCCAGCGCGAGGCGCAGGGTCATCATGGCGCCATTGGACATGCCCATGATGTAAATGCGCTTTGGATCGACGCGGCCTGCAGCGATGAGTTGCTGCACCACCCGCGACGCAAACGCCACGTCGTCCGCGTGGGGATTTTCCGGCGCGTCAGTGCGACAGTCGTGCCAGCCGGGGCTAAAGTCACTACCTCGCAGGCCCTGAAGCGCAACTACCAGCAGCTTTTCGCGCTCGGCTATGTCGAGCCACTCGGACAGCGGTGACGGCGACTTGCTGGAGCCCAGTGCGCCGGCTGCAGTAGCCAGGTGACCGTGCAGCACCACCACCAACGGCGCTTCAGGCGGCGCGGACTGCGGCACCACCAGCAGATATTCGCGTTGCTGGCCGGCGATTTCGATCTGCTGGATTTGCGGTTGCGCGGTGTACGCCAATGCAGACGTTGTCACAGCCAAGCCGAAGGTTGCCAGAAATCCAAGGCGCACGGGGTTACTTGTAGATCTTGAGGTTGTAGTAGGCCGCTTCGATGTTGTATGCGCGCAGTTGCTGATAGTGCCGCCACTCCTTGTAGGGCTCGAGCATAATGGTCTGTTTCATCTGCTCCAGGCTCATGCCCTTTTGCATCGCCGCTTCGACCTCGTGCTTGAGGTACTCGAAGTACACTCGACCTTCGGTGATGTCCTGCTTGGTGAATGGCACCGCCCCGTGCCCGCCAACGGAGATATCGAAATCCAGGGCTTCCAGCGTGCGGTAAGACTTGATCCACTCGTCCATGGGATGGCCGTCAAAGGGACCGCAGGCGCTGGGCAGCGAGCGCATGGTGTTGATCACCAGGGCGTCGGCAGGGAAGTCGACGGTGAACAGTGTGCGCTCATCCTTGAACAGCACGGCGGTGCCATCGTTCGCGTGGTTCTTGCCGGGGAAGATCAGCTCGATGGTCTTGCCGCCGAACAGCAGCGTCATGCGCTCGGAATAGACGATGTCAGGTCGCGGCGTGTCGGCGTAAAACTCGGCGGGCGAGACCTTGCCGTTGCCGTTCTTGTCCTTGCTGGTCACGGTGCTGGCAAAGGCACCGCAGTACCAGAGGCGCGCATTGAACGGATCGGTCATCTCGCTGGCTTCGATCTGTCCGTCATCGTTGCGATCGACGATGTCGCCGGGCAAGGCAGGAAAGCGGCCATCCGTGTTGCGCAGAAAGCCTTCCTGCGCAATGAATTTTGCGGTATCGGCAAACACCTTGCCACCCTCGGTATGGTCCCAGTGGCTGTGGCTGAGGATCACGTACTTGACCTGCTTGCCGGGGAATTTCTTGGCCAGCTCCACCTTGAGCCACTTGGCGAAGTCGACGCTCAGCGTGTCGACCAGCAGCAATCCGTCAGGCGTGTCGAGAATGCCGACATACCAGCCGCCGTTGTTGGCCCGATACAGGTCGCCGGTGACATGGGTGATGGCTCGCCCCGGTGGGGCGAACATGCCAGGCGGTGGCGGCGGCAGATTGGCTGGCAGACCGCTGTCTGCGGAGGGTGTGCGCGGTGCCGGCGCGTCAGCTGCAATGACCAATGATGTCAGCAGGACGGCCGGCAGGAACACTTGCACGAATCGGGATCCCGACTTCATGCAGGGGATCTTGGCATGTCGGGGAACCGGGGCGCTATTCCTTGCGACCGAAGAAGCGCCCGAGCAGTCCGCGCTTGGTGTCTGCTTCCTGCTCTTCCTTGGTCAATGGTCTTGGTGCGGCCACCGGCCGGTTGACAGGGGTCAGGGGCTTCAGCGGTGCCTTGGGCACCGGCTGGGCAGATGGCGGAGGTGCCTGGATTTTCGGCGTCGCCTTGGTCTCATAGGGATTGAAGGTCTGCCGACCCTTGAGCGGATCGGCTTCCTTGGGGCCGCCAAACGTTCCGGCACTCTTGCCCTTTTCCTTGTCCTTGGGCTCTTCGGCAAGAGACAGGCCAGGCAGGTCCAGTCGCTTGAGCAGTCGCGATGTGGAGTCCATGGCGTGCTTGCCAGTCTCGGCAGCCCATTCCCAGATGGCGCGGCCACTGGCGTCATGCTTTACACGACCCACCTTGGGATTCTTATCGTCTTTCGGTCCATTGGACGATGACATGGTGCTGGCAGGCTCCGGTTTGGCCCTATTGTCCCTCATTTTACTTATGGCTGTCGCCATCGTGAATTCCACAAAGACAGGGACATTACGTCAGGAACCACGCTGACTTCGTGGATGTCGGTCACAAGCGGGACCACGGCTTGCGCTGTCCGAAGTCAGATTGGGCCTAGCGGGAGAATTGCAGGTAGCAGAGCCGGTCCTGGGCGCCATCGGCGAACCACAGCCGGTCGGTCAGCCGGCGCGGCGGCTGGCGGTCACTGCCGGCAGTGATGCCCACGCCACGGCTGCCGTCACCGGCGGGAAATTCGGTGATGACGCCCTCGGGCGTCACGCGGCCGAGCATGTTGCCCTTGGTATACCAGGTATTTCGATCAGGCCCGACCGCGACATTCACTGGCGAGCCGGTGGCACTTGGCAGCACGAACTCGCTGACCTTGCCGTCCATGGTGATGCGGCCGACCCGATTGCCATCGGTCTTTTCGCCATCAGCACCATTGAGTTCGACAAACCACATCGCGCCATCGGCCCCCGCGGTGATGTCGCCAGGTCCCGAATGCGGACGCGGCAACACGAATTCGGTAATGACGCCCTGCGGAGTGATGCGGCCGATCTTGCTGGTGCGATATTCCGAGAACCAGACATTGCCATCAGGTCCAGTGGCTAGGGCACGCGGCCCGCTGTCGGGCGTGGGAATCGCAAACTCGGTGATGGCGCCGCCAGAGGTGATGCGACCGATCTTGCCGGCGGCGAACATGCCGAACCAGATGTCGCCATCGGTGCCCAGTGAGATGGCGCGCGGCTGGCTGGCTGGCGTTGGAATGGCGAACTCGGCAATGACGCCGGCGGGTGTGATGCGACCCATCCGGTTACCGGTGTGCTCCGAGAACCACATGTTGCCATCGGCGCCCAGCGCCATGATGCGCGGTGCGCTGTCGGCATGGGGCAGGGGGTACTCCACCAGTCCGGTGCCGTCCGGGTTCATGCGACCGATGCGATTGCCGGCGCTTTCGGTGAACCAGAGTTGACCATCGGGCGCGATGGAGATGGTGGTGGGCGCGCTGCCGCGCAGGGGCAGTGCGTGGCAGGTTACAACCCCGTCGGTCGCAAGTGGCTCGCTGGCTGCGAAGTGGCGGCCACCAGCGCAGCCCACCAGCGCCAGCGTTGCCGCCAGCGCTGCTGACGCGGCGAGGCGCGTCACCGCCACGCCGCCAGGTCCTAGTCTTCGACCAGGAAGCTGCGCAGCTGTTCACTGCGCGAGGGGTGACGCAGCTTTCGCAGCGCCTTGGCCTCGATCTGCCGGATGCGCTCGCGCGTGACATCGAACTGCTTGCCGACCTCCTCCAGCGTGTGGTCGGTGTTCATGTCGATGCCAAAGCGCATGCGCAGCACCTTGGCCTCGCGCGGCGTGAGCTGCGACAGCACCGAATGGGTGGTCTCACGCAGCGACTCGGCCGTGGCCTGGTCGATGGGCGAAGTCACGGACGTATCTTCGATGAAATCCCCCAGGTGCGAATCCTCGTCATCACCGATCGGAGTCTCCATCGAGATGGGCTCCTTGGCGATCTTGAGTACCTTGCGCACCTTGTCTTCGGGCATTTCCATGCGTACAGCCAGTTCATCGGGCGTCGGCTCGCGACCCATTTCCTGCAGCATCTGCCGCGAGATGCGGTTGAGCTTGTTGATGGTCTCGATCATGTGCACCGGGATGCGGATGGTGCGCGCCTGATCGGCAATTGAGCGGGTGATGGCCTGGCGGATCCACCAGGTGGCGTAGGTCGAGAACTTGTAGCCGCGACGGTACTCGAACTTGTCCACGGCCTTCATCAGGCCGATGTTGCCTTCCTGGATCAGGTCCAGGAACTGCAGGCCGCGGTTGGTGTATTTCTTCGCAATGGAAATCACCAGGCGCAGGTTGGCCTCGACCATTTCCTTCTTCGCGCGCCGCGCCTTGGCCTCGCCGATCGAGACTTCGCGGTTGATCTCCTTGATGTCATTGATCGACAAGTGGTGCGCGACTTCCAGCTCCGCCAGTTTCATCTGCCGGCGCTCGATTTCCTCGGTGAACTTGGCCAGTGCCGGGGAATACTTCTTGCCCCCCTTCACGTGCTTGCCCAGCCACTTGAGGTTGGTTTCGTTGCGCGGGAAGGTGGCGACGAATTCCTTGCGTGGCATACCCGCGTCGCGAACGCAGATCACCATGATTTCCTTTTCGAGCTGCCGCACCTCGCCGATGTGCAGGCGCAGCTGCTGGATCAGCGCCTCGAACATGCGTGGCGCAAGCTTCAGCTCCATGAACTCGCCCGCAGCCTTGGCGCGCTGCTTGAGCGTCTTCGGGTCCTTTGCGCCCAGCTTGGCAATGCCGCCCAGGGCGTTGGCATGCAGCTTTGCCAGGGCGCTGAACCGGCGCGCCGCCTCTTCCGGATCCGGGCCGGTATCGACTGCTTCTTCGGTTTCGCCATCTGCCTCGGCTTCCTCGCCTTCGGTTTCGGTGGTCTCTTCGACCAGCTCGATCTTGGTCGGGTTCTGCGGCTGGGCGATGACATCGGGTGCGTTGGGATCGATGAATCCGACGATCACGTCAACCAGACGGCTCTGGCCGGCCTTGACCAGCTCGAATGACTTGAGGATGTGGTTGATCGTCGCCGGGTAGTAGGCCAGTGAACCGCGCACGGTATCGAGGCCTTCCTCGATGCGCTTGGCAATGCTGATCTCGCCTTCGCGAGTCAGCAGTTCAACTGTGCCCATCTCGCGCATGTACATGCGCACCGGGTCGGTGGTGCGCCCCAGTTCGGCATCCAGCGCGGCCAGGGCGGCGGCGGCTTCTTCAATTGCTTCATCATCGGCCGGCTGTGAATTCTCGGTGGCCAGCAGGGGCTCGGAGTCCGGTGCCTTCTCGTACACCGGAATGCCCATGTCATTGATCATGTTTACGATGTCTTCGATCTGTTCGGGATCGACGATCTCGGACGGCAGGTGATCATTGACCTGCGAATACGTCAGGAAGCTTTGCTCTTTGCCCAGTGCGATCAGCAGCTTCAGTTGCGATTGACGCTCTTCGGGCATCACCGGCGCGCGGCGTTCGATGGTGCTCAGCGCCTCGGCATCGGCCTTGCCGGCACCACGGCCGCGCTTGCCCTTCAGTGGCGCGACGGCAGCAGCCTTCGCGGCAAGGGCCGCAGCCGGCGCAATGACCGGCGCCGCCACCTTGGCTGGCTTGGCAGCACCAGGCTTCAGTGCCGCGGGCTTGGCGCCCTTGGTGGCCGCAACAACCACGGCCTTCTTCGCAGGTGTCGCCGCAACGGGCTTGTGTGTAGCGGGGGCCTTGTGGTTCGAACTGGGTGCTGCACCGTGCTTTGCCACAACCTTCGCCACCGCTACTTTTGCCACGGGCTTGACGTGCTTGGCGTGCTTGGCAGTGGGTTTCGCCACGGCGGTTTTCGCCGGGTGATGAGCAGGCTTGCTCGCGGGCTTGCGGGCAACAGACGGTTTCTGTGGCTTGCGGTTAGGCGCCATGTGGGCTCCAGTTAAAAGGGGACGCTACAGCGGGTCGCGGATTCTAGCGGCGAAATGCCCTTACCGCTACGAAAGCAATAATCGAGCCAAATATCGGGAAAACAAGCAAATACGGGGTGAATTTGTCAGCCCCGGGGGCCGTCCTAGCGCGGGCCGGGCCGGGCCTCGCGCAGCAGCTGTAGCAGGCGCTCCCGCTCCGGGCCGTCCAGGCCCGATTGCTGCTCCTTGGCCAGCAGCGCATCCAGCTCGGCCCCTGCCGGTGCCTGGGCCAGCTTCTGTATGGCCGTGAGCAGCTCATTGCCTGCCGCGCTTTCGTCCGGAACGATGGATTCACTGACTGCCAGGCGGGCGAGTCGTTCCCCGGCGGGGTGGTCGCGCCAGCGTTCCAGCAGCTGGGCGGTGCTGGTTGCCGGATGAGCCTGCAGGCTGTCGAGCAGCTCGCGCAGGATGTCTGCCCCCGGCTCGTCCAACGCGTCCAGCGCGCTGCGATCCGCCGCCGTCAGGCGCAGCGCACTGGCGGGGAACATCAGCAGGGTATGCACTGCCTGGCGCACCAGGCCACCCCGTCCCGCACTGCGCATGGGGCCCCCGGCCGGTTCGCGCGGCTTGTCGCGAGCCCCATTCTGCGGGGTATCGGCTGACCTGATCGGCCCAACAATGGCCAGGAACCGTTCGGCGCTGACGCCAATCTCGGCGGCCAGCCGGTCCAGCAGCAGCTCGCGGTAGGGGCCGGGCGGGAGGCGTTCGAGCAGCGGCCGTGCCTCGGCGACGAACCGCGCCTTGCCGTCGGCATGCGTGATGTCGATGTCTTCAAGCAGGTGCGAAACCAGGTATTCGGAAAGGGGTTGCGCGGTGGCGTACCGGGCTTCAAATGCCGCGCGCCCTTCCTTGCCCACCAGCGAATCCGGATCTTCGTTGTCCGGCAGGAACAGGAATTTCAGTTCGCGTCCTGCGGTGGCCTCCGGCAGTGCGTTTTGCAGCGCGCGCCAGGCCGCGGCGCGCCCGGCGCGATCTCCGTCGAAACAGAAGATGATCTCGCTGACCACACGAAACGCGCGCTTGAGATGCTCGGGTGTGGTGGCCGTGCCCAGCGTCGCCACCGCGTAGTAAATGCCGCTTTGGTGCAGGCGCACCACGTCCATGTAGCCCTCGACCACGATCAGTCGCGTCAGCGGCGCGCGTTGCTGGCGCACTTCGTACAACCCGTACAGCTCACGCCCCTTGTGGAACAGCGGCGTCTCGGGCGAGTTGAGGTACTTGGGTTCACCCTGGTCAAGTACCCGGCCACCAAAGCCGATCACGCGACCGCGCGCGTCGCGGATCGGAAACATCAGGCGGTCGCGGAACCGGTCGTAATGGCCGTCGCCCTTTTCGCGCTCGATGATCATGCCGGTTTCCATCAATCGCGCGCGCGAGGCGTCGCCGGCACCAAAGCGCTTGAGCACCTCGTTCCAGGAATCCGGCGCATAGCCGATGGCGAACTGGCCCAGGGTGGTTGCCTCCAGGCCGCGCTTGGCCGCATATGCGCGCGCGCGCTCACTTGCCGCCAGCTGCTCGCCATAGAAGGTGGCGACCTTGGCCATCAATGAATACAGGTCATCGCTGACCGGCACCGGCGTACCGCTGGAGGACTGTTCGCGCGGCACTTCCACGCCGACGCGCGCCGCCAGGTCCTCAATGGCTTCCACGAAGGACAACCGGTCAAAGTTCATCAGGAAGCTCACCACCGTGCCGTGCGCGCTGCAGCCGAAGCAGTGGTAGAACTGCTTGGCCGGGCTGACCCAGAACGACGGAGTCTTCTCGTCATGGAACGGGCAGCAGGCGCGATATTCGCGGCCTGACTTCTTCAGCGGCACGCGCGCGCCGATGATCTCGACGATGTCGGCGCGTCCGACCAGATCGTCGATGAATGCCTGTGGGATGCGACCGGCCATGGGATGACAAGACTACCTTAGCTGGCGTGGCGGGCGCCGGGCCGCGCTACTATCGGGCTAGACAGCTACGCGTCTGGCCGGGAATAAGGGGGCGACTTGACCGCGGAGGAGGCCATCTATCGCAGGCTGCGCTGGCGCCTGGTCCCCTACCTGCTACTGCTGTACGTGATTGCCTGGTTCGATCGGGTCAATATCAGTTTTGCCGCCCTGCAGATGAACCAGGACCTGGGCTTCGGACCGGCGGTGTACGGATTCGGCGCGGGCATCTTCTTTGCTGCATACGCACTGTTCGAGGTGCCCAGCAACCTAATCCTGGCCCGGGTCGGCGCGCGTCGCTGGATCGCGCGGATCATGGTCTCGTGGGGACTCTTGTCGATCGCGATGATGTTCGTGCAGGGCAAGTGGAGTTTCTACACTCTGCGCGTGCTGCTAGGGATAGCGGAGGCGGGTTTTCTGCCCGGGGTTCTCTACTACCTGTCGCAATGGTTCCCGCCGCGCGAGCGTGGCCGCGCCGTGTCGTGGTTCCTGCTGGGAATACCGCTGTCCAGCGTATTGGGCGGACCGTTGGCCGGATTGCTGCTGGGTTTGGATGGCTGGCATGGCCTGCGTGGCTGGCAGTGGCTGTTTATCTTGGAAGGCCTGCCCGCGTTCCTGCTGGGCGTCGCGACGTGGTTCATCTTGCCGGACCGGCCTCGGGACGCACGCTGGTTGAACGCAAATGAGTGGGAGCTGGTCGAGCGCCGAATTGCCGATGAAGCCACGCGCAAACATGCACGCCACGGTTCGGGCCTGCGTGTTGCGCTGTTGCATCCCACGGTCTGGCTGCTGTGCCTGGTGTCGTTTGCCGTACAGACCGGCAGCTATGGCCTGACCCTGTGGATCCCGCAGATCGTCCGCGGAATCTCGGTCCAGAGCGATCTGATGACGGGGTTGATATCTGCCATCCCCTATGGTGCAGCGGCCATCGCTATGTTGCTCGTGGGGGCCAGTTCCGATCGCACTGGCGAACGGTTCTGGCATGTCGCATTGCCCTCGTTCATTGGCGCTGCGGGGTTCGCCGCCAGCGCGCTTGTGCACACACCCGTGCCTGGCATGATCGCGTTGACAGTGGCGGCCATGGGCGACATGTCCACGCGCGGCACATTCTGGACACTGCCTGGGCGATTCCTGACGGGCAGCGCCCTGGCCGCAGGCATCGCGTTTATCAATACCTTTGGCGCGCTGGGCGGATTCGTCGGACCGACGATGGTGGGCTATGTGCGCGAGGCCACGCACAGCTTTGCCGGTGGGCTGCAGATCATGGCCGCGTTGCTGGTGATCGCCGGCGTGGGCACGCTGGTGCTCAAACGCGCGGCGCTGCTGCGCGAGGACTAGCCCCTTACTGGCGCTTGCGACGCACGAAGCTGAGGACTGCCAGCGCCAGCCCGACCAGAGCCAGCACTAAGAACAGGCCGCGGGTCATGACTGCAGCTTGGCCTTGACCCGGGCGCTGACCGCAGCCATGTCGGCGCGACCTTGGGCGGCTGCCTTGACGTTAGCGACTACCTTGCCCATGTCCTTGATGGACGCGGCGCCGGTCGCGGCAATGGCGGCGGTAATCAGCGCATCGACTTCACTGTCGCCAAGCTGTGTGGGCAGGTAGGCCTGCAGGATCACCAGCTCGGCGTTTTCCTTGGCGACCAGGTCGGCGCGGTTGCCGGCCTCGAACTGCACGATGGATTCGCGTCGCTGTTTGGACATCTTCTCGATGACCGAGAGCGTCTGCAGGTCGTCGAGCGTGATGCGCTCGTCGACTTCGCGTTGCTTGATGGCGGCCAGGATCAGACGGATCGTGGCCAGACGCTCTTTCTCGCCAGAGCGCATTGCGGACTTCATGTCCTCCTGCACGCGCTCGCGCAGCGTCATGCTATTGCGCGGGACGTGCGGCCCGGATCTCGCCGCGCGGTGCGCTGCGCTTCTGGTGCCGCTTCACTGCAGCAGCCTTCTTGCGCTTACGCTCCTGCGTGGGCTTCTCGTAGAATTCACGCCGCCGCAGTTCGGAGAGCACGCCGGCTTTTTCACAGGCACGCTTGAAGCGTCGCAGGGCGACGTCAAAGTATTCATTCTCTCGAACTCGCACGCTCGGCATGTAGAATCCTCAAGCCCGCATTGGCGGGATAAGTCTTTGTTTTGAATGCGCTTTGAAGGCGCGGTGGCAAACAGGGTGCGGGATTCTAAAGGCTCACAGGCAGACTGTCCATTGCGAGTGCTCGCCATCGAATCGTCCTGCGACGAGAGTGCGGTGGCAGTGCTGGACGAGGCGCGGGGGCTGCTATCACACGAGATCTATAGCCAGGTTGACCTGCACCGGCTCTACGGCGGGGTGGTGCCGGAGCTGGCATCGCGCGACCATGTGCAGCGCCTTTTACCCCTTGTGCGTCAGGCGCTTGCGAACGCCGGGACCACCCCTGCCCAACTCTCGGCCGTCGCCTACACTGCCGGCCCCGGCCTGGTTGGCGCACTGCTGACCGGGGCGGCTTTAGGGCGCAGCCTGGCCTATGCGCTGGGGGTACCGGCCGTTGCGGTGCACCATCTGGAGGGCCACCTGCTGGCGCCCCTGTTGGAAGAGCGCGCCCCGCCATTTCCGCACCTGGCCCTGCTGGTGTCCGGGGGCCACACCATGCTGGTGGTGGTGCGGGGCCTGGGTCGGTACGAAATCCTTGGCGAAACGCGTGATGACGCTGCGGGGGAAGCATTCGACAAGACGGCGAAGCTGTTGGGATTGCCGTACCCAGGAGGACCGGAGCTGGCGCGCCTTGCGCAGCAGGGGCGTTCCGGCGCGTTTGATTTTCCGCGGCCCATGCTGGACCGCGCGGGATTCGAGTTCAGCTTCTCGGGGCTGAAAACCGCCGTCATGCTGGCAGTGCGCTCGCAGCCTATGGATCAGCCCGAGGATGACCGTCGCCGCGCCGACATCGCGCGCGGCGTGCAGGATGCGATTGTCGATACGTTGGCCGGCAAGACCTTTCGGGCGCTGGACGCGACCGGCATCCGCCACCTGGTGGTCGCTGGCGGCGTCGGTGCCAATCGCGCGTTGCGCGCGGCCCTGCAGGCAGGCGTTGCAAAGCGCGGCGGCGAGATCTACTTCCCGCGACCGGAGTTCTGCACGGATAATGCGGCAATGATCGCGGTGGCCGGGCTGGCAAGACTAAAGGCGGGCTCAGCGGCGAGCGACCTTGCCATCGAGTCACGGGCCCAATGGCCGCTGACCGCCCTGTCTCAATAAGGAATCCGAAGGTCAATGCCGCAACCTACTGACATTGTGTTCCTGCGCGGGCTCGCCATCGAGACCACCATCGGCTTCTTCGAGTGGGAGCGACTGGTCAAGCAGACTGTCGTTATCGACCTGGAATTTCCGGTCGATTGCGAGCGCGCGGCACGCGGTGATGACGTCGCCGAGACCGTCGACTACAAGCGCATTGCCAAGCGGGTGACTGCGTATGTGAGCGAGGCACAGTTCCTGCTGGTCGAGACCCTGGCGCATCGCCTGGCCTTGACGCTGCTGGAGGAGTTTGGCCTGGCGTGGGTGCGGCTGGAGCTCAACAAGCCCGGCGCGATCCGCGGCTCGCGCGACGTGGGCGTGAAGATCGAACGGCACCGGTGAACGCGGCGCTGGCGTATGTCTCTGGGGGCAGCAACCTGGACGCTGAATCCAACCTGCGACGGGCCGCACGCGAACTGAAGGCGCGTTACCCGGAGGCGCGCTTTTCCCGCTGCTATCGCAACGCCGCGGTGGGGTTTGACGGACCTGAATTCGTCAATTTCGCGGTCGAGCTGCCGGTGGTGGGGAAAGCCTCGGCACTGCGCGAACACCTGCAGCGCATCGAAAGACTCTGCGGGCGCCCGGACGCTGCGCCGCGCTGGGCACCGCGGTCGATGGACCTGGACATACTGCTGTTCGGCAGCCAGGTAATCGAGGAGCCAGGACTGACGGTGCCGCGACCGGACCTGACGCGCTGGGCGTTCATGCTGGGCCCCTTGGCAGAACTGGCGCCCGGTGTTGAGCATCCGCTGCAGCACCAGACCATTGGCGAGCTGTGGCGGCAGTTCGATGCACAGGCACACCCGCTGGTGCCGCTGGCATTGGATCTCAATGCCGCATGAGCTCAGGTATTGGCGCTGCGTCCGCCGTCCACGGCGAGCACCTGGCCGGTGACGTACGGGGCCTCGCCGGCGAAGTACAACGCGGCACGCGCGATGTCTTCGGGCGAACCACGCCGCTTGAGCAGCGTGCGCTCGATGATCGAAGCACGCATTTCCTCGGTCAGCCCGGTTTCCGGAAACAGCACCGGTCCCGGTGCAATGGCGTTGACGCGTACGCGCGGCGCCAGTTCGCGCGCCAGCGCCTGCGTCAGCATGATCAGCCCGGCCTTGGCGGAACTGTAGACCGGGTGATGGCGCAGTGGACGCATACCGTGGATGTCCACGATGTTCAGCAGCAAGCCCTCGGTGGCAGTCAGCGCCGGCGCGGCGGCCTGCGACAGGAACAGCGGCGCGCGCAGGTTGGTACCGATGAGGTCGTCCCACTGCGACAGCGTGATGCTGCCCACCGGCGTGGCATAGAAGCTGGATGCGTTGTTGATCAGCACGTCCAGCCTGCCGAAGCGCGCCAGCGTGGACTGCACCAGTTCGCCCAGCACGCTAACATCAAGCAGGTCGCAGGGCAGCGTAATCGCCGACTCCGGCCGCAGGGCGTTGAGCGCAGCACACAGGCCTTGGGCCTCGGCGGCGGAACTTCGATAATGAATGGCCACACTGGCCCCGGCAGCGTGCAGGCGGCGAGTGATGGCGGCACCCACGCGCCGCGCGCCACCGGTAATCAGTACTACTTTGCCTGTCAGCGACTGCTCCATGGGACGAGCTTATGACGGTCGCCGGCCAACTGCACGAGTCCTTGCATCAGGCGCGCGTCCGGCAACGGCTACAGGCGCAGATTGCCGCCGCCGGCGGCTGGCTGCCCTTCGATCAATACATGCGGACCGCCCTGTACGAACCGGGCCTGGGCTATTACAGCGCCGGTGCGCGACAAGCTGGGCGCAGCAGGGGACTTTACGACCGCCCCGGAAATCTCGCCGCTGTTCGGCCAGTGCCTGGCCGCGCACTGCGCCGAGGTGCTGCACGCGCTGGGCGCGGGCGATGTGCTGGAAATCGGCGCCGGAACCGGTCGCATGGCCTGCGACGTGTTGCTCGAGCTCGATGCCCGGCAGCAACTGCCGCTACGCTACTTGATCCTGGAGATCAGCGCGGATCTGCGCCAACGCCAAAGCGACTGTGTGGCGCAATTGCCGGCGCACCTGTCGGCGCTGGTTGACTGGCTCGACGCACCGCCGACTGGTCAATGGCAGGGTGTGCTGCTGGCCAATGAGGTGCTCGATGCGTTGCCCGTGAGGCGCTTCCGGTACCACGAATCCACCGGCGCGCAGGAACTGGGCGTAATCCAGGACCAGGACGCGGCGTTCTCCTGGCAGGCAAGGGCGGCTGACGCCGCGTTGGCTGCGGAAGTACAGCGAGTGCGCATGGGCGTACCCGGTCACTGGCCAGCACCGTACGAGTCGGAGCTGTGCCTGCTGTTGCAACCCTGGCTGATGGAAGTGACCGCAAGCATGCGGCGCGGTGTCGCCCTGTTCATCGACTATGGCCTGCCGCGCCCGGAGTATTTTCATCCGGACCGTTCGCGCGGCACCCTGCGCTGCCACTATCGGCATCAGGCGCACGAGAATCCCTTCGCCCACCCTGGGCTGGAAGACATCACCGCATGGGTGGATTTCACGCGTGTTGCCGAGGCGGCCGACGCTGCGGGACTGGAGGTGCTGGGTTACGCGACCCAGGCCGCGATGCTGCTGGGACTGGGCATAGAGGCGGCAGTGGCCGCGGCGCCAGACGAATCCACGCGGATTCGCCGCGCCAGCGAAGCGCGACAACTGCTGTTGCCCAACAGCATGGGGGAGACCTTCAAGGTCATGGCGCTGGGCAGGGATTTCGCCGGGTCGCTGGCCGCTTTCAGCGTGCAGGACCTGCGCGCGCGCCTTTAGTCTGCGCTTCGCGCCTGCTTGAGCCCTGTCAGCGCCTGCAGCCGACGAGCCGCAATGGCCCTGGCAATGGCCGGACCGGCCAGTCCCTGCATTTCCTCGGCCGCAAGCACCGCCCCCGCCGCCGTGTCTCGCGCCGCCTCAAGGTACTGGCGCTGTGGATAGGGGGAAGTCTCCAGCCCGGTCCTGCCCTGTGCGTCGCACTGGCAGGCCAGCAGCAATTCACTGAACCGCTCCGGGCGGCGCATCGCATCGCATTCCTCCAGCAGCTTGAGCACCGTCTCGGGCCGCAGTTCCAGCGCGCGATGCACGTTGGTGTGCTGCTTGCACGTCATGCGCGCCAGCTCCGCGTGTGCGGTGGGTACACGCAGGCGTGAACACAGCGCGTCCACCAGCGACAGTCCGCGCGACTCATGCATGATGTGCTTGGGCCACTGGTCCGGCGGCGTCGTGCCCTTGCCCAGGTCGTGCGCCAGCACTGCAAAGCGCACGGAGGTGGCTGCATCCAGTTGCGCCGCCCGCTGCAGGCACAGCATCACGTGCACGCCGGTGTCGACTTCCGGATGCCACTGCGGCGGCTGCGGCACGCCGAACAGCCGGTCGATTTCCGGGAAGATCACTGCCAGCGCCCCGCAGTCGCGCAGCACCTGGAAATACACCTGCGGCTGCGATTCCCCCAGAGCCCGCTCGGTTTCCTGCCAGACGCGTTCGGGCACCAGTGCCGATACCTCGCCGGCCGCGACCATGGCGCGCATCAGCTCACGCGTGGTGTCATGCACATGAAACCCTAGGTCGGCAAACCGCGCCGCAAACCGCGCGATGCGCAGCACCCGCACCGGGTCTTCACTGAACGCTGGCGACACGTGGCGCAGCGTGCGCGCGGCCAGATCCGCCTGGCCGCCGTAGGGATCGACAATGCTGCCGTCCTCGCGCTGCGCCATGGCGTTGATGGTCAGGTCGCGGCGCAGCAGGTCCTCTTCCAGCGTGATCTCGCGCGAGAAGTCCGTGACAAAGCCCCGATAGCCGGGGCCGGTCTTGCGCTCACGGCGTGCCAGCGCGTATTCGGACTGGGTCACCGGGTGCAGGAACACCGGAAAATCCCGGCCTACAGACCGATAGCCCGCGGCCTGCAGCTCATCTGCGTCGGCACCTACGACAACGTAGTCGCGCTCGCGCACCTGCCGCCCCAACAGTGCGTCCCGTACCGCGCCGCCCACCAGATAGACTTGCATCGCACGATGGTACTCAAGATTCATGTGGTTTCGGTGCTGCGCCTGGCCAAGGGCGCGGGATTTACCCTGGCGTTGGCGGCTTTGGGCGGCTGCGGCGTTACCTATCTGGCACAGGCCGCGCACGGGCAACTCTCGGTGATGCATGCCCGCCAGCCCATCGACAAGGTCCTGGCCCACCCGGATACCGGGGAATCATTGCGCACGCAGTTGCTGCGCGTGAAGCGCATCCGTGATTTCGCCAGCCGGGAGCTGGGCTTGCCCGACAACGCCAGCTATCGCAGCTACGCGGATATCCATCGCCCCTATGTGGTCTGGAACGTGGTGGCCGCCCCTGAGCTGTCGGTGCAGCCGCGGCGGTGGTGCTTCCCGGTGGCCGGCTGCGTTGCCTATCGAGGCTATTTCGACGAGGCGGCGGCCCACAAATTCGCCGCCCAGCTGCAGGCGCAGGGCGATGACGTGACGGTGGGGGGCGTGTCTACCTATTCCACCCTGGGCCGTGTCGCGGATCCTGTGCTGAGCACGGTCGCCGGTTACGGTGAGCTGGATCTGGCGGGCTTGATCTTCCACGAGCTGGCCCATCAGCAGCTGTATGTGGCCGGGGATTCCTCGTTCAGCGAGGCGTTTGCCGTCACGGTGGAGGATGCAGGTGTTGCCCGTTACGCCCAATCGCTGGGCGACGCCACGGCGCTGCAGCGCTGGCAGGCAAGGCGGCGCCTGCGTGCGGAAGTCTCAGCCCAGTTCAGTGCCACGCGCTCCCAGTTGGCGCAATTGTTTGCAAGCAAGGTGACGGATGGGCAAAAGCGCGCCGGCAAGGCAAAGCTGCTGCAGGAACTGACCGCGCAGATTCGCGACACGGCAAAGCGCCAGGGGCGACCCACCGGCTTCGAGGATTGGCTTGATGCTGGGCTCAACAACGCCCACCTGGCGTCAGTTGCGACCTACTACGAATTGGTGCCGCACCTCGAGCAGGTGCTGCACGAGCAGTGCGGAGATTATCTGCCCTGCTTCTACGTTACAGCAAAGCCGGCCGCGCCTGAAAAGGGCGCGGCCGGTCGCTGATTATGGAACGACAGTTCAGGCGGCTTCGACGACCACCCGTTTGGCGGCCACTTCTGGCTGCTTCGGGATCGACACTTCCAGCACGCCGTGCGTAAAGCGCGCCTTGATTGCATCGGCCTGCGCGCTCTCGGGCAGCGCAAAACGACGGGTGAAGGTGCCGGACACGCGCTCGATGCGCTCATAGCCGGCCGACTCGTCGCGCTTTTCCTGCTTGCGCTCGCCGCGCAGGGTCAGGATGCCTTTCTCAGCGGTCACTTCGATATCGGTAGGTGCCACGCCGGGCAGATCTGCCTGTACGACAAATCGATCCTTCTCCTCGCGCACGTCCACGGCGGGGATGAATGCCACTGTGGATGAAGGGGTGCCGACGCCGTCGAGGTTGCGGTTGAACTGGCTCAGGAACTGCCAGGGTTCACGCAGGGTGATACTCATTTGATACTCCTTGTGCGAATGAAAAACTGCTGACCCGTTTGTGCGGTCATGGAGGTCGGAATCAAGGGGAGGGAGACACTTGTCCGGACTGGCAGGGTGTGCATAAGTCTGTGGGTGAGCTGTGCGCGACGACCACAATAGGTTGATTTGGGTGCAACCTATCCGGCAGGGCGCACAATGACGCTTGCAAATTTATATTTGCCTACGGTATTTCGTAACATGCTGTATTTAAAAGAAAAAAATACATTTCACACCGATCACATAATCGCTTGACCCTGCCGCGGGGTTTCCATACTCTTTTTCCCCGGGCACAAGATCTTGTGTCTGGGGGAGTATATTTTTAAAAAAAGCCCGCATTTCCCAAGGAAACCGGCGACCCAATGAATACTGTTGTGAAGATCGAGCCCAAATCCGTAGATACCATCCCTTTCCAGGAAGCCTCTCTCGACATTTGGGACAAGAAATACCGGCTCACGTCCAAGGACGGTGCGCCGCTGGATAAGACCATGGACGACACGTACCAGCGTGTGGCGCGCACGCTGGCGGACGTGGAACGACCGGCCGTACGCGAGCAGTGGAACGAGAAATTCCTGTGGGCATTGCGCAAGGGCGCGATTCCCGCAGGACGCATCACCTCCAATGCCGGCGCTTGGGAGCACAAGCCCGCCACGTCCACGATCAATTGCACCGTGTCCGGCGTGATCCGGGATTCCATGGATGACATCCTGGGCAAGGTGCATGAAGCGGGACTGACGCTGAAGGCCGGCTGCGGCATCGGCTACGAATTCTCGACGCTGCGCCCGCGTGGTGCCTACGTGTCCGGTGCGGGCGCGTATACCTCCGGGCCGCTGTCGTTCATGGATATCTACGACAAGATGTGCTTTACCGTGTCGTCGGCCGGTGGCCGTCGTGGCGCGCAGATGGGCACCTTCGACGTCGGCCATCCCGATGTCATGGAATTCATTCGCTCCAAGCGCGAGAGCGGCCGGTTGCGCCAGTTCAACCTCAGCCTGCTGATCACCGACGAGTTCATGGCGGCGGTGCGCGACAACGCCGACTGGAAGCTGGCCTTCCCGCTGCGCGAGAAGGAGAACGACGCGGCCAAGGATGCGTTGAATGACCCTTCTCAGGTGATCTGGCGCGAGTGGCCCACGCATGAGGGCTATATCGTCAATACGGTAGGCCTGGTGGCCTGCAAGGTCTACAAGAGCATTCCGGCGCGCCGCATGTGGGACGTCATCATGTCGTCCACCTATGACTTCGCCGAGCCGGGTTTCATCCTCATCGACCGCGTCAACGAGATGAACAACAACTGGTGGTGCGAAAACATCCGTGCCACAAACCCGTGTGGCGAGCAGCCGCTTCCGCCTTATGGTTCCTGCCTGCTGGGATCGGTGAATCTGACGCGCTTCGTCGTGGATCCGTTCACCAAGGACGCGCGCTTCGATTGGGAGGAGTACCGCGAGGTGGTGCGCACCTTCACGCGCATGCTCGACAACGTGGTCGAGGTCAACGGCCTGCCACTGGAACAGCAGCGCAACGAGATCTTGCGCAAGCGTCGCCATGGCATGGGCTTCCTGGGTCTGGGCTCGACCATCACGCTGCTGGGCATGAAGTACGGCAGCGCGGAATCCGTGCGGTTCACCGAGGAAGTGTCGCGCGAGATGGCGGTGGCCGGTTGGGAGGCGGGCCTGGAACTGGCGCGCGAAAAAGGCCCGGCACCCATCATGAACGAGGAGTTCACTGTCACGGCCGAGATGCTGCGCCTGCGTCCGGAGATGCAGAAGGACGGCTGGAAGATCGGTGCGCGCATCCCGGGGCGCCTGTTGCATGCGCGCTATAGCCGCTACATGCAGCGCATTGCCGGCGTCGCGCCGCAGCTGGTGGATGATCTGGCGCAGGTGGGTTCGCGATTCACGCACCACACGTCCATTGCGCCCACCGGCACCATCTCGCTGTCCCTGGCCAACAATGCAAGCAATGGCATCGAGCCGTCTTTTGCGCATCATTACTTCCGCAACGTGATCCGTGAAGGCCGCAAGACCAAGGAGAAGGTCGATGTCTTCTCGTTCGAGCTGCTGGCCTATCGCGAGCTGATCAATGCGGAGGCCATGCCGGTGGCCACGGATGACGCGCGCAAGTTACCCGAGTACTTCACCACGGCGGATGACGTGACGCCGGTGCAGCACGTGGACATCCAGGCCGCGGCGCAGATCTGGGTCGATTCGTCGATCTCCAAGACCGCCAATGTTCCGACGGACTACAACTACGAGAACTTCAAGGACATCTACCGCTACGCCCACGAAAAGGGGCTCAAGGGTTGCACGACATTCCGCTTCAACCCGGAGGCCTTCCAGGGCGTGCTCGTCAAGGAGGAGGATCTCAAGAACACCAAGTATGTGTTCACGCTTGAGGACGGCACGGAAGTCGAGGTGACGGGCGACCAGGAAATCGAATACGACGGCGAGCTGCATTCGGCTGCCAACCTGTTCGATGCCCTTAAGGAAGGCTATTACGGCAAGTACCAGACATCCGTGTCGGAGAAGCATTAGATGGGAACGTTGAAGATCGACAAACACATCGTGAAGTATCGAGTTGGCAAGCCGGAGGAAAAACCGGCAGAGCCCAAGGCGGCGGAGGCCCGGCCCAGCGCCAAGGTCATCCGCATGACCGAGGAGATCCAGCGTCCCGAGATGCTGATCGGCTCGACCTACAAGATAAAGACGCCGGTGTCGGACCACGCCATGTACGTGACCATCAATGACATCGTGCTCAACGAGGGCACCGAGCATGAGCAGCGCCGGCCGTTCGAGGTGTTCATCAACTCGAAGAACCTCGATCACTTCCAGTGGATCGTGGCCCTGACGCGCATCATCTCGGCCGTGTTCCGCAAGGGCGGCGACGTGACCTTCCTGGTGGAGGAGCTCAAGGCCGTGTTCGATCCGCGCGGCGGCTACTGGCAGCCGGGCGGGCGGTTCATGCCGTCGATCATCGCCGAGCTGGGCTATGTGATCGAAAAGCACCTGCAGATGATCGGCCTGCTGCGTCCGGCCGGGCTCGACGAGCACCAGAAGAAGCTGATCGAGGAGAAGCGCGCTGAGTTTGAGGCGCGGCAGAAGCAGACCGATGCGTTCTCCAAGTCGCATTTCCCCGAGGGCGCGCAGCTGTGCACCAAGTGCAGCACCGCGGCCGTGGTCATGATGGATGGCTGCATGACCTGCCTCAACTGCGGCGAGTCCAAGTGCGGCTGAGCGAGCGCTGAAGCGCACATGGTGCTGCGCAGCCGTGGCATCCCGGGCCCGTCTCGAAAGAGGCGGGCTTTTTCATTTGCAGTGTTGCTGCTCGGTGCAGCCGGCCTGGCGGCAGCGCAGGGACAGGGCAAGTCCTACATGATCCTGGTCGGCGACCTGGTCGGTGCGGTCGAGGGACCACGGGTGGTCCAGGACGTGTGCGTGTCCCGGTTCCCCAAGCGACGCGCGGATTTCGAAGGGGCTTATGCCGAATGGCGCGCCCGCCATGGCGACCTGCTCAAAGCAGTCGATGAGCAGGTCGTCCGGGCCAATGCCCGGCTGCGCAGCCAAGGCGCGCCGGCGGATGCGTCCGTCGTTACGACTATCGATGCGATATTGCATCGGCAATTCGATTCCCTCGACGCCGCGGGCGCCCGCAAGCTGTGTGATTCATATCCGCAGATTCTGAAAACCAAAGATGAGGAAATGGCTGCCAGCGTGCCCGCACTCCTGGAGGCGGTGACCAACGCTGAGCGGCAGTCGGGCGCTGGCGCGAAGAACTAGTAGTCGCTGCCGGTCTTGCCGCGCCCCCGTGGTTGTCCTAGGCTGGCGGGAAAACAGCAGGGGGAGGGTGACCATGACGACTTGCAAGCATCATCTGCGCGGCGCTTGGCTGGGTGCACTTGGTGCCGCCTTTCTGGCGCTGGCGTTGGGCCAGGCACAGGCACAGGCACAGGAGGTCACCTCCAAGTCCCTGGTCGATCGCGCGCAGATACAGGACCTGATCACGCGTTACTACAACAACTTCGGCAGGGAGAACGCGGAGAGCTTCGCGGACTTCTACGCCGACGACGCCGAGCTGATCCTCGGCACCAAGTCCTACAAGGGCAAGGACGGCATCCTGCAGGCCTACGGACGCGCACCCGGACAGGCTCCGCGCCCGACCCCGCCGGCCCGTTTCTCCTTCATTGTGACGATTGGCAATCCGCTCATTGTGGTCCATGGCACGACCGCGACCGCGCAGCTGGTATTCACCGAGTTCGAAATCACCAAACAAGGCGATGCACCCAAGCTCATCACCCAGGGCAAGGAGTACGGCACGTTCGTCAAGGTGAAGAATCAGTGGCGCTACAAGACGCGCCAGATCAAAGCGGGCACCGAAGTGCCGGAAGGCTGGAAGGAGTAGCTTTACGCCGGAGCCCCGGCACGCAGGAGGCGCGATGAGCAAGCATGCAGCGGGCCGAACCAGCGGCGTCTTGTTGGCATTGCTGCTGGTCGCCACGCCGTTGTTGCCGGCTGTGGTTTCGGCCCAGTCCCTGGATGCCGCCACCGCCGCGGCGCTGGATTCATCGCTGGCTGGCTCCCAGCGCAGTGACCGCCACAAGGCGCGGGACCAATACCGGCATCCCCGGGAAACACTGGCGTTCTTTGGCCTGCGCCGCGACATGACGGTAGTGGAGATCTGGCCAGGCGGTGGCTGGTACACCGAGCTTCTGGCACCGGTGCTCAAGGGCACGGGCAAGCTCTACGTCGCGCAATACGGTTCGGCTACCACCTTCGACTACCAGCGCGAGGAAGAC
This sequence comes from uncultured Pseudomonadota bacterium, assembly GCA_963726085.1. GTDB lineage: Bacteria > Pseudomonadota > Gammaproteobacteria > Steroidobacterales > Steroidobacteraceae > ZC4RG30. The sequence goes on along the minus strand of CAVSAR010000011.1, from coordinate 44,541 downwards.
GCGGCGCTGGTCGAGAGGGCCAGGAAGGACCCCGGAGTCTTTGGCGAAGTACAGTTCACATCCTTGTGGTCGCCCAACAACCTCGCCGTAGCGCCGCCGGGCAGCGCTGACCTGGTCGTGACTTTCCGCAACGTGCACAACTGGGTCAATCCAGAATACAAGCAGGATCCGGCCCGGTTGTTCGGGGCGTTCTTCGCCGTCCTGAAGCCCGGCGGGATGCTGGGGGTCGTCGACCATCGCTGGCCCGATGCCAAGACCGAAGATCCCAAGGCGGCCAATGGCTATGTATCGCAGGAACGCGTGATCGCCCTGGCCAAGGCTGCCGGCTTCGAGTTCGTTGGCAGCTCGGATATCAACCGCAATCCCAAGGATACGCACGACCATCCTGATGGGGTCTGGTCCTTGCCGCCGGAACTTTCCCTGAAGCCAGGGGAAGACCGGCAGAAGTACCTCGACATCGGCGAGTCCGACCGGATGACGCTGAAGTTCAGGAAACCCGCGGCCCGCAAGTAACCTGTGCCAGAACCGGACAATGGACGCCATATCCCATGAAGAGCGCGGCAATCACGGTATCTTCTTCATTGAACGCGGTGGCGAACGGGTCGCGGAGCTGACGTACCGGAAGATGGGCGACTCGCGAATCGTCATCGACCACACGGAGGTGGAACCCAGTATTCGCGGCCGGGGCGTGGCGCGGCGGCTGCTGGATGCCGCCGTGGCCTGGGCAAGGCAGACCAACACGAAAATCAGCGCCACGTGTCCTTACGTCATTGCACAGTTCGCCAAGGACCCGTCACTGGGCGATGTCCGCGGATCAAGTGCGTGAACGTCACCGGAAACTCCAGGAAATCTGGATTCTGCGCGGCCACCTGCGCAACCCATAAGGCAAAGTCGGGAACCACGGCCGGTCTCAACAACTGCGAGGCCCTGTTGAGACTTCTGGCAATCCTGGCCTGGGCGTACACCGCAGGAATCTGCGCTGCCGCCGAATCCACCGCACTGCAGACAGACCCGCGCCTCGGGTACTGGATTGAAGACCGAATTTCGGCGTCCTATCCGCAGGCGCAGGGGCTGCATGTGTCGGTCGAGGACCTGGGCGGCGGCCGGTTCCGCTACACCATCGGCGCAAACCACCTGCCCGAGAACATGGAAAGGGTTGAAGGCAAATGCGACGGGGGCACCTACCAGTGGCAGGACGGCAACGGCAAATTGCTGGGCAACACAGTGTCCTGTCGGTATACCGGTGCGCACCAGGTGGACTATGTATTTAGGCAGGGCAACGCCGACACCTGGCTGACTTCTGCTGGCACGGAAACGGTGTCCGAGGACGGCAGGCGGCTGATTTGGAAAGCGACGCGACGTGACGCCAAAGACCGGATCGTCGAGGAAATGAGCCGGCAATTCACTCGTCGGCAATAGCACCTGTCCACGGAAGCGGCCGCGGTGGACTGGTTCCGAGATGCGTTCGGTCACCTCAAGGCCATCGCTGCGTAAAAGGGGGCGAGCCTGATCCTCTCCGCTGGTGGCATTGCCCCGGGGCTCAGGCGTCCTGGCGCAAGGGCACTGCCGCATTGCTCAAGCGCGGCGGCACTCGAGAGTGGACGCGAGCCACAGGTGCGCACATTGGCGTAAGCGGGCTATGATCGGCTTCGGAAAAACAAGAACCAGAAGGGGATGTGCAGTGAAACATGCTTCTCTTGCATACGCGCTTGGCGCGCTTTGCGGCGCCTTGCTCACGCCGGCGCTTAGCCAGGCCGCGGTGTCCTGCACCCGCGCGGGCCTGCAGGAAGCCGTCAATCTCTACGTTGCTGCCCAGACCAAAGGGGACAGCACTGGCCTGCCGCTGGCCAAGGGACTTGGCTACTGGGAGAACAACGCGCCTGCCGACGTAAGCACGGGATTCCTCACCAAGGCGCTCAAGATCGATCATCAACGCAGCCTGCTCGACACGGACAGCTGCCAGACCTTCACCGAAGTGATCGTCACCAACAAGGCCGCACCCTATGTCGCCGGCACGCGATTGCGCGTGAACCACGACAAGATTGTCGAGGTCGAGATCATCTGGACCACGACCGGCTACTGGCTCTTCAATGCCGACGAATACCTGAGGATTTCCTCTGCGGAGAACTGGGACCCGGTTGCTGCCGAGAAACGCAGCCCGCGCAGCGCGTTGGTCGCGGCGGCAAACGCCTACCTCGACGCCTTCCTGGAGCAGAAGACCGATCTTGTGCCGTGGGGCTATCCCTGCGTGCGCATCGAGGGCGGTGCCCACACGGGCAAAGGCACGCCGGCGGACAGTTGCGCCGACGGCGTACCGGCCGGGGTCAATATCGTCAACCGCCACTTCGTGGTGGACGAGGTGATCGGTTCAGTCGTTGCGTATTGCACGTTTGGCGCCGGTGGCCCCAATGGCGGCAGCGGGGCGCCGGACTCGCACCTGTTTCACCTGGAGAACGGCAAGCTGCGCTACGTGCACACGCTGACGCACCTGTTGCAGTCGAGCTTCCGGGGCAATCCGCCTCCACCCACGCCACCGCCGTCCGGCAAGTGATGGCCTCTGGCGCTCTTCACCGGCGGTGACTGAGCGCCACGCTGCCCAGGATCAGCGCGCAGGCGATGGCCATGGTCAGGGTCACGGGTTCACCGAGGAACAGCCAGCCCCAGGCCACGCCAAATGGCGGCACCAGGTAGGTGACAGTCGACGTGCGGTTGGGGCCGATGCGCTCTATCAGCCGGTAGTACATGACGAATGCGACCCCGGTGCACAGCACGCCCAACGCGACCGCGCCGAGCCAGGACTTCAGCGGTATATGCTGAGCCGGCCAGGTGGCAATGGCGAACGGCGCTGCCAGCAACGCTGCCGATCCCAAGGTCACCGCGGCCAGCGCCGCGGCCGGCAGGCCCGCAAGGTACCTCCGGGCCATGTGCAATCCGAAACCGTAGAGCACGGAGGCCAGCGCGCCGGCGAGGCTGGCCCAGCCCACACTCATGCCGGCCATCCTGCCGCTGGCCAGCACCAGGATGCCGACGAATCCCGCGCACAACGCAATGCTCTGCTGCGGCCGCAGCTTCTCGCCGAAGAACAGCAAGCCCACCAGCCCGGCGCACAGGGCCGTCATGCCATTGGCGATGGCCCCTACGCCCGCCGGCGCGCGCTCGGCCGCCCAGGCGAACAGCAGGAACGGCAGTGCGGAATTGACTGCGCCGATCAAGGCCATCCGCGGCCAGCGCTTGAGCAAAAACCAGGCGCGATCACGCCACAGAAACGGCAGCAACAGCAGCGATCCCAGCGCCAGGCGCACCTCCACCAGCGGCATGGGTCCGAAGTCATTGACGGCCAGCCGCATAAACAGGAACGAGGCGCCCCAGATGGCGCCCAGCACGACCAGTTGCAGGATGTTGGTCAAACGTCACCCCGGTACTCTATGGCTGTCACCCGCCAGCCCTACGCATCCCCTGGCCTCTTCACCGTGGTCCGGATCGGGAGTAGGCTGCGAGCCGAAGGATCCGGGAGGCTCGATGCGCAAGCTTTCATGCGTTGTGCTGGTTCTGTCAACGATGCCGCTCCTGGCCGCACCGGTGACCTCAGCCAGCGACCCGGTCAATCCCAGGAAGGCCCTCGACGCGGCGTCCGGGCAGCGCTGCTATTTTATTCGCCAGGCCAATCATCTGCTGCAGGCACCCAGTGACACGCCGCGGTTCATGCCACTGACGAGTGCCACGCAACTGTCCGAGGCGCCCGCGATTCCCAACTGCATGCCAGAACAGCGCGTCATCAAGACGGTCGTTAGATAGCGCTACCGGCGCTCTGGCGGGCGTACTGCATGGAAGCAGAATTTTGGCATCAGCGGTGGCAAAGCAACCAGATCGGTTTCCACGAAGGCCAGGCCAACGCGCAGCTGGTGGGGAATTTCCCGCGTCTGTCCCTGGCGCCAGGGACGCGGATATTTGTGCCGCTGTGCGGCAAGACGCGAGATATCGCCTGGCTGCGTGCCGGGGGCTATCGGGTAGCCGGAGTGGAGCTCAGCGAACTGGCCATCGAGCAGCTGTTTGCGGAGCTCGCGGTGCAGCCGCTGATATCCAAGGAAGGCAAGCTGCTGCGCTACAGCGCGCCAGGCATCGACATATTCGTCGGGGACCTGTTCGACCTGACGGCCGATGTCCTGGGCCGGGTGGACGCCAGCTACGACCGGGCAGCGCTGGTTGCGCTACCTGCCGACATGCGCAGTCGCTATACGGCCCACCTGGTCAAGATCACGCAACGTGCTCCACAACTGCTGATCTGCCTCGTGTACGACCAGGATGCGGTGCCGGGGCCACCCTTCTCGATCGATGACGACGAGGTGCGGCGCCAGTACGCGGGCCGCTACCGGCTGCAGCGCATCGCCAGTGCCGACGTTCCGGGTGGAATGAAGGGCAGGTGCGCGGCCGTTGAGACGGTTTGGATGCTGGCCGTGGGCCCGGTGTGACTGACGCGGGCGAACCCGACGTTTGCGGGGCCTGGCGGTGCGGCGGCTAAAGGCCACGGGCGAGAGAGGAGCCTATCGCGCTTCGCCGCACGGCGTTGCCGCAGGTGCCAGCCCGCGGGGGCGCATTACCGCGATTTCATCCCCAGACTGCGATCCACGTGGGCTTACCGCCGCTATAGTCGTTACGGTATTCCTGGCCCAGGACCGCAGACATCGACATCCATCTGTTCACGCTGCCCGCCGCGCGCAATGCCACTCGGGCCCTGATCCCGCTGCTGCTGCTGTGCCTGGCTTCAGGGATGCGCGCTGCCGAGCCTGCGGCCACAGCCGATCCCATGGTCCGGCCGCCGGAACTGGCTCGCGATGTCGCGTTCTGGACCCGGGTCTACTCCGAGATCACCACCAACGAAGGCTTCCTGCACGATGAGAATGATCTGGGCATCGTCTATCGCACCCTGAAGTTCAATGCGGACGTAACGCCCCGGCAGCGTCTCGAGGCCGTGGACGAGCAACGCGAAAGGATCGCGACGATGCTCAAGCGCCTGGCCAGTGGCGTGGCCGATCCTACCGAGGACGAGTCGCGCATCCGGCAGATGTTCGGCAGCGACGCCACGCCGGAGCGCTTTAGTCAGGCCGCGCAGCATGTGCGCTTCCAGCTGGGTCAGTCCGACCGGTTCCGTGAGGGCCTCGAACGATCCGGTGCCTGGGAGCAGCAAATCGCCGCAGTCTTCAGCAATGCGGGCCTGCCCGGGGAACTGGCGGCGCTGCCGCACGTCGAATCGTCGTTTGATCCCACCGCCTATTCCAAGGTGGGCGCCGCGGGCCTGTGGCAGTTCATGCCCGGCACTGGCCGCCGGTTCCTGCGCGTCAACGACGCGGTGGACGAGCGACTGGATCCCTATCGCGCCACCGAAGCCGCTGCGCAACTGCTGGACTTCAACTACCGGTTGCTCGGCACCTGGCCGCTGGCGCTGACCGCCTACAACCACGGTGCTGAAGGCATGCGCCGCGCGCGCGACTCGGTGGGCACCTCGGACATCGCAACCATCGTGCGCAGCTACCACAGCCCCTCGTTCGGGTTCGCGTCGCGTAACTTCTACGTGTCTTTCCTGGCGGCGCTGGAAATAGACCGCAATCCGCAGAAGTATTTTGGCAACTTGTCGCGCCACATGCCATTGCGCACCGCAGAAGTGGAAATGCCGTCCTACGTACCGCTTGCCGCCCTTCAGCGGGTGCTGAAGATCGATCGCAGCCAGCTGGCTGCCTTGAACCCGGCACTGCGCCCCGCAGTATGGGAGGGACAACGATTGGTACCCAAGGGCTACCGCCTGAGGCTGCCGGCGGATATGGGCGCGGTGACGCCGGCGCAACTGGCCCAAATGGTCGGGCCCATGGACCAGTACGCAGGCCAGCCACGCCCGCGCAGCTATCGCGTCAAGTCCGGTGACACCATCGAACACGTCGCCAAATCCCAGGGGGTGGATGCGGTGCAGCTGGCACACCTCAACAACCTGGCGGGCAGCGACTCGCTGAAGGGAAGGCGCACGCTGCGGCTGCCGGACATTGCGCCGGCACGCATCGGCGCCGCCCGGGGCGAAGTCCCCGCGATGGCCGCCGTGCCCGCAGCGCCTCCTGCGCCAGCGCCAGTGGCTGAACCACAGACGGCAAAGGTACCCGCGCCGGTGCCAGTGGAAGTGCCGGTGACTGCGGCAGCGCCGGCCACTCACGCTGCGCACCGGGCGCCCACGCCGGAGCCGCTGACGCGGGCGCAGGCACGGGCGGAGAGTCCATCGCTGGCCCCAGGCGGCGCCAGTGGCGCGGTGGCGCAGGTGGATGAGGGCGTCGAATTCGCCGTGGCCACCAACGGCACCATCCGCGTGGCGGCAGACGAGACACTGGGGCACTACGCGGATTGGCTGAAGTTGCCGACCAGCCGGCTGCGCGCGATCAATGGACTGCGTGGCAATGCCATCGTGTCCCTGGGGCGCAGCCTGAAAATGGATTTTTCAAATGTCGCGGCCGAGCAGTTCGAGCAACAGCGTCGCGCGTATCACCAGGCGCGCCAGTCCGACTTCTTCAACGGGCATCGCATCGTCGGCACCGAAGTCTACGTGGCGCGCAAGGGCGATTCACTCTGGGTCGTGACGCAGCGCTTTGCCACCGTGCCCACCTGGCTGCTGCAACACTACAACCCGGATGTGAACTTTTCCGACCTGCACGCGGGCGTGGAAATCGTGATCCCCAAGGTGGAGGCGCTGCCCCCGGCCTGACCCTGTGACCTGGGTCAAGACACGCCCCTGGACACCCGTGTCATAATGGCACCGTGATTGCTGCGCGTTCGCTACCGGTTCCCGTGCTGCTCGCCGCCCTGCTGCTGGCGCCGGGAGTGCTGCGGTCCGAACCTGCGCTGACCTCCGGCGCTGACCAGCCATTCTCCACGACGCCCAACCAGTTGCCGACGGCGACCCGGGTGGTCGTGCGCAAGGCCGCCCGTCGCCTGGAATTGATGCGCGGCAATGACGTGCTGGCCAGCTACCACATCTCCCTGGGGCTGGTGCCCACCGGGCAAAAGGTCAAGGCCGGCGACTTCCGCACCCCCGAGGGCCGCTACCTGCTCACGCGGCGCAACGCGCGCAGTGATTACTTTCTTTCCATCCAGGTCTCGTATCCCGGCCCGGATGACGTCAAGCGGGCCAAGAAAAATGGCTGGGACCCGGGCGGCTCGATCATGATCCACGGCCTGCCCAACCGCCTCAAGCGCGACCCCGATTACTACTCGGGCAGTGACTGGACCGACGGCTGCATTGCGGTGTCCAACTCCGACATGGTGGAGATCTGGTTGCTGACGCACGACGACACGCCCATCGACATCCTGCCCTGAAGCCCCCGTTGCACGCCGTAGTCGATTTGCCAGAGGTCGTGGACGCGAGCGTGGGCCCGCGTGGCAGCCTCGAAACCCTTTCCCAGTCAGAGATCGAGGTCCTGCTCAACTCCGGGCAGGACGGCATCCACTCACTGTTCCGCAAGTGCGCGCTGGCCGTACTCAATTCCGGCAGCGACAGCGATAACGCCAAGCTGCTGTTCGACCGGTACCGGGAATTCGACGTCAAGGTGGTGCGCCACCCCTGGGGCATCCGCCTGCAGATCCGCAATGCCCCGGCCAGCGCCTTTGTCGATGGCCAGATGATCCGCGGCATCAAGGAACATCTGTTCGCCGTGCTGCGCGACGTGGTCTACATCGCCCACGAGGTTCACCAGGGCAACCGCTTTGACCTCGGCAAGAGCCCCGACATCACCAATTCCGTGTTCCACGTGCTGCGCAACGCGCGGGTGCTGGAGCGCAAGATCAAGCCCAACCTGGCAGTGTGCTGGGGCGGCCACTCGATCAACGAGGGCGAGTACCAGTATACGAAGAAGGTCGGGTACGAGCTGGGCTTGCGCGGCGTGGACGTGTGCACCGGTTGCGGCCCGGGGGCCATGAAGGGCCCGATGAAGGGCGCGACCATTGGCCATGCCAAGCAGCGCATCACCAACGGTCGCTACATCGGCATCACCGAGCCGGGGATCATTGCCGCTGAGCCGCCCAATGCCATCGTCAACCAGCTGGTGATCATGCCGGACATCGAGAAGCGCCTGGAGGCCTTCGTGCGCCTGGCGCACTGCGTCGTGGTGTTCCCGGGCGGCGCGGGCACCACCGAGGAGATCCTGTACCTGCTGGGCGTGCTGCTGGATCCGAAAAATGCACAGCACGCGCTGCCCATCGTGTTTACCGGCCCGGCGCAGAGCGCGGAGTATTTCGCGCAGATCCGCGAGTTCATCGAAGGAGCCCTGGGCCCGGAGGTGACCGACCGGGTCAAGTTCGTGGTCGGGGACCCGGCTGCCGCCGCACGCCAGGTGGTCGCTGACATCGGCCATGTGCGCGCCCAGCGCCGTGCCAGCAATGATTCCTACAGCTTCAACTGGCTGCTACATATCCCGGAGGGGTTCCAGCACCCGTTCGAGGCCACGCACCAGAACATGCGACAGCTGGAGCTGCACCGTGACCAGCCGCGCCATGAACTGGTGGCCAACCTGCGCCGCGCCTTTTCCGGCATCGTCTCCGGCAATGTTAAGGAGCAGGGTATTGCCGCCATCGAAGCACACGGGCCGTTTGAGCTGCGCGGCGATGCGGGCCTGATGCAGCTGCTCGACAACCTGCTGCGATCCTTTGTGGCTGCCGGCCGGATGAAGCTGCCAGGCAGCACCTATCAGCCCTGCTACCGCATTGTTAAGTAGCCGCCGCAGAGGATGCTCTGCAAATGACTTGGGGCGTGAAGCAGTTCCTGTCGATTTAACCGCCCCCTGACTAACCTCGAAGCCAGTCAATCCAGCGGCCCGCCGATGCGGGTCCCAAGGCGGCTTCGAGATGTCGACTGTAGAAAAGCCAAGTGAGGACCTGTCGAGCACCGGCGAGCGGCGCCGGCCCGGCAGCACCGAGCTGTACGCGGATTGGGCGGCTCGCATGCAGCGCGGCCGTGGTCGGCACGCGGCGATCAGCCGCAACCTCAATACCTGGGCCAACTACAAGAACTGGTCTGACAAGGCCCGTTTGTCGTGGGAGTCCGATTTCCCAGCCGTGAAGCCCAAGTAGTGGACGCCCTGAAGCTCGAACGATTGCTGCTGCTCTGGGACGAGATGGACGAGCTGCTGGGCTATGGCCGGCACCTGGTCCTGGTGGCCGGGCTTACCTTCCGCTGGAAGTAGCTCCCCCTTGAAATAGGGGCCGCGAGGCCCTATTACCGGCGACGATTCCCCGTAACGTCGCCGGAGTTCCCCCATGCCTGAAGCCGCCGCTGCCCCCGCCCCCGAGACCCTTGGGTTCAAGGCCGAAGTCCGTGAGCTGCTCAAGCTCATGATCCATTCGCTGTACAGCCATCGCGAGATCTTCCTGCGCGAGCTGATATCCAATGCCTCCGATGCCAACGACAAGCTGCGGTTCCTGTCGCTGGCCGACCCGGGGTTGCTGGGCGAGGAGCGCGAGCTGGCCATCTGGGTGGAAGCCGACAGCGCAGCGGGGACCCTCACGGTACGCGACAACGGCATTGGCATGAACCGGGAAGAGGCCGTCTCCCACCTGGGCACCATCGCCCGATCCGGGACGGCGGAGTTCTTCGGCAAGCTCACCGGGGATGCCCAGAAGGATTCGCAACTGATCGGACAGTTCGGGGTTGGCTTCTACTCCGCGTTCATCGTGGCTGATCGCGTCGAGGTGTTGTCGCGCAAGGCCGGTGACCCCACCGCCAGTGGCGTGCGCTGGCAATCCAACGCGGACGGCGAGTTCACGGTCGAGTCCGTCGACCGCCCCCAGCGCGGCACGACGGTGATATTGCACCTCAAGGACGACGCCAAGGAATTTGCCGATGCCTGGCAGGTGCGTTCGCTGGTGCGCCGCTATTCGGACCACCTGTCCTTCCCGGTGCTGATGCCCAAGCAGGGCGCCGCGACGCTGGACTACGAAACCGTCAACCAGGCTCAGGCCCTGTGGACGCGGCCGCGCAGCGAGGTTTCCGACGAGGAGTACCAGAATTTCTATCGCCACATTACCCATGACAGCGGCGCGCCGCTGGCCTGGAGCCACAACAGGGTCGAAGGCAAGCGTGAATACACCAGCCTGCTGTACGTCCCGGCGCAGGCGCCGTTTGACCTCAACCAGCGCGATGCCGCGCGCGGTCTGAAGCTGCATGTGCGGCGCGTGTTCATCATGGACGACGCCGAGCAGTTCCTGCCCCTGTACCTGCGCTTCATCAAGGGGGTGCTGGATTCCAGCGACCTGCCGCTGAATGTGTCGCGCGAACTGCTGCAGCGGGACCCGGAAGTCGAGGCCATGCGCGGCGCCCTGACCCGCCGCGCACTGGACATGCTGGCCAAGCTGGCCAAGGACGAGCCGGAGAAGTATGCCGCGTTCTGGAAGGAGTTCGGCACCGTGCTCAAGGAGGGCGCGACCGAGGACTATTCCAACCGCGACAAGCTGCTGCCGCTGCTGCGCTTTGCCAGCACGCATGAGACCGGCGACGAGGACCGCGTGGCCCTAGCCGACTACGTCGCCCGCATGGCCCCTGGGCAGACGAAGATTTACTACGTCCTGGCCGAGAGCCGCGCGGCAGCGCGCAGCAGTCCGTTCATTGAGCAGCTGCGCGACCGCAAAATCGAGGTGCTGTTGCTGGGCGACCGGATTGACGGCTGGATCATGGGCCAGCTGCACGAGTTCGACGGCAAGTCCTTCCAGGATGCGGCCCGCGGGGACCTTGACCTGGCCGGACTGGGCCAAGACCCGGCCAGCGGTGCGGCCAGGGACGCCGCCAGCAGCGCGGACAACGAGCCCCTGCTCAAGCGGGTCGCCGCGGCACTAGGCGATGCCGTGGTCGAGGTTCGCGCCAGTGCCCGATTGACGGAGTCCCCGTCCTGTCTGACGCGCCCGGCTGACGGGATGAGCGAGTCCATGCGGCGCATCCTTGCCGCCGCGGGCCGTGATGAGATGCCCGCCAGCAAGCCCATACTGGAACTGAACATGACCCATCCGCTGGTCCTGCGCCTGGCCGGACTTGAGGGGGAGGATTTCAGCGAGCTGGCGCAGCTGCTGTACGATCAGGGGCAGCTGACCGAGGGGCAGCTGACCAATCCGGGCGACTATGCCCGGCGTCTCAACCGACTCTTGCTGAAGTTACTGGCATGACCGACGCCCGCAAGCCCTCGAAGGAAGACCTGCGCACCCGCCTGTCCTCCCTGCAGTACCACGTAACGCAGGAACGCGGCACGGAGCGCGCCTTCACCGGCCGCTACGCTGCGCACACCGCGCCGGGCGTCTACTACTGCGTATGCTGCAATTCCGACCTGTTCGAGTCGGAAAAGAAGTTCGATGCCGGCTGCGGCTGGCCCAGTTTCTGGCTGCCACTGGCCGCGGAGCGCATCCATACCCACCGCGACAATTCCCACGGCATGACGCGCACCGAGGTCACCTGCGCCGCCTGTGGCGCGCACCTGGGCCACGTGTTCGACGATGGGCCCGAGCCCACCGGCCTGCGCTACTGCATCAATTCCGCCTCGCTGGGATTCCGCGACCCAGCGGGCCGCGAGCCGGACAAGGCGTGACGCTGCGGCCGGAGCCGGTCTCCATTTCGGGACCCGCCGGCGCGCTGCAGCTGGTGGTGGAGGCGCCTGATGCGCAACCGCCGCTGGCGTTCATGGTGGTTTGCCATCCGCACCCCCAGCATGGCGGCACCATGGACAACAAAGTGGTCACCACCCTGGCGCGCTGTGCGCAGGAGTTGCGTGTCCCCAGCATCCGCTTCAATTTCCGTGGCGTCGGCGCGAGTGCCGGAGCCTTCGATGAGGGGCGCGGGGAAGCGCTGGACACGCTGGCCGTGATCGACTATGGGCGGCAGCGCTGGCCGCAGGCAGCGCTGTGGCTGGGCGGGTTCTCATTCGGCGGACGTGTCGCGCTGCGCGTCAGCGTCGAGCCACGTGCCGGGCGCGTGGCTCGACTGGTAACCGTGGCGCCGGCATTTACCGGCGACTATGCATCGCCACAGCAAGTGCGCGCGCCGGACAGTCCCTGGCTTATCGTGCAGGGCGGAGCAGATGAAGTGATTGACCCGGCTGCCAACATCGATTGGGCGGGCCGGATACGTCCTGCGCCGCAGCTGGTGGTGTTGCCGGGCGTGGGACATTTCTTCCACGGCCAGCTTGGCGCATTGCGCGATGTGGTGGTGCCGTTCCTGTCGGCCGGCCAGCCCCAATAACGAAAAAGCCCGGAAAAACAGGGTTTTCCGGGCCTTCGATTACATGCAGCGGGTCTTAGTTGACCATGGCCTTGAGGCTCTTCAACGGCAGCGCGCGTACTTTCTTGCTAGCCGGCTTTGCCTTGAACATCATCTTGTCACCCGTGAACGGGTTGACGCCTTCGCGCGCCTTAGTGGCGGGCTTCTTCACAACCTTGAGCTTCAGCAGGCCAGGCAGCGTGACGATGCCGTTGGCGCGCAGGCTCTTGCGGATAACCGAAGCGAGCGAATCGAATACCGAGCTGACCTGCTTGCGCGACAGGTCCGTATCTTTGGAAATCGCAGCCAGGATTTCCGACTTGGTTGGTGCGCCACCCTTCTTCGCCATATTCAGTTACTCCCGCGAGGTTGATGTTTTCTACGCTGCGAAGATTATCGACGCAGCACTGATCGGCGCGAAACATAACATATGCAACACGTCGCGCAAGCCTTTTTTTTCAGTGTTTTCGCATCAGCGGACCAGGATCAACAGCGCCTGAATCGCTATGCATGCCCAGAGGGGCGACAGATCGAGGCCAGCCACGGAGGGAATGGCCCGCCGTATCGGGCGCAGCACCGGCTCACAGATCGAGTTCAGGAGCGACTGGGCCGGCGAGTAATTCTCCGGGGCAACAAACGACAGTATCGCATTGAGAACGATGGCAAATAGATAGGTCTTGAGCACGATGCGTAGCGTCTCCACCAGCAGCCCGCGTAGCAGCATTTCAGTTGAAGGTAGGCTGGAAACCAGCAGCAGCTGGCCGGCGGCCACCTTCACCGCGGTCACTGCAAGGATTGCCACGACAGAAGCAGTGTCGATGCGCCGGATGGGTGGCAGAACTCTGCGCAGTGGCAGGATCAGCGGGTCCGTCAGCTGCACGATGGCGCGTGAGACCGGGTTGCGAAAGTCGGCGCGCACCCATTGCATCAGTAAGCGCAGCAGCAGCACTGCCTGATACAGCTCAAGTAGCGTTCCCAAGATGTAGTAGACGGCTGACACTGACGCTATCCTGCGACACCGAACTGTTGGGCCAGCTCTTGGCTGCGGCGCGCAGCCGCTGCCTGTGCAGCGGCAACGGTGGCACCGAGGCCGCGTGCATCAAATTCCGCCAGTGCAGCTTCCGTGGTGCCTCCCTTTGAGGTGACCTCAGCACGCATGCGCGCCAAGTCCGCGCCTGACTCGCCGGCGAGCTCCGCGGCAACCAGCTGGCCGGCACCGGCCAGCGTCTGCGCAGCGAGCTTGCGCGCCGTGACCGGATCCAGGCCCTGGGCGATGGCCGCCTCGGACATCAGTTCCGCCAGCCGGAAAAAATATGCCGGCCCGCTGCCCGACAGCGCCGTGACCAGGTCCAGATCGCTTTCCGCCTCGACCCACACGCACAGGCCCGACGACTCGAGCACCTGCTGTGCAATTGCGCGCTGGGCGGGTCCAACCGATTCGCCTGCGTAAAGACCGCTGGCGCCGGCGCCAATCAATGCGGGACGATTGGGCATCGCGCGCACTACCGGCACGCCAGCGCCAACCCATCGTTGCAGGTCGCTGGCGCGGATGCCTGCCGCCACGGAAATCACCAGGGGCGCATGCGCAAGTGCCGGGACCAGTGCCTGGGCCACCGGGCTCATCTGCTGCGGCTTGACGGCCAGCACCACCACGTCAGCGCCGCTGGCGGCCGCCGCGTTGTCCTCGGTGGTCCGGATGGCAAAGTCACGCTCCAGCGCCGCGCGCCCGGCGGCAAACGGATCAGCCACGGTGATCAGGGCTGGATTGGCGCCACGGCCCAGCAGTCCACCGATGAGTCCGCGCGCCATGTTGCCGCCCCCGATCAGGGCAATCCGCAGTGTTCCTGGCAGCCTCGGTGGCAGCGGTGTGGTTTTCATCAGGGGATTCTACGCGGGCCAGCCGGTCAGGAGCGCTCGCCGAATAGTGCCGTACCAATGCGTAGCAGGGTGGAGCCGGCCCGCACCGCCTCTTCCAGATCCGCGCTCATTCCCATCGACAGCGTGTCCAGCGCCAGGCCCTGCGCTCGGGCCGATTCAAACAGGGCGTGCAGGCGCCCGAAGTCCTCGCGCTGCTGCAGTAGGTCCGCACCGTGGGGCAGCATGCACATCAGGCCGCGCACGCGCAGCCGCGGCAGGGCCGCCACTGCATGCAGCAGCGCCACCGCTTCAGCGGCAGGCAAGCCGCCCTTGGCAGCCTCGCCGGAGACATTGACCTGGATGCACAGGTTCAGCAGTGGCGCCAGCGGCGCGCGCTGTACCGATAACCTCTCGGCCACTTTGAGCCGGTCGATGCTGTGCACCCATGAAAAATGCTCCGCAATGGGGCGGGTCTTGTTGGCCTGCAGCCGACCGATGAAGTGCCATTCCGGGGCCAGATCGCGCAGCGCCTGGATCTTGGGCAGCGCCTCGGGCAGGTAATTCTCGCCGAACGCGGTGAGTCCCAGCGCCAGTGCCGTGCGCAGGCGCTGCGGTGACTGCCCTTTTGTCACGGCCAGAAGCGTGATGGAGCGCACATCGCGACCGGCTGTCTGAGCGGCCACAGCGATGCGCTGACGCAATGCCGCAAGGCGCTCCGCGATCGCGTTATCGGAGGCTGAATTCTGCGGACCGCTTAACATAGGGGGGGTCGATGGCCTCGACTATACTGCCTTGGAAGTCTTCCGGAGTTCGCATGGCCCTTGATATTGCCCAGCTGTTGGCGTTTGCGGTCAAGAACCAGGCCTCGGACCTGCATCTTTCCGCCGGCGTCCCACCGATGATCCGCGTCGATGGCGACATGAAGCGCGTCAACATGCCTGCACTGTCCCACAAGGAAGTGCACAGCATGGTGTACGACATCATGAACGACAAGCAACGCAAGGCCTACGAAGAGTTCTTCGAGACCGACTTTTCGTTCGAGATCCCCAAGCTGGCGCGCTTCCGCGTCAATGCCTTCAACCAAAATCGCGGCGCCGGCGCCGTATTCCGCAGCATCCCCTCGGTGATCATGGGCCTGGACGACCTGGGTGCGCCGAAGATCTTCCGCGACCTGTGCATGCTGCCGCGCGGCCTGGTGCTGGTCACCGGTCCCACCGGTTCGGGCAAGTCCACCACGCTGGCCGGCATGATCGACCACTGCAATGACAATCGTCCGGATCACATCCTCACCATCGAGGACCCCATCGAGTTCGTGCACGAGTCCAAGCGCTGCTTGATCAACCAGCGCGAGGTGCATCGCGACACGCTGGGTTTCGCCGAGGCCCTGCGCTCGGCCCTGCGCGAGGACCCAGACGTGATCCTGGTCGGCGAAATGCGCGACCTGGAGACCATCCGCCTGGCGCTGACCGCTGCCGAAACCGGCCACCTTGTGTTCGGCACGCTGCATACCAGTTCGGCGGCCAAGACCATCGACCGTATCGTCGATGTGTTCCCCGCGGCCGAGAAGGACATGGTGCGTTCGATGCTTTCCGAGTCGCTGCGCGCGGTGGTGTCCCAGACGCTGCTCAAGAAGATCGGCGGTGGCCGCATCGCGGCGCACGAGATCATGATTGGCACGCCCGCCATCCGTAACCTGATCCGCGAGGGCAAGATCGCCCAGATGTACTCCTCGATCCAGACCGGTCAGGCGCAGGGCATGCAGACGCTGGACCAGTGCCTGGCGGAACTGATGGCCAAGGGTGTCGTGAGCAAGGAAGAAGCGCGCTACAAGGCCCAGAACAAGGACGCTCTCTAAAATGGATCGTGAACAAGGCATCAAGCTGATGCAGGACCTGCTGCGCCGGGTGACCGAGCGCAAGGCCTCGGACCTGTTCATCACGGCCGGATTCCCCCCGGCGGTGAAGGTCGACGGCGAGATCCGGCCGCAGACGGAGCGGGCACTGACGGGTGAACAGTCCGCGGTGCTGGTGCGTTCCATCATGAATGACCGGCAGACCAAGGAATTTGATGCCACCAAGGAGTGCAATTTCGCCATTGCCCCGCCGGGCATCGGGCGTTTCCGCGTCAGCGCCTTCGTGCAGCAGGGGCAGATCGGCTGCGTGATCCGCCTGATCAACCCGACCATTCCCTCGTTCGAAGAGCTGGACCTGCCGCCCATCCTCAAGGAAGTAGTGCTGTCCAAGCGTGGCCTGGTGATCATCGTCGGCGGCACCGGCTCGGGCAAGTCCACGACGCTGGCGGCTATGGTGGGTTACCGCAACGAACAGACCCGCGGCCACATCGTCACCATCGAGGACCCGGTGGAATACGTGCATCCGCACAAGGGCTGCGTGATCACGCACCGGGAAGTCGGCGTCGACACCGATTCGTGGCACAACGCGCTTAAGAACACCTTGCGCCAGGCCCCCGACGTGATCCTGATCGGCGAAATCCGCGACCGCGAGACCATGGAATACGGCATCCAGTTCGCCGAGACCGGCCACTTGGTGCTGGCCACCCTGCACGCCAACAGTTCCAACCAGGCGCTGGACCGCATCATCAATTTCTTCCCCGAAGAGCGGCGCGAGCAGCTGCTGATGGACCTGTCGCTCAACATACGGGCCCTGATTTCGCAGCGCCTGGTGCCACGCGAGGGCGGCGCAGGTGGGCGCATCGCGGCCACCGAGATCATGCTCAACTCGCCGCTGATCCAGGACCTGATCTTCAAGGGCAAGGTCGCCGAGATCAAGGAAGTGATGTCGCGCTCGACGCGCCTGGGCATGAAGACCTTCGACCAGTGCCTGTTCGAGCTGTATGAGACCGGATACATCACCTACGATGACGCGATCCGCAATGCGGATTCGAAGAACGAGTTGCGCCTGCGCGTGAAGCTGGAAAGCAAGCGTGACGCCCGCCCCGCCGACGATGCCAGCAGCCTGTCGCTGATGGATGAAGACGAAGGCCGGGCGATTTGAGCGCGGCCGAGCCAATGGCAGAAACCGGCGAGTTCAAGGTCACGACCACTCCCGGTGGTCTCAAGACGCGCCCGCTGTTCAAGCTGATGGTCGAGCGCAAGGCCTCTGACCTGTTCTTTACCTCCAATGCGCCCATCAAGGTCAAGATCGAAGGCCAGATCCACGCGATCAACAAGCAGGTGCTGTCACCGGATGCGGTGCGGGCCGCGGCCTTTGGCCTGATGACCCCGGAGCAGATCGAGTATTTCCAGCGCGAGCTGGAGATCGACTTCGCCATCTCGGAACCGGGGCTGGGGCGTTTCCGCGTGGCCATCTTCTATCAGCGTGGCTACCCGGCCGTGGTGATGCGCTACATTACCGCCGACATGCCGCGCCTAGACGTGCTGGGGCTGCCGGACCTGCTGGTCGACCTGGTCAAGCTGCGGCGCGGGCTGATCCTCATGGTGGGGGCCACCGGCTCGGGCAAGTCCACGTCGCTGGCGGCGATGATCAATTACCGCAATGAGAATTTCTCGGACCACATCGTCACCATCGAGGATCCGATCGAGTTCCTGCACACCAACAAGCGTTCCCTGGTCAACCAGCGTGAAGTGGGACTGGATACCAAGACCTATGCCCGCGCGCTGCGCGGGGTGATGCGTGCCGCGCCGGACGTGATCCTCATTGGCGAAATCCGCGACCAGGAGAGCATGGAAGCGGCCATCGCCCTGGCGGGTACCGGGCACCTGGTGCTGGCGACCCTGCATGCCAACAACTGCGCCGAGACGCTGGATCGCATCATCAACATGTTTTCCCACCACCAGCATGCGCAGGTGCTGCTGGACATGTCGCAGTACCTGCGCGCCATCCTGGCGCAGCGCCTGGTGCCCGGCAAGGATGGCCGGCGGGTCGCGGCGATGGAGGTCATGCTCAATACGCCGCATATCTCGGAATTGATACGCAAGGGCGACGTCAGCTCCATCAAGGAATCGATCCGCAACAGCGCGGAGAAGGGCATCCAGAGCTTCGACATGTCGCTGGTCTCGCTGTACCGGGCCGGACGCATCGAGCTGGAAGACGCGCTGACCAACGCCGACTCACGCACCAACCTGGAAGCAAAGATCAACTTCGGCTAACCGCTGGCGCGCCGCGATGGCGTGGCATTTAGTGGGCGCCGGCCGCGACATTGCCGCGGCGCCAATCCCAATGCAGTCAATCGCGTCGGCACCACGCCGCTGATGCAGGCCGCCCAGGCCAGCCAGCTGGACACCACGCGATTGCTGCTGCGTGCCGGGGCCAAGGTCGATCTGCGGGACCGGCAGGGCGATACCGCGCTCACACTTGCCGCCCGTGACGCCTCGGCTGAAGTAGCGCGGGCGCTGCTGGATGCCAGGGCCGACGCCAGCCTGCGCACTGAAAATCGCGCCAACGCCGCGGACATCGCCACCAGCCTGCGCCGCCAACAGGTCGCCAAGCCCCTGGCCGACCGCCACTGAATCGGCCGCAACCGTGAAGCCGGACACGGATCTGCAGGTTGACCTGCCTGCCCATGTGTATTAGTGTAATAATACACATAGGATTAAAGGCAGCGTGTTTTCCCTGCACCCCAGTTCCGGCGTCCCGATCTATCGCCAGCTGGTCGACCAGGTCCGGCGCCTGATCGCCGGCGGCCAACTGCCCGCCGGCGCGCCGCTGCCCTCGGTGCGCGACCTGGCCGTGCAGTACGCCGTCAACCCGATGACCATTTCCAAGGCCTACAGCATCCTGGAAGCGCAGGGATTGCTGGAACGCAATCGTGGCAAGCCCATGACCGTGGCGGGCCGGCGCGCGCCGGCCAGCCTTACGCAACGACTCAAGCAGATCGAACCACAGGTACGGCAGCTGGCGCTGTCGGCGCGGCAGCTGGAGCTGACGCCCAAGGACCTGGCGGCGCTGATCGACCGCAACTGGGAGCACACCGATGAGTGAGCCGATTCTCCAGGCCCGCGGACTGGTCAAGGCCATCGGTGGCCGCCAGATCCTCAAGGGCCTCGACTTTGACCTTGCCGCGGGCCAGGTCGTGGGGCTGCTGGGCAAGAATGGCGCCGGCAAGTCGACGCTGATGGACCTGGCACTGGGCTTCGCGCTGCCCACGCAGGGGCACTGCAGGGTGTTCGGCGAGGACAGCGCACGGCTGTCAGCGGCCAGCAAGGCACGCATCGGGTTCGTGCCACAGACCGATGAGCTGATGACGTTGATGACCGGCGCCCAGCACCTGGCGCTGACCGCGTCCTTTCATCAGCACTGGGACCGCGAGCTGATTGCCAGGCTGGCCAGGGATTGGGAAGTGCCGCTGGACCGGCGTATTGGCGTCATGTCCGGCGGCGAACGGCAAAAACTCGCGACGCTGATGGCCCTGGGCCATCGGCCGCAGCTGCTGGTGATGGATGAACCGGCCTCGGGCCTGGATCCGGTGGCACGGCGACAGTTCATGCAGGCGGTGCTGGAGATCGCCAGCGACCCGGATCGCACCATCCTGTACTCCTCGCACATCGTCAGCGACATCGAGCGGGTGGCCAGTCAACTGTGGATACTGCGCGAAGGCGAGTTTATCTGGCGGGGTGAACTGGACCAGATGAAGGAATCGGTGGTCAGGCTGCACTTGCTGTCGGATCAGCAAATCACCTCGGTGCCTGCGCTGCCCGGGCAACTCAGTTGCAGTGTCGACGGGCGTACGGCCACGGCCGTCCTGCGCGACTGGCAGCCGGGGTGCATTGGCGAACTGGAGCGGCTCACTGGCAGCCGGATCGAAGTGGAACCCCTGGGCCTGGAGGACATCTTCCTGGCGGTGCACGCGTGAAGACCTTCATCCAGCTGCTGCGCGTGGGTTTCTGGATGTTGCCCTTTCAACGCTGGCTGACCGTGCTGGGCGGGGCACTGTGCCTGGTGTCCCTGATCTTCGACCTGCCTTTCCTCATGCCGGGTTCGTCATTGCCGATTACGTTCCTGGGCGTGGAAATCATGGTGATTACACCGCTGGTTGCTGGCGGCACGTTCTTCCGGATGTTGTCCGCGCCGCGCGCCGTGCTGTTGTTGCCGCATGGCAAGGGTCGGCTGCTGGCCGGCATGATCGGCGTCGCCCTGCTGGTCACGCTGATCTGGATCCTGGCCTACTGGGCCGCATTCCAGCGCGTGCCGGCCAAGTTCCGGCCGGACTTTGAGGCCTACACGATCATGTACGTGCTGACCTTGAGCTTCGCCACGCAGTGTTCCATCGCCAGCTTTGTCGCCAGTCGCGGTCCGATCTGGGCGCTGGTAGTCCTGGGAGTCTGGCAGCTACCCGGCCTGGCACTGCCCCTGCTGGGGATGGTGGATGTGCCGAGGTTGCTAACCGGACCGCTGGGACTAGGCATGGTCGTGGTTTCCTGGGCGGTGTTCGGCGTGTGGTACTTGCGGACACGCCGCATTCACTCTTCGGGCTGGAATGTGCGCGGCAAGGGTTCGGCGCTGGGCAGCGGGCCGTGGGTGGCGCAGTCGCCGGTCACGCGCGAAGACGCGATGACGCGCTGGTTGCTGGGCGCAAGCACGCCACCGCGCATCGGCCTGCAGTGGCTGCTGTGCGCCGGCCTGCTGATCGCGGTGCAGCTGGTGCTGGCGCACGAATACGACAGTCCACCGCGTGCCGTCAACGCAATGATCTTCGGCACCTTGTCGCTCAGCGCCATCGTGATCGGTGCCATCTCATTTGCAATCGCGGGCCGCTCGCGCGGCTTGTGGCTCAACGCCGGTCGCTCGCGTCTGCAACTGCACGCCTGGTGCGAGCGGCTCATGCTGCGCGTCGCCCTGGCGATCGCGCTGCCCCTGGCACTGCTGGGCGCGCTGGTCTGGACTTTCCTGACCCCGCGACCGGCACTTCCCGGCAGCTACCTGCTGGTGGCGATGGTTGCCCCAGGCCTTGGTGCCGCCTGGTTTGGACTTATGCAGCTGCAGCGCCGAGTTTCCCTGGATGCAATCGGCGCGCTGCTGCTGGCAGCCGGGTGGTACTACGGGCTGGTACAGCCCCTGTTTACCGGATCAGCGCAGCCGCGCTGGGGCGTGGTGGCGGCGCAGCTGGCGCTGGCGGGGCTGCTGCGCGAAGTCGCCTGGGTGCGCTGGCGCGCGGCGGACTGGCCACGCAACCAGCGCGTAGCGCCGGTTGCGTGAAGGAACCCGTCGAGCGGATCCGGGATTGCCGGTTACTTCTTTGGCTTGCGGAACTTGAAGATCGACTGGTCGGTAAGGCCGCGCAATCCAGGCGTGAACACCATCTTGGTGTGATCGTCCTCCGGGCGGGCCAGAATCTTGCTTTCCTCCACCAGCTCGAATCCCGCGGCAGTGACTTCCTGCTTGATCACGGCCGGGTCGATGCGGTGCAGCTTCTGCGTGTCGCGGGTGCCGGAGCCGGGTTCCGCGTTGTGGTCGACGATGAAATAGATGCCGCCTGGCTTGAGGGCCTTCATGATCTTGGCGTTGAGCGCCCCGGTGTCGATCTTGTTGAGCGGCAGGTCGTGGTAGTACAGCACGATGTACACCACGTCGATGTTCTGCGGCAGGTCCAGCACGTTGTAGTCGACCAGCTCGTAGCGCGAGTTTGGATGCGAGGCCACAAAGGCGCGACCGCCGGCACCGGCGCGCGCCTCGGTGTACGGCAGGTCGAACATGTAGACCATGCCCTTGGGTCCGACGATGTCCGACAGCATCGGGGTGAAGTACTGTCCGGCCGAGGCGAACTCAACCACCCGGTCACCCGGCTTGATGCCCGACATCACCAGCAGCTCGGCGGGCTTGCGGTTCCCATCGCGCGCCACCTGCTCGGGCGCGCGGGTGCTGTTCTCCACCGCGGCCTTTATGTATGTGGGCGTGCCAGCCGGTATGACGTACGGCGCGGGTGGCGCCGCGGCCGGAGCGCCGGCATCGGCTGCATAGACGGCGCTGGCCAGTCCGCAGGTCGCGGCGCAAAGTAGGGCGGCAAACAGCAATCGCGAGTGACGGTTCATGAGACCTCCTATGCAAACCACGCCAGGGCCGGGCAAGTGCCGCAGCTTGCCATGAACGGCGCCTCGCGCGCGACGTTGGCCGGTTTTATCCCTGCATGACGCCGTGGCGCATTGCACGCTGGGCGCTGGCCGTACTGCTGCTGGGGTTGCTGTACGCCGGCTATCGCCTCGCATGGGGAAAACCCTTCACCATCCACCAGCTGGCCGATCGCTGGGCGGTGGAACAGGTGCTGGGGGATCCGGAGCTGCTGACGCAGGTGGGCGTCGTCGACGGCAGTTGGCTGGACTGGCACTCGGGGCGCCTGACCGCGGTGGGCCCCCAGCGTCGCGCGCAAGTGCTCGCGCGTGACCATCGCTACCTGCAATTGCTGCAGCGCTTCGATCGCGACCGGCTGTCCGGTACCGACCGGATTACCTACGAGGTGATGGCAACGCTGCTCGGCCAGTCGCTGGCCACCGAAAAATTCAGCTACCTGTCCTCGGAGGGACTGTATCCGCTGAACCAGATGACCGGCACGAGAATTGGGCTGACTTACCTGTTGCAGTCGCTGCACGTCATTTCAAATCGCAAACTCGCGGTCAACTATGTGCGACGCCTGGAAGCGGCGGGCGCGAAACTCGACGCCGCCTCTGCCGAGGTGCAGCGCCAGGCGCAGCAGGGCATTGTGATGCCGTTGTCCCTGGTGGAAGTGGCCATTCAGCTCACCCGCGACAGCATCGCGCCGGCGCCCGCGGACAACAGCCTGGTTACCCGTCTGGCGCAGGAAACCGAGAAGATCAGCTCCCTGGACGCCATCAGCCGCAGGGCGCTGGTGGACCGGGCAACGCGCGCTGTCAGGGATAGCCTCTATCCTGCCTATCGGCGGCAGATCCAGGTGCTGGAATCGCTGCGACCGCTGGCCGCCACCCAGGCTGCCGGCATCAGCCGCCTGCCCGATGGTGCGGCGCTGTACGCAATGTACCTGCGTGAGGCCACCACCACCGATTACACGGCCGAGCAGCTGCACCAGATCGGCCTGTCTGAAGTGGCGCGCATCGAGACGCAGATGCAGCCCCTGTTGGTCTCGCAGGGCCTGACCACCGGCACGATTGCCGAGCGCTATGACGTGCTGAACCGGCGCGCCGACCAGCTGTTCGAGGACTCGGACGCGGGGCGCCAACAGATCCTCAGCGGTTATCGCGACATCCTGGCCGCAGCCCAGGCGCGCATGCCGGAGTATTTTTCGCTGCGGCCCAAGGGCATCCCGGATGTGGTGCGCGTACCGCTGGCGCTGCAGGCCGGGGAGCCATCGGCCAGGTACTTCACCGGCGCACTCGACGGGTCGCGGCCGGGCATGTTCTACGTCAACCTGCGCAGCGTTGATCTGCATCCGCGCTACAAGATGAAGACCCTGGCTTACCACGAGGGCATCCCCGGGCATCATTTCCAGCTGGACCTGGCGCTGCACCTGCAGGATCTGCCGCTGATTCGCCAGCAGGGCCTGTTCACAGCCTACGCGGAGGGCTGGGCGCTGTACGCGGAGCGCCTGGCAGCCGAGATTGGCCTGTACAAGGACGACCCGCTGGGCGACCTGGGTCGCCTGCAGGACGAGATGCTGCGCTCGGTCAGGCTGGTGGTGGACACGGGATTGCATGCCAAGGGCTGGACCCGGGAACAGGCCATCGACTACATGAAGCAGAAGACCGGCATGGTCGATTCAGATGTGGTCACCGAGGTGCAACGGTACATCGCAATGCCCGGCCAGGCCTGTGCCTACAAGGTCGGGCAGCTGAAGATCCTGGAACTGCGCGAACGCGCGCGACATGCGCTGGGAGACAAGTTCGACATCCGGGCATTTCACGCCGTGGTGCTGGAACAAGGCGCGCTGCCGCTCAACGTGCTCGAGGAGCAGGTCGATCACTGGATAAAGACGGTGCTGGCGTCAAACACCGGGCCATCCACGCAGACCCGCTTCATCGCCGGTCCCGTGGGTGTGGCCACTTCCACCGTGCAACCGGCGCAACCGCCCACGGCGCAGGCCATGAATTCCTCGAGTGACACCTGGCAGGGCAGCCCGAACTCGCGCGCCAGCGCGGCAACGGCGCGCAGCATCGGCGTCGGACCGCAGGCGAATACCTCCACCGCGCGGCGGCCGTTGGCATCCAGAGTCTTGAGCCACAGTCGCGCCAGGTCGGTCACGTAGCCATCGTGGCAGCCGGCAAAGCCGGACTTGCTGGTCAGGCGGCTGGGTACGCCCCAGTCATCCAGCAACGGCATGCAGGCGATCACGCCATCGGGCATGCCGGCGACCATGACGGTGGAGGGCCGGGCACGAAACGGAAACGGCAGTTCTGATCCCAGGATCGCGAACGGCCTGAATCCCTCCGCGGCGCGCTCACGCAGCGTCTCGGCCAGGAACACCATGGGGGGAATGCCCACGCCGCCGCCCAGCAGCAGCGCGTGCGGGCGATCGGCGTGCGGGGTGAATCCCTGGCCGATGGGACCCAGCAGGTTCACGATGTCGCCGGTGCGGCGCGCGGCGAGATTTTCCAGGCCGTGCCCATGCACCTTGTAGAGCAGCTCGATCCATCCGTGCTGGCGATCCACGCGCATGATCGACAGCGGTCGGCGCATCGGGATGGCCGGATCCACGGCCACGTGCGCGAAGCTGCCGGCCGTGGCGCGTGCCGCGCATTGCGGGGCTGCCAGGCGCAGCACGTACTGGCGGCCGGGAAAAGGCTCCTGCGACAGCACGCGCGCGTCCTCGACGAATATGGTGCCGCGGTGCGCGCGGTCGGCGGTGGCCGCTGGGGTGCCCATGCTCAGCGCCGGGCCCGCGCCAGCAGCGGTGCCGCCAGCGTCTCGAGCGCGGCCATGCGCACGGCCACCCCGTTGGCAACCTGCAGGCGGATCACCGACTGCGGGCCATCGGCTACGCCAGAGTCGATCTCCACGCCGCGGTTCATGGGCCCCGGGTGCATCACGATGGCATCGGGTCGGGCGCGGCGCAGCCGTTCCGGCGTCAGGCCGAACTCGCGGAAGTAGTCGCTGCCGGCGGGAATGGCCGTATCGGCAAACCGCTCGCTCTGGATGCGCAGCATCATCACCACGTCCGCGCCGGCGATGCTGCTGTCGATGTCATTGCTGCGCGAGCAGCCGGGAAACTCGTTTGCCTCGGGCATCAGCGAGGGCGGTGCGACCAGCCGCAGGTCGCGTACGCCCAGCGTGTGCAACGCCTGGCTGGCGGAACGCGCCACACGCGAGTGCCGGATGTCACCGACTATCGCCACCGACAGGCCGTCGCAGCGGCCCTTGCATTGCAGGATGGTCAGCGCATCGAGCAGTCCCTGTGTCGGATGCGACAGGTGCGCCTCGCCGGCCGACAGCACGCTGACATGCGGGGCGACGTTGGCGGCGACCAGTGCCGGCACGCCTGCCTCGGCATCGCGCAGCACGAACACGTCCACGTGCAGTGCCTGCAGGGTAAAGATGGTGTCGAGCATGGTCTCGCCCTTGACGCGCGAGGACAGCTGCACCTCGAGGTTGACCACTTCCGCGCCCAGGCGCCTGGCCGCCAGCTCGAAGGACACACGCGTGCGCGTCGAGGGCTCGGTGAACATGTTGGCGATGGTCACGCCGGCCAGCGCCTCGGTCTGTGGCGCCGCCTCGCCAGACTTGCGCACGTAGTGCTGCGCGCGTTCCAGCAGCGCCTCCAGCTCGGCGCGCGACAGGCCCTCCAGCGTCAGCAGGTGTCGCAGGCTGCCGTCGGCGCGCCGCTGTCCGGTGGGGTCAATGTTCGACTTCAATCCTGTGCTCCAAGCCAGCTTTCAAGGACGATCGCTGCCGCCGCGCTGTCCACGTCGCCCTTGTGCACAGACTTGCGTCGCTGGCCCGAGGCCCGCTGCTGGCGCAGCACACTGCCGGCCTCGGTTGACGAGTAGCCCTCGTCCATCCGCTCGACCTTCAACCCGTAGCGCTGCGCGAGCGTTTGCGCGAATGCGGTGGCAAGGTCGGCGATGCGTCCTGGAGAGCCGTCGTCATTATACGGTGCGCCCACCACCAGCAGGTCTGGTCCCAGCAGCCGGATCTCGCGATCGATGCCCGACCAGTCTGGTCCCGCCGCAGAATTGGCAAACGTGCCCCGTGGGGCCGCGGTGCGGGTCAGGGTGTCGCCACTGGCGATGCCAATACGCTTCTGCCCGTAGTCAAAGGCGAGGACGACGCGCGCGCGCGCGTCAGGCATGACCCGCGCGCGAGCTCACGGCGCTGACGTTGATGCCCAGCATGCGCCAGGCCGCCAGCCAGCGGTCCTCGTAGGGCAGCTCGAACAGCAGGGCCTCATTGAGCGGCATGGTGTGCCAGGCGTTGTCCTTGAGTTCCTGTTCCAGCTGGCCCGGCTCCCAACCGGTGTAACCCAGCGCGATGAACGCATTCTCCGGACCTTCGCCGCGCGCCATGGCAGCCAGCACATCGCGGCTGGTCGTGACCTGGATGCTGTCGGATATGCGGTGCGTGGATTCCCACTTGCCGCCCGGCCGATGCAGCACGAAACCGCGATCCTGGTGCACCGGGCCACCGCGCAGCACCGCCTGCCCGCCGATGCTGTCGCTGCGCGCGGGCAGCTGCATCTGCGCCAGCACTTCGGCCAGCCGCATGGGCAGGGGCTTGTTGAGCACGATGCCCAGGGCGCCCTTCTCGCCGTGCTCGCACACCAGGGTCACCGTCTGGGCAAAACCCGGATCCTCGCAGCCTGGCATGGCCACCAGGATATGGTTGGTCAGGTTCCGGTCGTCGTCCATGTACCCAAGTATGGGGGCGACCCCGCCGTGTCTCAAGGAACAGTCACGGCAGATTCCGCAGGCCGGCCACCGACAAACTGCCATTCGTAGGCGAAACGCAACACCCGGTATTGGCGTGCGAGTTCGGGGGGAACGGGTCAAACGGGCTTGCCAGGCGCAGGATGTCCAGCGCGGCGGCGTCGATCTCCGGATGGCCGCTGGAACGCTGGATGGTTGCCGACTGCAGCCGTCCATCCCGGCGTATCGCCACCTCCACCACCGGGTTGCCATCCAGGTTGGTGCGCTGCGCGGCGGAGGGGTAGTTGATCGTGCCAATGCGCTCGACGCGGCGCCGCCACGCGTCGAGGTAGGGTGCCAGCCGGGACGCGCGCGTATCGGCAGTGACGTACAGCTCGTCGCGATGCTCCCCGCGCAGCTTCAGCGCGTCATCACCTGGATGCTGCGCTTCGGTGGCCGGGCTGCCTTCCAGCGCCTGCGTGGCGGGCAGTGGCAGGGCGAAGATGCGCGTGCGGCTGTTGGGGTTGGTGGTCATCAACAGCTGTTCGTCCAGCGAGTCCGACTGCTGCCCTTGGTGGCAGCTGTGCCGGCCTGTGGTCGTGGCGCCGACGGCAGTTTGGCCGGCGTGCGTTCCGTGGTATTGCCGGACCCGGTCTGGGTGCGCTGTGACAGGTACGCGGCAGTGTCATTCTGGCGCGCCTCCGGCAGCTCATCGGACACCAGCAGCACTTCAATGCCGTTGTCCGCGCCATGCTTGCTGGCCAGCGGCGTCGAGAAAGTGATGCCCAGGATCACCAGGCCGTGCAGCAGCGCCGTCAGCACGATCATCGTGGTCAGCCGGTCACGGGGAACGTTGCCGGCCGTGCCGTCGGAGCGCCTGCGGGCAAGGCGGGGCGGTTCAGCCAGTGGTTCTGCCAGCGACGGCATGGGATCAGGGCCGCCGTGCGGCCCGATCGACCAGCCGCCGGTCGATGGCCTCGATCAGCAGGGCAGCCAGGTCGGTGCCGCACTGCTTGTCGATTTCGCGTACGCCGGTGGGGCTGGTGACGTTGATTTCCGTGACGAAGCCGCCGATGACATCCAGTCCCACGAACAGCATCCCGCGCCGTGCCAGCTCCGGGCCAATGCGTGCGGCCAGTTGGCGATCGCGGTCGTTGATCGGCCGGGCGACGCCGGTGGCGCCAGCGGCCAGGTTGCCCCGGTTGTCCGTGGCCGACGGCATGCGCGCCAACGCGAACGGGGCGGGCTGGCCATCGATCAGGATCACCCGGGAATCCCCGGAGCTCACGATCTCCGGCAGGTAGCGCTGTGCGATGGCGAACCGGCTGCCGTAGCTGGTCAGGGTTTCAAATACCACGCGCATGTTCTTGTCGGTCTGGTCAACCACGAAGATCGACCGGCCACCCATACCCTCCAGGGGCTTGACCACGATCCGGCCGTGCTCGGCGGCGAAGGCGGCCATGGCGTCCATGTCACGGGTGACCAGCGTCGGCGCGCAGGCTTCTGGAAACCAGGCCGTGTACACCTTCTCGTTCATGTCGCGCAGGCCCTGCGGCCGGTTGACCACCAGTGCGCCATCCTGCTCGGCGCGCTCCAGGATGTAGGTGGTGTAGATGAACTCCATGTCGAACGGCGGATCCTTGCGCATCAGGATGACGTCGAGTTGGCCCAGCCGCTGGTTGACCGCCGCGCCGAGTGTGAACCAGTTCACAGGATCGGCCCGGACCGTCAGGCCGCGGGCCCGGCCGTGCGCTACTCCATCGCGCAGGTACAGGTCAGATTGCGTCAGGTACAGCAGCTCGTGGCCTCGGGCCTGGGCCGCCAGCAGCATCGCGAGGGTTGTGTCCTTGGCGTACTTGATGTCCTCGATGGGGTCCATCACGACAGCAAAGCGGGTGCGATTCGGCATCAGTTGTTTCTCAGGAACGTGTGCTGGGTCAATGCTAAATGTTAATCGACTGCCAGAATCCCCCGGAGTGTGGCATGGCGACGAGTAGGCCGATATGTTAAAAGATCAAGGGATTTATACGCCATGAATGTAGCCGGGAGTGCCGTGTCCGTGAGCGACGAGAGCAGCCTCAAGGGTCTGAAAGTCCTCGTCATCGATGACAGCAAGACCATACGCCGAACCGCGGAAACGCTGCTCGCGAAGGAAGGCTGCGAGGTGTTCACGGCCGTCGACGGATTCGATGCGCTGGCCAAGATCGCCGACCACCAGCCCGACATCGTGTTCGTGGACATCATGATGCCGCGTCTGGACGGTTACCAGACCTGCGCGCTGATCAAGCACAACAAGGTGTTCCGGACCATCCCGGTGATCATGCTGTCCTCCAAGGACGGCCTGTTTGACCGGGCCCGGGGCCGGATCGTCGGTTCCGAGCATTACCTGACCAAGCCTTTCACCAAGGAAGAACTGCTGGGTGCGATCGAAACGCACATCGGGAGATAGGAACGTGGCCCTGATACTCATAGTCGATGACTCGCCCACTGAAGTGCACGTCATGAAGAAAGCCCTGGAGAAGGGCGGCTTCACCACGGCCACCGCCGGCGACGGACAGGAAGGCGTGCGCATGGCACGCGAGATGCACCCGGACCTGATTTTCATGGACATCGTGATGCCGGGCATGAACGGTTACCAGGCCACGCGCGCGATCGTCAACGACCCTGACACCAAGCGCATCCCGATCGTGATGGTGACGTCCAAGGGGCACGACACGGATCGTGTCTGGGGCCTGCGCCAGGGCGCGGTGGACTACCTGGTAAAGCCCGTGTCCCCGGACGTGCTCGTCGAAAAAGCCCAGTCAACGCTCGCCGCCTAGGAGTTTTTCGGGGGTGGACGCCACGACATCGATACGCGATCTGCGCGACCGGCCATTTGACCTGCTGGTGGCGCTGGATCGTCGCGGCCGCGCTGCCGCCGCTGCGCCCAGCGAGGAGACCGCCACCGACCGCGAGTGGGTGGGGGTTGCCTGGCGCATGGCCGGGGAGACTTACCTGGTTGCCCGTGAAGAAACGCGCGAAGTGCTGACCCTGCCGGGGGAGCTGACGCGCGTGCCGGGGGCCAAGAGCTGGGTCAAGGGACTGGCCAACCTGCGCGGTGCGCTGTTGCCGGTCATCGACCTGCGGCAGTTCCTGGGCAGTGGCGCCACGCCCATAACGCGCAACACCCGCCTGCTGGTGGTCAATCATCGTGACGTGCCGGCCGGCCTGCTGGTCGACGAGGTGCTGGGCTTCCGGCGCTTCACCGACGGCGAATTCAGCGGCAACGCGCCGCCCACCATCGTTCGCTGCGAACGCTTCATCGCCGGTGCCTTCCGGCGCGCGCCGGACGCCTGGCCGGTAATCAGCCTGCGCCTGCTGGTCGAAAACCCGGGGTTCCTGGATGCCGCAGCCTGATCGATCCGCCAATTCCCGCAACCTGCTGTGCATAGTCGCGGCGGCGGTCCTCATTGTCATCGGTGCCGCGCTGATGCTGGTCGGCGGCAGCGGCCTGGCAATGATCGCGGCCATCCTGGGCCTGCTGGCGCTGGCACCGCTGGGCCTGCTGTATATTTCGATCCGCTCGGGCAGCGACGAAGCCGCCAACCAGCGCCAGGCCATGGAGGCGCAGCGGCAGGAGAATTCGCGCAACCAGCAAGCCATCCTGCGGCTGCTGGACGAGATCGCAGGCCTGGGGCAGGGCGACCTGACCGCCACGGCGACGGTCACCGAGGACATCACCGGCGCGATCGCCGATTCGGTCAACATGGCCGTGGACTCACTGCGCGGCCTGGTGACCACCATCAACCAGTCGGCCTTGCAGCTGGACGGCGCCACCCGCCAGACCCAGGCGCTGTCGCAGCACCTGGCCAAGTCCAGCAGTGCGCAGGCGCGGCAGATCGCATCGGCCACCGAGTCGATCGCCGCCATGGCCGGATCGATAGAAGAGGTGTCGGGCAATGCCGAACGCGCGGCCGATGTCGCACGCCACTCGGTGGACATCGCGCACAAGGGCGGCGAGGCCGTGCGGCGCACCATCGACGGCATGAATGCCATCCGTGAAACCATCCAGGAGACATCCAAGCGCATCAAGCGCCTGGGCGAGAGCTCGCAGGAAATCGGCAACATCGTTGAACTGATCAGCGATCTTGCCGAGCAGACCAATATCCTGGCGCTCAATGCGTCGATCCAGGCCTCCATGGCCGGCGATGCGGGCCGCGGATTCGCGGTCGTGGCCGACGAAGTGCAGCGCCTTGCCGAGCGTGCCGCCAACGCCACCAAGCAGATCGACGCGCTGGTGCGCACCATCCAGGCCGACACCAACGGGGCCGTGGTGTCGATGGAGCGCAGCACCGCCGATGTGGTGGGCGGCGCGCAGCTGGCCGAGAACGCCGGTGGCGCGCTGGAGAAGATCGAACAGGTCTCCAACCAGATCGCCAGCCTGGTGCACAATATTTCCTCGAGCGCGCGCAGCCACTCCTCCTCCGGGCAGAGCGTCGCGCGCAACATGCAGGTGCTGCGCGAGATAAGCACGCAGACCACGGATGCCACCAGCAGCACCTCCGAGGCCATCGCCAAACTGGCCCAGCTGTCGGCGGCGTTGCGCAAGTCCGTCGCCGGCTTCCGCTTGCCCGGCTCCGCCGACGCCACCGGAACGCACCGGACCCAGTCCGTGCCCAGTCCGGAGGTCGACGGGAAGAATGCCAAGCGGCGCGCCTCGGGTGGGCTCAATGGCTGAACTGGCCGAGGACAATCGCCACCAGGTCGCCAGCCAGACGCTTGACGCCGTCGCGCGTGAAGTCACGGCCTCGCTGACCGAGGCGCGCGCTGCACTGGAAGCCTACGTTGAGCAACCGGGCAACCTCGATCTGCTGCATCGATGCCGGTCGGAGCTGGCGCAGGTGCAGGGCGTCCTGCGGGTCATGGAGATCCACGGCGCGGCCCTGCTGGCCGAGGAAATGCACCAGGTCACGCGTTACCTGCAGGCCACGGCCGGGGAGCAGAAAAACCAGGCCGAGGCACTCGATGCGCTGATGCGCGCCATGGTGCAGTTGCCCAGCTACCTGGACCGGGTGCTGGCCGGTGGCCGGGACCTGGCCCTGGTGCTGCTGCCCCTGCTCAACGACATGCGTGCCGTGCGCGGCAGCCCGTTGTTGTCCGAAGGCACGCTGCTGCTGCTGAACCTGAAGTCCGAGAAGCAGCCCTCGCCGGAGGCCCCTGCCGCCGGTGAGGAGGGCATCTCCGTGGCGCAGTGGGCGCGCCGCATGCGCTCGCGCTTCCAGCTGGGCATGATCGGCTGGATCCGCGGTGAGCGCATCGAGCAACACCTGGAAACGCTGGCGGGGGTATCGCGTCGCTTCGAGCAGGTGGCCACTACCCAGCCGCTGTTCCAGTTGTGGTGGGTGGTGGGCGCGGTGATTGAAGCCCTGCGTGAGCGCGGGCTGGAAGGCAGCGTGTCGATCAAGCGCCTGCTGGGGCTGGCCGACCGCGAGCTCAAGCGCCTGTATGAGCTGGGCGAGCAGCACTATGCGCAGCACCCGCCGGTCGAGCTGCTCAACAATCTGCTGTATTACGTGGCGCGTGCCACCTCGAATGGTCCGCGCATCGCCGCGGTGCGCGGCTCCTTCCGCCTGGGCGACCTGCTGCCGGTGGACGAGAGCATCGAGCAGGAGCGCGAGAACCTTTCCGCGCCGTCCATCAAGCTGATGCAGACGGTGGCCGCGGCCATCCGCGAGGACCTGTCCAAGATCAAGGACGTCCTTGATATCTACGTGCGCCGCGGGGGCGCGGCACCCGAAGAGCTGGCGCCGCAGATCGAATTGCTGCGCAAGATCGGTGACACGCTGGGCGTGCTTGGCCTGGGTGAGCAGCGTGCCCGCGTGCAGGCGGAGATCGGCCGCCTCGAGGCGCTGGTGGCCGCCAGGACGCGCCCCGCCGAATCGGCCCTGGTGGACATTGCCGCCGCCCTGATCCAGATCGAGGACCACCTGGACGAGGCGCTGGTGGGCATGATCCTGCCGCGCAACAAGACCGGCGCCATGCCTGCCGGTGATGCGGATTTCCAGCAGGTGCAGGCGGCCGTGCTGCGCGAATGCGTGGTCAACCTCGCGCGCGTCAAGGAATACGTTTCGCAGAATGTCGGCGGCACGCTCGATGCGGCCGGCTTCGACAACTGGCAGGACCTGATGCGCGGCATCCAGGCCGGCCTGCTGATGCTGGGCAAGGCCCGCGCCGTGCAATGCATCGAGCGCATCTCCACCTATCTGAAGCTGGTGATGCAGCCGGGTGGCTCGCGCCTGGCGCCACAGGCTCTGGATCGCCTCGCCGATTCCATCGTCAGCGTCGAGTACTACATGGAGACCCTGCAGGCCGGTCGCGCCGATGCCTGGTACATGCTCGACAATGCGGAAAGCGCACTGGAGGCCATCGAGGCCGCACCCGCACCGGCGGTACCCGTGGTCAATCCGGTCGGTGACGCGGCGCCTTACGTTCGTACCGTGCTGATCAAACCCGTCGCGGGCGCGGCCCCGACCGACGCCCAGTCCGCATCGGCGCACGGCGTGCCGCCGGTGCTGGCGCCGACACTGCAGGCCCGACCGGTGCTGGCCGCGGCCGCCGATCCGGAGCTCATCGCGTTGTTCATGGAGGAGGCACGCGAAGAGCAGGTCAAGATCGCGCGCTTCCTGCAGGAGTGGGACAAGGATCCGACCAATGAGGATGCGCTGGTCAATTCCCGGCGCGCGCTGCATACGCTCAAGGGCAGCGGTCGCGTGGTGGGCGCCACTGACCTGGCGGAATTCTCCTGGTCCATGGAGAATCTGCTCAATCGCCTGCTCGACAAGACGCTGACGCGATCGCCGGCCATCCTCGTGACGCTGCGCGAGGCGGTGCTGGCACTGCCGCAGCTGATTGACCATCTGGAAAGCGGCGTTGCGCCGCGCGTCGACATTACCGGCCTGTCGGCTCGCGCGCATGCGCTTGCCGCGGGTCGTGCGGTCGACCTGGTCTTCGAGGCGCCACCGGCGGCGGAGCCTGAGCCGGTGGCCGCCGGATCGGAATCGATGCCGGCCGACAGCGACCCGACGCTGCGCGACATCTACGCGCGCGAGACCGACAGCCATGTGGCCGCGGTGCGCGCGTGGATCGCCAAGGCGGCCTCGTATCCGCCGCCGCATGTGATTCCCGAGCCGGTCTATCGCGCCTGCCACACGCTGGCGGGCAGCTCCAGGATGGCCGAGGCGCGGCACGGCATTCGCCTTGCCGAACCGCTCAACCACTGGCTGCGAAAATCCTTCGACAGCAGCGTCGGCCTGACTGCCAACGACCTGGTGCTGCTGCGCGACAGCATGGGCGCCATCGAGACGGTGAGCCGCAATCTTGACGAGCAAACCGGGTTCTTCGTCGTGCATGGCACGCTTCTGCAGCGCATTGCCCAGGCCGAGGCGCAGCTGGACCAGCGCATTGCCGCCGCGCAGCTGGACCGCCGGGCACCGGAGGCGACGCTGCTGGTCCCGGCCGTAGCCGAGGCGCCCGTGCCCGTGGCGCCAGCCCCGGCGCCGGTGGCCATTGCCGAGAGCCCAACTCCCGACTACGACCCGGATATCGCCTCGATCTTCAGCGAGGAAGCCACGGAACTGCTCGAGGCCGCGCAGTCCAGCTTCCAGGGCATCGGACTCAGCGAACCCAGGCAGGAAGAATTTGCGGCGCTCAAGCGACCGCTGCACACGCTCAAAGGCGGGGCGCGCATGGCCGGTGTCGTGGCCATGGGCGACCTGGCCCATGAGCTGGAGTCGCTGATCACCGGCATTGAACTGGGCACCGTGCCGCCGAGCAGCGAAGCGCGCACCGTGTTGCAGCATTCGCTGGATGAGCTCAGCCGGATGCGCGACCTGCTGGCGGCAAATGCACCGATACCCCATTCGCGCGCACTGGCCCAGGTACGCGCCTTGTCTGGCGGTGCCGCGCCGGAACCCGAAGCCCCAGCCGCTGCGGCCGAGGCCGCGCCGCGATCG
The DNA here is from genome assembly GCA_963726085.1 of uncultured Pseudomonadota bacterium. Lineage (GTDB taxonomy): Bacteria > Pseudomonadota > Gammaproteobacteria > Steroidobacterales > Steroidobacteraceae > ZC4RG30. The sequence continues at coordinate 9,644 of CAVSAR010000011.1, read as the reverse complement.
GTCGCGCCGGTGCCGGCCGTGCTGGAATCGGAACCTGAAGTCGCGGCGCTTGCGACCGCCAGCTTCCCGACGCCCATGGGCATGCCGCCGGAGCGCCCGGCCGCGTTTGACCGGATGATGGCCGCCGTCGCCGTTCCACCGGGTCGCGAACCCACGGTGGCGCCGGAGCGCGCCGAGATGGCGCGCGTCGATGCGGACCTGCTCAACCAGTTGCTCAACCAGGCAGGCGAAGTCAGCATCGCGCGCGCGCGCGTCGAGCAGCACCTGGGATCGGTCGAGTTCAACCTGGCGGAACTGTCGCGCACCGTGACGCGCCTGAAGGAGCAGCTGCACAAGCTGGAGATCGAGACCGAAACCCAGATCCTGCATCGGCACGAGAGCGAGTCCGGGCCGCGCACGGAGTTCGACCCGCTGGAGCTGGACCGCTACTCCTCCATACAACAGTTCTCGCGCGCACTTGCCGAAACGGCCAGCGACGTGGCCAGCATCCAGACGTTGCTGGAATCCCTGACCCAGGAGACGCAAACCCAGCTGCTGCTGCAGGGCCGCACCATCACCGAGTTGCAGAACGGCTTGATGCGCACCCGCATGGTCTCGTTCCAGCGCCACGTGCAGCGCTTGTCGCGCATCGTGCGCCAGGCCGCCGCCGACACCGGCAAGCAGGTCGAGCTGGTGGTCGAGGGCGCATCCGGGGAGCTGGACCGGCAGGTGCTGGAGCGGATGCTGCCACCGTTTGAACACCTGCTGCGCAATGCCGTGGTGCACGGCATCGAGACGCCCGAACAGCGCCTGGCCGCCGGCAAGCCTGAGGCCGGACAGATCCGCCTGGCACTGCGCCGCGAAGGCGCGGAAGTGATCATCGACGTCAGCGATGACGGCGCCGGCATGAACATTCCCGGTATCCGCGCCAAGGCCGCGGCGCTGGGGCTGGTGGCTGCCGACCAGCAGCTGTCGGATGAAGAGGCCATGCAGCTGATCCTGGAGCCGGGATTTTCCACGGCGGAAAACCTCACGCAGGCGGCCGGGCGCGGCGTGGGCATGGACGTGGTGGCCACCGAGGTCAAGAAGCTCGGCGGTGCGCTGCACATGGAGACCACCGCCGGCCAGGGGTCGCGGTTCATCATCCGCCTGCCGTTCACGCTGGCGGTCAGCTATGCGCTGATCGTGCGCATCGGCGACGAGCTATACGCGTTGCCGCTGCCTACCGTCGAAGGGGTGGTGCGGGTGCCGCGTGAGGAAGTCATGCAGCACCTGGCCAGCGATGCCGCCTCCTATATCTACGGCGGCCACCGCTATCGCTTCCAGCACCTGGGCAATTTCGTGGGCATGGAGGCCGGTACGCTGTCGGACCTGGAGCCGACGCTGCCGGTGGTGCTGGTTCGTGCCGGCGAGCTCTCCACCGGACTGGTGGCCGAGGAACTGGTCGGCAGCCGTGAGATCGTGGTCAAGCCGGTGGGCCCGCAGATCGCGGCCATCCGCGGCATCTCCGGCGCCACCATCCTGGGCGACGGACGCATCGTGATTATCCTCGACATCGGTGCACTGGTGCGCGCCGGCTGGCGCGGTCGGTCCCACAGCGTCACCGTGCCGCGCGAAAAGCAGGACCGTCGCACCGTCGCGCTGGTGGTCGATGACTCCATTACCGTGCGCCGCGTGACGCAGCGCCTGCTGGAGCGCAATGGCATGCGCGTGCTGACGGCGCGCGATGGCGAGGACGCGCTGACCCTGATGCAGGAAACCGTGCCGGACATCGTGCTGCTGGATATTGAAATGCCGCGCATGGACGGCTACGAGGTCGCCACGCGCATGCGCGCGGACGAGCGGCTGCGTCGCGTGCCCATCATCATGATTACCTCGCGCGTGGGGGAGAAACACCGCGCGCGCGCCATCGAAATCGGCGTGGACGACTACCTGGGCAAGCCCTACCAGGAGAGCCAGCTGCTGGAAGCCATCGCGCCGCTGGTCGCCCCCGGCTCCGGGGCGCGAGCCGCCCATGTCTGAACGACCCTCGGAAATCTATGGCCTGATGGTGCCGCTGGAGAGCGAGCAGTTGCTCGTGCCGCGCGGCTGCGTGGCGGAAGTGGTGGGCTACCAGACGCCGCAGGAAATGACCGGTGCGCCGCCCTGGCACCTGGGCGTAATCAACTGGAACGGCCGCAAGGTGCCGCTGGTGTCATTTGAAGGCTGCTGCGGCCAGAACGTCGCCGCGCCCACGCAGCGTTCGCGCGTGGTGGTGCTCAACGCCGTCAGCGGCGACGTGGATGCCGGATACCTGGCCCTGTTGTCCCAGGGATTCCCGCAGCTGGTGCGCGTCAGTCCCGAATTCGTGAAGCTGGATGCGGCGCGCATATTTGCCCCGGGCAGCCCGGTGGCCTGCCAGGTGCACCTGCTCGACGAGTCGCCATTGATCCCGGACCTGGATCGCCTCGAGGCCATGGTGGCGGCGGAAACCGAAGACCTGGCGGACGACGCGTCGACCTAGCCCGGAACCCTCAGCGGGTGCGACGGTCAGTCGGCGCCGATATTGAAGCGATATTCCGTCGCCAGCAACAGGCTGGTGCGGCCGCCGATGAAGCTGGCCTCGGCGCGGAAATGCCAGGCGTGGTTGATCGAATACTGCACGCCCGCGAGCATGTTCCAGATGTCCACCGGATGTTTTTCGAGGCTGTACTGGATCGATGTGTTGGGCGCGTTGCCGTTGGCCCAGTCCTGGATCTTCATCGAGAAATTATTGCACGGCTGCTTGCGCGGGTCGTTGGGACGCAGGGCATCGCAGCGCGCCTGGATGCTGTCTGCCGTGGACTGCGCTGGTGGTCCCACCACGTCCGAGAGCAGTACCGAACCATCGGTCTGGGTGGAAATGACCTGCCCTGCCGTACCCAGCCACGCTGCCAGGCGGTGGCCGTTGGGACCCAGGTTGTATGCATAACCCAGGCGGAACGAAAGCAAGTTGCCGCCGACGAGGTCGCTGATTCGCTTTACATCAGCCACCGTGCCATTGAAGTCGGCGACCCCGAAAAACCCCTTGTAGCCATACTGCAGGGTGGCGCCAATGCCCAGCACGCTGGCAGGGCTGGAAGCAGTGGAGACAAATGAAAACGGTTCTTCGATGGGCACCTTGGTCTCGGTGTGGCCTGCCGTATAGACCAGATACACGGTAAGGAACGGCAGCACCATCAGATTGGGGCGTATCCCGAACACGTTGGCAGTGGCATCGGCAATGCCCAGCTTGATGAAGCTGCCGTCGACCAGCGGCCCGTTGTTGATGCCGAGCTTGAGGTTGTCGATGCGGATCTGCGAACGCTGGTAGTAGTAGTACGGCATCACGCCGTACGGATCCCCGAGGTCGTAGCCGCGCTCGCGGGCCTTATCGCCCAGCAATGGAAACAGCCCGTGATCACGGGTCGCTTCAACGGTGGTGGAATCGTCGGCCGCCACTGCCTGCCCGAACAGCAAGCCCGCGCAAACGGCAATAAGGGTCTTGTGCATGAGGCGGGTCCCTTGGGGTTTTGTGATTGCATTCATACGGTTAAGGGCCAATCTGGAAGCGATCGCCCAGCTGCGGCGCGACCCGACGTCGCGCCCCATGAAGTTTCCACAGTACTGTCCGCGTGAACCAAGGCGCGCATCCTGCATGGCCCTCAAAACTGTCTTCGTGACGGCTGCAAATCCCCAATACAATCGATGCTACCCCTAAATGGAACCGACGTGCACTCAGGGATGAGCAAAATCGGATCACGTGCTGCTGCTGTAGTTGTGCTTGGCGCAATCTCCCTGGCGCTATGCAGCTGCGCCAGCACCAAGCCGACACCGGAACAGACCATCCAGGAGGCCAGCCAGGAACTGCGGCAGGCAGTGTCGGGCAATGTCGCTGACCCGGCGCGCAGGGACCAGATGCTGGCACTGGTTGACCAGATCGCCGCGACGCAGCGCAGCTTCAGCATGCAGGCCGCGGAGTTCGCGGCGCAGTATCGCCGGATGAACGCCGACTACGACGCGCCGCGCGCGCGGTTCGAGCAGTTGTTCGCCGACTTCAATGCCCAACGCGTCCAGTCCCGGGACCGTATCCTTGATCTTCACTTCCAGCTCGCCGCACTGGCCACGGAAAAGGAATGGAGGCCGATCGGCAAGGCGGAGGCGAAGCTGTACAAGGATACGCAACAGGCGCGCGCAGAGCAGGCGGGGGAAGCATGACGTCATCCCCACGGCAGCGCGGCCAGATCCTCATCCTGCTGGCGGCTTACTATTTCTTTGGCGGGGCCGCGTCCTCCGTCATTTTGTACCTGCAAGGCTATTCGCCGCGCGACTTGAAGAAGGCCGTGGCAAGCGTGGTCACCGACGAGGCGCGAAAGGATGCGGCACAGTCGGAAATCGACTACTGGGCGAAGCTGCTGAAATCGCAGAACAAGGCCCTTGCCAAGTCGGAGAAGAAGATCGTGAAACTTGCCAAGCAGCACGACGCGACGCGGCAGGAGGTCGACGCGATCGCGGCGAACATGGACGTCTCGATTCGCAAGATGGACAGCAGATTTCTGGATGCCCGGTTTGGCATCAAGGAACACGTCACCCCGGCCGAGTGGGATGCCATATGGGCGCGACTGAAGCAAGGCGGCTAACGCGCGCCAAGCGCTGGCGCTGAGGGTCACCCGTGGCCCAGATCTCCGGCCAGCCCCTGCAGCGCCGCAATCGCCGCCAGCGCCGCGGTCTCGGTTCGCAGTACCCGCGGCCCCATCCGGCAGGAGCTAAATCCCGCCGCATGCGCGGCGGCGATTTCCGTGCTGTCGAACCCGCCTTCCGGTCCGATCAGCAAGGCCACCGGCCCGGTTGCGGCACCAGCGGCGCCGGGCAGCAGCTGGCGCAGGCTTTGTGCGGCATCGTCGGGCTCGAGTAGCAACCTGATCGGGTGGTGCAGTGAGGGCAGTGCGTCTGCCAGGCGCATCGCCGGCAACAGTTGCGGTACACGATTGCGGCCACACTGCTCGCAGGCGCTGCGGATCACGCCCAGCCAGTGCTCGTGCTTGCGCTGCGAGTTGTCGCCAGTGAGGCGCACGTTGCTGCGCAGGGACAACAGCGGACGGATCTCGGCCACACCCAGTTCCGTGGATTTCTGCAGTATCAGGTCCATCTTCTCGCCGCGCGCGATGCCTTGCAGCAGGGTGACTTGCAGTGGCGACTCGCGGTCAGCTGCATGTCGCGTACCAATGAGCACGGTCACGTCGTTGCGCGAGATGACGCCCACCCGTGCGTCGTATTCGTTGCCGTCGCCGTTGAACAGCCGCAGTTCGTCACCCGGCTGCAACCGCAACACGCGCGCGACGTGTTGTGCCGCGCCGCGCGGCAGCGGCAGCGCGGCGCCGCAGCTCAGCCCGCCCTCGATGAACAGCCGGGTCAATCGCATGTGGCCGCTTCGATGCCGGTGCGGGCGATGTCCGCCAGCAGATCTATTTCCTGCGGGGTGATCACGTAGGGCGGCATGAAATAGATCACGTCGCCAATTGGGCGCAGCAGGGCGCCGCGTTCCAGTGCATGCCGGTAAACGCGCAGGCCGCGGCGTTCCTGGAACGGATACGCGGTGCGCGCGCCCTTGTCCCTGGCCATCTCGATGGCGAGGATCATTCCCTGCTGGCGTACCTCGGCCACGTGCGGGTGGTCAGCAAGCTCCGCGACCGCCTGGCGCATGTGCGCGGCCAGCGCGCGATTGCGCTCGAGGACCGGTTCCTGCGCAAAGATCGACAGCGTCGCGCGCGCCGCCGCACAGGCCAGTGGATTGCCCGTGTAGCTGTGCGAATGCAGGAACGCATTGAGCTTGGCGTATTCATCGTAGAAGGCCTGGTACACGCGCTCACCGGTCAGCACCGCCGACAGCGGCAGATAGCCGCCGGTCAATCCCTTGGACAGGCACAGGAAATCGGGCGCAATGCTGGCCTGCTCGCAGGCGAACATCGTGCCGGTACGTCCGAAGCCCACCGCGATCTCGTCGGCGATGAGGTGCACGCCGAATTCATCGCAGGCCTGGCGTAGCAATTTCAGGTACGCCGGGTGGTACATGCGCATGCCGCCCGCGCACTGGACCAGTGGCTCGACGATCACGGCGGCGGCCTCATGTGCGTGGCGTTCCAGCAGCTCGCGCATGGGCTCGAACTGGCGACACGAATAGTCCTCCCAGCTCTCACCGGGCTCGCGGAAATAGCAGTCGGGCGATGGTGCGGTGATCACATCCATCAATAGCGGCGCGTAGATGTCCTTGTATAGCGCGACGTTGCCGACGGCCAGCGCGCCCAGCGTCTCACCGTGATAGCTGTTGGCCAGCGTCACAAATTTCTGCTTGTCCGATCGCCCCGAATTGCGCCAGTAGTGGAAACTCATCTTCACCGCGACCTCCACCGCCGCGGATCCATTGTCAGCAAGGAAGCAGCGCGTCAGGCCAGGGGGTGCCAGCCGGGTCAGCGTCTCGGCCACATCGATGGCCGGTTCATGCGTGAACCCGGCAAAGATGACGTGTTCGAGCTGCTCAAGCTGCGCGGCCACGGCGGCGCTGATCCGGGGGTTGGCGTGACCGAAGGCCTTGCCGGCTGAGGTAAGGGCACCGCCGCCCGATTTGCTCACGTGGCACGAGCCGCATGCCTTGCCGGTCTTCTGCGCAAAGGCGGGCGTTGCCGCGGCCTGCTGGGGGGCGAAAGTGAGCGCTGCGCCGAACATCGCCACTGCGGCGAGCAAACGTGGAAATCGCGATCGCGGCTGGTTTGAAAATTCTCGAAACTTGCGTATGTGCCATGGCCACACCCTCTGTTGCGCTGTGAACTCGATCCCATTGGCATTCCGCCAATCGGAACTCGCTAGCACGATTAGGTCCAAGAGATTTGATCTGCGTCAGCGGCACCAGCTTTGATCGGGGAAAAATGGTCCCGCCTGTCGGTGTTAGATAAAGTTCATTAGCTGCGCTATTTGGCCGAATAGCAATAAGCGTACCGCCATTGTTTTCATGCACACTGTCACAGCGGCAGGCGCTGGAACGGTGCTACGTCAGTGCTGCAGTCCATCGCCAATGTCGCAGATGCGGTCATTAGCGGATATTTTGCAATGTCCGCTTTGCCCCCACAAGCGGACATTTCAGAGCGGGTCGGAATGTCCTCTAAGGGCGCGAAAGGCGAGCATACACCATATCACCATAGTGGCTGATCCTCTCCCTCACCAAATTGGTGTTGCCGATCTGCTTGACGCCGCGCGTCTTATCGACTCCTACCCGGTCACGGTCACGGTCACGGTCACGGTGACGTTGCACGGCTTGGTGCCGGAAGGCATAAATTTCCGTGGTCCGATCCAGCGCCGTTGACGACAGGCTGTCCCGCGATGCCCAGCAAGCCGGCGGCGCCATTTTTGCAGCCAATTGTGCTATCTGCGACGTTGAAAATAGCGATGGCCATGGCCAGAGGCGATGGTTCCGGAGCCCGCGAACCTAAGCTGCCGTCGTCGTCGAACCGGGCTCCTCCGGGAAAACTCTTCTCGCCATTCGTAACGGAGTGCACCGTACCACGATGCCGGCGTGGCCGAGCCTCAGCGACCAGCAGATTTGGGGCGAAGTGGACTGAAGCTTCAGGATCGCGCGGCTTCACGCGCAAGTCTAAGTCGACCACGGTTCCGCAAGCGTCGCACGCGATGACCAGCCAGTGGTGCCTGGCAACGAGTGCCTGGCGGTCAGCTGCCCACGCCCGTGACGTTGTCGCGGATTTCGTCGTTGCCCGCATTAGGCGCCGCTTCGCCAGCAAACACGCGTCTAACGATTTAATCTCAGTATAAAATCGAAAGAGGCCAAGCAATTGAGCGACTCCAAACAAATTCGTTTTTGAATTTCAAGGAATCTATCGGGGCCGTGGAATTGACCAAAGTGGATAGCCGCCGCTCCTCCTCTTGGTTGAGAGCTTCAGCCCCTGAGCTTGCCGTATTGCGTCGGCGGGCCATCATTAATAGGGCCATCATCCCCGTAATCAGCGCTGCTGGCGGCAATCCCCATAAAAGCAGTGTCTGCCATTCGAGCGGCGGCTGAAGCAGCACGAACGCTCCATAGCGCGACACCAAAAAATCGAGCACTTGCCGATCACTATCGCCTTTGGTCAGCCGCTCGCGCAGAGAAGCCGCAGTCTCGCGCGAGTGGCGCTTCAGAATCATCAATCGACTGGTTTTGACAGACCATGCAACGCAGCCCGCGCGACAAATCCGCGGGCCCGCATTTCGAGTACCGGATCTTTCAGTATTTCATCAGGCTGCACTGCCAGTACCGTGTGCGATACCGTAAGCCCAATGAGCAGAACGATCAGTGCCTTGGGCATTGTTTACTCCGCTGGCGCAAGCGCAGACTTGGCTGCCGGCTTCGGCGCTCCGACGCGTAGCCTCCTGTCGGACAGCGATAATGCCCCGCCGAGCATCATGACCACCGCGCCGAGCCAGATCAGTAGCACCATTGGCTGGGGCTAAATCCTGACCGCAATCGAGCCACGTCACTGCTATCGCCGAGCGACAGATAGAGTTGGCCCAGCCCGCGCGACATTAGCGCCGCCTCGTTCGTCGTCATGCCACGGGCAGAGAAACTGCGTTTCGATGGCTCCATAATACCAACCGGCACCCCGGCGCTCCGCACGGTGAACCTTGCCACCAACGCGTTGTAACTCGGGCCTGGCCTCTGCACGAGGCCGTCGAAGGAAAACTCGTAGCCCGAGAGCGAAACGGTCTGCGTTGGTTTCACTGCGACGATGCTTTCAGTTCCCCAGGTAGCCGCACAGACAATACCCGAGCATGGACACACCAACGCCGAGGTGAGCGATCGCAGTGCCCCAGGTCGACGCGTGGCAGTCCGGCGGCACGCTGACAAACGGTTGCGAATGGCAATCGAAAAAGACCAGTGCGTTCTGCTACAATCTGTCAGCGCGCCGAGCATTACAAATAGAGCAAGGCCGACCCCGAACGGCGCGAGTATAGAATGGCCGCCTTTTATCGCGAAGACTATGGCAAGAGCAGCGATTCCGATCGCGAAAGCCGTCATTAACCGTTGTGCCACGCCGAGGAGATCGCCTCGCTTCCAAGCCAGCAACGGACCGACCGGAATGACGAACATCAAGGCCACGAACAGCGGTCCAAAGGTCAAATTAAAAAACGGCGCGCCGACCGAAATCTTTTCGCCAGTAATAGCTTCCAGTGCCAGGGGATACGAGGCAGCCGACGAACACGGTAAGACAGGAAGTGGTCAGAAATAGATTGTTGAATACCAATGCACCCTCGCGCGAGATTGGCGCGAATAGCCCGCCCTGCTTCAACGTTGATGCCCGCCACGCGAACAACGTGAAACCACCGCCGATGAACAGCACCAGAATGACCAGAATAAACACGCCGCGCATCGGATCAGTGGCAAAGGTATGTACTGAGGTGAGCACACCGAGAGCGCACCAAAAAGGTGCCGACCAATGACGTGAGAAGGTGAGGATCGCCAGCAAGATGGTCCAGATTGAGCATCGCGCTTTTCCGTCACCACGGCGGAATGCAAAAGCGCAGGTCCGGCCAGCCACGGCATTAGCGAAGCGTTCTCTACTGGGTCCCAGAAGCCAGAAACCGCCCCAGCCGAGCGTGTAATCAGGCCCAGTATGAGCCCATCG
>CAVSAR010000010.1:32500-57550 GCA_963726085.1 uncultured Pseudomonadota bacterium | reverse complement strand
GTGACCGAAGAGGTTCACCCACCAGGAGCTGATGGCGTCCAGGTACTGGCGGTCATCGTAGCCAGTCAGCCAGACCCCGCGGCCACTGCGGATCGGGATCAGTGGCAGGTCGCGCTCGTGGTCCTTCATCTGCGTGCACGGATGCCACAGGTGCGCCAGGTCGCGGTCGCGCAGCTCGGAAACCTTGTCGGTGGGGTCGGTCATGCGGGCATAATCATGCAATACATCGCAGGTGCCTTCTGGGGGTTCTCATGGTTCGTCTCGCCGCTGTCCTGGCCACCGCGCTGGCCGGTTCCCTGGCCGTTTCATTGACTGCCTGTAACAAGGTACCCGAAAAGCCGGCGACGCCGGCCGCTGCCCGACCCACGGGCAAGCTTGATCTGGCGCGGCTGCAGGCCGTGGCCTCGGAGCCGGGCGCCTGGCTGACCACCGGGCGTGATGCCGGCAATACGCACTACTCGCCGCTGGACCAGATCAACCAGCAGAACGTATCGCGGCTGGGATTTGCCTGGCAGCTACAAACCGGAACCATGCGGGGCATGGAGGCAACGCCCATTGTCATTGACGGCGTGATGTACACCTCCGGCGTCGCCGGCCGCGTGTATGCACTGGATGCGCGCGACGGCAAGGTGCTGTGGCAGTTCGAGCCGCAGGTAGATCTGAGAAACGCACGCAGCGCCTGCTGCGACCTCGTCAATCGCGGCGTCGCCGTTTGGCAGGGCAAGGTCTACGTGGGCACCTTCGACGGCATGCTCTACGCACTGGATGCCACCGACGGCAAGGTGCTGTGGAAGACCGACACCATCGTGGACCACGCGCGCGCCTATTCCGTGACCGGCGCGCCGCAGATCGCGGGCAAGGTAGTCGTGATCGGCAATGGCGGCGCCGAGTTCGACTCGCGCGGCTACGTCACTGCCTATGACCTCGACACCGGCAAGCAGGTATGGCGCTTCTACACGGTGCCCGGCGATCCGGCCAAGCCCTACGAGAGCAAGGCCCTGGAAATGGCGGCGACGACCTGGAACGGCAAGCGAGATTCGAGGCTCGGCGGTGGCGGCAACGCCTGGGATGCAATGAACTACGACCCGGAGCTGAACCTGGTGTACTTCGGCACCGCCAACGGCGCCCCCTGGAGTCGCACCAACCGCAGTCCCGGCGGCGGCGACAACCTGTTCCTGTCCTCGATCATTGCGTTGCATGCAGATTCCGGGGAGTACGCCTGGCACTACCAGGTAACGCCGGGCGAGCGCTGGGACTACGACGCCACCCCGCACTTCATGCTGACCACGCTGAAGATCGGCGGCGCGGACCGCAAGGTGCTGATGCAGGCATCGAAGAACGGGTTCTTCTATGTTATCGACCGCGCCACCGGCCAGCTGCTGTCGGCGGACAAGTTCGTCGCCGTCAACTGGGCCGACGGGGTCGACCCGAAGACTGGCCGGGTCATCGAGAACGTCAAGCTGGCCGACTACAGCGATGGCAAGCCCAAGCTGGTGTTCCCGTCAGCGATCGGCGCCCATAACTTCAATCCCATGTCGCTGAGCCCGCACACTGGCCTGGTGTACCTGGCGACGGTGCACGCGGGCATGCTGATCGCCGAGGGACCCAAGGGCGGTGAATACCTTCCGGGTCGCATGAACACCCGCGTGCAGGTGGGGTTCTCCGGCCAGCTGGCCGCCCCGCAGTCCCTGCCGCCGGCGCTACGGCCGTTGGCGGATCCGGCGTTCCTCAAGACGCAGCCACCCATTGAAATGTCAGCCGCCATCAAGGCCTGGGATCCGGTCAATCGCAAGGTGGTGTGGTCCATGCCGGCAACCTCCTTCAACGATCATGGCGGCGTGCTCAGCACCGGCGGCGGCCTGGTGGTGCAGGGCGGCCTTGATGGCAAGTTGCGCATCCGTTCGGATGTGGACGGCAAGCTGCTCAAGGAAATCGAGGTGGGCACCCCGATGATTGCCGGCGCCAGCACGTACACCGTGGATGGGGTGCAGTACATTGCCATCCTGGCCGGTGCCGGCGGTGGTGGCTGGAACGTCTGGACGCCGGAGAATGCGGCCTTCCACAAGGGCAACGCCAATCGCATCCTGGCTTTCAAGCTCGATGGGGCCGCGACCCCGGTGCCGCCGGATCTGCCGGCGCCAGGCCCCTTGCCCGAGCCGCCCGCGCAGATCGGTACGGCGGCGGATATTGCTGCCGGGGCCAAACTGTTCGGCGCCAACTGCGCCAGCTGTCACAGCAATGCCTGGCCGGCGCCTATTCCGGACCTGCGTCGCTCGTCTGCGGCTACGCATGCCGCCTTCCATGAAATCGTTCTGCACGGCGCGCTGCAGCCCATGGGCATGCCGCGCTGGGACGATGCGCTGGACGAGAAGCAGGTGGACCAGATCCACGCCTACGTCATTTCGGTGGCACGGGCGGCCTACGCAGGTGAGCAGAAGACGACCACCGGCTTGAAGGAAGGGCACCTGTGACGTATTGCGTTGGCTTGCTGCTGGATGCAGGACTGGTGTTCCTGGCCGACTCGCGCACCAGTGCCGGGGTCGACCAGGTCAGCACCTTTCGCAAGGTCACCGTGTTCCAGCAGCGCGGGGACCGCGTGATCGTGTTGATGTCCTCCGGCAATCTCGCGATTTCGCAGTCCGTGGTCAGCCTGATGCACGAGCACCGCGAGGCGGCAGCCGGGAACACCATTGACTCCGTGCCTAACTTGTTCGAGGCGGCGCGCTACGTGGGCGATGTGCTGCGCGAAGTGCATCGTCGTGATGCCGCCGCGCTCAAGGATCATGGCGTGGAGTTCAATGCCAATTTCATCCTCGGCGGCCAGATCGGCAGCGAAGTACCGCGGCTGTTCAGTCTCTATCCGGCCGGCAACTTCATCGAAGCCACGCCCGACACCCCCTACATGCAGATTGGCGAGTCCAAGTACGGCAAGCCCATCCTCGATCGGGTGGTCACGCGCAGCACCAGCCTGGCGCAGGCGGCCAAGTGCGCCCTGATCTCGATGGATTCCACCATGCAATCAAATATTTCAGTGGGCCTGCCCCTGGACCTGATATGCGTCAAGCGCGACACGTTGCAGGTGCAAAGCCACGTGAACATCGACGCGGATCATGAATACTTCCGGCTGATCCGCAGTCGTTGGGGCGAGAGCCTGCGCCACGCCTTCCATGCGATGCCCGATCCGGAGTGGTTAAGGCAGAGCTGAGCCCCCTTCGCGCGGGGAGTTGCCTTACTGTGCGATGTACAGTATAGTGCACCACATGGTGGTGTACGAAGCATGGTAAAGGCAGCCGAGGCAGCAACCAAGCTGGATTCCGAGCTGCGTCGCGGCGCCGTCGTACTGGCGGTCCTGTCCCAGTTGCGCGCGGCGCAATACGGCTATTCCCTGCGCCAGGGGCTGGCGGACCAGGGCATGCCCATCGAGGAGGGGACGCTGTACCCGCTGCTGCGGCGCCTGGAGGACCAGGGATTGCTGGCCAGCGACTGGCGCATCGATGACGGACCGCCGCGCCGCTATTACAAGCTCAGCCCCAAGGGCACACGCCAGCTCGCGGAACTGACTGCGAACTGGAATGGGTTGGTCACCACGATGAACCGGCTACTCGGCCAGGAGTGAACTGTGGATACCCAGGCAATCATCGACAACTACATCCAGGACGTGGCCAACCGCTTGCCGCGCCGCCTGCGCAACGACGTGGGCATGGAGCTACGCGGCCTTCTCGCCGAGCAGCTGGACGGCGCCGCGCGCGACGCCGGACACGCTGCCAATGGCGACCTGGCCATCGAGGTGCTGCGCCGCTTTGGTCGGCCCGAGGACGTTGCCGCGCGCTATGCGCCACAGGGCTTTGAACTGGTCGCACCTGAACTGGCGCCGTGGTTGCTGAGGCTGGCCACCGCCGGCGTTGCCGTCCAGTGGGCATTGACGTTGCCGCGGGTGTTCTCTTCGGCCATGACTTTCGCGCAGTGGTGGTCGCGCTGGGGCTTTGGCGCCTTCGCCTGGGTCGGGGTGCTGCTGGTGTGGTTCGGCGCGGCAACCTGGGTCCGGCGCCAGTCCCCGGTCAACCCGCAGAGCCTTTCAAGGCCCTGGACACACTGGATCTTCTGGGTGCCCAGTACCACGGACTGGCGCCCGGTGGATCGCGTTGCGGCCGAGCGCCGCGCTGCGACGGGCGCCTTCCCGCTGGGCGTGGCCGCGGCGCTGTTCTTCATCGCGCCCGCATGGTTCATCGGGCTGTTTGCCGCGGCCGGCGTTGACACGTCGTGGGCGCTCTATGACGCGAACTTCAGCCACTGGCTGCTGGTGCCGGTCATTGCCTTGATGATGATGCGCCTGGCGTTGTTTGCCGTGGCGATCAATGCGCGCTGGCGCGCGCCCACCGAAGCGATCCGCTTCGCACTGTGGGTGGGCTTCGTCGCCTTGTTGACCTGGGTCCTGCTGGGCTGGCGCATTTTCGCCCATCCGGTGACCGACTCACTGTTCAAGGCGTGGCTGTCGATATTCCTGCTGGTCAACACGATCCAGATCATCGTGTGGCTACGCAGGCAAGCGACCCGGGTTCGCGTTCCCGGGTCGCTGGTCGATCTGAAATAAGAACCTATGCCGCCGGCTTTTCGTCTCCAAGCCAGCGGTACACCAGTCCTGCGATGATCGCGCCGGCAATCGGTGCCACCCAGAACAGCCACAGCTGCTGCAGGGCCCAGCCACCGACGATTAGCGCCGGTCCGGTGCTGCGCGCGGGATTCACGGAGGTGTTGGTCACCGGGATGCTGATCAGGTGGATCAGGGTCAGTCCCAGTCCGATGGCGATCGGCGCAAAGCCGGCCGGTGCACGCCGGTCCGTGGCGCCCAGGATGATCAGCAGGAAGAAGCAGGTCATCACCACTTCCGTCACCAGCCCCGAGGCCAGCGTGTAGCCGCCGGGCGAATGCGCGTCATAGCCGTTGGCAGCCAGCCCGCCGGACAAATCAAAGCCCGGCTTGCCGCTGGCGATGTAGTACAGCAGCGCCGCCGCGGCGACGGCACCCAGCACCTGCACGATGATGTACGGCAGGACATCCTTGGCATTGAACCGACCGCCCACGGTCAGCCCGATGGTCACTGCGGGGTTGAGGTGGCAGCCGGAGATGTGGCCAATGGCAAATGCCATGGTCAGCACCGTCAGGCCGAAGGCCAGTGACACGCCGGCCAGGCCAATGCCCACATTGGGAAATGCCGCGGCCAGCACGGCACTGCCGCAGCCGCCCAAAACAAGCCAGAAGGTTCCCAGGAATTCCGCACCCAGTCTTTTGCTCAATGGCATGACACGCACTCCTTGCTGTAGTTATTGTGCGGGACGAAAGGTAACTCGCCGCGCGGTCGCCGGGCAAGCCGCCGCCAGTGCAGTGGCTTTATTGTGACCGTCGCGATCCGCGTGGTTGGAAGTTAATCGGTCACGGTGCATATTGCGGGTCATGAGTTCAATATTGGCTGTCCATGCGCCCACGGGCCTGCTTGCAGGGGTGCGTCAGGTACTCAGTCCGCACCGCGATGAGCGGCCAGCCGGCGTGCAGCCCGACCTGATCGTCATGCACAACATCAGCCTGCCACCCGGTGAGTTCGGTGGTCAGTGGATCGAGCGGCTGTTCAACGGCCACCTGCCGCCGGAACGGCATCCGTATTTCGCGCAGTTGCAGGGCATGCGCGTATCAGCACATGTATTGATTCGCCGCGATGGCGAGATCCTGCAATTCGTGCCCTTCCTGCAGCGCGCCTGGCACGCCGGAATCTCGACGTTCGAAGGTCGCAGCGCCTGCAATGATTTCTCCATCGGCATCGAGCTGGAGGGTGCGGATGAACTGCCGTATGAAGACGTGCAATACACAACGGCCGCCGCAGTGATTCGCGCATTGCTGGCGGCGTACCCCACGCTGAGCGCGCAGCGCGTGGTAGGCCACAGTGACATCGCCGCCGGGCGCAAGACCGATCCGGGAGCCGCGTTTGACTGGCCCAGGTTGCGCGCGGAACTACCCATTACGAAAGCGTAACGCCCTCGCAAGCGCAGCGTGTGTGGCTGGCGATCATCCTTGCAGCACGGGACAAATATCGTCCCGAGTATAAGGAGGAGTTCGATATGTCCAATTCAAAGACAGTGACAGTTGCAGGCCTGGTGGCAGCGGCCGCCTTGCTTGTCGGATCGAGTGCCTTCGCCGCCGACAGCGCGACGCCGACTGCCAAGCAGGTGGAGACTCAGTGCATCAAGGACGCCAAGGCCAAGGGCCTGACCGGCGACGCGCTGAAATCGGCCGAAAAGGTGTGCAAGGACGCCTACACCAAGGCCACGTCCAAGAAGTAACGTGACTTCTGGGTAACCTCGTCTGGCGGTTCGTGCCTTATCCGGCACGAACGCCCGACGAGGGAGCTCAGCCCGGAAAGCGGCAGATGACGCGCAGGCCGGGGTAATTGTTCTCCAGTGTCAGCCTCGCGCCGTGCAAGCGCGCGATGGCGGCGACCAGGCTCAAACCCAATCCACTGCCAGTCGAATCAACCCTGGTGTCGTGCAACCGGACGAACGGCTGCAGGGCGCGCTCGCGATCGGGTTCCGCGATGCCGGGTCCGGTGTCGGCGACCATCAGAACCGTGCTGCCGTGTTCCGTGTGCACGTCCACCAGGACCTTGCATCCTGCCGGGACATACTTGAGCGCATTTTCCAGCAGGTTTGCCAGCAGTTGCGCCAGCAGCTGTCGTTGCCCGTTTACCAGCGCCTTGTCGGCAACTTCCAGGCGGGTATGGATGCCGCGTTCCTGCAGGCCCGGTGCGTACAGTTCGTACATTTCGCGGGCCACGTGCGCCAGGTCTACCTGCGCTTGCAGGGCCGATCCGGTGCCGGATTCGGCGCGCGCGATCTCCAGCAGCGTGCCCAAGGTGCGCTGCACGCGATCCAGTTCGGCCATGGCCGGCGCAACCAGTTCCTGTGTCTCGGTGGGCCCCTTGGGATCCAGCATCGATTCCTCGAGGCGCATGCGCAGCCGGTACAGCGGAGTGCGCAGGTCATGCGCAATGCTGCCCAGCGTGGTTCGCAGGGTGTCGGTCTGGCGCTCGAGCCGGTCCAGCATTGCATTGACCGTGGTGCTCAGGGCATCAAACTCATCCTGCGCGCTGCTGACGCTCAGGCGCCGCGTCAGGTCGCCACGCACTATGGAGTCACAGGTGGTCGCGAACGCGCGCACGCGCCGGGAGGCGCGCCGCGAATACCTCCATCCCAGCGCCAGCACCAGCGCTGATGTCAGGCCAACTCCCCAGCCGGTGGCCACGGCGAATCGATGCAGGGTCTGTTCGCGGTCACTGGTATCGGTGCCGACCAGGAGCCAATACTGGCCCGCCAGATGCTCGCAACGGGCCTCGACCGGATGGCTGACGGTCTCATCGTCCACCGTGGCGACAATGCGAAAATCCACCCGTCCATTGGGTACGCAGCGCACGTCGCTGGGCCAGGCGGTCAGGTTTCCCGCCAGCGGATTCAGGGCGGAATCCGCCAGCAGGTAGACCGCGCCGAGCCGCCCCCAGCTGTCGGTGCGCTTGTCGAGCGTGTCCGTGACCCCCTGGATGCCATCGGACTGGAACAGGTCCGTGAGGCTTTCGACCTCGGCCGCCACTATGGTGTCGATCTCCCGCTGCAGCACCCCGCGGGTCAGGAGGAACACGGCCGCCAGCAGTGCGCTGATCAGCAGGGCGGAGATCGCCCCATACGCCAGGGCAAGGCGTGCGGTCGAAGAGCGCAGTCCCGGATCAGGATTCATCGCGGAGAATGTAGCCTGCTCCGCGCACCGTGTGTATCAGGGGAATATTGAAACCCTTGTCGACCACCGAGCGCAGGCGGCTCATGTGCACGTCGATCACGTTGGTTTGCGGATCGAAGTGCAGGTCCCAGACATTCTCCAGCAGCATGGTCCGGGTCACCACCTGGCCGGTGCGGCGCATCAGGAATTCCAGCAACTGGTACTCCTTTTGCGTCAGGTCGAGCCGCTGACCGGCACGACTGACGGTGCGTCCCAGCAGATCCATCTCCAGGTCGGCAACCCGAAGTCGCGTGCTGACTTCCGTTGCCTGGCCACGGCGCAGCAAGGCCTCGATGCGTGCGATCAATTCGCCGAAGGCGAAGGGCTTGGTCAGGTAGTCATCGCCGCCGGCGCGCAACCCCTCGATGCGCTCATCGACCGAGCCCAGCGCGGAGAGCACCAGCACCGGTACGCGGTTGCCGTTATTACGTAGCAGCTGCACGATGGACAGGCCGTCAAGGTGAGGCAGCTGCCGATCCACGATCAGCAGGTCGTACTTCTCCTCGGTGGCCTGGAACAACCCCTCGCGACCATCGGTGGCCAGGTCCACGGTGTACCCGCTCTCCCGCAGACCCTTGGCAAGAAAGGCCGCGGCCTCGGCGTCGTCCTCGATTGCCAGCAGGTGCATGGCTACAAGTCTAAGGTGTGGTGCGTGACCCTTGCACGGGGTGACGGAAAATTAACGCTGGGGGCATAATCCGGGAGTATGAGCATCCAGGAACTCCCGGTGCGCAACCCGCGCACTGGCACCACCGATTTCAGCTTCACGCCGGCGACGGTCGACGAAATCGCCCGCAAAGTCGCGCGGCTGCGCCGCAATCAGAAGGTGTGGGCTGCCCGGTCCATCACCGAGCGGATCGGCATCATGCGCCGCTGGATCGCGGAACTGCTCGCACACGCCAAGGTCATCGGTGCTGCAGATGGTGCCGACACCGGCGGCTGCCACACCTCGCAATTCACTGCCTTTATCGCCGTGGCCAATATCAACGGCTGGTGCGAAGACGCCGACGGCGTGCTGGAACGTGCCCACGTCAATGGGCAGGCCATCACCATGCCGACGGTGCAGATCCGCTCGCAGCTGGTGCCTTACCCATTGGTAGGGGTCATCAGTCCGTGGAACGCCCCGATGATGCTGTCGCTGCTGGACGCGGTGCCGGCGCTGTTCGCGGGCTGCGCGGTGCTGCTCAAGCCCAGCGAGGTGACGCCGCGGTTCGTTGAACCGCTGATGCACACCGTGCAGCGCGTGCCCGAGCTCGCGGAAGTGTTCGACGTCGTGCTTGGCGATGGTCGCACCGGCCAGGATGTCATAGCCCAGGTGGACCTGGTGTGCTTCACCGGCAGCGTGCCCAACGGACGCAAGGTGGCGCTGGCCTGTGCCCAGCGCCTGATCCCCTGCTTCCTGGAGATGGGTGGCAAGGATCCGGCCATCGTCACTGCCAGTGCCGACATTGATCGCGCGACCACCGCGGTGCTGCGTGGCGGCGTCTATGCCACTGGCCAGGTCTGCTACTCCGTGGAGCGTGTGTATGTGCACGAATCCATCCACGATCGTTTCGTCGAAGAGCTGGTCGCAAGGCCGACCAGGTGACGCTCAACGACCACAATCCGCTGGAGGGACACATCGGCCCGTTCATCTTCGTGCGCCAGCCGGAGATCGTGCAGTCGCATCTTGCTGATGCCGTCGCCAAGGGCGCGAAGATCCTGACCGGTGGCGTCACCGAGACCCTGGGTGGTGGCCTGTATATGCGCCCGACGGTGGTCACCGATGTTAACCACGACATGCTGTTGATGCGCGAGGAGACCTTCGGGCCCATCCTGCCGGTGATGCGCTATTCCACGGTGGCAGAGGCCATTGCCTTGGCGAACGACACCGAGTTCGGTCTTACCGCATCGGTGATCGCCGGTAGCGAGGAGGAAGGCAGTGGCCATTGCCGAACAGGTCAATGCCGGCAGCGTGTTCGTGCAGGACACCTTCCTCACCTTCGCCAAGCTGCGCAAGATCGGCACCCACAGTTTCGGTGTCTCCGGGCTGGGCGGCTCGCGAACCGGACCTGACTCCATCATGCGATTCCTGCGCCGCAAGGCCATCCTGATCAACCAGGGTGCGCCGGCCAGCATATTCGACGACAAGCCATCGGACGTGGCGGGGCCGCGGCGCTGAGTCACGTGCGAGAGATGGTGACCTGGCGCAGTTGCGCTAGGTCACTGAACTGTCGAACCGCTTTCGATCCCAGAGTATCTCCGCGCCATTTTCCTGTCGTGCCAGAACACGCGCCAGCACGAACAGCAGGTCTGACAGCCGGTTCAGGTAAACCAGCGCCACGCCGCTGACGGTCTCTTGCTTGGAAAGCGTCCAGCAGCGGCGCTCCGCGCGCCGCGCAATCGCGCGTGCCAGGTGGCAACGTGCCGAGGCCTCGCCACCTCCGGGGAGCACGAACTCCTTCAGCGGCGGCAACGACTCATTGAACGATTCCACCTCCGCTTCCAGCGTCGCAACGTGCGCATCGGCCACGGCCGTGTACCCGGGTACTGCCAGTTCCCCACCCAGATCAAACAGATCGTGCTGAATGCGTAACAGGCACTTCGAGATCACATCAGGCAAAGAGGGTGCGGCGCGCAGTAAGCCGATGGCAGTGTTGAGTTCATCCACAGTGCCAATCGCTTCAATGCGCGCACTGTCCTTGGCTACGCGACTCCCGTCGCCCAGGCCCGTGCTTCCGGTATCCCCGGTGCGGGTAACGATCTTGCTGAGTCGGTTGCCCATGGCGATGCGACTTTACCAGTGCGGGCGGTAATCCGCGCAGGCATGGCGGCTGGCCAGTTCCTATGTCAAGTTACACGCATGTCCACCAGTCCCCAACCAGGATCCCGCGAGCTGGCAGCCGCGCTCGAGGCGGCCCGCGCAGCAGACGCGATCATCGGGCCACTTTATCGCAGCAACCTGACGGTGGAGGTCAAGGCAGACCGGTCGCCGGTCACGGAGGCGGATATTCGTGCGGAGGCGGCGATCCGCGCCGTGCTGTCGCGTTACTTTCCGCGCTATGGGTTCTATGGTGAGGAATCCGGGCAACATTCGATGCAGTCGGAGAGCGTCTGGCTGGTGGATCCGCTGGATGGCACGAAATCCTTCGTCCGCGACACCCCCTTCTTTTCCACGCAGATCGCATTGCTTCGGCAGGGGCGCCTGGTGCTGGGGGTGTCCTCGGCCTGCGCCGCTGGCGAGCTGGCCTGGGCCGAGGAGGGTGCCGGGGCGTGGCTCAACGGGCAGCGCATCCATGTCAGCGACAAATCCACCCTGGGGGACGCAATCCTGTCCACCGGGAACATGAAGACGCTTGCGGCCTCGCCGCAGTGGGGCAACTTCGGCAAGCTGGTGCGTCGCGTGAACCGCCTGCGCGGTTACGGGGATTTCGTCCACTACCACCTGCTGGCGCGCGGCGCGCTGGATGTGGTGATTGAATCCGACGTCAACATTCTGGATGTGGCCGCGCTGGCGGTAATCGTGCGCGAGGCCGGCGGCAAGTTCACGGACCTGGCCGGCGGCGAACTGACCCTGGGTTCGACGACGGTGCTGGCCAGCAACGGCCGGCTGCACGCCGACGCGCTGGCCGCCATCGCCTACTAAGGCCTAGTGGTTCAGAAGGTTGGCCGGCGAATACTGGTCCGTCAGCACCCGTGCGCTGGTGTCCCAGTCCGGACGCGTGACAAACAGCGGCGGCATCGCCTGTGCGTCGACGCCGAAGCTGCGCAGCACCGGTTCGTATTCCAGCGCCTTGCTGTGGATGGCATCGGCACCGGGCAATCCCGCTGGTCGCGCCACGATCACGCGGTTTTCCCGCTTGAGGTTGAAAAAGCTGCCAAACACCACGGCGTAGGTGGTCGACTCGTGGTCATACAGCTTGCTGGAGGAGAACGTATTGGCTACCAGTACGCCCTGCGGCGTCAACAGTGACTTGGCCTCGGTAAGGAATTCCCTGGTCAGCAGGTGCTCGGGAATGTATTCGTGGTCGAACGCGTCGAGCATGACGGCGTCGTACTTGGTGCCTTCGCGCATCGCGCGCTTGATGTACACGCGGCCGTCCATCTCGATCACGCGCATCTTCGGTCCTTCCCTGAAGCCGAAGAATTGCTTCGCCACCCGCGTCACGGCCGGATCAATCTCCACCACGTCGATCTGCGCGGCCGGCAGGATTTCTGCCAGGGCCGTGGGCAGCGTGCCACCACCCAGCCCGACGATCAGTACGCGCCCGGGAGCCGTGCCCATGAACAGCGTGCCTGCCAGCATCATCTTGGTGTAGTTGAGTGCAAAGCGATGCGGATCCTGCAGGTTGACGCACGACTGGCGCCCGATGCGGCACATGCGCGTAAAGCACATGCACCGTTCGCCCCCCTGTTCATACACCAGCACCTCGCGATACAGCGATTTCTCGGAATGGATCAGCGTCTGGGCTGACGCCGGCGCTGCGGCGGCGGTGAGGCACAGGATCAGCAGCAGCTGCGTGAATTTCATGATCCGGGCTCCGTGTTTGCAAAACCCCCCAGCACCGCCAGCACCGCCAGCATGATGGAAATCCCGATCAGGGACAGCAGGATGACGTTCACTTCCAGCCACAGCACCAGGTAGAAGGAGGTCAGGATGGTGCCGGCCGCGCTGCCAAACGTGGAAACGAAATACAGCTGCCCGGCGCGCCGCCCGGAAGAGCGCTCGTCCTCCACCAGCAGGCGCACGCAGTAAGGCGACACCATGCCGGAGAAGAAGGTCGGCACGAAGAACAGCAGCGCGGCGGCGGCCAGCGAGCCGAAGCGCGGATCAGGAATCGCGATGGCCAGGTTCTCGAGCGTGGGGCCCGACAGTGGCAGCACGGGCAATGCGGTGATGGCTGCGGCGGCCAGCAGCAGCGCCAGTTTGGCGAGGCTGGGCCGGTGCAGCGAGAAGCGCCCCCCCGCGAGGTAGCCCAGCGACAGGGCCAGCATGAAGACCGCGATCAGCGCGCCCCAGACATAGATGCTGCTGCCGAAATTGGGTGCCAGCAGCCGGCCGCCCAGCAATTCCACGCCCATGACGAAGAATCCGGACCAGAACGCCACCAGGTAGCACACCGCCATGGCGGTGGGGGTGGCCAGCTTCGCCCTTGTCATGGTTGCAGTCGAGTGGCGGACCAGTTGCCGCATTGCACGGCGCCATCGCCCGAGGCATTGACCGCCCGCGTCCAGCGCGCCCGGTCGTGCAGGCGGGCCATGCCTTCCACCCACAGTTCCACGCTATGCGCCCACAGCACATAGCCGCCCCAATGGTATGGCCGTGGCACCAGTACACGGTCCGGAAATCGCGCCATGACCGCATCCAGCCGTGCGCGCAGCGCGGCGCGCGACGCAACCGGCTGGCTCTGGGCGCTGGCATGGGCGCCGAGCTGGCTGGCGCGCGAACGGCTGGCAAAGTAGCTGTCGCTCTCGTTCGCAGCGACCTTGTGCACGATCCCCTCGATGCGCACCTGCCGATACAGATGATCCCAGTGCATCACCAGCGCGGCGCTGGGGTTGGCCTGCAGCTCGCGCCCCTTGCGCGACTGATAATTGGTAAAGAACCGCACGGTGCCGGACTCGGCGTCGATGTCCTTGCACAGGACGATGCGCGCGGACGGATGCCCCTGGCCGTCAGTGGTAGCCAGCACCATGGCATTGGGATTGGGTACGTCCCCGCGGTGGATGGCCTCGGCGAGCCAGCTTTTGACGGTGCCCAGCGGTTCGGCCGGCAACGCGTCTGGCAGTGACTGATCGGGTACCATTGGACAAGTTTAGCCGCATTGGGGCACGCATGACTCTCGACGAACTGCGCCTGCAGCTGGATCAGCTGGATGGCGACCTGTTGGCGCTGATCGCCAAGCGCCAGGCCATCAGCCGCGAAGTGGCCGCCGCCAAGCGTGCCACCGGGCGCGCCACCCGCGACTACAAACGCGAACGCGAAGTCATCCTGGGAGTGCGCGGTCGCGCGGAAAAACTGGGAGTCTCCGGGGATCTGGCCGAAGACGTGATGCGCCTGCTGATCCGCTCGTCCCTGACCACCCAGGAACAGGCCAGTGTCGCCACGCACGGGGCCGGCAGTGGCCGACGCGCGCTGGTGATCGGCGGCGCCGGCAAGATGGGCGGCTGGTTCGTGCAGTTCCTGGTGTCGCAGGGATTTGATGTACTGGTAGCCGATCCGGCTGGCGCGGCGCCTGGCATCGCCGTAACCGACGATTGGCGCAAGATCGAGGACCTGGCAGTGTTTGATTTCATCGTCGTGGCAACGCCGCTGGGCGCCAGCGGCGTGATCCTCAATGAGCTGGCACTGCGCCGGCCGCCGGGGATCGTGTTTGACCTGGGTTCGCTGAAGTCCCCGCTGCGTGGCGGGCTCAATGCCCTGAAGGCCGCGGGCGTCAAGGTCACATCGCTGCATCCGATGTTTGGTCCCGGCACCGAGTTGCTGTCGGGGCGGCACGTGATCTTTATCGACATGGGCAGTGCGGTGGCGCTGGCCGCGGCGCGGGCGCTGTTCCAGCCCACCATGGCCGAGCAGGTGGTGATGAGTCTGGACGAGCACGATCGACTGATCGCCTACGTGCTGGGCCTGTCGCATGCGCTCAACATCGCGTTCTTCACCGCCCTGGCCGAAAGCGGCGAAGCGGCGCCGCGCTTGGCGCGACTGTCCAGTACCACCTTCGATGCGCAGCTGGATGTGGCCTGCGACGTGGCTGACGAAAGCCCGGAGCTGTACTACGAGATCCAGGCCCTCAATGACTACGGCGCGGAGTCCCTGCAGGCGCTGTCCCAGGCCGTGGAGCGGCTGCGTGGCGCCGTCCTGAAGCGGGATTTTGCGACCTTCCGCACCCTCATGCTCCAGGGACAGGAGTACCTTCGGGATCGACGTCAGGAGGTCGCCCAGCGCGCCTGAGCTTGAGGAACCAGACATGAGCGACGTGATCGACCGCGACGGCTTCCGGGCCAACGTCGGCATTGTGCTGATGGACGGCGCCGGCCAGCTGTTTCTCGGGCGGCGCGCCGGTGGCAAGGGGTGGCAGTTCCCGCAGGGCGGCATGCGCCATGGCGAATCGGCCGAGGAATCGCTGTTTCGCGAGCTGGGCGAGGAGGTCGGCCTGGCATCCTCCGATGTACAGCTGCTGGGAAGCACCGGATCGTGGCTGCGCTACCGGTTGCCCGCGCGCTATGTGCGCCGCGAGCAGCGCCCGCTGTGCATCGGCCAGAAGCAGCGCTGGTTCCTGCTGCGCTTCGTGGCCGAGGAGTCCAGGATCCGCTTCGACCTTACCGAGCAGCCGGAATTCGACCGCTGGCGCTGGGTGGACTACTGGCAACCGGTCAAGGAAGTCATCTATTTCAAGCGGCCCGTGTACGTGCGGGCACTGCACGAGCTGGCGCCCCTGGCGCGGCCGGCAGGCCTGCCGCCTTATCCGGGCTGGTGGGCGCGATTTGCGGGACGCGGTCGGCGCGCCGGCGGTAGCGCCAAGGCGCGCTCGGTCGCGCAAGTAGCCGGCGACTGACCGCCATGTCCGGTTCTACTTCACGTCTTGTCGTACGCACCTACGCGCCGCTGCGTGGCTGGCTGTTGGGCGGCGGTGCAGTGGTGGTCGCCATGCTGTCGCTCTACGTCGCGTTTGAATGGGGCCGCTCCAATGCCGGATTCGACGGGCGCAGCGCGCGCGCCGAGCACAGCCGCCTGATGGACCAGATCCACGACCTGCAGAACGAAAGCCACCGCCAGCGACTGGAGCTGGCATCCCAGGAATCGGCGCGGGTCGGCCAGACGCGCGAACGCGCCGAGTTGGCCAAGTCCATCGGCGACCTGCAGGCGCAGGTCGCGCGCCAGGCGCAGGACCTGGCCTTCTATCGCGGTATCGTGGGCGACAACCAGGCCGCAGAGGTGCTGCGCATCCAGGAATTTCGTGTCACGCGCGGTGCCAAGCCCGATGAGTACCTGCTGCACCTGGTCCTGGGTCGGCCGTTGCGGCCGGAAGACTCGATCAATGGCACGGTGCGCATGACCTTCGAAGGCACCACGGCCGGCGCGCCGGTCAACCTCGACCTGGGCGCGGTCTCCAGTGTCCCGGGCGGGGAGCTGCGATTCAGTTACCGCTACGTGCAGACCGTGGACCAGGCCATCAAGTTGCCGCCGGGGTTCATGCCCGCCCGCACCACCATCGAAATCGCGCCGGCGCGCAAGGGCGCGAACCCGGTACGTCAGAGCTTCATCTGGACAGTGGAAGGTAAATAAAGCGCATGTTCAAGCGAGACAACAGGCCAGACGCGCCCATCGACAACCTGATCAGCGCCGGCACGCGCATCGATGGGGATGTGCAATTCAGTGGCGGCATGCACCTGGACGGCACGGTTTCCGGCAGCGTGAAACCTAAGGATGGCGCGGCCAATCGGCTGGTGATTGGCGTCGCCGGCCTGGTACAGGGCTCCGTGGAAGCGCAGATCGTGGAGCTCAGTGGCACCGTGCTGGGCGATATCGTCGCCGGGACCCGCATTGCACTGGGGTCGACCGCCAGAATCGAGGGCAACCTGCACTATGGAGCCATTGAAATGGCGGCCGGCGCCCAGATCAAGGGTAAACTGATCAAGCTTGAAGCTGGGAGCACGCCCGCATGAACACCGATCCGGTCATTTTCACTGAAGCCGCCGCCACCAAGGTCGGCGAGCTGATCCGTGGCGAGAACAATCCCTCGCTGATGCTGCGTGTCTACGTGCAGGGCGGCGGGTGTTCCGGCATGCAGTACGGATTCGAGTTTGACGAGCACCTGCAGGAAGGCGACACCCTGGTCGAGAAGCTCGGCGTCAAGCTGCTGGTGGATCCCATGAGCTTCCAGTACCTCAACGGCGCCGAGATCGACTATCGCGAAGGATTGGAAGGCGCGCAGTTCGTGATCCGCAATCCCAACGCGACCACGACCTGCGGGTGTGGGTCCTCGTTCGCCGCGTGAGATAGATCTTGAGTCGTCGCGCGCCGCGCGTGCCGGATGTCCTGGCCGCGGTCGACCTGGGATCCAACAGCTTTCACTTGGTCGTTGCCCGTTATACCGACGGGCAGCTGATCGTGCTGGACCGTCTGCGCGAACCGGTACGCATCGCCGAGGGCGTGGACGAACAGGGCCGGCTCGACAAGGACGTGGCCGCGCGGGCGCTGGACTGCCTGCGCCGCTTCGGCCAGCGGCTTGAGGACCTGCATGCCAGGAGCGTGCGCGTGGTGGGCACCAGTGCCCTGCGCCAGACACGCAATCGCCAGCCCTTTCTCGACCGCGCCCGCGAAGCACTGGGACACCGGATAGAAATCATTTCCGGGCGCGAGGAGGCGCGGCTGATCTATTCCGGGGTGGTCCAGACCCTGCCCGACTCCCCGGACAACCGGCTGGTCGTGGACATTGGCGGCGGCAGCACGGAACTGGTCATCGGGCGTAGCCGCGAGCCGCTGGAGCTGGAGAGCCTGAAGCTCGGATGCGTGCTGATGAGCAAGCGCCATTTCGGTGACGGCAGGATGTCCGGCAAGCGCTTTGCCCGCGCGCGCCTGGCCGCGCAGCAAGAACTGGAACCGGTGCAGGAGGCCTACCTGAAGCGCGGCTGGAAACAGGTCGCGGGCAGCTCCGGCACCGTGCGCTCGATTTTCGAAGTGCAAAAGGGGCTGGACCCGAAAGCCACCGGCATTACCGCCGACGGCATCGAAGCGATTATCGGGGCGCTGATCGCCGCGGGCAGCATTGGTGCAATCACCCTGGAAGGCATCACCGACGACCGGCGCGCCGTGTTTCCCGGCGGCGTGGCGATCCTGGCCGAGATCTTTGCGCAGCTTGGCATCGAGCAGATGCGCTGGGCGGAGGGCGCCATGCGCGAGGGACTGCTCTACGACATGGTCGGACGCTACACGCACGAGGATGCGCGCGAGCGCACCGTGCGCTCCATGCAACAGCGCTATCACGTCGATCCCGAACAGGCCGCGCGCGTGGAGCAGACGGCGCTGCTGCTGCTGGAGCAGGTACAGGACAGCTGGCAGCTGCATGATCCCCTGGCCGAGTTGGCGTTGACCTGGGCCTGCCGGCTGCACGAGATCGGACTGGATGTCGCGCACAGTGGCTATCACCGCCACGGGGCCTACCTGCTGGAGAACGCGGACATGCCGGGGTTCGCTCGCGAGGAGCAGTTGCTGCTGGCGCGCTTGGTTGGCGCGCATCGGCGCAAGTTCCCGGCCACGGCAATGGCAGACCTGGAGCCCCCCTGGGATGCGCGCGCCACCTATCTGGCGCTGATCCTGCGCATCGCGGTGCTGCTGCACCGCAATCGCAGCACCGAGGCGCTGCCGGCTGTGACGCTGACTGGGCGCCCCAAGACACTGGAACTGCGCTTCAAGGTGCGAACGTTCCGCGACCACCCATTGACGGCCGCGGACCTCAATGTCGAGATTGGCTACCTGCGCGAGGCGGGCCTGCGTCTGCGCGTGTTTACCTCGTAGCGCCGACGAACTTCTCGAGCAACTGTAGCTGCGCCGACGGTCCGCCGGGGTGGCTGTCACGCAGGCGCACGTAGCTGCCGTCGGCGTGCAGTTCCCACGCGTCGGCCGTGTCGTTGAGGTAGGTCTGCAGGTCGGCCAGGATTTCGTCGCGCAATGAGGCATCGAGGATCGGAAACGCGATCTCCACGCGGCGGAAGAAATTGCGTTCCATCCAGTCTGCGCTCGAACAGTAGACGATGGCATCTGCCCCGCTGCCGAAGCTCCAGACGCGCGGGTGCTCCAGGAACCGGCCGACAATCGAGCGCACGCGGATGTTGTCGGACATGCCAGGCATCCCCGGGCGCAGCGCACAGACGCCGCGCACCACCAGGTCGATCTTTACCCCGGCGGTTGAGGCGGCATAAAGCGCCTCGATCACCTGGGGTTCGGTCAGGGCGTTCATGCGGGCAATGATCCGGCCATCCCCGCCATTTGCCGCGCGCACTGCTTCACCGCGGATCAGCTCCAGCAGGCGCTGGTGCAGCGTAAAGGGGGATTGCAGCAGCACCCGCAGCTGCGGCGTGCGCGTGAGGCTGGTCAGGTGCAGGAATATTTCATGTACATCGAGGCCTATGGCCGGATCGCAGGTCAGCAGTCCGTAGTCGGTATAGGCCCGCGCGGTCTGCTGGTGGTAGTTGCCGGTGCCAAGGTGGCAGTACCGACGCATGCCATCGGCTTCGCGACGCACGACGAGGATCATCTTGGCGTGCGTCTTGTAGCTGACCACGCCGTAGACCACGTGCACGCCGGCCTCCTGCAGCCGGTTGGCCAGCCCGATGTTGGCCTCCTCGTCGAAGCGCGCGCGCAGTTCGACGATGGCCGTGACGTCCTTGCCGGCATGCGCGGCGGTCACCAGCGCGTCCACGATGGGCGATTCGGAACCCGTGCGATACAGGGTCTGCTTGATGGCCAGCACCTGCGGGTCGCCGGCGGCCAGACGCAGGAAGTCCAGCACCGGCGCGAACCCCTGGAACGGCTGGTGCAGCAGTATGTCCCCCTCGCGCAGTTGGTCGAACAGGTTGGTCGATAGCGTGGGGTTCGTGGGCAACGCCGGCGCGAAGGGCGCGTACTTGAGGTCCGGTCGCGGCGCCAGTTCATAGACTGCGGACAGGCGGTACAGATTCACCGGCCCGTCGACGCGGTACAGGTCCAGGCCAGTCAGCCCGAATCGCTCCAGCAGGAACCCGGCCACGACTTCCGGGCAATCCACCGAGGTCTCCAGCCGCACCGAGGCGCCATAGCGGCGCTGCGCCAGCTCGCCTTCCAGCGCGCGGCGCAGGTCGTCGACTTCCTCGTCGTCGACGAACAGGTCGCTGTTGCGCGTGACCCGGAACGGGTAGCAGCCGCCGACTTCCATGCCGGGAAACAGCAGCGCCACGAACTCGGCCACGATGTTCGACAGCAGCACGAAGGTCTTGCCGGCGCCCTCCTGGGGCACCGGCACGACGCGAGGCAGCGAGCGCGGAACCTGCAGGATGGCCAGGTCCGTGTCCCTGCCAAACGCATCCTTGCCGGACAGCTGGATGATGAAGTTGAGGCTCTTGTTCTGGATCCGCGGAAACGGGCGGGCCGGGTCCAGGCCCAGAGGGCTCAGGACCGGCTCGACCTCGCTGTGAAAGTAGGTCTCCAGCCAGCTGCGCTGGCTTGCAGTCCATTGATCGCGCGCCGGCAGGCGCACGCCGTGCGCGGCGAGCCTGGGCATGATGCGCTCGTTGAGACAGATGTACTGGTCACGGATCAGGGTGTCGGCCCGGTCGTGGATGGCATTGAGCTGGTCGGCGATCGGCATGGCGTCGGCGCCAATCTTGGTGCCACCCAGTTCCACCAGCTGTTTGAGGCCGGCGACGCGAATCTCGAAAAACTCATCGAGGTTGTTGGAAGAGATGCACAGGAAGCGCAGCCGTTCCAGGGGCGGCAGGGACTCGTCATCGGCCAGCTCGAGCACGCGCTGGTTGAATTCCAGCAGGGATAGCTCGCGATTGATGAACAACTGGGGGGGCGAGGGGCTGAGCACAGGATCCATTCGTAGCCAGCAATGTTATCCGCAAGAGTCTACGGTTTTGTTGCACGCCCCGCATACAAGGCCCCGAGCACGCGCGGCGCGCGCGCACCGGTGACGGCCGTGAGGTTGCCGGGCCGGCCCTGCAGGTACTGGTGCGCCAGCCAGGCGAACGCGGCGGCCTCGACCTGCTGGGGAGCAATCCCGCGTTGCGCGGTTGAAAGTACGCGCGCGTCCGGCAACCGAGCCGCCAGGCGGCGCATCAATTCCGTGTTGTACGCGCCGCCGCCGCACACCAGCACTTCCTGCGGGTGCGCCCGGGCCATAAAAAGGATGCCATAGGCAATGCTCGTGGCCGTGTATTCGCAGAGGGTGGCCTGGACGGCCGCTGCGGTCACCTCCAGTCCTTCGAGCGCGGGTTCCAGCAGCCCGCGATTGAACAGTTCGCGTCCGGTGCTCTTGGGCGGTGACAGTTTCAGGTACGGCTCGGTCAGCAGGCGGCGCAACAGCTCCAGGTGCACCTCGGCGGAGGCCGCGAAGGCCCCGTCCCGGTCAAATGGCTGGCCCAGGTGTTGGTGCGCCCACAGGTCCATCAGGCAATTGCCGGGCCCGGTGTCAAAGCCGGTCACGCTGCCATCGGCGCCCAGCACGGTGATGTTGGCGATGCCACCGATGTTGACCACCACGCGCGGCGTGCCCGTGGCGCCAAAGGCTGCCGCATGAAATGCCGGCACCAGTGGCGCGCCTTCGCCGCCGGCGGCGACATCGCGGCGGCGAAAGTCGGCCACCACGTCAATGCCCGTGCGTTCGGCAATACGGTTGGCATCCCCGATCTGCACGGTAAATGCCGGCGTGCCGCGCGGCCGATGCAGCAGCGTCTGCCCGTGACTGCCGATGGCGCGCACCTGTGGCGCTGAGAAACCGGAGAACCTGAGCAATTCGGTCGCGGCATCGGCGAACACGTCGCCCACGGCCGCGTCCAGCTCGCCCAGCTGGTCGAGCTGGCAGGATTGCGGGTTGGCAATCGCCGCCTGCAGGCGCATGGCCAGGGGCGCGGGATATTCAGTGCGGGTGGCGGCGCGCACCTGGAAGCCCTCGTCAGTGATTTCCAGAATCACCGCGTCTACGCCATCGACGCTGGTGCCGGACATCAGGCCGGCATAGATCGCCATTCGCCCTCAGCGCGCGGCCAGCGCCGTGGCGCTGGCGGTTCCGGAATCCAGCCTGGCCAGCAGCGCGGCGGTCTGCAGGTCAAAGTCGGCACGCTGCGCCGCAGGGATGGGCGGGCCTGGCTCGGCCTTGCGCAGCACCAGCTGCGGATCCATGTAAACACCGCGCGATATGTACTCGAAGTGCAGGTGCGGGCCCGTTGCCAGTCCGGTCATGCCGACATAGCCGATGATTTGGCCCTGTTCGACCCGCGAGCCAGGGCTCACGCCCTGGGCGAACCGCGAAAGGTGTCCGTAGCGCGTGACCACCTGGCCTGGGTGCTCCAGTTCCACCACGTTGCCGAAGCCACCTTTCACCCCGCGATACTGCACCCGCCCGGCGCCGGCGGCGCGCACCGGCGTGCCGGTGGGCGCTGCATAGTCGACGCCGCGATGTGCGCGAATCGTGTTGAGGATGGGATGCTTGCGATTGGGATTGAATATCGAGCTAATGCGCGAGAACTGCACCGGCGCCTTGAGGAAGGCCTTGCGCAGGCTCTTGCCGTCGGCAGTGTAGTAGTCGGACTTGCCATCGGCGTTCACATAGCGCACCGCCCGATACAACGTGCCATCGTTCATGAACTCCGCGGCCAGGATCTGGCCGTCGCCAATGATCTTGCCATCACGCTGCAGCTGCTCGTAGATCACCTTGAATGAATCACCGCTGCGCAGGTCGAGCACAAAATCGATGTCCCAGCGGAAGATCTCCGCCAGTTCCATGGTGGTCGCGTCGCGCAGGCCCACAGCCGTGCCGGCGGCGAACAGCGAGGACTCGATGGTGCCGCTGGCGGTGACAGCGGTGCGGGTCAGCGGCACTTCCTCGACGTTGGCAACAAAGCCGTGGTCCGCATCGCGGCTGACCTTCAGCGTCTGGGTGATCGACAGGGGGCGCTCCAGGCCCACCAGGTCGCCGCCACGGTGCACCAGGGTCAGCAGGTCGCCGGGTCGCAGCTTGTCCAGCGCCGCGCGGGCCCCATCGAGGGCGCGCAGGTTAGCCAGGTCGGTCAGCGAAAGCTCCAGGCGACGGAAGATCTGGTCCAGCGTTTCGTTGCGCTGTACCACCACGCTGATCCGCGAGAGGCTCTCCCCGGCAACCTCGAGCGCGGCATTGACCCCGGCCTGTGCCGGGTTGGCCAAGCGGAAGTTGCGGGCCGCGAACTCCGCGATATCCCCCGGCCGGGTGGTGGTAGCCGTCGTATAGATCCCCGCCCAGGCCACTGCGGCGCAGCACAGCAGTTGCAGCATGCGTAGCGACGGGGCACGGCGGGCTGCAATAGCCAGGGAAGCGGAGGCGGGGCGGGGCGGACTCGACAAAACGGTTCCCTGATCAGGCGATTGCACAATAATCTGCGCGACCATACGAAACGATGCTGTCATGGTCAATCTATATGTGTCCCCCGGCACCCAAAACTGAGACGCCCGGCACGAGCCATGCGGGCATCGGGTATCCTGCGGTCGCACCATGAGTCCCAGTCCCGACGCGCCGGCGCTGACCGGAGCGCAGGCGGAGCAGCTTGCCGAGCTGCGCCGCGGCGCCAACGAAATCCTCACCGAGGCGGACCTGATCCGCAAACTGCGCCGCGACCGGCCGATGGTGGTCAAGGCCGGCTTTGACCCGACGGCGCCGGACCTGCACCTGGGCCACACCGTCCTGCTCAACAAGATGCGCCAGTTCCAGCAGTTCGGCCACGAGGTGGTATTCCTGATCGGGGACTTCACCGGCATGATCGGCGACCCGACGGGGCGCAACATCACCCGACCACGGCTCACGCCCGAGGAGATCCAGGCCAACGCCCGCACCTACCAACAGCAGGTGTTCAAGATCCTCGATGCCAAGAAGACCAGGGTGGATTTCAACTCGCGCTGGTTCAGCTCCATGGGCGCCGCCGGCCTGATCGAGATCGCCGCCAAGCACACGGTGGCACGGATGCTCGAGCGCGACGATTTCAGCAAGCGCTACAAGGGCAACCAGCCCATCGCGCTGCACGAATTCCTCTACCCGCTGGTGCAGGGATATGACTCGGTGGCCCTCAAGGCAGACGTCGAACTGGGCGGCACCGACCAGACCTTCAACCTTTTGGTGGGCCGCGCGCTGCAGGAGCACTACGGCCAGGAGCCGCAGGTGGTGATCACCGTGCCGCTGCTGGAGGGGCTCGACGGGGTCAACAAGATGTCCAAGTCCATGGGCAACTACGTGGGCATTGCCGAGGATGCGGACACCATGTTTGGCAAGCTCATGTCCATCTCCGACGTGTTGATGTGGCGCTATTTCGAGCTGCTCAGTTTCCGGCCGCTGGCCGAGATCGCGGGGTTGAAGCGATCGATCGAGGAGGGAAGAAATCCGCGCGACGTGAAGTTCGAGCTCGCCCATGAAATCGTCGCGCGCTTCCACGATGCGCTCGCCGCGACTCGTGCCCAGGAGACCTTCGTCGCCCGTTTCTCGCAGAAGAGCCTGCCCACGGACCTGCCGCTGCAGTTCCTCAGTAGCGCCGATGCCGGGGGGCTGCGCCTGGCCGCAGCGTTGAAGGAAGCGGGCCTTGCTGCCAGCAATGCCGAGGCCAACCGCAAGATCGCCGAGGGCGCAGTGCGGGTGGATGGCAACAAGACCACCGACAAGGAGATGCGCCTGGCGGTGGGTGCCGAGCACATCCTGCAGCTGGGACCGCGGCGCTTCGCCCGCGTGCAGGTTTCGCCGCCCTAAGTCACGCGGCGGCTGCTTTCGCTGTTACGGGCTGGCCTTGGCAGGCGCCGCCGCCTTCTCGTCAGGCTTGCCCGTGCTGGGCGACAGCCCGCCAAACCCGATGACCTGTCCGCTGGCAGTGGTAAATGCATTGATGAAGCCGCCGTCTTTTCCATCCCGCCGCGGTGCAATGAGGATGGCCACGTGGTCCCCGAATTTCACGGCGTCCTTGGTGTAGCCGGCGCGATAGAAATTGCTGGCGCTGTGGCCTTCGTATTCAACGTCCCGCGTGCCCTTGGCGTCCGTCACCTCGATCACCGCGGCCGTATGCGGGTTGGTGACATGGAAGGACTTCACGGTTCCCTGGACGGTGACCAGGTGCGTGAAATCAAACTGGGCGGCTGAATGATGGGCAAACGCGCCAGTGGTGCCGAGCACCACTACCAGCGCCAGCGCCGACATCACGACCGCCTCGGAAACAATCTGGTACCGCATGAATTTGGTCATAAATCATTCCTTCGCTTCGCGTGCCTTGTATACATCGCTCATCTTCGCATCCACCGGCTTGCCGGCCTTGAGCTGCGCGCGCCGCGCATCCAGCAGCGCCAGCCAGAACTCATCCGGACAGCGGTACGTGATGATGTAGCCGTTGGCCAGGGGCATCCATTTCTTTTGCGTCTTGACCGGCTCGGTGTAGTACACCGGGTCGGTCAGCGTCATCTCGTAAGTCAGGACCTTGGTTCCCTTGTCATCCGACCCCAGGGAAAACCGCTCGACGATTTTGGCATCCTCGCTATGCGGATGCGTCATC
>CAVSAR010000010.1:0-27500 GCA_963726085.1 uncultured Pseudomonadota bacterium | reverse complement strand
TGAAGTACAGCTCGGGAGACAGACAGTGGGTGCTAACGTCCGTTGTGAAGAGGGAAACAACCCAGATCGTCAGCTAAGGTCCCTAAGTCTCGGCTAAGTGGTAAACGATGTGAGAAGGCATAGACAGCCAGGAGGTTGGCTTAGAAGCAGCCATCCTTTAAAGAAAGCGTAATAGCTCACTGGTCTAGTCGGCTCGCGCGGAAGATTTAACGGGGCTAAAGCAGAGCGCCGAAGCTATGGGTGTGCAGCAATGCACGCGGTAGGGGAGCGTTCTGTAGGCCTGCGAAGGTGTACTGTGAGGCATGCTGGAGGTATCAGAAGTGCGAATGCTGACATGAGTAACGATAAAGCGGGTGAAAAACCCGCTCGCCGAAAACCTAAGGTTTCCTGAGCTACGTTAATCGGCTCAGGGTGAGTCGGTCCCTAAGGCGAGGCCGAAAGGCGTAGTCGATGGAAAGCAGGTTAATATTCCTGTACCGACAGTTACTGCGATGGGGTGACGGAGAAGGCTAAAGCAGCGGCAGCAGTGCCGTCCAAGCATGTAGGCGGATCTTCCTGGCAAATCCGGAAGGTCATTCAACGCCAAGGTGTGAGTGCGAGTCGAACCGCAAGGTAAGACGAAGTGTTTGATGCCCCGCTTCCAAGAAAAGCCTCTAAGCTTCAGGTAATTGTTGACCGTACCGAAACCGACACAGGTGGGTGAGAAGATAATCTCTAAGGCGCTTGAGAGAACTCTGGTTAAGGAACTCTGCAAATTGATACCGTAACTTCGGAAGAAGGTGTGCCTTTGTTGGTCACTGGACTTGCTCCAGGAAGCTGAGAGAGGCCGCAGGTAATGGGGGCTGCGACTGTTTACCAAAAACACAGCACTCTGCAAACACGTAAGTGGATGTATAGGGTCTGACGCCTGCCCGGTGCCGGAAGGTTAATTGATGGGGTCAGCCGCAAGGCGAAGCTCTTGATCGAAGCCCCGGTAAACGGCGGCCGTAACTATAACGGTCCTAAGGTAGCGAAATTCCTTGTCGGGTAAGTTCCGACCTGCACGAATGGCGTAACGCTGGCCCCACTGTCTCGACCAGAGACTCAGTGAAGTTGAAATCGCTGTGAAGATGCGGCGTACCCGCGGAAAGACGGAAAGACCCCGTGAACCTTTACTACAGCTTTACACTGAACTTTGAATTTGTTTGTGTAGGATAGGTGGGAGACTTTGAAGCAGGGGCGCTAGCTCTTGTGGAGGCAACCTTGAAATACCACCCTGATAACTTCGGAGTTCTAACCTTGGCCCGTAATCCGGGTTGGGAACACTGTATGGTGGGTAGTTTGACTGGGGCGGTCTCCTCCCAAAGAGTAACGGAGGAGTGCAAAGGTACCCTCAGCGCGGTCGGTAATCGCGCTTCTGAGTGCAATGGCATAAGGGTGCTTGACTGCGAGACGTACATGTCGAGCAGGAACGAAAGTTGGTCATAGTGATCCGGTGGTTCTGTATGGAAGGGCCATCGCTCAACGGATAAAAGGTACTCCGGGGATAACAGGCTTATTCCTCCCAAGAGTCCACATCGACGGAGGAGTTTGGCACCTCGATGTCGGCTCATCACATCCTGGGGCTGTAGCAGGTCCCAAGGGTTTGGCTGTTCGCCAATTAAAGTGGTACGCGAGCTGGGTTCAAAACGTCGTGAGACAGTTTGGTCCCTATCTTCCGTGGGCGTTGGAGATTTGAGGGTGAGCTGCTCCTAGTACGAGAGGACCGGAGTGGACGTACCTCTGGTGTTCCGGTTGTCACGCCAGTGGCACTGCCGGGTAGCTATGTACGGACGGGATAACCGCTGAAAGCATCTAAGCGGGAAGCCCCCCCCAAGATAAGATCTCCCTGAGGACTTGATCCTCCTAAAGGGCCCAAGAAGACTACTTGGTTGATAGGCTGGGTGTGTAAGCGCAGCAATGCGTTTAGCTAACCAGTACTAATTGCCCGTGAGGCTTGACCATATAACCTCAAGCAGTTTTGCTTGCAGGTGAAATCAGCGACTTGATGATTCACATTTACTCGAACGCGACACGCGTCGAAACAAAACTCTCTGGATTCCCTTTTTGCCTGACGGCATTAGCGAACGGGAACCACCCGATCCCATTCCGAACTCGGAAGTGAAAACGTTCTGCGCCGATGGTAGTGTGGCTTTAGCCATGTGAGAGTAGGTCACTGTCAGGCTCTTATTGAAGAAAAGCCCCGGTCACGCAAGTGACCGGGGCTTTTGCTTTTGTCGGCCCGGCTTTGAGTCGGTGCACAGCTAGTCGGCCCGGGCGGCCCGCACCGATTGCACGCCATGGGCCTGCAGCTGCCGCTGCACGTCCGCCCTTGCCGCTGCCTTGCAGTCGGCCTGGCGTCGTTCCGCCGCGGTGGTCTGCTCGATACGCGCGTAGGGCAGTACGCACACGTGCTCGATGGCCGCTGCCACGCGTGCGTCCAGCACCTGCTGGCCATGCGGGCTGGCCAGGTCCAGGTCCTTGACCTGCACCCGCTCGCTGGCCAGCTCGGGGGCGGCAAACGCCGGGACCCCGCAGCCCAGGGTGGTGATCAGCGTCAATCCGGTCAATACAATGTTGCGGCGCATTTCATGTTCCTCCTTGATGCTGCAGTGGTTACTGTCAGTGCCGGAGAGTGTGCGACGCCGCCTTGGAGTGGGCATTCGCAGGTACTGAAGGTGCATTCAGTCCTGTTGAATCTGCCTCAGGAGCCAACGGCCCCGGGGCTGGGGCAGAATGGGCCCATGAAGGCCACCCCTGGCAGGCGGCGCGCCCCCGCTCGTCGCCCAGCCAAAGCCAAGGAACCGCCAGCACAGAAGGCGCACGCGCGCCTGCCGCTGGCGGCACTACGCGTGTTTGCCTGTGTGGCGGCTCGGCGCAGTTTCAGTGGCGCCGCCGAGGTGCTGCACCTGTCCACTGCCGCCGTCAGCATGCAGGTCAAGGCGCTGGAGGATTACCTGCAGGTGCGCCTGCTGCAGCGAACCTCCCACAGCGTCGAGCTGACTGTGGAAGGCGAGCGCCTCGTGCCGTTCGTGCAGCGCGGGCTCGATGAGCTGGAACAGGGCTTCCGGATGGTACGCGCCGCGCGCAGTGGCGGGGTGCTGGTGGTCAGCCTGTTGACCTCGTTCATGCACAGCTGGTTGATTTCGCGGCTGCCTGATTTCTTTGCCAAGCATCCGGGGATTGACCTGCGCCTGCAGTGCACGCACGAGCTGACGGACTTCGCGCACTCGGACGTGCATGTGGCCATACGCATCGGCCGCGGACACTGGCCGCGCCTGCGCGCGGAAAAGGTGTTTACCGAATACTTGGTGCCGCTGTGCGCCCCGGAGCTGCTGGCGCGTCACGGTGCCTTGCCGGGTCCCGGGCCATTGGGCGCATATCCGTTGCTGCACTCGAGCAGCGAGCCCTGGGACATGTGGACCGACGGGGTCAGCTATGCCGAGCGCTGGCCCGAGCGCGGCGCCGCCTTTGATGACAGCGCCGCCATTCTGGGAGCCGCTGCGCATGGCCAGGGCCTGGTCCTGAGCCGCTGGAGTCTCGCCCAACCGTTTCTGGAAAGCGGGCAGCTGGTGATGGCCAGCCCGGTGGCGATCCCCCTTGGCTTTGACACCTATATCGCCTGCCCGCCGGCGTACCTGGAGCTGGA
This sequence comes from uncultured Pseudomonadota bacterium, assembly GCA_963726085.1. Classification (GTDB taxonomy): domain Bacteria; phylum Pseudomonadota; class Gammaproteobacteria; order Steroidobacterales; family Steroidobacteraceae; genus ZC4RG30. The sequence continues at coordinate 23,833 of CAVSAR010000010.1, read as the reverse complement.
AAAGGTGCGGGCGTTCTGGAACTGGCTGCTGGGCCATGCGCGCGACATGCCGCCGCCACCACGGATCCATGTGCGCGAGTAACGATTACGATAATGGCCAGTACCTTGCCGCGCGCAAGCGCCGAGGAGCAATGCCCAACGGACCGCCTTCACGAGCCGCTTAGAAGTGCACACGCACTCCCAGCTTCCAGGACATACCGTAGGTGTCAAAGTACACCGGGTTCGTCGGATATCCGTTGCCGCCGGGCGCAATCGGTGGCGCGCGGTCGAACAGGTTGTTGATGGTTCCGAACACGGAGAATTGCTTGTTAATGTTATAGGCCCCCGACAGGTTCACATACACGGCCGATGCCACGGTGTTGTCGTTGATGCTGCCGGCGTAGGTCGTGCTGTACCCCGCGTCAGTCGGGTCCAGCGGCGGCACCCCGGCCGCCGTTGTCGCCAGGTACTTGCCGCTACCGATATAGCGAACCTGCACGGTGCCTGAAAACGGCCCATTGGCGTAGGTCGCAAAGGCGTTCGCCTGCCACTTCGGTGAAGTATTGAAGCCGCCGAAGGCCCCAGTCGGACCGGACTGTCCTGAGTAGTCGATAGGCGTGGCGCCGAGGCCAGCATCGATAGTCATCTTGTAGAGGTACGACGCTATCAGGCGCAGGCTGACGGATCCGGCCAGCGAGTTGCTCATGTCTTGCAACGGCAGGTTGTAGTCGGCTTCGAAGTCGACACCTTCGGTCTCGTACTGCCCCAGGTTCGCTGCCGTATTGTTGATGGTCAGGATGTCAGCCGTGCCTTCCCCGGTCATGCGGTCGCAGAACGACTGCACGCCCATGTAGCATTGCGTGACGATATTCTGTGCACCGATGCCAAACGGCGGCCCGACAATCGCGTCGTTCAGGCTGATCTGGTACCAGTCCGTGGAGAACTGCATGTGCTCAAGTGCACCTGACTTGGGCGAGAGGACAATCCCCACGGTAGTCGTGTCTGCCTTCTCGGCCTTGAGATTGATGTCGCCGCCCGTGTGGATTACTGCCGGATCCGACAGCCCGGTCCAGGGGTTGGTGACCGAGCCAAACGCACCGCCTGCCACCGCATAGGCCTGGTAAAGCTCGCGAAATCCCGGTGCACGAACGTCACGTGAACGCGTGCCGCGAAATCGCAGCCAGTCGGTCAGATCCCAAATCCCGCTGAGTTTCCAGCTTGGGAAGTTCTGCGTCCGGGATTCGCCGAATAGCGGACCGGCGGTACCGTTCTCGTTCTTGTTCTGTGTTTCCCGGAAGGCGCCGTCGAATTCCAGGTACTTGGCCAGCGTCAGGTCGCGCAGCACCGGTACGTTGACCTCGGCGTAGCCCTCGAGCACCGAAATCGTGCCGCTGTAGTCCAGCCCATAGCTGAGGAAGTACTGGTTGTACCAGGGCTGGTTGGCAAGATCGTGGGTCACGTCCCCATGCTCGTGACGCCATTCGACACCGACCGCCGACTTGATGGAACCGGCGCCGAAACCCGAGAACAGGTCGCCGCGAAGATTCGCCGAAAATACCTGCTGGGTGTACGTCGAGAATTCCTTCAGCGTTCGAAAAGCATATGCGATGGCCGCCGGATCGGCATTGTTGGCCCCGAACAGGTTCAGGGGTGTGCAGCCTGCCGCCATTGGATTGTTGAGCAGCACCTGCCGGCAAACGATGTTTCCCGAGCTGTTCTTCACGGCATCCAGGGCCCAGTTGAGGAAGTCGTAGCCCGAGCCGCTGCCATTTACAACGTTGTTGAATAGCGCCTGATCGTTCTGGTTACGGCCATATTCATAGTAGGCGTCCCACTTCCAGGTGCCCGCCAGCGGCCCATCCAGGCCGCCTATCAAGCGCACCGTGTCATTGTTGGTCTCATTGCGTGCGGCGACGATGTTCGTGACATTGCGCCCAAGCATCGCCCCGTTGGGTAGCTGTGCCGCCACGCCGGCGGGAAGAAAGGCATTGCCTGGCGCGATGTAGCTGCCGACATAGCCGTTGGGGAAGATCTCCAGCGAGTACGGACCAATGGCGCCATTGGCAACCGGGTTTACCGCCTCGCTACGGGCGTAGGTCGCCTCGAGAAAGGAATTGATGCTGGCGCCCAATTCGAAGTCCACATGCCCGAGGGCGGTATAGCGCTTCACCTCGGGCCGCATGGTCGTGGCGTCGTAGGCTCCGACCCCTTCTCCGTCCCCGCCCTGCCGGAAGCCGAAGAACCCGGCACCCAGCGCGTAGAGGCCCTGGTCGTAGGGTGTCGTCGCCGTGCCGGCGGCGTTGAAATTGACTTGCGGACCGGCAACGCACACACCCGCGTATACCAGGCAGGGAGCCAGCACGCCTGTCTGGCTGGTATTTCCCAGCTTGGCGTCCGGACCGATGATGTAGTGCGGCTGACCATAGCCCGGGGCACCCGGCGTGGCGAAGCCAGGATTGGTAAACATTCCATATGAACTGCTGCACCAGTCGCGCACTTCAGAGCAGATGCCGATGGACTCGTATTTTTCGAATTCACCGCCGATCACGAAGTGGCCGCGGTCACCGGCGAAGGGGTTGCCGTAAGCCGCTGCCAGGTGGCCATCACCTCCATCCCCGTGTGAGGTCTGGCCATAATCCGCTTGCGCCTTGAATCCCGTCAGCTTGGTATCGAGGATAATGTTGACGACGCCGGCAACCGCATCCGAGCCATACACTGCAGATGCGCCGCCGGTCACCACTTCTGTTCGAGCCACGAGCATTGACGGGATCAGCGTGATATCCACGCCGCCGCCGGTGGTGGTCGGAACCACACGGCGCGTATCAACCAGGGTCAACGTGCGCGTGCCAAAGAACGGATTGAGGCCGCGCAGGTTGGCCAGTTGCGCGCCGACGTTGAAATTTCCAAGCCCGACATTATTGCTGGCAAAGAAGCTTGAATTCTGTGGCAGCTGGGCCATTACGGCGCCCACATTGGTGAGGCCGAGATTTTCAATATCGCTCGCATCCAGCACAGTCACCGGATTTGGCGTATCGAACGACGACCGGCCGACACGCGAACCGGTCACAACAACTTCCTCTAGGGATCCTTCTGCATGGGCGGCCTTGGGAGCCTCCTGCGCCGAGGCAAGAGAAACAATGCCGAGCGATGCGAATGGTGTGGCGAATAGGGCGCCAGAGACCGCGGCCGAAAGGACAAGAGCGCGCACAGACTTAAGTGCAGGCATGATCCATCCCCCCTCTAGAGCTAACTAAGGGTCGGATGCCAGAAATCTTTGCGTTTCTGGCTCCGCTAATAGCGCATCAGCCAGGCGGCAGAATGGAAAAAAACTCCGCGATTGTCAAATTCTCCGCAGTCCGTCCCACGCGCCGTCGGTACGACCGAATTCTACGCGTTAGGCGGAACAGCCCGCGCTCTTGGTACTCGCAATCGCGTCAGCGAAAGATGCCGCGCTCCAGGATGGTGCCGCTGCCCAGCGGCCGCCCGATGCTCAGCCACAAACTCCAGGAGTCGGTGGTCGTATACGCGTAGCCAACGGTAACCGGTCCTACCGGCGTGCGTCCGGTGAGGTAAACAGTGGCCGAGCTGATATCCCCCTCACTGACGCCGTCAAAACGATCGAATACCTGGCCTCCCTGCAGCCTCAGTCCGGCATACAAGGATTGTCCGCGCAGCGAGAAGATGTCCGTGAGCTTCCACAGGTAGCCGGTGCTGAGTGTCCAGTAGCTGCCGGCGCGCAGTTCCTGCGCGTCGAGCCCGGGAAAGGCCAGAGGACCACCGAGCACGAACAGCCGATCTGCCGGCAGGCCGGTGTTGAAGTCGGTGCCGCCGGCTGCGTTGAACCACAAAACATCCTTGCGCACCGGCACGGCAAGACCAACGCCCAGTTCTGCGCGCTCCCAGTCGCGATTGCTGCCCAGGGATTTGTTGGAATCTATGTATTCCAGGGCAACCGCCACCCCGCGGGTGGGATTGAAGGGCGTGTCGCGCGAGTCATGCACTGCTGAAACCACGATGCCAGCGTCCCTTTGTTTACCCTCAGGCAACAGCGTCGAGCCGGTGTCCAGCTGCATCTCGCGGTTTTGCATCGAATACCCGACCCGCAGCTGGGAGTAGCTGCCGAAGTTCATGCCGAAGTCGACCCGGCCACCCAGATCGTGGAACTGGTAACGTGCGACCCGGTCGCCGTCCTGGTACAGGTCCTGGCGCAAATCGCCCACGGACGCCTTGGCCTCGGCGAAGAAGCGTTGCGAGATGTTCAGCGGCTGGTAGAAGCTGGTGGTCAGCTGTTTGTCGGTACCCAGCTGCAGTTCGTTGCGCCACTGGGCACCCAGGTCGTTGACCCAGGTGCGCGCGTGCTGGAAGTAGAAGATGAATGAGTCGTCGCTGGCGGCGGAGGTGTACAACCCGAAGTCCACCTTGAGGTAGTTCGGTCCCCAGCTCTTCTCTTTGGGCAGCCACTCCAGTACCGGGTTGGCCGGATCGCCCTTGAGCTCGTAGCTGACGGCATCCAGGTCCTCCAGCACCGACATGCTCTGGGCCTCCTTGCCGACGTCGTTTATATCCACTACATCGCCGGCGTGGATGTGCGTGCGCTGTTGCAGGTACACAGGATTGATCCGCTGCAGGCCGGAAAACTGCACGTCCGCAACCCGAAACGCGGTGTTCTGCTCAGAGGTCACGCGGTTGCGCCACGCGGCATATTGCTCCGCGGGCACTGCAAACGGCGCCAGCCGGCTGGCCATCTTGCGGGCCGCGGCCTCGCCCAGGGGAATGGCCTCCCCGACCCGCTCGAAGTCGGCCGTGCCAATGTCGCCCATCTCCACGTCGATGCGCACGTCCTGGGGCGTGAGCGACTGCAGCTGCTGTCTTTCATTGGCCTCGATCATCACGTCCATGGTGCGCCCGAGCAGCTGCGTCGGGCTGCGCATGTTCTCGGCCTTGGGCGGAGGCTCAACCAGGTTCACGACAATCACGATGTCGGCACACAGGTTGCGGGCAACGTCCACCGGGATGTTGCGCATCAGGCCACCGTCGGCCAACACCATGTTGTCGGTGAGTACCGGGGCGAAGGCCCCGGGTATGGCCATGCTGGCGCGCATTGCCGTGGCCAGGTCCCCATGGTCCAGAACGACCATCTGGCCCGAAACCATGTCGGTGGCTACCGCGCGAAACGGAATCGCGAACTTATTGAAATCAGACACCGACCGCGCCTTGGCGACAAAGCCCCGCAGCAGGTTCTCGATGCCGCTGGTATTGACCAGGCCGGGGGACATGATCACGTGGGATTCCTGGATGCCCAGCTCCAGCGTGTTGCTGTACGTGACACCCTGGCGCTTCTGCTCGATGGGCTCCAGGTTGCGCTGCCCCAGGCCACCGACCACGGTCTTCCAGTCGACGCCCAGCAGGAACGTAGTCATGTCGGCGCTGGAGATACCCGACGCGTAGCCGGCGCCCACCAGTGCACCCATGCTGGTGCCGGCGATGCAGTCAATGGGAACATGCATTTCCTCCAGCACCTTGAGCACGCCCACGTGCGCGGCGCCCTTGGCGCCACCGCCGGCGAGCACCAGACCAATGCGGGGCCGCGCCGCGGCCACGGCCGGCGTCGCAATTGAGCCTGGCTCCGCCGCCTGGATATTTGCTGATCCGATCGACAGCGTCAGCAATAGGACGCGGAACAGGCCGCGAACAGGCCGGTACTTCATGTACATGCGAAACTCCATTGACTGCGGCGCGCGTGGGGCATCAACAAGATCAGTATGAACCCGAAGGCTTCAGGTCGCCAGAAGCGACACGACTCCGGGGATCCCTGTAGAGTCGGCTGATGGAGCGGCGCGAGTCAACTGCAGTTTCAATGGCGGCGCGACTTGGATTCCTTGGCGCAGCCGGCACGGTAACCGGCTCGCGCTACGTGCTGGAAGCCGCGGGCCATCGGCTGCTCATTGACTGCGGACTGTTTCAGGGAATCAAGCAGCTGCGCCTGCGCAATTGGGCGCCACCGCTGGTCGATCCCAGGACCATAGATGCCGTGCTGCTGACACACGCGCACATTGATCATAGCGGTTACCTGCCGCGACTGATGGCCGAAGGCTTTGGCGGGCCGATCTATTGCACACCGGCGACGCTGGAGTTGTGCCGCATATTGCTGCCGGACAGCGGCCGGCTGCAGGAGGAGGATGCGCACTTTGCAAACCGGCACGGATTCTCCAAGCATCATCCCGCGCTGCCTCTGTATACGCAGGATGACGCTGCCGCGGTGTTGGAGCAGTTTCGCACGGTCGATGCGCACCAGATGTTCGAGCCGGTCAGCGGAACTAGCGCGGAATTCTGCAATGCCGGGCACATTCTCGGCGCTGCATTCGTGCGCTTGGCGTGTGCCGGAATCTCGATCACGTTCAGCGGCGACATTGGACGCAGCAATGACGTGTTGATGGGCCCGCCAGAGGCGCCGGGCGCCTCCGACTACCTGGTGACGGAATCGACCTACGGGAATCGCACCCATCCTGTCGTTGATACCCAACAGGAGCTGGGCGACTGGGTGCGCAGGTGCCATAAGCGCGGTGGAGTCACGGTGATTCCGGGGTTTGCCGTTGGCCGCGTGCAGGCACTGTTGTGGCAGATTTCCGTGCTCAAGGAACACGGTGCGATCCCGGATATCCCGGTGTATGTCGACAGCCCGATGGCCACTGACGCCACGAAGCTGTACCGCCAGTTCCATCAGCTGCATCGGCTGGACGAAAGGCAGGCGCAGCGCATGAGCGCGGTGGCGAAGTTCATCAACACGCCGGATGAATCGAAATGGCTGGACCAGCAGCGCAAGCCGATGATCATCATCTCCGCGGCGGGCATGGCCACGGGTGGTCGCGTGCTGCATCACCTGAAGACGTTCGTCGGCGATGAACGCAACCTGGTGCTGTTCTCAGGGTTTCAGGCGGCAGGCACGCGTGGCGCGGCAATGGTGGGCGGCGCGCGCAAGGTTCGCATCCACGGCGCTGAATTCCCCATTCGCGCGGAAGTGGGTCAACTCGCGTCAGCTTCCGGACACGCGGATGCGGATGAGCTGCTGGCTTGGATGGGCCAGATGCCAACCCCGCCGCGCAAGGTGTTCGTGACCCATGGCGAGCCGGAGGCCGCAGATGCGCTGCGGTCGCGCATCGAGCATGAGCTCAAGTGGAATGTCACGGTGCCTGAGCACCGTGACTGGTTCGACCTGTAAGGCGGATCAGGCCTGGGCGGCGGCCTTGGCCTTGGCTACTTCCGCAATGACCTCGTCCGCCACGTTGCGCGGCACCGGGTCGTAGTGCGAGAACTCCATCGTGTACGAGGCGCGACCGCTGGTCATGCTGCGCAGCTGGCCGATGTAGCCGAACATTTCCGACAGCGGCACGCGTCGCCACGACGGCGATGTTCGTGCCGCGCTCCAACTGGTCCAGGATCGTGCCGCGGCGACGGTTGATGTCGCCGATCACATCGCCCAGATAGTCCCGGGGGTCACGGTCTCGACCTTCATCACCGGCTCCAGCAGGATCGGGCCGGCCTTGCGCATCGCCTCGCGGAAGCAGGCCTTGGCCGCGATTTCGAAGGTCAGCGCGTTGGAGTCCACGTCGTGGTAGCTGCCGTCGGTGAGCGTGGCCTGGAAGTCCACGGTCGGATAGCTGGCGAGCACGCCGTCTTCCTTCTGCACCTTGCAGGCCCTTCTCGACCGACGGGACGTATTCGCGCGGGCACCGAGCCGCCGATGGTCTTGTCGACGAACTCGAAGCCCTTGCCGCGCTCCAGCGGCTCGAAGGTGATCCACACTTCGGCGAACTGGCCCGAACCGCCGGTCTGCTTCTTGTGGACGTACTGTTCGTCGATCTTGCTTGGTGATGGTCTCGCGATAGGCCACCTGCGGCTCGCCCATGGTGCCTTCCACGCCGAACTCGGTGCGCATGCGGTCGAGCGTCACTTCCAGGTGCAGCTCGCCCATGCCGCGCAGAATGGTCTGGCCCGGTGTCGCGATCGGTCTCCAGGTGCAGCGAGGGATCGGCGCGGACCATCTTGCCCAGCGCGGCGCCGAACTTCTCCTGTTCGGCCTTGGTCTTGGCCTTCACCGACACGCTGATGACCGGGTCCGGGAAGCGCATGCGCTCCAGGATCACCGGATTGGCCGAGTCGCACAGCGTGTCGCCGGTCTCGGTATCGGTCAGCGACACCAGCGCGATGATGTCGCCGGCGCGGGCCTCTTCGATCGGGTTGGCTTCCTTGGCGAACATCTCGACCATGCGGCCGATCTTCTCGCGCTTGCCGCGCGTCGTGTTCTGCACCGAGGCGCCCTTGGTCGAGCACACCGGAATACACGCGCACGAAGGTCAGCGCGCCGTAGGCATCGTTGATGACCTTGAACGCCAGCGCCGAGAACGGCTCGTCGTCCGAGCACTTGCGCTCGCCGATCGGGTTGCCGTCGGCGTCCACGGTCTTGATGGCCGGCGACGTCGGTCGGAGCCGGCAGATAGTCGACGACGGCGTCCAGCACCTGCTGCACGCCCTTGTTCTTGTACGAGGAGCCGCACAGCACCGGGTTGAAGGCGCCGGTGCAGCGTGCCCTTGCGCAGGCACGCGCGCAGCACGTCCCGCGGAGGGACTCGGCGCCGTCCGTCAGGTAGGCCTCCATGGCCTCGTCATCCTGTCTCCAGGCAGGTGTCGACCAGCTCGGTGCGATACTTGTGCGATCTCGGCCAGCGATGGCGCGGTCGGTGGGCACGGTGATATGCAGCTTGTCGGCCATGTCATCGGTGACGTCCAGCACCTGCCACTCGGCATCCTTGTCGTCCGAATCCCAGACCAGGGCCTTCATTTCGACCAGGTCGACCATGCCCTTGAAATTGTCCTCCGAGCCGATCGGCAGCTGCACCGGCAGGGGGCGCGCGCCGAGGCGCTTCTTGATCATGTCCACGCAGCGCGTGAAGTTCGCGCCGCTGCGGTCCATCTTGTTGACGTAGCACAGGCGCGGCACGTCGTAGTTGTCGGCCAGACGCCAGTTGGTCTCGGACTGCGGCTCCACGCCGGCGACGCCGTCGAACACCACGACCGCGCCGTCGAGCACGCGCAGCGAACGGTTCACCTCGATGGTGAAGTCGACGTGTCCCGGGGTGTCGATGAGGTTGATCTTCTTGTCGCGCCAGAAGGTCGACACCGCCGCGCTCTGGATCGTGATGCCGCGCTTCTGCTCCTGCTCCAGGTAGTCAGTCGTCGTCGACGTCTTCAGGTCCTTGGTATCGTGGATGTCGATGATCGTGTGCTTGCGCCCCGTGTAATAGAGGATGCGCTCGGTCGTCGTCGTCTTGCCGGCGTCGACGTGGGCGATGATGCCGATATTGCGGATGTCGGAGAGGGCGGTCGTTCGGGCCATAGCGGCGATTCCATGACGGTTCGGGTGGTCGGGGCGCGCCGGAGGCTATCCGGCACCACTAAAAAGCCGGCAAGGATACGATAAATGCCCCCTGCAGCGCCATCTTCCGATAGACTGCGGCGCCGCAATTGAAGGCCCCCGGGGCCTCCCGCGCACCCCAGCCAGTACGACCCATGCTTTCCACGGCAAATCTGACTATCCAGTTTGGCGCCAAGCCGCTCTTCGAGCAGGTTTCGGTCAAGTTCGCCGACGGCAACCGCTACGGCCTGATCGGCGCCAACGGTTGCGGCAAATCCACCCTCATGAAGATCCTGGGCGGCGAGCTGGAGCCCGAGCGCCGGCGAGGTCGATGCTGCAGGCCGGCATGCGCCTGGGGAAGCTCAACCAGAACCAGTTCGGCTACGAGGACGCAGCGGGTGCTCGACGTGGTCATGCAGGGCCACCAGGAAATGTGGCAGGCGATGACCGAGCGCGACCGCATCTATGCCGATCCCGAGGCCACCGACGATGACTACATGCGGGCAGCGGAGCTGGAGGGCAAGTTCGCCGAATACGGTGGCTACGATGCCGAGGCGCGGGCCGGCAGCATCCTGACCGACGCCGGCATCGCTGCAGTCACTGCACAACGGCGCCGATGCGCGAAGTGGCGCCGGGACTGAAGCTGCGCGTGCTGCTGGCGCAGGCGCTGTTCTCCAAGCCCGACGTGTTGCTGCTCGACGAGCCGACCAACAACCTCGACATCAACTCCATCCGCTGGCTCGAGGGCATGCTCAACGACTACGAAGCCACGATGATCATCATCAGCCACGACCGGCACTTCCTGAACCAGGTGTGCACGCACATCGCGGACCTGGACTTCCAGCAGCTGAAGATCTATCCGGGCAACTACGATGACTTCATGCTCGCCTCGGTGCAGGCGCGGCAGCGCGTGGAGGCGTCCAACGCCAAGGCGCGCGACCAGATCTCCGACCTGCAGGAGTTCGTGCGCCGCTTCTCCGCCAATGCCTCCAAGGCGCGCCAGGCCACCTCACGCCGCAAGCAGCTGGAGAAGATCAAGATCGAGGAGATCAAGCCTTCCTCGCGCCAGAATCCCTACATTCGCTTCGAACAGGGCAAGAAGCTGTATCGCTCCGCGGTCGACCGTGGAGAAGCTGCAAGTTCGCGCTATCCCGGCGTCCGATAGCGCCGGTGCTGCGCGACATCAGCTTCACCGTGGAGGCCGGCGAGCGCATCGCCATCATCGGCCCCAACGGTATCGGCAAGACCACGCTGCTGCGCTGCCTTGCCGGCGAGCTCAAGCCCGACAGCGGGCGCATCACCTGGGTCGAGAACGCCGAGCCAGGCTACATGCCGCAGGACCCGCAGGCCGAGTTCGCGGACAAGACGGACCTGTTCACCTGGATGTCCGCCTACACCGGCAAGGCCGACGACGACCAGATCGTGCGCGCCACGCTGGGGCGGCTGCTGTTCTCCGGGGACCAGACCAAGAAGTCGGTGCAGGTGCTGTCCGGCGGCGAAAAGGGCCGGATGATCTACGGCAAGCTGATGCTCACCCGGCCCAATGTGCTGCTGCTGGATGAGCCGACCAATCACATGGACATGGAAACCATCGAGTCACTGCAGATCGGGCTCGAAAAGTACCCCGGCACGCTGATCTTCGTGTCGCATGACCGGGAGTTCGTGGCGGCACTGGCCACGCGCATCATCGAGATGAAGCCCGATGGCAGCATCGCCGACTACAACGGCACCTACGACGAGTACCTGCGGGCACAGGGCATCGCCGCGTAGGTCGCCCCGGCGGCGCCTACAGCTCGATGTCGGTGGCCAGGACGATCACGCCCTCGGTGGGCATGCGGAAGAACTCCGCCGCCTGCGCGCTGCGCCGCTGCATGTATGCGAACAGCCTGGACTTGAAGCCGGCCAGCCCGGAGCACGGTCGCGCGCGCACCAGGTGCCAGCCAAGGAAATAAGTCAGGTTGTCGTCGATGTCGCGCAAGCCGCGCTGGCGCGCGCTGCGCAGCGCCTCGCGCACGTCCGGGGTTTCCATGAAGCCGAAGCGCGCGCGCACTGCGTAGACGCTGGGACTTAAGGTCTCCACCCACGCCCGCTGCCCGACGAAACGCGGCGTGCGGGCGATCTCCATGTTCAGCATCACCATGCGCTCGTGGTAGACGTGGTTGTGTTCCAGGTTGCGCAGCAGCGCCGTGGGCACGAAGCCGGCGTTGCTGACCAGGAACACGGCAGTGCCTGGCACACGGGTGGCCTTCTCCAGCAGCCTCGGCAGTTCCTCCAGGCGCACCGCGCGCCGATGCAGTTCCGCGCGCAACCTGATGCGCCCATCGCGCCAGGTGACGAACATCAGGTACATGGCAGCCGCAATGCTCAACGGTACCCAGCCGCCATGGGGGATCTTGGTGGCATTGCCCAGCACGAATGCCAGGTCGACCAGCAGGAAGCTGCCGAACACGGCCAAGACGCGCCACAGCGGCCAGCCCCAGTTGAGCCTGGCAACCATGGCGCCCAGCAGCGTGGTCAGCAACATGGTGCCCACCACCGCCGCGCCGTACGCACCCGCCAGTGCGCTCGACGAGCGGAACGCAAACACGAAGATCAGCACGCACACCAGCATGAACACATTGACCGCCGGCACGTAGATCTGGCCCCGTGAGTGCGCCGAGGTCTGCAGCACCATCAGGCGCGGCAACAGGTCCAGCTGCACGGCCTGGCGTGCGACGGAAAACGCGCCGGAGATGGTGGCCTGCGATGCGATGACCGTCGCAGCCGTGGCCAGGACAATCAGGAACGGCAGCAGCGATGCGGGAACCATTTCAAAAAACGGTTGCTCCAGCGGTACGTGACTGCCCAGCAGCAAGGCGCCCTGGCCGAAATAATTGAGGATGAGTCCGGGCCAGACGATGCCGAACCAGGCCACCCGCACCGGCAAGCGGCCAAAATGCCCCATGTCGGCATAGAGGGCTTCACCGCCAGTCACAGCCAGGAACACCGTACCCAGGATCACCAGCGCCAGTGCCGGGTGGTTGACCAGCAGCGCCAGTCCGTACCGCGGATCCGCCGCCACCAGCACGGCCGGGGCCCTGGCGATGGCCATGCCGCCCAGCGCCCCGATGACTGCGAACCACACCAGCATCACCGGGCCGAACATGCGTCCCACCTTTTCGGTGCCGCGACTCTGGATGGCGAAGAGGCCGATGATGATGCCCGCGGTAATCGGCAGCACCAGTCGATGCAGTCCCGACTGCAGCAGTTCCAGGCCCTCCACTGCGCTGAGCACCGAGATGGCCGGCGTGATCAACGCATCGCAGAAGAACAGGGCCGTGCCCAGCACGCCCAGGGATACCGCACCCTTGAGCCAGGGGTCGGCAGCGCCCAGCTTCTGCTGGATCAGGGCTACCAGCGAAAGAATGCCGCCTTCACCGGCATTGTCCGCGCGCAGCAGCAGCAGCACGTACTTCAACGTGACCAGGATCAGCAGGCTCCAGAATATCAGCGACAGTGTGCCCAGGATCTCGGCGACGGCGCCCGCGCCGCCACCGGCCGCATGCAGCGCCTCTTTGAATGCGTACAGCGGGCTGGTTCCGATGTCTCCATAGACGACACCGAGTGCGCCTATGACCAAAGGCGAAAGGTTCTTGCCGGGATTCAACGGGGGATCGCTTTGCGGATGTCAGTAACCGCGTTGCAGGTCGACAAGTGAGAGCATCCTGTCGCCAGCGACGTAGCGGCGCAGGTTCTCGACCGCGATGATAAAGCGCGCGTCGCCGGGCAGGTCGGAGCGCGAGGAAATGTGTGGCGTAAGCAGTACGCGCGGCGCCTTCCATAGGGGGTTGTCGGGTGGCAGCGGTTCCGGATCCACCACGTCCAGTCCGGCCCCGGCGAGCTTGCCACTGCTGAGGGCCGCGGCCAGGTCCGCCGTCACGACGCTGCCGCCGCGCGCGATGTTGATGAACAGCGCCGAGGGCTTGAGCACGGCGAAGAACTTCGCGTCATATAGGCCGGTGGTTTGCGGCGTCAGCGGCAGGGCGCTGACCACCACGTCGGCGGTCCGTGCCAGGGTCAGCAACTCCCCCGGCTGGCCGATGTAGCTGACGAAATCCGGCTTGCCGCTGCCGCCTTCACGGGTGGCGATGACATTCATGCCCAGGCCTGCGCCACGCCGGGCCACCTCCGTGCCAATGCCGCCCAGTCCGGACACCAACAGGGTCTTGCCCTCAAGGAACTGCATGGGAACCTGTGCCCCACTGGTGCGGCTCCACTGCTGCTGCGCCGTATCCAAGGCGAAGCGATCCAGCCCATGCGCCAGCGCCAACATCAATGCGATGGCGTGTTCGGCGATCACCGGCGCGTCGATGCCGCGCATGTTGGTCATCATCAGGCTGTGTGCCTTGACGGCGGGCAGGCCCATGCAGTTCTCGACGCCCGCGGCCAGGGACGCCAGCCAGCGCAATTGGTGCGCGATGTTGATGATGCGCGGGTCACAGACCTCGGGGTTGAATCCGATGATGACATCGGCATCGGCCGCCGCGGCGATTGCAGCGGCCATGTCTTTGGCGAACACGGTCTGCACGCCCGGGGCGGCCGCGCGAAACGCGCCGGCCTGGGCCGATATGCGGCCGCCAAAATCAAGCAACAGGACTTTGCGCGGGGCCTTCCACAGCGCGCTGGTGCGCACCGGCGCCGGGGCTTCCTCTACGCGATAGCGGGTCATGGTGGCTGCAACGCTGGCCTGTGCCTGCGCCATGCACGGCAGGGCAGCAACCGCGAGTGCCGCAGTCCCAAGCAATACCCGGTACGGGATCTTCATGGCAGGGCAGCATTCTAGCGCACGCCTTGATCCGGGGATATCGCCCGCGTAGTGTCATTTTCCCGGTCCGACCGGCGGCCAAAAAGGAGTATTGAAATGGTCGAAATGCCAAATCCGTCGCAAGACGATCCCTACGCCCAGTCTTACGTGGTGCAGCGGGGCGATTCCCTGTCCAAGATTGCCGGACAGTTCTACGGCGACGTGTCGCTGTATCCGAAGATCTTCGAGGCGAATCGCGACATCCTCAACGATCCCAACCAGATCAAGCCTGGCCAGCGGCTGCGGATTCCATAAGGGAGTATGGCAATGCGCGTGAAATGCTTGATTGCCACCGTGTGTGTTGCCAGCCTGCTGACGGTGGGCGCCTGCGGTAACAAGAAGGAAGAGGAAGCCAAGGCCGCCGCTGCCGCCGCCGCGGCTGCACACGAAGCGCAGGCCGCTGCCGCCGCCGCGGCCGCGCAACAGGCGCAGGCTGCGGCCAGTGCTGAATGGGCGACCTTGAGCACGGAAGTGCCCAAGATGGTCAGCGCCATCCAAAGTCGCGTCGACATCCTGTCGAAGTCCAAGAAGCTGCCAGCGAATGTCTCCAAGGAGTCATTCGCCGCTGCCAAGGCCGGACTGGACATGATCAATTCGACCTGGGGCGAAGCCACCGCGGCCGCTGCGGCCGGCAATTCGGTGGACGCCGTGGCCAAGGCAAAGATGGTGCAGGAGAAAGGCCAGGAAGTGCTGGGCCTGCTGGGAATGTCCAGCGTCTGACTTGCGTCGGTGGCTGCGCAAGGTCGCAGCCACCTACCCCTGATTTCACCTCTGGAGCCTGGTGCGCTCGGCAGTCCCGGGACCCGGTCGCCGCAAGTCAGCAGGATATGCATAGTTGGGCATCTGCGAACCCACGCCGCCCAGTGTGTACGCTGTCGCACCGACACTGCGTGAAGGCGCGCGTACGGTGGGGACTCCGGTGGATTGGCGTCGCGTGCGACGGATCCGCCCAAACCCAGCGGAAAATTCAATGAATCAGAAACCCAAACCCAAATCCCGGAAGCGGCTCCTCTACATTCTTGCAGCATCCTTGCCCTTTACGGGCGTCGCCTGTGCATCTACCCCGGCGCCCTCCGCCGCCCTCCAGGCTGCACAGCAAGCCATCGTGGTTGCAGAACGCGAACAGGCAGAGCAATACGCACCGGGCGAACTGGGCGATGCACGCGCACGGCTGGCTTCAGCCAATAAGGCTGTCGAAAGCAAGAACATGGCTGCCGCAGAGCGTCTTGCGCTGCAATCCCGGGCTGCAGCGGAGCTGTCCACGGCCAAGACAGCGTCAATAAAGGCCGCCGCAGTCAACGCCGACATGGTGCATAGCAATGCCGTGCTGGTTGAAGAAATGAACCGCAAAGCAGGGGCGAAGTAATGAAACACACATATTTGGTCGCCGCAGCGGTTGCAGTGGTTCTGGCTTCATGCGCCTCAATGCCCAAAGCACCGGAAAAGCAATGCGTGATGTTTATCTTTTTGTCCTGCTTGATGCCGTTAGCACGTATTGCTCCGCGTGGCTTCAACCACAGACTTCCCGCCGGACTTCTGCATGACATGAACGTCAAGCACGCACGGCCTGCTGATGGAGGCACCGGCAAGGTTGACTGTAATCGACGCTGTACCTGATCGATGGTCTCTTCGTCGCGAAAAATGATATGATATCGCCTGTCTGCGGGCCCCAATCGTCTGCTAACCGCCGAAGGCCGGTTGTCAGCAAAATGCCGGCGATGATAACGGCGGCCATGATTGCCGCCGCGGCGTACGGCTCGCCCGATCTGCGGTCGTTGGTCGGGATCACTGGAAATTGCTCCTTGGTTCGCAGATCCTCGGCTGGAAAACTGTCCCTCTTGAGGTGTGAGCCATCTTCCTCATGACCATGCGAAGACCTGAAGCACGCCCGACCGGAATGCGATGTCGCCACCCTGTGTCGGTGACGCCTTCTGGTCATCGCCAGCGACCGATGCGAGCAGCACATAATCAGCTCGTGCGCGACCGCATGCTTGCGGCTGCGTTTGTCGCGCGCCACAACCTGGCTCATTGATGTAGATTAATAATTCGAAGTGCCGCGAAAGCGACGACTGGAGGACGCGACCCATTATCGAGAACCGGCGTCCGCCGGAACCCTTGCCGCCATGTTTCGCCGTGCAATGATTCGGGGTACAGGCGGAATACGTATGTGCAGCAATTGGAGCCGAGACGCATGATCAGCTACGATCTCAAGGGAAAGACCGCACTCGTCACCGGCGGCGCGTCGGGCATCGGCTTTGCCACCGGGCGTATGCTGGCGAAGTTCGGCGCGACCGTTGCGGTGAACTTTCTCGCCGATGATCCGCGGGGTCCGGAGGCGGTGGACAAGCTGAATGCCGAGGGCGGGAAGGCGATCATGGCACCCGGCAGCGTCGGCGAGGCCGGCATGGCGGAGCGCATGGTGCTGAAGGCGGTCGACGATCTGGGCCGGCTCGACCTGCTGTTCAACAACGCCGGCACGCCCGGCACGCGCCGCCGCATCACGCCGCCGGAACTCGATCTGATTACCGAGGACCTGTGGTCTCTTCTGCTGCAGACCAATCTGCTCGGCGTGTTCCGCGGCTCCAAGGCTGCGGCGCCTGCGCTGAAGGCATCGCACGGCGCGATCGTCAGCACCGCCTCCATTGCTGGGTTGGGGCGCGCCGGCAGCAGTCTCGCCTACAGCGCGACCAAGGCAGGCGTTGTCAGCCTGACGCAGAACCTGGCGCGCGCGCTTGCGCCAGAGGTACGGGTGAACGCGATCGCGCCCGGAGCGGTAGACAGTTCGTGGATGGTGGAGTGGACCAACGAGGAGCGGCAGCAGTCGATCGAGCGGGCGGTGTTGAAGCGGCGGTGTCAGCCGGACGATCTGGCGGAGGTGGTGCTGTTCCTGGGATTCGGCGCGGCGATGGTGACCGGGCAGACGATCACGGTGGATGGCGGGCTGACGCTGTAACGCGGGCGGGCGGGCCCCCTCCCGCGAGGGGAGGGGGTCGGGGAACGCTCAGAACGTCAGGACGAAGTCGGAGCCGAAGGTGAAGGAATTGGCTGTACCCTTCGTGTTGAACGGCGGGTTGTTGTTGAAGGGCTTATTGTTGGTGAATGCGTGATCCCAGCGGATCTCCGGCCGGACCAGCAAGGCGGTCACCGGTGAGGGCAGTTCCGGTTTCCAGGTCACGCCGAGTGTAATAGCGCCGTAGGTGGTGTTGGTTCCTGGCGCAAAGTTGACCGTAACAGGGAAGCCCTGCTGGAACTGGACGAAGAAATCGTTGACCGGGAAAGCAGCAACGAAGAAGTTGTTGTCGTTCACGCCAAAGTTCGGCCCTGGCATTCAGGGCAACCGTGTCGGTCAGCGCGTAGGACGCGTATTGCGCAACGCCGAAGCCGTTCGCCGGCTTGCCCGGATTGGTGGCATTGCCGAAGCCGTCACGGGCCCAGTTG
Organism: uncultured Pseudomonadota bacterium; assembly: GCA_963726085.1. Classification (GTDB taxonomy): domain Bacteria; phylum Pseudomonadota; class Gammaproteobacteria; order Steroidobacterales; family Steroidobacteraceae; genus ZC4RG30. Next base: position 6,161 of record CAVSAR010000010.1, on the reverse strand, counting down.
GCTTCGGTAACGAACGTCCACGTGTCGGTTGCCTTCCAGGTGACCAGGACGTCATTGTAAAATCGCCAAAAGCCATTGGCATTGAATCCAATTGGCGACAGCGCCCGGGTCGCGTCGTCCGGCCCGAAATGCGTCAGTGCGAGGACCGTCAGCTTGCCGTCCAGGAAGGTGAGGTTGAACCCGCCGATGCCGCCGATCGCGCCGTTGTCGTCGCCCAACGGCCCGAACGTGGTGTTGGTGCCTGTGTCAATACCAGCGTAGATATCGAGCATGTCGTTGACGTGCGTCGTTGTCAGCGCGCCGGTGTGCTTGAACGGCAGGCCGAACTGGAAGATGTACGGAGTGAGAGTAGAACGGGTTCGTTGAGGGATCGATCGTCTCGTAGCCTAGTGGCGTCGGATACTGTCCAACCTTGAGGTCGACTTCACCCTCGGTGATCCAGGGCAGATGCGCGAGGACATTCGCCTCGACGACGTCCAGCTGATAGCGCTGGTTGGGATCGACACGGTTCAATTCGCCCAGGAACTGCGTGTAGCGCGCGTCCGAGCCCGTACATGAACTGGACCTTGAAGCCCCACTGATAGTCGCTGTTCTTTGGGTCGAGCGGCTTGTTTGCGGTCAGCAGCGGCTGGTCGAGCCAACCTGGTTGGCGTGATCGGTGAACAGCTGCCCCCAGTTCAAGCCCGTTGCCGGGCGATACGGATTGGCGATGATGCCAGACTCGAAGCTGTGCCGAGAGATGAATGCCATCGATCCAGAGTCCCGGTGGCGGCGCCTCGGCGGCGGCCGGCGGTGTTGCCGGAGCAGCGGGCGCCAGGGCCGGTGCAGCGGGGGCCGGAGCTTCGGCCGGAGGCGGTGTCTGCGCATATGCGGCCGGCATGGCGGCAGCAATGCTGGCTGCCGCTACCCAGCGTGCGGCACCACTCAGTTTCTTGTACTCCATAGTTGCTTTTGTTACCTTTTCTGTCCCCGGGCACCTGTAGACACAAACGTGGGGCGCCGGCGATCCGGCGTCCCTCGCTCGTGGTCGATTTTCAGAAGACCTGCTCTCCGTGCAACACCAGGTCGAGGCCTTCGCGTTCCTCTTCCTGGTCCACCCGCAGGCCTACCAGCATCTTGGTGATCATCAGCAGGATCAGCGTGCCCACGCCGCTATAGACCAGCGTCGCGGCGACGCCCTGACACTGGATCCAGAGCTGATGCAGGCCACCAGGACTGCCATCGGGGGTCGCGTCGCTCGCGGACAGGAACCCCACGGAGAACACGCCGGTCAGCAACGCACCGACGATACCACCGATGCAGTGCACGCCGAACACGTCCAGGCTGTCGTCGTAACCGAACATGTGCTTCACGCTGGTCGCGGTCCAGAAGCAGATCACCCCGGCGGCGACGCCGATGATGATCGAGGCGCCCGGCAACACGAAGCCCGACGCCGGGGTGATCGCGACCAGTCCGGCCACCGCGCCGGAAATGCAGCCCAGCACGGAGGGTTTTCCCTTGGCGATCCACTCGGCAAACATCCAGCCCAGCGCCGCAGCAGCGGTGGCGATCTGCGTCACGGCCATCGCCATGCCGGCGCGACCGTTCGATGCGACGGCGGAACCGGCGTTGAAGCCGAACCAGCCGACCCATAGCAGCGAAGCACCGATCACCGAGTAGGCAAGGTTGTACGGCGCCATGTTTTCGCTGCCGTAGCCGACGCGCTTGCCGAGAACCAGCGCACACATCAGGCCGGCGATGCCGGCGTTGATATGCACGACCGTGCCACCGGCGAAGTCGAGCTGGCCGTTGATCGCACCCCATCCGGTCGGCGACCACATCCAGTGGGCGACCGGCGAGTAGATCAGCAGCGACCACAGCGTCATGAAGATGCACAGCGCCGAGAACTTCATGCGATCGGCGAATGCGCCCACGATCAGCGCCGGCGTGATGATCGCGAACGTCATCTGGAACATCATGTAGACGGTCTCTGGGATCGTCTGCGGCGCCGCGCCGTCGCTGCCCGCCCCCAGAATGAAGCCGGTGCCGGTATACGCGCCTTTCGTCAACGGACCTTCTATGCCCCACAGCATAAAGCGCGACAGGTCGCCGACGTAAGGCGCGGCACTGCCGGTGCCTGGGGTAAATGCCAGACTGTAGCCCGCCACAGTCCAGACGATGGTCACGATGCAGGTGATGACGAAGCACTGCATCAGCGTGGCGAGGATGTTCTTCTTGCGGACCATGCCGCCGTAGAACAGCGCCAGGCCGGGGACGGTCATCATCAGCACGAGCGCGGTGCTGGCGAGCATCCAGGCGGTATCGCCTGAATCGAATTTGGGCGGGCCGGCGTCGTCGGCCAGTGCCGGCAGCGCTGCCAGCATCATGGGCAGCATGGCGCCCACCCCCCAGGTTACGCGGGGTCGAATCATAATCCTCTTTCCCTTATTGGTTATCGTTCAGAGTGCGGCGGCGTCGACCTCGCCGGTGCGGATGCGCACGGCGCGTTCGATATCCATGACGAAGATCTTGCCGTCACCGATCTTGCCGGTGTGGGCGGACTTGGTGATCGCCTCGATCACCTGGTCCGTGAGATCGGCCGGAACGACCACCTCGATCTTCACCTTCGGCAGGAAGTTCACGTGGTACTCCGCACCACGGTAGATTTCGGTCTGGCCCTTCTGCCGGCCGAACCCCTTCACCTCCGAGACGGTGAGGCCCTGCACGCCGAGTGGTGTCAGTGCCTCACGCACGTCGTCGAGCTTGAAGGGCTTGATGATGGCCATGATCAGCTTCATGTCGCTGCCCCTTGGTTGGTCTCCACGCCGCCGCCACCCTCGCGGCGGGACGGTCGTGCTGGAGCACAATCAAGAATTCGTGCCGCGGCGAACCGTCGCTTATCGTCATGGCTCGTGCCTGACGCAGCGGTCCACGTATTTCTCTGTTAATGGAAGGTGTGGATGTCGTTACCAGGTCCTGCTCTGGCACCGCGCCGATGATGCAGCGGCGAGTTTGCCTAAGAAACGAGCAACAACAGGCCAAATGCACAGCGCCCCCGCCATTCCTTCAAATGGCGAGGGCGCGCGGGCCGTTTGAATGCGCTAAATTGTCAGACGGAGTAGTACATTTCGAACTCGACCGGGTGCGGCGTGTGCTCGAAACGATACACCTCGTTCCACTTCAGCTCGATATAGCTCTCGATCTGGTCCGTGCTGAACACGTCGCCGGCGAGCAGGAACTCATGGTCGCCTTCCAGCGCGCCGATCGCTTCACGCAGGCTGCCGCAGACCGTCGGGATGCCCTTCAGCTCTTCCGGCGGCAGGTCGTACAGATCCTTGTCCATCGGATCACCCGGGTGGATCTTGTTACGAATACCGTCCAGACCCGCCATGAGCATGGCGGCGAACGCCAGGTAGGGGTTTGCGCCCGGGTCCGGAAAACGCACCTCGACGCGCTTGGCCTTCGGGTTCGTCGCGTACGGGATGCGGCACGACGCCGAGCGGTTGCGGGCCGAATAGGCCAGCAGCACCGGCGCCTCGAAACCGGGGATCAGCCGCTTGTAGCTGTTGGTCAGCGGGTTGGTCAGCGCGTTCAGCGCCTTGGCGTGCTTGATGATCCCGCCGATGTAATAGAGCGCAATCTCCGACAGGTCGGCATAGGCGTTGCCGGCGAACAGCGGTTTGCCCGCCTTCCAGATCGACTGGTGCACGTGCATGCCCGAGCCGTTGTCGCCGTAGATCGGCTTCGGCATGAAGCAGGCGGTCTTGCCGTAGCTGTGTGCCACGTTGTGGATGCAGTATTTGTAGATCTGCAGGCTGTCGGCCAGCTTCACCAGCGGTCCGAACTTTATGCCGAGTTCGTGCTGGCTCTGGCCGACCTCGTGGTGGTGCTTCTCAACCACCAGGCCCATCTCGGCCATGGTGGACAGCATCTCGGCGCGCAGGTCGCTCTCGCTGTCCACCGGTGGAACCGGGAAGTAGCCGCCCTTCACCGCGGGCCGGTGACCCATGTTGCCCTCGGGATAATCCTTCAGGCCCGCCTGCGGACCTTCCTGGCTGTCGATCTGGTAGATGCCGTAATTGCCGCCGGTGCCGTATTTCACGCTGTCGAAAATGAAGAATTCGGCCTCGGGACCGAAGAATGCGGAATCACCGACCCCCGACGACTTCAGGTAAGCCTCGGCCTTCTTCGCCGTAGAGCGAGGGTCGCGGTTGTACGGCTGTCCGGTGGACGGCTCGACGATGTCGCAGAAGACGATCAGGCTCGGTTTGGCGGAGAACGGATCCATCATCGCGGCATCCGCGTCCGGCATCAGGATCATGTCGGACTCGTCGATCGCCTTCCAGCCGGCGATCGAGGAGCCGTCGAACATGATGCCGTCGCGGAACGTCTCCTCCTCGATCGTGGAGACGTGCTGCGCGGTGTGCTGCCATTTGCCGCGCGGGTCGGTGAAGCGCAAATCGACGTATTCCACGGAATGCTCGGTAAGCATCTCCATGACCTTGCCCACGCCGTCGCTGCTGCCTGCAGGCCTTCTCGCCATGTACGTCCCCCGTCCTGGTCCCGGTTGACGCGCCGGTGGTCCCGTCGGGGAACTGGCGCGAACTGTCGAGGGTCGCACCATGCGACCCCTTCGCGAAACGGCCCGTCTACTCGTTTCCGCCGCAGGCCGGAAGCGGATTTCGTCGCTATCTCTGTCGCGCTAGATCGCGTCCACGCCACGTTCGCCGGTGCGGATGCGGATCACATCCTCGACCGAGGAGACGAAGATCTTGCCATCGCCGATGCGGCCGGTGCGGGCGGAATTGATGATCGCCTCCACCGCGCGTTCCAGCACCGCTTCCTCGCAGACCACCTCGATCTTCACCTTGGGGAGGAAGTCGACCACGTACTCGGCTCCGCGATACAGCTCGGTATGGCCCTTCTGCCGGCCGAACCCCTTCGCCTCAACCACCGTGATGCCTTGCAGGCCGACCTCGTGCAGCGCTTCTTTCACCTCATCCAGTTTGAACGGCTTGATGATGGCCTCGATCTTTTTCATGCGCGTGCAGTGCCCGGCCGGCCGGGCCTCCCTGTCTGGCTGCCCGGGTGATCCGAGAACGGAACGGCAGCGCCACAGGTTTGCACGCGGCGTGCCAAGCAAGCAATGCATCAGTCCGTCTCGCCGGGAGAAGACCGACGCTCGCCGCCTGTGCGGATCAGACACCCAATTGCCCGGCTTGGGCACTCATCGCGCGGGCGTGACCGCGAGTCGAAGCCCCACACCCCCGAACCCATACTGGCCGCGCATCCAACCCGTGGGGAGCCGCTTGCCCGTGAAGCCCGCCAATACCCTGCTGTCCGGCATCGGCACCACGATCTTTATCGTGCGGGCAATAGATTGCCTTGCTTCTCAATACGTTACAACGGTGGTCTCTTAAGTCAATGTCATCACGTAATTGTGATATAGGGAGATTGTCGCGATCGTGGGGGCAAATGAGTTACGTTGTTTGAACCATTTGCCAAGGTCGGGCAAATGATACGCGCCATCTCGTATATTCGGTTTTCCACGCCAGAACAGGCGTTGGGTAATAGCGAAGAGCGACAGGTTGAGAAGGCCGAGGAGTATTGCGCTGCACATGGTCTGACACTGGCTAAGGAAGATGTGCTGCGGGATTTGGGACTGTCGGCCTATCGCCGTCGCACCGATGGCGCCTTCACCGGCTTCCTGGAGGCGGTGAATGCGGGCAAGCTACCAGCAGGCACCGTGCTGATCGTTGAGGCATGGGATCGGCTGTGGCGCACCGAGAACTGGTCGATGCCCTCCATGAGATGACTGGCATCATCCGTGCGGGCATAAAGATCGTCACTCTCAAGGACGGCCTCGAACACGACCGAGAAACCATTCGCAGGGAGCCACACCGGTTGTTCCATTCGCTTGCCATGCTGATCTCGGCTCACGGTGAGAGCCAGTTGAAGGCTGAGCGGGTAGGGCAGGCATGGGAGGGCAAGCGCCAGAGAGCCGTCGCGGGTCAGCACGTTCTCACCCCCATTCGTCCAGCTTGGGTCGATCTGGTCGATGAGCAGCGAGTCACGGCAAGCTCGTTGGCGGCAGATTGGTTGAGAACAGGGAGAGGGCGGATATTGTCCGCCGCATTCTCCGCGACGTGGCTTCTGGCATGGGCTGCTACACAATCGCCAGA
>CAVSAR010000009.1:0-8714 GCA_963726085.1 uncultured Pseudomonadota bacterium | reverse complement strand
CTGCAGTGCCTTGTTGGCGCTTTGCAGGCAATGGTTGCGCGTGTGTTCGAAACGCAATGCAAAGAAGTCCACCAGCGTCGGCGCGGCTGGCATTTTCGGCAGCAGTGCCACGGTGCCGCCGGGCTGGACGCTGTAGAACAGGCCGCCGGCACCGCGCCGGAAGCCGCGCGTGGGGATCTGTGCCTCGACCTGCGCCGCCGTGGGAAACACTTCCTTGGTGCCTGGCGCAGTCGGCGCGGTCGTGGCCATCGCGCGCGATGGTGCGGCCTGGGCCAGCAGCGCCCCTTCCAGCGCATCGGCACGCGCTTCGTGGCTCATCAGGCTGGCCGCGGTCACCCCGCCAAGGCCGGCGATGAACGTGCGTCGATCCAGTGGCAACTTCACTTGACCCCCAAGGATTGCTGGGGCAGAACATGCGCCAACCGGCGCCGTCCGGCAAGACACGCCCGCCCGCCCCCGGGCTGGGCAGCGGCCCCCGGAAGGGGCTAGGCTGGCGCTCCTTCCCGCGGAGCCCATGCATGGCCGTTACCGACGACACCAGCAGCGCGCTGGCGATCCTGATCGATGCGGACAACGCCAACCCGGCTATCGTTCAGGGCCTGCTGGCCGAGGTTGCCAAATTCGGCGTGGCAACGGTCAAGCGCATCTATGGTGACTGGACGCTGCCGAACCTCGGGTCATGGAAGGCGGTGCTGCTCGACCACTCCATCCAGCCTATCCAGCAGTTTCGCTACACCACGGGCAAGAACGCCACCGACAGCGCCATGATCATCGATGCCATGGACCTGCTGTATGCCGGACACCTGGACGGCTTCTGCCTGGTCTCCAGCGACAGTGATTTCACCAAGCTGGCATCGCGACTGCGTGAATCCGGCAAGCGCGTCTACGGGTTCGGTGAGCAGAAGACGCCGCGACCGTTCGTCGCGGCCTGCGACCGGTTCATCTACACCGAAGTGTTCACGCAGGGACCGGGCGATGGCTCCAAGCGGCGCACCACCGCGGAGCTGCAGCGGAACAAGGATCTGGTCGGCCTGCTGGGCTCGGCGATCGACGCGGCCTCGGACGACAGCGGCTGGGCCAACCTGGGCTTTGTCGGCAGCAACCTCAACAAGCAGGCGCCGGACTTCGACTCGCGGACCTACGGATTCTCCAAACTCAGCGACCTGCTCGAAGCCACGAAGCTGTTCGAGGTGGAGCGGCTGGAAAAGGCGATACGTGTGCGCCGGATCGCGTCCCGGCGCTAGAATCCGTGCACTCCACTTTAACTTTCAGGGGGATAAGCCATGTGCGAACACGATGACTTCGACACCATGCAGAAGCAGCAGGAATTGTCGCGCCGGCAGTTCGGCGCCCTGGGGTTCAGCGCCGGCATGCTGGCCGTGCTGCCCGCGGTGGCCAATGCGGCCGAGGTCAAGGAATCGGAGGTCGTAATCACGACGCCGGACGGCAACTGCGACGCGCACTTTGTGCATCCGGCCACGGGCGCCACGGCGTCGGTGCTGGTCTGGCCCGATATCTTTGGTCTGCGGGATTCGTTCCGGCAAATGGGCAAGCGGCTGGCCCAGTCCGGTTACGCTGTACTGACGATCAATCCATTCTATCGCCTGCAGAAGGCCCCCACCTCGGCACCGCACGCAAACTTCCAGGATCCGGCCACGCACGAGGCGCTGCTAAAGCAGGCCGGTTCGCTGAGTCCCACCACGCATGTCACCGACGCCAAGGCGTTCGTTGGCTGGCTCGACACGCAGAAGGTCGTGGACAAGAAGCGCAAGATGGGCACCACCGGCTACTGCATGGGTGGGCCGATGGTGTTTCGCACCGCGGCGACGGTGCCGGCGCGCGTCGGGGCGGCGGCGACCTTTCATGGTGGCGGCTTGACCACGACCGATGCCACCAGCCCACACTTGCTGATTCCGCAGATGAAGGCGAAATTCCTGATCGCCATCGCGGCCAACGACGATGCCAGCAACCCGGAATCCAAGAATATCCTGCGCAAGTCCTTCGACGACGCCAAGCTAAAGGCCGAGATCGAGGTCTATGAAGGCGCGCAGCACGGCTGGTGCCCGCCGGACTCTCAGGTCTACAACCAGGTGCAGGCGGAAAAGGCCTGGGGCCGGCTGCTGGAGCTGTTCAAGACCTCACTGGCATGACGCGACTGCTGGGGATATCCGGCAGCCTGCGCACCGGATCCTTCAACACCGCCCTGCTGCGCGCCGCGCAGCAGGGCGCGGGTCCGGACGTGCAACTGCAGATCGCCACGCTGCACGGCATTCCCCTATACGACGGAGATCTTGAAACCGCCTCGGGCATTCCCGATGCAGTCCGGACACTGAAGGAACGGGTGATGGCCTGCGACGGGGTGTTGCTGGCGACGCCCGAGTACAACGGTGGCGTCCCGGGCGTGCTCAAGAACGCAATCGACTGGCTGTCGCGCGGCAGTGATGTGAAGAAGGTGTACCAGGGCCGCCCGTTCGCGCTGCTGGGGGCCACCCCTGGCGGCCTGGCAACGCTGGGCTCGCAGAATGCCTGGCTGCCCATTCTCAAGAAGCTGGGGGCGCAGGTCTGGAGCGGCGGATCGGTCATGGTGTCGCGTGCGCCCAGCCTGATGGACGCCAGCGGCGAATACAGCGATGCGGCACTGCGTAAAATGCTGGCGGAATTCGTGCAGGGATTCGCGGCGTTTGTCGCCCAGGTGCACACCGGCAGCCAACTAGCCACGACTTGAGCCAATTCCATGGCCGGCCGCACGTCCTTGTGCAGCCTGCCGTACCAATGCCTGACGGCAGTTGGCGAGGCCTATCCTGCGGTGTCGGTGTTACAGCGGTATTACACCCGTATCGCAGTGCAGCACCGGTGCCCGGGTCAACTGTGGTAGAGTGCTGGGGTCTTGCCGGATCGCGACCGGTCAATCTACAGACCGGGTTCCCTCGGGATCGCGAACCGAAGCACCCCCAAACTTAAGGATTTCCATGAATTTTTCTGATCTCGGGCTCAAGCCCGAGCTGACCGCTGCTGTGGCCGAAAAGGGCTACACGGAGCCCACCCCCATCCAGCTGGCGGCCATTCCCGCCGTCCTGGCAGGCCGAGACGTGCTGGCCGGCGCCCAGACAGGCACCGGCAAGACTGCCGGATTTGTACTGCCCATCCTGCAGCGCCTTGGCGAACGCGCACCCAACGGTCCGCGCGCGCTGATCCTCACCCCAACCCGTGAGCTGGCCGCCCAGGTCGAGGAAAGCGTGCGCCACTACGGCAAGAACACTTCGCTCAAGTCACTGGCCGTGTATGGCGGTGTCAGTGAGCGGCCGCAGATCTCCAAACTGCGCGACGGTTGTGACGTGCTGGTGGCCACGCCTGGCCGACTGCTCGACCTGGCGGAGCAAAGGGCCGTGTCGCTGGCCAACGTGCAGGTGTTCGTGCTCGACGAAGCCGACCGCATGCTCGACATGGGGTTCATCCATGCCATCAAGCGCGTGCGCGCCATGCTGCCCAGGGAACGGCAGAACCTGATGTTCTCGGCGACCTACTCCGACGACATCCGGCACCTGGCACAAAGCTCGCTACGCAATCCGCTGAGCATCGACGTGTCGCCGCCGCACCGTACCGCCGACAAGGTGGAGCAGATTTCCTATCGCCTGCCCAAGGATCACAAGCGCCACCTGCTGGCGCACCTGATCAATGAGGGCAACTGGCACCAGGTGCTGATTTTCACGCGCACCAAGCATGGCGCCAATCGCCTGGCCGAGCAGCTCGAGCGCGCCGGCATTCCCAGCCTGCCCATCCACGGCAACAAGAGCCAGAATGCGCGCACCAAGGCCCTGGAAGACTTCAAGGCCAACCGCATCGTGGCCCTGGTGGCCACGGAAGTGGCGGCCCGCGGCCTCGACATCAAGGAACTGCCCTTCGTCGTGAACTACGAGCTGCCCAACGTGCCGGAGGACTACGTGCACCGCATCGGTCGCACCGCCCGCGCCGGCTCGACCGGCAAGGCGATCTCGCTGGTCTCGCCGGACGAATCCGGCTACCTCAAGGACATCGTGCGCCTGCTGGGCATGGACGTACCGACCATGCCGTTGCCGCAATTCGAGATCAAGGAATCCGCGCCGCAGCCGGCCCGCCCTGAGTCGCAGGCGCCGCGCCCGGCGCATCATTCCCGTGGCGGTGGTGGCGGCAATGGCGGCGGGCGTGGCGGCAATGGCGGCCGTCCGCAGCCAGCAGGCCAGCGCTCACATCAGGGTCGGCGTGGGCCGGCGCCCTGGGCGCAACGGGGCCGCGCGCACTAAACACGCGTACGGACTGGATCCTGCGGCAGATGGGGGACCCCTTCCGACTGCCGTTGTCGAAGGCAGCGTGGCATCAAGGCGCAGGCATACTGCTGTCATTGGCCATGCTGCCGGCGACCGCCATCGCCCAGCCCCACCTGATCGGCCAGTCGCGAAGAATCGCGGCTGCAGACCGAAGCTGCGCTGGGCAGCCTGGTTCCCTATCTCAATGACGCCGGCTATCGACAGCTGCGCGAGCGCGACAAGGTGGTTGCGAAAATCACCACCCGTGCCGGGGCTGAACAGCGCAGGGCCGAGGTGCGTCGCAGGATTACGGAGCTGGTGGGCGGTATCCCCGCGACCAGCGGACCGGTCAACGTAAAAGCCTTCGGCAGTGCCGAGGATGATGGCTTTCGCATCGACAATGTCGCCTACGAGAGCGTGCCCGGATACTGGGTCACGGCCAATGTGTACGTGCCGCCCGGTCGCGGCCCCTTTCCAGCCGCTCGATGCTAATCGCGGGCGCGGCCCGGCAGCAGTGCGCATCCTCTCCCGCGTCCCTGGCGAGGGACTGCCCATTCGCCAGAGCCTTAGCGCTTCTTGCGGTCGGCGCGCAAGCTCGCATCGATCGCGTATCGCCCCCAACGCAGCGCCTCGTCCGGATCCTCCAGCACCTCGGCCGGCGCCTGGTAAAAGGCCATGGTCATGACCTTGCCGTCCTTCACGTACTCAAAGCGCGACAGGCCGCGCTCGGCAAAATGCGGCGCCGTGATCTCATCGCCCTTCAGATACAGCACGTCGCGCACCACCCAGGCGAAGAACACCTCGTCGGCGTACACGCCGTGGCCGCCAAACATGCGCTTGGTGCGGATCGACCCCAGGCCGTGGAACAGGTCCGGCAGCGAGTCGACCAGCTCGCTCACTACTTGGGCTTGCGGAACTTGTAGATGAACTGATCGGTCTTGCCGCGCGGGACGTCACGGGTGGCCTTGTCCTTCTGATCCGCCGGGTTGCGCAACAGATCGCTCTCCCCCACGAACTCGAATCCGGCCGCCAGCACCTCGGACTTCACCAGCGCCGGATCGATGCGATGCAGTGTGCCGGTGTCGCGGCCCCCGGATCCGGCCGCCGCCGCGTGATCAATCACGATATACAGGCCGCCGGGCTTGAGCGCATCCAGCATCTGCTTGTTGAACGTCATCAGATCCGCGTTGGGGCGGTTGTGCAGGTCGTGGTAATTGAGCGAGGTCCAGACGATATCCACCGGCTCCACGCCGGCTTGCTTGAAGGGCGTGCCCAGGCTCATCACATGGACGTTATGGTAGTTGGCGTCCGCCGCCAGGGCATTCATCGGTGCGGCCATGTCAGGCCCGCCCGCCGGTGCGTTGGCCGGACGCGCCGGTACCAGTGCATACACGGCACCCTTTTCACCCACCACCTTGCTGAAGATGCGCGTGAAGTACCCGCCGCCGGGCATGAATTCCCCGATGCGGGTGCCGGGCTTGATGCCGGCGAAGGCAATGACTTCCGCGGGCTTGCGATCCACGTCGCGGACCCGGTCAGCCTCCGGTCGCGCCGGGTCGGCCACCGCGGCGCTGATGGCAGCGCTACCATTTGCACTTGCGTGAGTGCTGCCCTGGCTGGCACAGCCTGCCAAGGCCAGCACCAGGACGCCGAGCGGCAAGAGGAAGTTCCTGGACATGATTGACCCCCGTGATTACGTGTATGTTCGGCAAATGCAACTGCGGATAATGCCAAACCTGCTGCTCGCCGTACTGCTGACTTTCGGGCTGCCGGCCATCGGGGCTGCACCGCTGGATTGCGGCCCGCTGTGCGGCAAGTGGCAACTGGATGCGACGGCCAGCGACCCCCTGGAACCGGCCCTCGACGCTGCATTCGCGCACTTCAAGGAGCCCCGCCCCAAGCACATGCGGGAAGGCAACCCGCAAAACCTCGACTCCATGAACAAGGCTGCGGACGAGGCGGCGCTGGGCCCCTTCTATGAGCGCCCGCATGGCATGGACCTGAGAAAGGAACTGACACACACCCTGACCCCACCGACGAGCCTGGACCTGTCGGCTGCCGCCGGGTCCATCCTCGTAGCCGTCGATGGCCACACGCCCCTGAGCCTGGCCCCCGGCGAACCCCACTCGCGCACGGATATCTACGGGACGGCCGAGATCACCATGGAGATGCGCAAGGACCAGCTGACAGTCACCGAGCGCTACGACCGCAATCGGCAATACACGCGCCATCTGGCCGTGCGGCCCGAGGATGGCGCCTTGGTCCTGACGCAACAGATTACCCGGCAGGGGGTGAAGGCGCTGACGCTGCACAGCATCTACCGCCGGCCGCAGGTCGCAGGGGCGCAATCCGCGCTAGAATCGGCCCGATAGAAAACATTGCCCGGGGGAACTGGCCGTGAATCGTGTGCTAATTGCGTTGCTTGCCTGTGCGCTTTCCGGTGTCGCGCTGGCGCACCATTCCTTTGCCATGTTCGACAGCGACAACCAGATCAAGCTGACCGGCAAGGTCAAGGAATTCCACTGGCAGAATCCGCATGTCTACATCCACCTCATGGCTCCCGGCAAGGAGGGCAAGGAAGCGGAGTGGACCATCGAATGCGCCAACCCCGGCATCCTCAACCGCATCGGCTGGAAGTTCAACATGATCAAAGAGGGTGACACCCTTACCGTGATCGTGGCGCCGCTGCGCACCGGCGAACCCGGCGCCCTGCTCAAGCAGGTAACCCTGGCCGACGGGCGCAAGTTCGGCAATGGTGCTCCGGCCGGCCCGCCAAACATCCAGTAGTCGCAAGGCGGTAAAAGCTATGGCCATGCAAAAATCCCTGCGCCTCGCATTGTTGGCGGCCTGCGGGGCTGTATCCCTGGGAATGTCGCCGAATTTCGACCGCCACGATTTCAGTGGCACCTGGGACCGCTATCCGCAGTCGCTGGACTCACAGCTTGATCCCACCGTGGTGCCCAAGCCCGAAGACATCCCGACGCCCCCCCTCAAGGCCCAGTACAAGGCGCCCTACGAGACGGAACGCAAGCGGCGTGCGGATGCCGACAAGCGCGGCGAGCCCATCGCCACGGGCTACACGCACTGCCTGCCCGATGGCATGCCGTCCATGATGATGGCGATGTTCCCGATGGAAGTGCTGCAGACCAAGGGCCAGGTCACCATCATCCAGGAAGCGTACAACCAGGTGCGCCGCATCTACGTAAACGGCGCGTTGCCGGCCATCGAGGACGCGGAGCCGGGGTTCTATGGCCACTCGGTGGGTCGCTGGAACGGCGACACCTTTGTCGTGGATACCGTGGGGATCAAGGAGTCCGTGCAGGTGCGCGGGGTGCCCCACTCGGCCAACATGCGCGTCCACGAGGAAATGCGCATGCTGACGCCGGACCACTTCCAGAACGAGGTGACCGTCACCGATCCGGATTACCTGACCGTGCCGTGGAAGTGGAAGTGGGTGTACCAGCGCCGACCCAACTACAAGATGTTCGAGTACGTCTGCGAGGATAATCGCGAGTACGCGGATCCGGACACTGGCGCCGCACGGCTGCGGGTAGTGAAGTAGCGGCCAGCTTGCGCCGCTAGCTAGCCTCCGCGATCCATGCCCAATCGCCCCTGCGCCAGTTGCGGGGCGCCAGCGCACCTGTGAATGCGCTGGCGTTGCGTATGGGAAAGTCTCCTTACTTCAGGACCGCTACCGTAGCGTCCGGCCCATTGGCAATGATGACCTCAACCCGCCGATTCTGTTGTCGACCGGCCGCCGAGTCATTGCCGGCAACCGGGGAAGCCTCGCCCTTTCCCTGGGTGGCCAGTCGTTGCGAGGCCACACCGTGGCCCGTCAGATATGAGCGCACCGCATCCGCGCGTCGCAGCGACAGGCTCTGGTTATAGCTTTCATCCCCGACATTGTCCGTATAGCCCTCGATCATCACAGTCCTGTCGGCATACTTGCCCAGGAATGCAACCAGCCGGTCCAGATTTCCGGTGGCGCCGGATTGCAGGTCCGACTTGCCGGTGGCGAACAGCACATCGCCGAGTGTCAGCACGATGCCACGATCCGTAGCGCGGGCTTGAAGGATCTCGATCTGGCGCTGCATCTCCGCAACCTTCTCGCCCGCCAGCGCTGAAGCGGCGACCGCATCAAGATGGGCTGCGTCGGCTTCGCGCGTTCGTGCCTGAAGTCGGTTGTTGTCGTTCTGCTCCTTGAGCGCCGCGCGCTCGGCCTCCGCCATCTGTGTCTGCCCCAGCGCCCTGGCCATTTCAATCTTGTGATCCGCCATGTAGACGCGATGGGCAGCCACTTCCCGATCACCCTGGGGCGTCTCAGCAAGCTTAACGGCAGCTTCCGCATCCTGGATCGCAACCGGGACCTGTTTGGCGAGAGCCGTGTTCGACTCCAGCGCCGTGAGCCGGTTGCGCAGTTCGACGCTGCCT
>CAVSAR010000008.1:0-110426 GCA_963726085.1 uncultured Pseudomonadota bacterium | reverse complement strand
TGGCGCGCCCGGAGAGATTCGAACTTCCGGCCTTCTGGTTCGTAGTTAGCGATTGGAACGTAGAATCCATAAGTTAGATGGCCCGCCCTCACCCTACGTTACGCCAAGAGTCGCCGATGCTCGCCAATCCTCGCGGAATCCCTACGTTTAGACATTTCGAATGCGCAGGGAATCCGCTATCGGCCAAGAGCGGACCAAGACACGGCTACCTCGGCATTCGCCCCGGCTGTGAGCAGCATCGGCCGCGGCAACGCGCTGGCAAGATCCGCGGTGGCGGCACCAGTGCGGCAACGCGTCTAACTTTAACAATCGACTAGGCGAAGCCTTTCAGTTCCGAGGTTTTGATTGGCAGCGTGCGCACGCGCTTGCCCGTCGCCGCAAAGATGGCGTTGGTGAGCGCCGGGACGACTGGCGGCAGTGCCGGTTCGCCCAACCCGGTCGGATTGTTATCCGTCATGACGAAGTGCACTTCGACCTTAGGGGCCTGGTGCATGCGCAAGAGCGGATAGTCGTGGAAGTTGGTCTGGTCCACGCGCCCGTGGGTGAACGTGAGCACCTGCGCCAGAGCCTGCGACACGCCATCGATCGCCGCGCCTTCCACCTGGTTGATTCCCGGGCTCGGATTGACGATCTGGCGACCCACGTCACCGACAACCCACACTTTCTCGACGCGCACCTCGCCACTCTTGCGGTTGACGGAGGCCTGCACCACTTCGGCGAAGTAGCCCTGGTGGCTGTAGTAAGCGGCAAGGCCCATGCCGGTGCCCTTGGGGAGCTTCTTGCCCCAGCCCGACTTCTCCGCAATCGCCTTTAGCACGCCAGCCATGCGGCCGTTGTCGAAGCCGCGCTGCTCGCCGAACGGCGTCTTGTTGACGACCGGCGGCTTGGCCGGGCCGAGCAAGTCGAGCTGGAACTGCACGGGGTCCTTGCCCGCGGCGTGCGCCAGCTCGTCGAGGAAAGACTGGTACGCGAATGCCAACGTGTTGCTCCCGGGAGCACGCATCGGGCCGGTCGGGATGTCCAGCGGCATCATGGAGAAGCCGAGATCGAGGTTCGGCACGAAGCCGGCCGGGAACTCGGTGGGACTCAGGGTGGCGGAGCCCGCCACCTTGCCACTGTTCGAGAACGTCACGAAATGATCGCGGAACGCGGTCAGCTTGCCCGAAGCGTCCAGTCCAGCCTTGAAGTGATGGAACCCGCCCGCGCGGAAAACACCGCTCTGCACGTCCTGCCTGCGATTGCGAAGCAGCTTCACGGGCTCCCCGTGCTCCTTCGCGATGACGGCGGCTTCGACCATGAAATCGTTGGAGAGCCGGCGCCCGAAGCCGCCGCCGCTGCGCGTGACGTGCAGCGTGATGTCCTGCTCCGGAATACCGAGAGCCTTGGACACCGCAGTCTTGCCGCCGCCCGGCATCTGCGTCGGCGACCAGATTTCCACCTTCCCGTTCTTGACGGAGACCGTCGTGTTCATCGGCTCGAGCGCCGAGTGGTTGACGAACGGAATCTCGTAACGGGCCTCAAGAACCTTGGCGGCGCTCTTGAGCGCCAGGTCCACGTCGCCGTCCTTCTTCAGCGAAGTTTCCGCGGGGTTCCTGGCGAGCTCCGCGGCCTTCGCAACGAAGCCCGCGGTGGAACGCGTGGCGGTCTCGCCCTCGTCCCACTTGACCTTCAGCTTGTCGAGCGCACGGTTTGCCTGGTGCCACTTGTCGGCAACGATGGCCACGCCGTCCGTCAGGCCGTTGTAGAGGCCGGCATCGAGCCCGGTCACGCTGCCCTTGATGACATAGACACCGCGCACGCCCGGAAGCGCCTTCACTTCATCGAGGTTCGCCTTCACGAACTTGCCGTTGTACACGGGGCACTTCTCGTACACCGCGTACTTCATGCCCGGCACGGTCACGTCGATACCGAAGATCGGCTGGCCCTTCACGATGCGCGGGCTGTCGACACCACCGATCGGCTTGCCGATGATCTTGAAATCTTTCGGATCCTTCAGCTTCACGGTCATCGGATTCGGCGGTGGAATCGTCGCGGCTCTGTCGGCGAGCTGCGCATACGTTGCCTGTTTGTTCCTGCCCTTGTGGGAGACGACGCCGTCGGCCGTCTCGCACTCCTCGACGGGCACCTGCCAGGTGCGGGCCGCAGCGGTGACCAGCATCAGGCGGGCGGCCGCACCCATCCGGCGCAGCAGCTCGTAGTTCATCGGAATCGACAGCGAACCGCCGGCGAACTGGGCGCCGTACTTCATCGGATCGACTTCGGCGTCTTCGGCGCGTACGTCCTTCCAGGCGACATCCAGCTCTTCGGCAATGATCATCGGGAAGGACGTCTTGATGCCCTGGCCGATCTCGGGGTTCTTGTTGACGATGAAGGTCTCGCCGTTCGGCGCGATACGGATGTACGCATTGAGCGTCGCCGACGCGCTGCCTCCAAAATGCGCGAACGCGGGAATACTGAAGTCGAACATGAGGCCGCCGCCAACGGCGGCGCCAGCCGTGAGGAATGTGCGGCGGGATACGCCGTTCTGATGAGCACCCGCCGAGCGCGGCGCGCCATTGAGATCTGAATTTGACATCACGCGATCTCCCTCTTGTCTTCGGTGGGAAGGCCGGCGGCCTGCTTGATGGCCGCGCGGATGCGTGTATAGGTTGCGCAGCGGCACATGTTGCCGCTCATTGCGTCGTCGATGTCCTTGTCGGTGGGCTTGGGCGTGCGGTTGAGCAGCGCCGTGGCCGTCATGATCTGGCCGGCCTGGCAGTAGCCACATTGCATGACGTCGAGCGCGAGCCAGGCGTCCTGCACTTTCTTGCCCACGTCGCTCTCGCCGATGGCCTCGATAGTCGTGATCTTCGCCGTCGCCCACTGCGGAAACCGGCGTTACGCACGAACGGGCTGCGTTGCCGTTGATGTGCACCGTGCAGGCGCCGCACAGACCCATGCCGCAGCCGAACTTGCTGCCCTTCAGTTCCAGCTCGTCGCGCAGCACCCAGAGCAGCGGAGTGTCGGCTTCGACCTCCACGGTGAGCGACTTACCGTTGACGTTGATGGTGTAGCTCATGCGATACCTCGATGTGCGCGGCACGCTTGCCCGCGCGAAGCCCACTGCCTGTCCCAGCCACCGGCAAATTGCCCGGCAGGGGGGTATTTGGCCCAGTCTACTTCACCCAACGGGCCTTTTGGTGCGCCCGAATCCGGCGCCGGCAGACGCTGCCCCGATAGGATGCCAGGCGCTCGGCGGCCCGCACCCGCTGTTTCGGCCGCCCCCGGGGCAGATAGGGTATCTTGTCGGGCTTACGTGGGGCGTGGGCTGCGCGATCCAGAATGCTCGTCGAGGCGCGCAGCTTGCAAGAATAACGAGTCCGATCAGCGGCGGAGCGCAGGCTCCGTGAGCGGTATGGGGGGCAACATGAAGTTCAAGTGGGCAGGCATTGTCGTCGGCATCGTGGTCCTCATCGGGCTGGTGCTGGTATGGGTCATCATGCAACCCGGCCCAATGGCCTTCGCCAGTGGTAAGCGCGTGGCCCTTACCGACTACAACGGCAAACCCACCGGCGTGCCGGCGGACTTCCAGGGCGCGGACGCGCTGGCGCAGGGCCGATATCTCGCCGTCGCCGCGGACTGCGAGGCATGCCACTCCATGGACGGCGGCACTCCGTTCGCAGGCGGGCGTCCGTTCAAGACGGACTTCGGCACGATCTATTCGCCGAACATCACGCCCGATCCCGAAACCGGCATCGGCTCATGGAGCGATGCGGATTTCCTGCGCGCCGTGCACGATGGCATCGCGAAGGACGGTACGCGCCTGTACCCCGCGTTCCCGTTCGCCTCCTACACGTACCTCACCGATGAGGACGTGCTGGCGATCAAGGCCTACCTCTTCAGCCTCCCGGCGGTGAAGAACACGGCGCCCGAGACTACGCTGCGCTGGCCCTACAACCAGCGCGGGCTGATGGCCATCTGGTCGAAGTTCTACAACCCGGGCAAGCGCTTCGAGCCGGTGGCAGATCAGTCTCCCGAGTGGAACCGCGGCGCATATCTCGCCGAGGCGCTCGGTCATTGCGGCGAATGCCACACTCCGCGCACTGCCCTGCAGGCCGCTCAACAACAAGCGCAAGTTCGCCGGCGGCATGGCCGAGGGCTGGCGCGCGTACAACCTGAGCAGCGACATGCAATCGGGTATTGGCACGTGGAAGGCCGAGGATCTCGAGCAGTATCTGAAGACCGGCCATTCGGCGGACCGCGGCTCGGCGTTCGGGCCGATGGCGCAGGCGGTGCACCTGAGCTTCCAGAAGCTCACGCCGTCAGATGTGACCGCCATCGTCACGTACGTGCGCAGCGTGCCGCCGGTCTCCACGCCGGACCTGCCCGCGCCGAAACTCGAGCCCGCGCCGGCCGACCCATCAGACCATGCCACTGCGGAACCGAACCCTCGGGGTCACTTGATGTTCGCGAGCGTGTGCGCGGGCTGCCATTCGTGGACCGGCACCGGCAGCTATGTGCCGCACGCCACGCTCACCGGTACGCGTGCCGTGAACGATCCCACCGCCACCAACGTGGCACTCGCCGTACTGCGCGGGGCGAGCACCCTGCCGCCGTCTGGCGATATCGCGGTGATGCCCGCCTTCGGCGCGGCGTGGACGGACGAAGAGATCGCGGACGTTTCGAACTACGTGATCGCGCGCTTCGGTGCCAAGCCGTCGTCAATCACGGCAGAGGAAGTGCACGAGCTCCGCGAAATGAAGTAACCGCTCGGACGAGGCGCACAGCTTACCGCCTATGCTCCCACGACCGAAGCAATACAGGCCGGGGTGTCGTGAATGTATTGCCGATTCGTAGCGGCCGCCTAGGCGTTGTAGTTGCGGCTTCAAACACTAACGTAGAGAGCAATATGCCCAGACCGACGAAGAAGAAATCCACCACATCCAGAAAGCCTGTAGCGAAGCAGTCCTCGGCCCACAAGAGCCAGCCTTCTCTTACCCCTGAGCGTTTGCTCCAGCTGGGCATGGGGTTTTGGGGACCGCGCGCCCTTCTCAGCGCTGTGGAACTGGGGCTCTTTTCTGTCCTTGCCAAAGGCGCTCTTGACGAGGCGCAGCTTCGCGAACGATTGGGGCTTCATCCGCGTGCCGCGCGTGATTTCTTTGACGCCCTCGTGGCGCTGGGGCCGCTTCAGCGCAGAGCTGGAAAGTATCGCAACGCGCCGGACGCCAATGCGTTTCTTGATCGTGCCAAACCGGGCTATATCGGGGGCATGCTGGAGATGGCGGCGGTGCGGCTGTATCCGTTCTGGGGCTCGCTGACGGAGGCGCTGCGCACCGGCGCCCCGCAAAACGAGGCAAAGACCGGGGGCGATTTCTTTGGAGCGCTTTATGGCGACCCTGAGCGACTGCGTGGCTTCTTGGCCGCCATGACAGGTCTAAGCATGGGTGCGGCAAGGGCGATTACGCGCAAGTTCCCATGGAAGTCATACGAGACTCTTGTGGATGTGGGCTGCGCACAGGGTTGCCTTCCGGTGCAGGTTGCTCTGGCCCACAAGCACATCCGGGGGAAGGGTTTCGACTTGCCGCCTGTTGGGCGAATCTTCGATGACTACGTACGCTCGTTCCGTCTGGGCGACCGGCTGGCCTTTGCAGGCGGCGACTTCTTCCGCGACCCGCTGCCGGCCGCCGACGTGATCGTTATGGGGCACGTCCTGCACGACTGGAATCTGCAAGAAAAACACCAGTTGCTGCAGAAGGCGTACGCTGCGCTGCCCAAGCGCGGTGCCCTGATCGTCTATGACACCATGATCGACGACGCACGCGCGCAGAATGTCCCGGCACTGTTGATGAGCCTCAACATGTTGGTCGAAACGCCCGGTGGCTTCGACTACACGCCGTCCGACTGTCGCGGCTGGATGAAGGCTACTGGGTTTCGCAAGACCACGGTCGTGCCGCTGACGCCCGCTGAGTCCATGGTGATTGCGAGCAAGTAAGCCGCGGCATCGCGCTTTCGGGAAGCGGCCACTCGCGATCGGCGGCTACGGGTCAATAGCGACCATTCAAACGAGGTCCATGGCGCGCCCGGAGAGATTCGAACTCCCGGCCTTCTGGTTCGTAGTTAGTGAATGGAACGTCGAATCAATAACTTAGATGGCCCGCCCTCACCCTACGTTACGCCAAGACTTGCCGAGTGTCGCCAAGGCCCGCGGCGACCCTACGTTTTCCTGACGCGCCCGGGGCGCCTGTATTTGCGCCACAGCCATTACGGATGTCCGATTGCGGCCCAAAGCCGAAGCTCGATCCACCGAAGGAACCTCCTTAATGCCCTAGTGGCTGTTCCAGGATTATCATGGCTGTCGAATACCTTCAGACGGTGACGAACCAGGAGGGAATCATGAACATCAAGTCGTTGCTGTTGGGTGTGTCCGTCGCTGGGTTTGCCGGTAGCTTACCGGCGCATGATTTGTGGCTGACCAGCGCACCGAGCGGGACGCAGCTGGTTGCGACGATATTCTTCGGTGAAACCAATCGCCGCGACCTTCCGATTGTGCAGCGCCTGGCGTATGTGGACGTTATCGACGGACAAGGGCACGGTATCGCTGCGAAACGGCACATTCACGGAGCAAAAGGCGAACAACAGCCTGCTGACGGCGCCATTTGATCCGCCCCGTTCCAATGCCGTGCTCGCAGCCAGCTATGACAATGGCTATTGGCTCAGCACGCCTGAAGGATCCCGCAATGTCAGTCGCCGCCTGATTCCGCAAGGTAGCAACACCCGCTGGGTTGCGAAGTTTGCCAAAACTCTCATGGGTCCAGGTGCTTATACCCGCGTGCTCGGGCAGGAACTGGAGCTGGTCGCCCTTGAGGACCCATTTACTCTCGCAACCGGCAAGACTGCTGCAGGTGCGCGTGCAGCTGCGCGGCAAGCCAGTCACCGACGCGAATGTGCGGATTCTCGACGGCGTTACCGTAATGGACCCCAAGGATGCGAAGTCCGTGCCGACCGACGTCATCCGGCGTCGCGACGGTGCCGCTGGATCGGCGCGGGCTGTACGTGCTGGCCGTCGAGTATGTCACGCCCGCCGTCTCCCCGGGGTTGGCGGATCGCGACGAGTTCAACTCCACGCTGGCTTTCACGCTGAATTAGTCCGCAGCGCGGGCAGGTGGATGCCTCGACTGTGGCCCGGTCAGCACGATCAGGCTGCCCGTATTCATAAGGAAAGCGGACCTGGTCAACGGCTGCCTCGGGTCAAAAGCCGACATTCAAACGAGGTCCATGGCGCGCCCGGAGCGCATGCATCTGCGCCACAACCAAGGCCAATGTCCGCTTGCGGCCAAAAGGCGTCCTTGGATTGCGCGAACTGGTGACTCGAAAGCGGCCGTTCACTTCGAAGCTGCTTACCCAGGAACTGTGGGCTAGCGAGGCACTCGGGGGAGCTTTTTTCCGTCCATTGCGACCGGGTACTGCGCGACGTTGAGCTGCATTGCAAGAAACGTGTAGTAACCAACAATTCCGGTCATGTCGACAACTCCCTTCATTCCTAGGCGCGACTTGGCACGCTCAAATGTCGCGTCGGAGACTTGCTTGTTCCTCAGGAGTTCGCTGGTGAAGTCGAACACCGTCTCTTCATCAGGGCTCATCGCGGTCGGGCGCCGGCCTACGGCAATGTCGTCGGCGACCTCTTTCCGAATACCAGCCTTCAGTGCGATCGGATAGTGCGCGCCCCATTCATAGTCCTGCGTCCATTCGCGGGCGGTAATCAGGATTACGAGTTCGCTCAGCGTATTACCTATAGCCGACTTGTACCGAAGGTAGTCGCCCATCGCGCGTGCCTGCGACATCACCTGCGGGCTGTACATCAAGGGCTCGAACGGACCGAATACCGGAACCTTCCGCGCCGACTCGAAGTCGGCTGCGGCCTGCTTCTGTTCCTCCGTGTACCGCGCGGGAGGGATGGTCGGCAAGCGTTCCTCCGCTCGGACAGCGACGGAAACGATGGTCGACAGAATGGCTATTGCGATTCGACAACATTTCATCTGCCCATCTCCAGCCAGGAAGGTGCGCATCTGCCGATCATGATAGTCCGAGGCCAGGAAGCCCAAATGGCGGATTGAGTTGCCTCATAACTGCCATTCGCCACCGGCGCATTTGGGGATATAGCGGACTTTCACACGAGGTCCATGGCGCGCCCGGAGAGATTCGAACTCCCGGCCTTCTGGTTCGTAGTCGGTGAACGGAACGTAGAATCAATAACTTAGATGGCCCGCCCCCACCCTACGTTACGCCAAGACTCGCCGAGGCCCGCCAAGGCCCGCGGCGACCCTACGTTTTCCTGACGCGCCTGGAGCGCGTACATCTGCGCCACGACCAAGGCCAAGATCCGCGTGCGGCCAGAAGCGGCCGTATGAGAATCCAGTTAGGCTTCTCTATACCGGCCATTGATCAACGGGAGAAGTCCATGAGTTGGCTCGATTTCGCCAAGGCAGCCGGGATTGCAGCCCTGGTACTGATCGTCGACGTCCTAGCCGCAGTTGCCGTCGTGTACGCGTGGGCCGCCTTCGTTAATCCAGGCCATCCACACAGCTACTACGCAGCCGCGGGTATCCCGATAGCCCGGTGGTCCACGCGGATATTCGGAACTGGGCTAGTCTTCGGCACCGCATGGCTCTTGGCGAAGAGAAAGCCCGAACGCAATGCGATCCTCTTCGGTACAAGTTTGGTAGTGTTCTATGCACTCTTCGATGGGGCCAGTGTAGGTTTCGCTGGCTTCTTCACACTTGGCATCGCTTTGACCATGTCGCTCAAGTTGGTCGCTGCGGTTGCAGGTGGGCTAATCGCTGTTCAATCAAAACAAGCTGACAATGGGCGTCGCGCGTGAGAGTGCTTTTCCTGATGCTTCCATTCAATGGGCCCGCCCTGAAGCAGCCAGTCTCGAACGGCAGAATTGGGCACATAGCGGACCTTTAAACGAGGTCCATGGCGCGCCCGGAGAGATTCGAACTCCCGGCCTTCTGGTTCGTAGCCAGACGCTCTATCCAACTGAGCTACGGGCGCGTGGGGAGGCGCATTCTATGGACACCCGGCAGGGAGAGCAAGGCAGGCGACCCAGACTGCGGGGAATGCGGGCCTCAAGTGCCGCCTCCCCATTGGGCGTAGGCCCCGGGCGCCGGCCGGACCACTGCCCTGCTGGCGGTCGTGGTGGGGTACCTTCCTATCGCCATCAACAGCCCGGGGCGTCGCCGTCCTGCCGCAGCTGCGCTTTATTGAGTCGCGTTTACGGCACGCCCTGCGCTGGGCTCTCCTTCCTGCAGTGCGGTGTCAGCCTGGTCATTGCCGCCCAACAATTCGTGGGCGCCGGGTACTTCGCGTTTCCCTATGGAGCGTGGTAACCGGGGCCGGCGGTAATAGTAGGATTGGCGCAGGTAGTCATACTGTATTGCGCGATGCTCGCCCGGATCCCAATCCAGATCCTCAGTACCGAACCAAGAGACGGCGACCTTGATGGCGAAGGCCGCGATAATCAGGCACGCGGCCACCACCAAGGGAACCGCAATGCCGACTGTGACCAAGCCCCACGCGACGACGAATAGCAACATCGCCAGACCTAACATGAACAGTGAAGACGCCATGAAGTGCTTCGCGCCCCCGGATCGTGGAACGTTCTGACCAATTCCAAGGTCCCCGCGCAGCCGCCCACTCATCTCCTGAGTCCTGTTGCGAGTTTCCCAAACTGGACACCCGGTGCCTCGTCTAGTGCAACGTGCCCGACGACGACCTCGGGACCTTGGGCCTCGATTGTCGGGCGAATCATTTCGATCTCTGCTTGACCCCGTGGACGGACCACGAGCGCGGCCTTGCCGATCTGTATGGCTTCTGCGATTTCCTCCACCAATGTCCACACCCACTCATCATTCAATCGCACGTGAAAATATGTGACCAGGTCCTCGGCAAAAGTCTGATCCGGGAGATGCGCTACGCGTCCATGGTGCACGCGCGATACAACGTCCACGCGATCGCTGGCAATCCCTTGCGTAACCAGCCTCCTGCGGACGCGCTCTGCGAAACTGGGCGCCGGATACACGGCCACGATTTTGTCCATGGGGTGATAGTCGCCAAAGCACCCTGGTGAACATATCGGCCGGCCTGAATTGGCGTCGTAGGCCTATTCTTACGCAGTGCCCTCCTGCCTGCCCTTTCCAGCCCTGCGGGAATGCGGCGATAGATCGGCCGCATGAGATCATCTGCAGGTGCCCGAAGCCGCCCTACCTACACCACTGCTGACCCTTGAGGTGATATCGCTGCTGGAAGCGGCCCGGGGCAAAGGTGACGGGCAGGCCCGGTGCTCGCTGGACCTGATGCGCTCCATTTGCACTGTGCAGATCGGCCAAAACAGCTGGGGCTGGCAGGATGCCGCGTGGCCCTGGCCTGCACTGCCGCTGCGCGAGCGCACCATCTATTACTGGTCCGGCGCGGGCTTTGAACCGGTGCAGCGCTATCAGCGGCGCGCTGATCAAGCTGGTGCCCAGCAAATGGGGCGCGCCGACCTTCGAGATCGACGGCATCAAGATGCTGCCGACGGCACAGGTATCGCCGTTCGAAGATGCGCAGCGCAAGACGCGGCTGGTCGCCCCACGCGGCAAGATGGTGCTCGACACCTGCGGCGGCCTGGGCTACTTCGCGCATTGGTGCCTCGAAGCCGGCGCCGCCCGCGTGTTGTCCTTCGAGAAGAATCCCGACGTGATCTGGCTGCGTGGCCTCAACCCCTGGTCGCCGCGCGGTGACGATCGCCTGGTATTGAAGCAGGGCGACATTGTCGAGCAGATCCTGCAGCAACCGACAGCGTCGGTCGATGCAGTCCTGCACGACCCGCCGCGCTTCGGCATTGCAGGGGAGCTCTACTCGCAGGCCTTCTACGACGAGCTGGCCCGGGTGCTCAGGATGCGGGGCCTGCTGTTTCACTACACCGGCACGCCCAACAAGCTGACCAGTGGACGCGACGTGCCGCGCGAAGTTGCCAGGCGGTTGGAAAAGGCCGGCTTCGCCGTCAAGCGCGAAGGTGACGGGCTGCTGGCGCAGCGCAGTCGCTAGAACAGCCGCGCGTTGACGAGGAAATGCATCCCTATCGAGGCTGCATAGCCCAGGGCAATGGCCCAGGCCCACTTCAGGTGGGATGCGAATGTATACACCCCGCGCGCCTGGCCCATTAGGGCCACGCCAGCCGCCGAGCCCACGGACAACAGCGAACCTCCCACGCCGGCGGTCAGCGTGACCAGTAGCCACTGCCCGTGCGACATTTGCGGATTCATGCTCAGCACCGCGAACATGATGGGAATGTTGTCGACCACTGCCGAGGCAAGGCCCACCAGAACGTTGGCTGTGGTTGCGCCCAGCGTGATGTAGGAAGCATGGGAAAGCAGCGCCAGGTATCCCAAGGCGCCCAGGCCACCGACGCACAGGATGACCCCGTAGAAGAACAGCAACGTGTCCCATTCGACACGACGCGCGCTGAGGAAAATGTCGAAGGCCTGCTCCGCAGGCTCCATGCCCGGCGCGAGGGTGCGTGCGCCAGTACCGATACCTAAGCGCAATTCCCGGCGACGGATCGCAAAGCCATATACCAGCAGCAGGCCCAGGCCAGTCATCATTCCCAGGAACGGCGGCAGGTGTAGGTACTGGTGTGTCACCACCGTAATTACGATGGTGACCGCAAACAACCCCACTATGGCCAGCCCTCCGGTCTTGACCTGGACACGCGCGGATTCGGCCTCCGGCACGGTGCGCGGAATCGCAAACTGCATGCATAGCGCCGGTACCAGCCAGTTGACCAGGGACGGCACGAACAGGTCGAAGAACTCAAGGAATTTCACCGCGCCGTGCTGCCAGACCATCAGGGTGGTGATGTCGCCAAACGGACAAAAGGCGCCGCCCGCATTGGCTGCCACGACAATGCTTATGCAGGCCGGAACCAGGAAGCGCCTAGTGCCCTGCCCCACGCTCAGCACCACGGCGCCCATGACCAGCGCGGTGGTCAGGTTGTCCAGCACCGACGACAGGAAGAACGACACGATGCCGGTGATCCAGAACAGTGCCCGGTAGGACAGGCGCCAGGCGACCAGCCAGGAACGCAGTGCCGCGAACACCTGCCGCTCCTGCATGGTATTGACGTAGGTCATGGCCGAAAGCAGGAACAACAGCAACTCGGCGTAATCGGCAAGGTGGTGGCGTAGCGCATCCGCCACACCTTCCATGCCAGCGCGCGCAAACGCCACCGCCACCAGGACCCAGATGAGGCCGGCGGCGATCACTACGGGCTTGGATTTGCGCAGGTTCGTGAACTCTTCGGCGATCACGAATCCATACGCGACCACGAATACCGCCAGCGCCAGCAGCCCCGGGACGGTTGCGGTCAGGTCGGGCCCACCTGCTGTGGTCATCTATTGGGCGGCGGCCTCCGCCGCTGCACGCGCGTCAGCAGCGACCTGATCGGCCTTGGCCACGTCGTCACGTACCTTCTGTTCCGTCTGCTTGGCCTGCTGCGCCTGTTGGGCAGCCGAGGCACCGGAAGCCCCGGCAACCACAGCGGTCTCGGCCAGGCCGCAGCCACAAAGTATTGCCGCTGAAGTGCACAGGATAGTCAGATGTCGCATCATGATCGTCCCTCCAGTTGGCCAACGCACCTGGGCACAATGCCTGAATTTAATCTGATCGCAAGGACATCCATATGCAACTTGGAATGATCGGCCTCGGCCGCATGGGCTCAAATATGGTCCGGCGGTTGCTGCGGAGCGGGCATGACTGCGTGGTCTTCGATATGTCACCAACCGCAGTGGCGACCCTGGTCACGGAGAAGGCCGATGCGGCCACGTCACTGTCCGACCTTGCCAAGCGCATGGCCAGGCCGCGCGCGGTCTGGCTAATGGTGCCGGCGGCGGCCGTGGACCAGACCATCGCGGACCTGGCGCCGCACCTTGATGCCGGCGACACCATCATCGACGGGGGCAACTCCCACTACGTCGACGACATCCGTCGCGCCGCAGACCTGGCGTCCCGGGGCATCAATTACATCGACGTAGGCACCAGTGGCGGCGTGTGGGGACTGGAACGCGGCTACTGCATGATGATCGGCGGATCACAGGCCGAGGTACAGCGCCTGGATCCGGTATTCAGGACCTTGAGTCCGGGACCCGGCAATATCGCGCGCACGCCGGGGCGCGACGCGACTGGCACCGCCGAAGCCGGCTACCTGCACTGCGGCGCCAGCGGTGCGGGCCACTTCGTCAAGATGGTACACAACGGCATCGAATACGGACTCATGGCCGCCTACGCCGAAGGCCTGAGCATTCTCAAGCACGCCAACGTCGGCTCAATGCAGCATCAGGTCGATGCCGAAACCACTCCGCTGCGCGATCCGCAGCATTACCAGTACGACCTGCCACTGCCGGAAATCGCCGAACTGTGGCGGCGCGGCAGCGTCATTTCCTCATGGCTGCTGGACCTGACCGCGGCGGCCCTGGTGGCAGACCCGGGGCTGTCGGGATACGGTGGTCGGGTCTCGGATTCGGGTGAAGGTCGCTGGACCATCAAGGCCGCCATCGACGAGGCGGTCCCGGTTCCCGTGCTCACCACCGCCTTGTACCAGCGCTTCAGTTCTCGCGGCGACGCGGACTTCCAGAACAAGCTGTTGTCGGCAATGCGCTTCGGGTTTGGTGGCCATCAGGAAAAGCCCGTGCCGTGATTGCGTTCGCCAAGGCACCGGCGACCCAATCGCAGCCCTTGCGCTGCCCGTCAGAGCGTTCGCTGTTGCAGCCCGCGCGCTATGTATTCGGCCTGCCGCAGCGCCAGCGCGACAATGGTGAGCGTTGGATTGGCGGCGCCGGGAGAAGTCAGGGCACTGCCATCGGAGATGAACAGGTTGGCGATATCGTGCGTCTGTCCCCAGGCATTGCACACGCCGTCGGCCGGGTCGCGGCTCATGCGCGCCGTGCTCATGTTGTGGGTGGCTGGCGGGGTATTGCCGCGGACAACACGTTTGGCGCCGATACCTTCATACATCGCTGCCGCCTGATCCTGCGCGTGCTTGCGCATGGCCGCATCGTTGGGGTGCACGTCGACGTGCACATGCGCCACGGGCAATCCGTGGGCGTCGCGCGCAGTCTTGCTCAGGGTGATGCGGTTGTCTGCCCGCGGCATGTCCTCGCCATTGATGAACGCACCTGCCAGGTTGCGGTAGTTGTCGATGATGGAGGCGAAGTCCCGACCCCATCCATAGGGCAGCCCGGCGGCCGGCAGGCTGGGCAAGTCCAGGGCCGCGACTTCGAGTCGATAGCCGCCGACGAAGCCCCGCTGCGGCTCGTGCAGCGTCTCGTCCTCGATTACGCCGGCCAGTACTGCACCCCGAATGAAGTGGACGGGCTGGTCGAATATTGCCCAGACGAAGCCGGTCACGTGATGGGTGTAGTTACGACCGACCTGATCCGACCGGTTGGCAAGTCCCTGCGGAAACGCGCCGGACGCCGACAACAGCAGCAGCCGCGCGGTCTCCAGCGAGTTGCCCGCGACGGCCACCAGCCGCGCGCGCTGGCGCTGCTCAACCCCCTTGGCGTCAACGTAAACCACGGCGTTCACGCGACCATCGGTGCCGTGTTCGACCTTCGTGGCCGTGCATTGCACGCGCAGGTCCAGGTTACCCGTGGCCTCGGCACGCGGAATCTCCGTGTACAGCGTGCTCCACTTGGCGCCGGTCTTGCATCCCTGCACGCAGAAGCCCTGCTGTATGCACATGCCGCGGCCGTCCGCGGGCAGCGGATTGATGGCCATGTGGCCGGTGTGCACCTGCTTGTAACCGTGCTTGCGCGCCGCTGCGTACATCACGCGAAAATTGTCGCTGGCCGGCAGGCCGGGTACGCCGTTGCGCCGCGTGACGCCCATGCGCTTCTCGGCCAGTTCGTAGTAAGGCAGCAGTTGCTGGTGCTCGATGGGCCAGTCGATCAGGGACGTCCCGGGCACGGCCCCATAGGTGCTGCGCGCGCGCACCTCGTAGGGCTGCAGCCGCGGCGTGGCGCCGGTCCAGTGCACCGTCGTGCCACCGACGGTCTTGCAATGCCAGGACGGCAGGGTCGGGAAGTCCCGCACCGGCCCCCAGTCGCCACTTTGCGTGCGCGGGTCCAGCCAGGTCAGCTGACCAAAGGCCTCTCCTGGCACCTGCGAGAACGTGGCCTGTGACTGGCGAGCCCCTGCCTCGAGCAGCACGACCTTGATCCCGCGGCGTGTCAACTCATGTGCCAGTGTGCCGCCGCCGGCGCCAGATCCGATGATGACCACCGCATTGGTGTCGTTGCGGTCGATGGTGGCCATCAGGGCCTCCCCGGAATGGGGCCACTGGCATCCAGCGGAACCTCTGGTAACCAGCGCAGGCTGGCGAATCCGCGGTTGAGGTAACCGCCTTTGGAGAAGGCCTCGCCCTCGTAACCGAACAGCGCGTACGCCATGGGCGTGGCGTAGAGCTCCTGCAAAGTCTTGCCGCGCACGCCCTGGAAAAACGGTGTCGGTTCGATGTTCTTGAGCGCCTCGACCCTGGCAGGCTCGCCGGCATCCGCGAATCCGGCGCCGAGACTGGCGATGCCGGTGCGGGTGCTGGCCAGTACGGCCGGATCACGCGCCGCGTCGGCATCCAGCGCGCCGACGACCATGGCGTACGCCGCATCATCGAGCTTGTCGTGCGGGGCAATGGTCCGGCACATCACCAGCAAGGTGCGGCCTTGCGCGCTGGTCAGGGCCTTGAGATCCAGCGCCCATGCACGGGCCGGCACCAGCAGCGCCACCGTCGTTCCCGACATCACCACGCCGGTCAGCAGTCCGGTGCCTGCCTTGAGGAATCCGCGCCTGTCGGTCGAGTCGGATGTGCTCATACGTCCCCCGTTTGAACCATGCCGGGCGAAGTGTAATGCGATACGCGCAAAGAATCCCGCGCCTGACTGCACGGTTAGTGAGCTACATTGCGTCCATGCCCCGCAATGGCCACTCATCTGGCAACACCCTTGGCGACCTGGGTCCCGGCTTGATCACGGGTGCCGCGGACGACGACCCCAGTGGCATCGCCACGTATTCGCAAGCCGGCGCCAAGTATGGGTTTGCGATGCTCTGGACGGTGGTCGTCACATTGCCCCTGATGATCGCCATCCAGCTCATCAGCGCGCGCCTCGGAACCGTTACCGGCCGCGGCCTGGCGGCAAACATCCGCGACGCGTTCCCGATCTGGGTGGTCTATTCGATCGTCGGGTTGCTGCTGGTCGCCAATACGCTCAACCTCTCCGCGGACATCGCCGCGATGGCCGAAGCCCTGCGGCTGGTGCTGGGTGGATCCGCCCATGTCTACGCCATCACGTTCGGGCTGGCGTGCCTGGTGCTGCAGGTATTCGTGCCCTATCAAGTCTACGTGCGCTGGCTCAAGTGGCTCACCCTGGCCCTGCTGGCGTACGTCGGCGTCGTCCTGACCGTGCACGCCGACTGGTGGCAGGTAATCCTCGGCTTGCTGCACCCCCCATTGTCCTGGGATCACGACACGCTGCTGATGGTCGTCGCGGTGTTCGGCACGACGATCAGCCCGTACTTGTTCTTCTGGCAGGCCGGACAAGAGGTGGAGAACCGCGCCGGCAGCGGCCAGTCACACGTCGGCGATGAAAACGTGCGCCGCAACTTGCGGCGTGTCCGGTTCGACACCATCGTGGGCATGACTTTCTCGAACCTCATCGCGTTCTTCATCATCGTGAGCGCGGCGGTCACCCTGCACGCCGCCGGCGTACGCGACATCGAGACCTCCGCCCAGGCTGCCGAAGCGCTGCGACCCCTGGCGGGACAATTCACCTTCATGCTCTTCAGCCTCGGCATCATCGGCACCGGCATGCTTGCCGTACCGGTACTTGCCGGATCGGCCGCCTATGCCGTTGCCGAGGCGTCGGGCTGGCACGGCAGCCTGCGCCTGCGCCTGGACCGGGGTGAGGGGCGGGGATTCTACGGCGTGATCGCCCTTGCAACCCTCGGAGGCGTCCTGCTGTGCTTTACCCCCATGGACCCCGTAAAGGCACTGTTTTGGGCGGCGGTCCTCAATGGCGTCATCGCTGTTCCCATCATGTCGGTCATGATGCTGCTGGGAAGCCGACCCAAAACCATGGGTAACCATCTGCTGAGCTGGCGCCTTCGATGCCTGGGCTGGTGTGCGACGGCTGCAATGGCGTTTACTGTGCTTGCCATGCTCCTGACTGCCTAGGCCCCAGTGATGAAATCAGGTCAGATTCCCGCGCGTTTCCCGGTTGCCCCCGCCCTGCTGGTCGTGCTTGCCACGATTGGCTTGCCCGTGCACGCGGCCGGTGTGGACGACCTGCCGCTGGTGGAATCCCCGGCCCTGCAGTCGCCAGCGCAATCGCCACGGTTCATGTTGTTCCTGTCCGGCGATGGCGGCTGGGCGTCCTTGGACAAGACCGTCGCCGCCCGGGTGTCACACGCAGGCATGAGCGTGGTCGGGTTTAACAGCCGCAAGTATTTCTGGACTGCCCGCACGCCGGATGCGACTGCCAAGGATGTCGAGCGTGTGCTGCGCCACTACCTGCAGCAGTGGCACAAATCCGAGATCGCGCTGGCCGGGTACTCCTTCGGGGCAGACGTGATGCCGGTGATCGTCAATCGCCTGCCAGCGGACCTGCGGGCCAGGATTGCCAATATTTCATTGATTGCGCTGGGACGCGATGCGACCTGGGAAGTCCATGCGCTAGACTGGGTGCCTGGACTTGCGGCGGTGGGTGATCCGATTGATTCGGACCTGGCAGGCCTGCCAAAAGTGCCGTTGCTGTGCCTGTATGGAGCGGGGGAAAACTCGTTGTGTTCCACGCTGGACGCAAGTCGAGCCATTGTCGGGACGATCGGAAAAGGACACCATTTCGGCGGCGACTACGATGAGGTCGCCGACCGGGTAATAGAATTCGCGCGCGCATCCAAAGCCCCTTGAAAGCCGACCCAACGTCAACCTCGCATCCACTGCGATTCCTGGCAGCCGCCGCACCGCTGCTGATCTTCACGCTGGCGCTGGTGGGATTGCACAGACTGGCCGGTGAGTTTCGCCTCGATGACGTGCGCGACTCCTTCCGGCACATCCCGGGCAATTCCTTTGCGCTGGCAGCGCTATTTGCCGCGACCAGCTACTTCGTCCTGACGCAGTACGAGCGCATCGCGGTCCGCCACGTCGGCAGCGACCTGCCCTATTTGCGAATCGCCGTGACGTCATTCATCTCCTACGCGGTCGGACACAACGTGGGCATGTCCGCACTCTCCGGCGGAGCGATCCGCTTCCGGCTGTATTCGGCCCTGGGCCTGTCCGCCTCCCAGATCGCGCAGATCATTGGCGTCGGGTCGATGACGTTCGCCCTGGGCGCCGCCGCATTGGCGGGTGTCTCGCTGATCGGGGATGCCGGGCTGGCCGCATCCCTGCTGCACGCCAACAGGTCACTGGCCGTCACGGCCGGATTCACGTTGCTGCTGGTGGTCAGCGCGTACTGGATCACCACCGCGGTGCGCAAGCGGCCCATCGCCTTTCGCGACTGGCAGGTCTCGCTGCCGTCGCCGCGCACCACCGCCCTGCAGATCCTGCTGTCGGCCGCGGACCTGCTCAGTGCCTGCGCGACGCTGTATGTGCTGCTGCCGGATGGGGCCAATGTCACCTTCTGGGCATTCGCCGGATTG
The DNA here is from genome assembly GCA_963726085.1 of uncultured Pseudomonadota bacterium. GTDB lineage: Bacteria > Pseudomonadota > Gammaproteobacteria > Steroidobacterales > Steroidobacteraceae > ZC4RG30. The sequence continues at coordinate 91,715 of CAVSAR010000008.1, read as the reverse complement.
TTCATGGTCGCGCTGGCCGCCGGCGTCATCAGTGCCGTGCCCGGCGGCCTGGGTGTGTTTGAGGCGGTGTTCGTCCTGCTGCTGCCGGGCGTGCCGCCACAGCAACTGCTGGGCGTGCTCATCGCCTATCGGCTGATCTACTACGTCGCGCCGTTTCTCATTGCCGTGACGCTGCTGCTGGCGCATGAACTGTGGGGGCAGCGCCACCTGCTGTTCGGCTTTGCCGGCGTGTTGCGACAGCCCCTGGGCCTGGTGGCTCCCCAGGTCAGCGCATTCCTGTGCTTTGGAGCCGGCATGGTCCTGCTGATCTCCGGCACGACCCCCACCGTGGGCTCGCGACTGGCCAGCCTGGAGCGACTGCTGCCGCTTCCGGTGCTCGAGCTGTCGCACTTGGCTGGCAGCGCCATCGGTACGGCGCTGCTGATCCTGGCATGGGGCCTGCACCGCCGACTCGACGGGGCCTGGTTCCTGGCCCTGTGGCTGCTGGGAGCCGGCATCGTGGCATCGGTGCTCAAGGGACTGGACTGGGAGGAAGCCTGCGTGCTGGCCGCTGTTGCGGTCACGCTGCTTGCGTCGCGGCGCGAGTTTCACCGGCACGCATCGCTGCTGTCGGAGCCGCTGTCCCCGGCATGGATCGCCAGCGCCTGCATGGCACTGGGGGCCACCGTCGCCATCGGGCTGCTGGCCAACCGGCGCGTCGTGTATTCACACGACCTGTGGTGGCAGTTCGCGTTTGATGCCAATGCGCCGCGCATGCTGCGCGGCGTGCTGAGCATTGCCGTGGTGCTGGGCGGCTTCGGTCTGTTGCGCCTGCTAAGTCCCAATCGCACCCATCCCACGCCCACCGCCAGCATCGACGAGCCGGAATTGCTAACCCTGGTACGCAAGTCATCCGATGGTTACGCAAATCTGGCGCTCCTGGAAGACAAGTCCATCCTGCTCAGTGATTCGCGGCGCAGCTTCATCATGTATGCCGCCTCCGGACACACCTGGGTTGCGATGGGAGACCCGGTGGGTCCGGTCGGGGAATGGACCGAACTGATCTGGAAATTTCGCGAACAGGCCGATCAACACGGGTGCGTGCCGGCGTTCTACGAAATCTCCCCCGAACGCCTGCCCGAATACATCGACGCCGGATTCGGCCTCAGCAAGCTCGGCGAGGAGGCGCGGGTCGAACTTGCGGAGTTCTCGCTCGAGGGCAGCGCCCGTGCAACGCTGCGCCAGTCGCATAGTCGCGGGCAACGCGATGGGCTGAGCTTTCGCGTTGCGCCGGCGCAGGAATTTGCGCAGTTGTTGCCGCGGTTGCAGCAGGTCTCCAACGAGTGGCTGGCGGACAGGAATGTGGCGGAAAAGGGATTCTCCCTGGGTTTCTTCGACCCGGAGTACCTGCAGTACTTTCCCATCGCAGTGGCCGAGCACGAGGGACAGGTCGTCGCCTTTGCCAACCTGTGGGAGACCAGCGATCGCAGTGAGCTGTCCGTGGACCTGATGCGCCACAGCAGTGCCGCCCCGCGATCCGTGATGGACTACCTGTTCATTGAACTGATGCTTTGGGGCCGGTCGCAGGGCTACACCTGGTTCAACCTGGGAATGGCGCCGCTGGCCGGACTGGAGGTGCATCGCCTGGCACCGGCCTGGCACAAGATCGGGCGCCTGGTGTATCGGCTGGGCAGCGATTTCTACAATTTCGACGGACTGCGCGGCTACAAGGAAAAATTCGCCCCCCAGTGGCGGCCGCGCTATCTGGCCGCCCCGGGGCGCCTGGCACTGGCGCGGGTCATGCTGGATGTGACGGTACTGATCTCAGGTGGCGTGCGCCGAACCCTGTTCAAGGGCGCCAAGTCATAGCCGATTGGTAACGGCCTGTGGGGCGTGGACTTTGGAGTCAGTCCCTGGGGCCCGGTGGGGGAATCGGCGTGGCCCCTGCGCCTTGCCATCGTCCGGGTGCGTCCGACTACGGCCCGCAGTGGACCGGGCGCGGACTAGTGGCGTGTGGCCACGCGCACGATCTGGCCGCTGTCGTTGTGGTGCAAAACCGCGATCCGGCTGTTGCGACCCAGCTCTATTTCCTGGGCGGTCAGCCCGAAGTAGCTCTCGAAATCAGGCGCGCTGGACACCACCGGCTGGTCGCGATTCCATTCCGAGGCGAAGTTCCAGATCAGCAGCGTGCCGGAAGTGCTGCCCAGTGCGATCGCCGCCCTGCCCATGGACTCATGAGAACCCAGCAGGATGGACATCGCGCCCACCATCGGCCGGCACAGCCACAGCCAGAAACCCCACATTGCCGCAGTGGTGGTGTCCGAAAAGAGCCGCCGCTGCCAATGCAGACGCGTGCGCACGTTGATGATGAGTGAATCGTTCATTTGCGGCGCGAAATCTAGCCCTGCGTGCGCTGCTACGCAATCGGAATAAGCATTAATCAGCTTAAATATGCTTAATGTGTCGCAGTCCCGCGACGCCTATCGCAGTCCACGGTCAGGACTGACCCAACGGGCGCGCTTGGCCGAGCGCCGGCCAAGCATCTTTGGATAGGCAGCCACAGTGGCAGCAGTGTTGATCAGCCAGAACACCAGCGGGTACCAGATGATCCAGTAGTAGTAGCGGCCCAAGCCCTGTTCGTAGCGACTGTCCAGCCATTGGCTCAGGGCAAACTGCAGCAGGCAGGCCACACCGAGAATCAGCCCGCTGCCGCGCGGCAGGAAGGGCGAACTGACGATCGGCAGCAGTCCCGCCGGCAGTACCAGGCCGGCAAGCCACAGCAGTGCCAGCAACAACATCAGATAGGACCAGATCACGCTGGCGCACATCTCGATCAACAGCGGCCACATGTGGCTCTGGCCCGGGTGCGCCAGCACGCCGAGGTTCTTGGCCAGCACCTGGGCACCACCGGTGGCCCAACGCAGGCGCTGCTTCCACAGGCCACGCAGGGTCTCTGGCATCAGTATCCACACCAGCGCATGGGGCTCGAAATTGACCTTCCAGCCTGCACGCTGCAGCTTCCAGGTGATGTCGATGTCTTCGGTCAGCATGTCCGGGCTCCAGTAGCCCACGCTGTGCACGGCCGACCTGCGAAACGCGGTGATCACCCCGGACACGGTGAACAGGCTGCCAAAGTTCTTCTGCGCGCGCTTGATCATCCCCACGATCGCCGAGAATTCGCCAATCTGGACCCGACCCAGCAGCGTCGAGCGATTGCGCACGCGCGGATTTCCGGTGACGGCCGCCACCAGCGGGTCCGAGAAGTGACGCACCAGCCAGTGGGCGCTGTAACGGTCCAGCAACGCGTCGCCATCGATGCCGATGAGAATATCGTGGCGCGCCAGCAGCGCACCGGCCTGTAGCGCCATGGCCTTGCCCTGGTTCTGCGCCAGCTGCACCACGCGCAGTCCCGGATTGGACGCAGACATGCGCTCCAGGACTTCCTGGGTGTTGTCGCGGCTGCCATCGTTGATGGCGATTACCTCGAACTGCGGATAGTCCAGGGCCAACGCGTAGGTCAGGGTCTCTTCGGCATTCACGCCCTCGTTGTAGCAGGGGATGAGAATGCTGACCGGGGGTGCGTCCGGGTCGCGACTGGGCTGCGAATACTGGGGTTCAGCGCGCTCGATGCGCCAAAGAAACAGTACCGCGCCGATCATCCACAGGAACGACATGAACAGCGGATAGTAGTAGACGAACGACAGGACGTGCGGCCATATGGCGTGCAGCAAAGCGCTCATCCGAGCACGGGTTCATTGAATCTGCGGCGCATCTGCTTTAACCGACAACGCCTTGCGGATGATGCTCCAGTCCGGCTGGTTGTCGAAGAGCAAGTCCGGATAGTAGCCCACGTGTTCCACGCCCATCTCGTACAGGCTGTCAATGGTAGCGGCGATTTCGGCGCTGGGAATCGGCTTGCTGTCATTGCGCCAGTCTACGGTCTGCAGCTCAAATACCACCCGCTTCATCGCACCAGGGATGGACTTCGACCCGCTCCACCAGCGATTTATAGAAGGCCGCCGGATCCGCCACGTTTTCCATCAGCGGCATGGCCATGATGGCGGTGAAGTCGTAGTTGGCAAGGGAGTTCTCCAGCGCCTGGGAATACCAGACCTCGGCCTTGGGGTTCAGTACCACGCGCGCGTACATGTTGCGGGCCGTCTTCAGGGCGGGCTCCTCGTCGCGCACTGCGGCGGCCAGCTCGCCGGCAAATTCGTCCAGGGCATTGATCTTGAGGATGGTCCAGCGACCGACCAGGTCGTCGCTGCGGCGGATGTCGGCGATATTGCCGGGCAGGCCCCACTGCCGGTAGGCCTTGAGCCCGAATTCACTGGCGTCCTCGAAGTCCGAAAGCGTTACGTCGTCGTGAAACAGCAGCCCCTCGAAGGTGGAGTATCGGGCCAGGTCCTCGTAGATCTCGCGGATGGTCTGGCGGGCCTGCGCCGAGAACGGCGATAAGCGCTTGTAGCCCATGTTCACGTGGTCGCTCTTCTCACTGGGCAGCGTCACGACGCTGTCCTTTGCCCCCGGCACCCCGGGCGGCAACACCCAGGCCAGCATGGGCATCCAGGCATAGATGCGCTTCACCTGCGTGCGGGTGGCGATCTGCCAGGAGACCCGGTTGAACAGGTCCGCGCGCATCGGGCATGTGGCGGTTGGGGAAATACACCGCGTCGGCGGCGCCATCCCCGTCCGGATCCGAAAATGCCTGCAGGTAAACCACGTTGACGCCAAGGGAGACGATGCGATCCAGCAGATGGCCGAGATTGCGCTCCTGCTGCGCTTGATCCTCGTCGTAGATGAAGTCGAGGTCGATGTGCATCGACCTTTTGCGCGCGATCATTGTCCGACAGGTTCTGGTTGCGAATGGCGATCTCGCGATTCAGGTCCCACAGCTGCAGGTTGCTACCCACCAGCATGCGGCGCAGTCCCCACAGCGGCGTGTCTTCCATGTTGGCGCCATCGTCCAGGGTGAACCCGATGGTCATGCCCAGCTTGGTCGCCAGGTCACGCAGTTCGCGGGTGTAGCGGCCGTAGGGCCAGGCAATCACCCGCGGCGCACGGCCAATGCGCTTCAGGATGACGTCGCGACTGCGCTGCAGGTCCCCGCCAACGCGGCGCCGATAGGCGGCCTCGTCCTCGTACTTGCCCGTGGCCTGCAGCCACGGCGGGTCGTGGCCGCGGGTTCCATGTTGCCCTGGGGATTGCCGGGAATCCCGCGATGCAGGTCGTAAGCTATGGCTGCCGATCTCCACCAGCCCGCTCTCGCTGAGCTCGCGCAGCTGCTGCCACGCATGAGCTTGTCGCGCGTGATCTTGTGGCCATCGAAATTGACCTCCGTCAGGTCCTCTTCCCAGGTGCCGACCACCGCAACCACTGAAGGAATGCGCAGCATCTTGAGCAGCGGCCACGCATGCTCGTACATGGAAACGTAGCCGTCGTCGAAAGTCAGCAGCACCGCTTTTTCCGGCAGGTGCGACTTGCCGGCCTGGTCCGCCAGCACCTCATCGACGCTGACGAAGTTGTAGCCGTTGTTGCGCAGCCAGTCGATCTGCCGCACAAAGTTCGTCGGCGTGACCGCGTAGTCGGGTATCAACGCCTCGCCAGGATCTGCAATCTCGTGGTAACTCAGTACTGTGAGCTTCTCATCGGTGGGAGCAGCCGCCATCGAGGGGCAACTGAAGACAAGTAGCAGCAGGCAGGCAATGGCGAATCGCGCGCGCGCGGGAATTCCGGGCATCTGGCAGTCTCGTGGTGGAACTGGCGTAGGATACATTTTGCCGTGCCTGCGCACAGGTGACGATTTCTTCATCAATAAGGGATGAGGTTTCGATGACTACATTAACCCGGCGCGATGCGTTGCAGTTACTCGGCGTTGGGGCCACTGCCGCAATAGCGTTGCCCACGGACTGCCTGGCACAGGCACCCGGGTTCCCAAGGGGCGCGGTCATCCGCACGTTGTTCAAGGACTATGCGCCGGATGAGCTGGCCGGCGGCGCCACCCTGTTCCATGAGCATCTGTCGATCGGACCGGACTTCAACGAGCGATTCGGCGCTGCCACCGCGGCCGCCGCGGCAGCCCGGGGCGGCCCGCAGCCGCCGCAATCCGCGGGTCCACCGCCTGCACCACCGGGGCCGGACCCGATGCGCGATATCGACCTGATGGCCGAGGAATTGCGCAACGCCCACCGTGACGGGGTGGCCTGCATCGTGGACGCCGGACTGGAGGGCACCGGCATGGACCTCAATTTTATCCGCGAGGCCGCCAGACGCTCCGGCCTTCCCGTGGTCAAGGGCGCCGGTTTCTACACGCAGCCCTTTTATCCGAAAGAAGTGCCATCGATGAGCGAGGAACAATTGACTCGCGCGCTTATCCAGCAGGCCGACGACTATCCGGCCGGCGCATTGGGGGAAATCGGATCCTGGGACGAAATCTCGGCGATAGAGCGCCGGGTGTTTCGCGCGGTGGGCAAGGCGCACCTGGCAACGAACCTGCCGGTATTCACGCACACCGGCATCCCCGGAAAATCAGCCCTGGAGCAACTGGACATACTCGAGGACGCCGGCGTTGACCCCCGACGTGTGGCCATTGGCCATCTGGGCAATCTCGTTGACCCCAATGTCTACGTCCACAAGACCATCTGCCGGCGCGGCGCGTTTGTCGGATTCGACCGCCAGGGCAGCGGCCGGGATGCACCGGTGGTGCCACTGGTGATGGCGCTGATCGAAGCGGGATTTGCCGACCATGTGCTGATATCGGGAGACGCGTTCCGTGGCTACGGCAGGCCGCTGACGGCCTTCCTGCCGCAACTCAAGGCCGCCGGGGCCAGCGACGCCGTGTTGCGGGGAATCACCGTCGACAATCCGCGGCGCTTCCTGGCGTTCGTCCCAAAGCGGCCACGAAAGCAGTAGGCGCCGCATCTGCGGTAAGATCCCGAGCGGATTTAATGCCTGAGTCAATGGAATTGGGGGATGGAAAAATGAAATTCAGGATTCTCGGACTGGGACTGCTGCTGGCAACGACATCGGCCTTTGCCGCGGACATTGACGGCAAGTGGTCAGGCTCCATCGACTCGCCAAATGGTGCGATGACAGTCACCTATACTTTCAAGGCCGATGGCAAAACCCTCACGGGATCCACGGCCGCCCCCGATGGCAGCGCGCTGGCCATCAAGGACGGCAAGATCGATGGCAACAAGCTCTCCTTCACGCTGACCCTGGACTTTGGCCAAGGGCCCACCACCTTTGTCTACACCGGTGAAGTCTTGGGCAATGACCTCAAGCTGCACACCTCGTTCATGGACATGCCCATCGATATGCAGCTGAAGAAGAGCTAAGCCGCCTGTGGAGCCGCGCACCCTGGGCAGTGGACTGCAAGTCTCGTCCATCGGCCTGGGTTGCATGGGCCTGAGCTTCGGGCTGGGGCCCGCCATCGACAGGGCCGCCGCAGTGGCCCTGATCCGCGCCGCGGCAGAACGTGGCGTCACCTTGTTTGACACGGCCGAGGTCTACGGGCCGTATGTCAACGAGGAAGTCGTGGGCGAGGCACTGGCTCCGATTCGCAGACAAGTGGTGATCGCAACCAAGTTCGGCTTTGGATTCGACCCGGTTACGAATACGCAACAGGGTCTCGACAGTCGGCCTGAACATATCCGCGAGGTCGCCGAGGCATCGCTCAAGCGGCTCAGGACGGATGTGATTGACCTGTTCTACCAGCACCGTGTTGATCCGGACGTTCCCATAGAGGACGTGGCCGGCGCGGTGAAGGATCTGATAAGGGCTGGTAAGGTAAGGTACTTTGGCCTGTCGGAGGCCGGCGTGCAGACGATCCGTCGCGCCCATGCAGTCCAGCCGGTAGCCGCGCTGCAGAGCGAATATTCGCTGTGGTGGCGCGAGCCGGAGGCGGAAATCCTGCCGACGCTGCAGGAGCTGGGCATCGGGTTCGTGCCCTTCAGCCCGTTGGGCAGGGGATTCCTGACGGGCGCCATTGACCAGACCACAAAGTTCGGGAGCGGCGACATCCGCGCCGTGATCCCGCGCTTCACGGCGCAGGCCATGGAAGCCAACCGGACGCTGGTCGACGTGCTCGGCGGCATTGCGGCCCGCAAACAGGTGACGCGCGCCCAGATCGCCCTTGCGTGGCTGCTGGCACAAAAGCCCTGGATCGTTCCGATCCCAGGCACCACGAAACTGCATCGCCTGGATGAAAATCTTGCCGCAGCAAATATCCTGCTGACGGTCGACGACCTGAGCGAAATCGGCGCTGCTGCCGCAGCCATCACCGTGCATGGGGCCAGATACCCCGAAAGCCTGCAGCAGCTCGTCGGCCGCTGAATGAAGGTGGAAATCGACGACCTGATCGATTCGCAGTCGCTGTCGTGGCTGCAGCGGTACATCATGGTGTTGTGCGCCCTGGCCGTGTTGTTCGACGGGTACGACCTGCAGGTGATGGCGCTGACGGTGCCGGCGCTGTCCAAGGCCTGGGCCATGGCCCCTGCCCGCTTCAGCACGGCGCTGTCGGCTTCCCTGCTGGGCATGGGACTGGGCGCCGCTTTTATCGGTCCGCTGGGTGATCGCTATGGGCGACGCACCATTCTGGCTGCCACCCTGGCCGTGGTCGGCGTGTCGGCCATTGCCTCGGCATTTGCGCACAACGTTACCGAACTGGCGCTGTGCAGGTTGTTCACTGGGGCAGCCCTTGGGGCGAGCTTGGCCAACGCCTACACGCTGACCGCCGATTTTATGCCGCGCAGGCGCCGGGCCAGCCTCATCACCCTGGCGTACTGCAATACCGCCACCGGTGCGCTGGTGGCGGCACTGATAGCACCCTACGCGATTACCCACTTCGGATGGCAGGCGGCATTCATCGTTGGCGGGGTACTGCCGCTGTCGCTGAGCCTGTTGCTGGTCACCACGGCGCCGGAGTCCATCAAGTTCCTGCTGCATCGCCGTCCGCACAGCGTCGCCATTGCCGGCATCCTGCGGAGACTGGCCCCCGGGGTGGCCCCGGACTCGGTATTTCTTGCACCCATCGCCAAGTCACTGGCCGGCGCCATCGGCGACCTGTTCACGCAGCAGTTCCGGACACCCACGCTGCTGATGTGGCTGGGGTTCGCCATGAACTCCTTCAACCTCTACCTGCTGGTCAGCTGGTTGCCCACGTTGCTGACCGGCGCGGGCTGGGCGCCCACCCAGGCCATACACGCCATGATGTTCAACCAGGTCGGCGGAGTCATCGGTGGCGTGTCGCTGGCCTGGTTGATGGACCGGTATGGCGCGGAACGAACACTTGCCTCCGGCTGCCTGGTCAACGCCCTGGCGCTGGGGCTGTTCCTGGTTGTCCCCTCGGGGTTCCTTTCCTGGGGAGCGCTGCTGCTGGTGATCGGCGCCTGCACCGGTGGCATGCAGTTCGCCATCATCTCCCTGGCGGCGGGCTTGTACCCATCCAGTATTCTGGCAACCGGTTCCGGATGGGCTTCTGCCATCGCTCGGATCGGCGCCTTCGTCAGCCCGCTGGTTGGTGGCGCGCTTATCGGCGCTGGAGTCAATCCAACGCTGGTGATTGCGGGACTTGCCGGTCCGGCTTTGATATGTGCCTTTGCAATGCTGGCACTGCGCACTGCGCGAGCGCCAATAACGGCTGTTTTTACGAGACCAAAGGGGACGGCATGAACATCGGATTTATCGGCTTGGGCGCGATGGGCCGGCCAATGGCTACCTGTATCGCCGCAAAGGGGCACCAGCCCGTCGTATTTGACGTGGATGCTGCCGCCGCGCAGCGCCTGGCCTCAGAGGCCAAGGTACGCGTGGCCACGGGCCGCGGTGACTTTGGCGCGGTGGACATCGTGGTGACCATGCTGCCCACCAGTGGCGTCGTGCGCGAGGCGCTGCTGGGTACCGGCGGCATCGCCACCGCACTGCGCAGCGGCACCCTGGTCATCGACATGAGCTCTTCGGAGCCCGAAGACACGAAAAAGCTCGGCGCGCAACTGGCCGACCGCGGCATCGCACTGGTGGATGCGCCGGTGTCGGGCGGCGTGCCGCGTGCCACCACCGGGCAACTGACCATCATGATCGGTGGTGCCCCAGCGGATATCGCGCGCGCGCGACCAGTGCTCGAACTGATGGGCAACAAGCTGTTCGTGGTCGGCGCGCTGGGCGCAGGTCACGCAATGAAGGCGCTCAACAACTATGTGTCGGCCGCAGCCTACGAAGCCACTTCCGAAGCATTGCTGATCGGCAAGCGCTTTGGCATCGACCCGACGCAGCTGATCGACATCCTCAATGTCTCGACCGGCAGGAACTTTCACAGTGAACTGTCCATGAAGGACCACGTGATCGGCGGTCGCTATGCGGCCGGGTTCCTGCTGGCGTTGGCGGCCAAGGATGTGCGCATTGCCGCGGGCCTGGCCGCGGCGATGAAGGTCGATGCGCCCATGCTGCAGCTCAGCGCTGCGCAGCTGACCGCAGCGTCGGAGAAGCTGGGACCCAGGGCGGACGTCACCGAAGCCATCAAGGCCTGGGATCACAGCTAGACGCGGGCTCAATCTTCGGCGTCGATTATCGGCGACTCCAGCAGCGACGCCTGGCGATTGCGGTTCGCAGCGCGCTTCAATGCAGCCGCGTCGACGAGGTAGTCAGCCAGGTCAATGCTGGGGGACAGGCGCAGCGACGGCGGATAGATCTGTGTACTCGGGGCAACGCGGTTTACCGTGCGCGGGTCGATCTGCAGGTCGGCCAGCCACCAGACCCCGGCGCAAACCAACGGCACCAGCAGGGCCATCGCCACCGACGCGGCACGCCTGAAGTAGGTGGCGTTGCGCAGGTGCAGGTACGCCGCGGCCAGTGCCACGCCTGCCGCCATGCAAGCCATGACCACCCACAGCCACTTCCATTGCAGGGCAAAGGCCACGGCCGTGTAGATCCAGTAGCCCCAAGCCCACAGACCTATGCAGGCTGCGGCGATAGCAAGGTGTATGCGCAACTGCCAGGCTCCCACAGTCAGGCGCGACACCAGGGCCCAGAACGCCAGCCATGCGGCCAGCACCGAGAGCGCCACCAGTTCCGCTATCAGCACCCGCGGTGCAAGGTCCTCTGGCGCCTCGATCCACTGGGTGAATGCCGCGAACGCAAAGCACAGCACCAGCCCGGCCACGGCAAGCAGGGTGCGGTGCCGCCGCAGCAGGTCGCGCCGGAACAAGCGCTCCGCAGGCACGGACGCCCCCAGTGAACGCACGCGCACGCGCGTCCTGCCGATCAGCAGTTCGTCGGCAGCAATGACCTCGCCAGCCTCGGCGTCTATGCGTCGGCCACCAACGCGCGTGCCATTGCGTGATCCCAGATCCTGCACCAGCACCCGGCCGTCCTCCTGCAGGGTCAAAAGCGCGTGTTCGCCGGCGACATAGGGGTCATCGAGCACCACTTCACAGGCCAGGCTGCGGCCGATACGACATTGATTGCCGGGGCCCTGAATCCGCTGCCGCACCTGCACGTGCCCATGCACATCCAGCGCCTCCACCAGCATCACGGCGTCCATCGCATGGCCTCCAGGTAGCGGCGCACGAACTGCATGCCCGGCTCGAAGCCCACGCCACTGAGGTCCAGCTGGCTGACGACCGCACTGCGGGTGCTATTGATGCTGGTGACGGTTACCGCGATGTCGTAGAGCCCGGAGAACAGCCGATACTGGCGCGCACAGGTCCTGACCCGGGCGTCGAACCCGTCCAGCGACACCAGCGCTTCCTCACAGGCGAAATCCGCGACATCGCGCCCGGAACCGTAGCGCACATAATTGCCGGCCATACCATCGACGCGTTTTGCAAACTGCAACGGGCGCAGGCCCTGCGCGCGGACGATGTTGTGCTGGAAGCGGATATCCCCGACGTCCAACCCGATCTGCACCGACACCCGCGCGCGGCCGGAGCAGAAGATTGTTTCCCTGCGCAGCTGCTGGTCGGATTCATCTGCGCCCGTGGAGCCGCATTCAAGCGCCGCCGCAATCTGCGTTGGCATCGTATATCCGAACGCCGACTGTAGCGCCGCCGGTTGCGGGCCAGGCTCGAACAGGGCCGCCTGGTAGGCGAGCACCTGTGCGGTCACCATTTCGCGCGCCTGGCGGGCACTGAGGGATTTATCCAGCGGATTGCGCGCCCGCGCCAGCAGCGGTTCGATATGCGCGGCCGGCACCACAAAGGCGACCAGCTGACGCCCGGCGATCACCGAAGCGTTGACCCCATAGACGGCTCCTACAGCGTCCAGCGCCGGACCGCCGGACATGCCGCTGTTGATCGCCCCGGTGTAATGGATGCGCTGGTCCAGGCCCGTAGCCACCAGTCCGTTGGCCACGCCCTCGGTGATGGTCAACCCGAGGTCCAGCGGAAAGCCAATGGAATAGGCACGATCCCCCTGTCGTGGGATTTGCGTCCGTAACCGCAGCGGCGGCAGCTTCAGCTCGTCTGCCTTGACGATCGCCAGGTCATTGCGCACATCGACAGCGTATACATGCAATCGGCCGGTGCGATTCTCGGAGGTGACGTACTCGAGGCGGTATTGCCTGGGATGCAATACCGCTGCGGAAACCACGTGATAGTTGGTGACGATCATGCCGTCGGCATTGACGGCAAAGCCGCTGCCATGAAACGTGCTGGTACCGGCATCGCCAAAGAACCCGCGGATCTGCACGATCGAGGCGCGCGCACGGTCCAGGCGCACATGCGCCGCATTGGACAATTGCTGTTCGGCCAGGTCCGGTTCCTCGACGTCCACGGCTCCTGCCTCCACGGCCTGTTCGGCAGTGGGCGCGGCCACGGCTGCCGCCGGGGCATCGGGCACGGCTGCGGCGGCGACCGCCAGACCGGGCATGCAGCACGCCAGACAGATCGCAAGATTCGCCAGGGTTGCTGGTCTGAGATCGGTGGCCATGTCGCGAGATTATCGCCGAACCCGGCAACGATGATTTAATCTTGGCGCAACCCGCACACATAAGCGGCACGTCCTTCGTGAAGCCAACGCTCGGGGCTCCCGGGGAGATATCTTCGGCTACGCGCATCTACCGGCCCTTGCAGATGCACCGGATTCCGTACACCGACCTGGCCGAGGGCCAACTATCCCAGGCGCTGCGCTCAAATCACGTACGACTAAGGGACACCCTGGAGTTTGGCCGGGGACGACTTGAGGCCAGCGCCACCTACCACGTTGACGTTGTGCTGGGCACGCCACTGCAGGGGGATTCCCCCGTGGCACAGATTTCCCAACTGCAGGATCAGCTGGCAGGCTTGCGCTGGCAGAAAGGCCGACTCGCGGCGAACTACGTAAAGACGCGCGGCCAGTGGAAGATAGCGTCGGTGGGCTATTCGGCCACCAAGCCACCGACGGGGGCTTCGCCACGTCTACGTACTTCGCCCCGGCCTGAATCAGGGTCGGCCTGCGTTGCCGGTGGCGCGTGAGTCCACCGGCGGTGGGTGAAATCCTGGAAGGCCGCGGACCCGCTGCAGCCGGACTGCGCGCAATTCGGCACCTTGATTCACCCGTTTACCCGTGGTTGAATCGATCGTTCGGGCCGCACTCCGGGCTATTCGCGCTTCAATGATGGCGCCAGGGACAAGGACGCGTTCGATGGTACCGCCAGCCACAGCAACACACTGGTTGCCTTTTCCCGGAGGAGCTATGCGCAGTAGCAGACGCCGAACATCAGTGGCCATCATCGCCTCGATGCTGTCGTTTGCCTGCACTGCGGCCTATGCCGACGAATGCTCGCTCAGTATCGAAGCCACCGATTTGTTGCAGTACAGTGTCAAGAGCCTGCAGGTACCGGCGACGTGCGCGCAGGTCGAAGTCACACTCAAGAATGTAGGCAAACAAGACGCGCAGATGCTGGGACACGACTGGGTACTGGCCCACACGGCCGATGTCACGGACCTGACCAATGCCGGGCTTGTCGCGGGATTCGCGCACGGCTATCTACCCGCCGCCGATCAGCGGATTCTAGCCTCGACCAAGATCCTGGGCGGCGGCCAGGAATCGTCAATCAAGTTCAGTACTCAGAAACTCGTCGCTGGCGGCGACTACACCTTCTTTTGCTCCTTTCCTGGCCACGCCGCGCTCATGCGTGGTCGCTTTGTCTTCGGAACACCTAACGCTGCCGCGAAAAAATAGTTGTCCCGCGAAATCGAGCTATTGCCCCAGTTAGCGGCCGCATGCTCTGGCGACGACGAAACGTCTACATGGTCCACCCCACTGTCGACTATATAGTGGGTCCGCATTTCCGATAGGGCGAGTACCCACTATCAGTTCGCGAAGGAACTGCTAGCGTCGGCAGCAACCTGCCAGAACGTGTTGCGACGGATTGGGATTCTATTTTTTTTCTACGTTCTTGTGGCCGGGCAAGGTCTCATACGCGATCATCGTCGGCGGTGGACAGACATCCTCCATCACTTTCAAGACCGAGAAACTCGTCCCCGGCGGCGACTACACCGTCTCTGCTCTTTCCCTGGCCACGCGGCGCTCATGCGCGGCCGGTTTGTCTTCGGAACAACCGTCACTGCCGCAAGAAAGTAAGTATCGAGCGACATTCTTGGGTATCAGCGCATTCGGAGCCAAACCGCCGTGGCGGTAGCCGGCGCGCCTGTATGGCACTTGCGCTTTCAATTCAGGCGCATCAGCGCAGCTAAATAACTTGCGCGAGAACTTCTAAGTGCGCCTGGCTGGGCTGCCATCAGATTACGGCCTTGCAATCGGGTGGAATGGCGCAGGGGGCAGGCATGACGCGGCGACCTTTTCCTGTGCAGTTCGGAAGCACTAACCCAACCTCGAGAATGTCAGCCGAAACCGCTCTGCCAATATGCGTTCCTGTATGACCATTGCAGACCCTATTCGATCGCGACGCCTTGAACCGATCAGCATAATCGCCAGTGTGAGCAGCTGTGCCCAGCCCACGGCGCCCCCGCCCCCGCCCGAGGGACTGCTCAAGAAAGGATCCGGCGCGGGCGGTGAAACCTGCGTTGGTGAAATTGGCGTCGGTGATACAGGCACGGGTTCGTGCTCAATGTCGATACGGCTGAGTCTCGTTGCGAGGAATGTGCCACCAGTCGGGTTTGAGAGTGTCACTTCCAGCGATTCCGTGCCCGCGGCCATCGAGTTGTTGGCGGTGGCAACCGTAATTGGCTTATCAGACGTGTCGCCGTCGGGCCAGTTCAGCGTACCGCTGGCGCTCGAGTAATCCGGGCCACTAGGGTACGTCACATCCCGAGTCTTGAATGTCACGCTTACGGCGCCTGCCGAACCCCCAGTTCGCTGCACATAAAGAGTCGCGCTGGGCTGAGACCAAGGAATCGTTCCGCCCTGCAACTTGAAGCCAATCAGACCAGGAGATGCCCCGTCCTTAAGCAGGCGCGCAACTGCAGTGGAGTACGTTGTGGAAAGCGTGCCTGGCCCGACAGAACCCTCATGATCATTCTCTTCAGTGCCCGCAACCACTATTTGACCATGCGTCAGTTGTGCCAACAGTGGCGCCCTGAAAAACTCGAGGTTTGACAGACTGTCGTTCACTCCCACATCGACGCTAGCCGTTCCGTCCACACCGAATGCGACATCACGCGAACCGTCCTCGGTTAGTCGAGTTACCAAAATGGCGCAGGGACAGTAGGAACCGTCCCAACCGGAATACACAGACGCCCGGCCGATCAGGATGTGGTCATCTGGCGCCACAAATACATTGACTGCCACGTCGCAGTCGCCGAGGGGCAAGGACGCAAAGCCGGACGTTCCAAACGCCGGATCCATCTGCCCCCTCTCATCCATCCGGGTAACAAGCAGCTCGCATGTCCCGTTGTCGTGCGTCGCCACTTCGGACATGACGATCTCGCCGTTCGACTGAATCCCTAGCTGCGGATCGGAATACGCCTTTTCGCCGGCAAAATCTGGTGTCGCACGGCCGCCAATGCCAAACGAAGAATCCACCGCGCCATCGGCAGTAAGGGCCAATAAGACCGAGTGCAAGACGCTCGGGTCTTCGACGGTGGAGTTTCCGTTAGTGCCTGCGATGATCAGACCACCATCGGCGCGGCGCGCGAGTGAGTGCGCGGTGCTGTTGCGCCCGTCCCCGGAGAAATCCACGATCAGGTGACCATTTGTCCCCAACGTGGTGTCGATCAAGCCATCCGCGTTAAACCGCGTGAATGCCATGTTGGTTTTGCCTCCCGCCCCAAGCGCACTGCCTACGGCAACCAGGCGATCGTCCGGTTGCACGAGCAGCGCGTTAATAACCGCTTGCGCGGTATTGTAATCTTCCAACACATAGCCGCCGGCGCCAAAGGTGGGGTCCAGCGTGCCATCCGTCTGGTAGCGTGCGACCGCAAAGTACTGGCCGCCGGGGTTATCGGCCCTCGATGCCGGTCCGGCAACGATGATCTTGCCGGACCCTTGGATGACGACCATTTGCGTACTTGCGGTGATACCCGGAAGGTTGATTGACGCCGTGCCACTAGCGCCAAAAGCCGCATCCGGTGTGCCATCCGGATTCAGACGGATGACCGTCAAGTTGACATTGGTCGGCACCATGAGGTTGGTGGCCCGACCGATCAGCATTTTGCCATCGCTTTGCAGCACCAGCGAAGCTGCGACCACCGAATACGTGTCCGCGCTTATGAACACCCTGCCGCCGTTACCAAACGTGAGGTCCACATCTCCTGGGACCGCGAATGCGCCGGTTGCAACCAGACCTAGGGACAGACAACATGCCAAGGCCCTGAGGGGCCCGCAAACACTTCGCAGATTTGCAGCCACTTTAAAATCTCCTGATGCCTTGCGCCCTTGCAGTGGGGTGCACGCTACACAGGAACTTGTCTTGATCAATCACGCGCGCATCACGAATGCCTCACGTGTGTCGCTCTTACCTCACGACATTGAAATATTTGATGTTTTTCGAAGTGTCCGCTGCACACGTTGCAGGGCGAAGTTGGCAGACTGCTAACTAAGGCAAACAGGACTCAATGGACGTGTGCCAAAGCTTCATTCGAAGCCGCTCTCAAGCTTGATGCAAGGTTCGCCGATGCCCACGTCGACATTGCAAAATGCTATTTCAAACGCGCCCTAACTTCGAATACCGACATCGATCGCGACGCCTTGAACCGATCAGCACAATTGCCAGCACGAGCAGCTCCGCCCAACTTATGGCGCCACCGCCCCCGCTCGAGGGTATGGGCGTCGAAGGGCCAGCCAAGGGCGGCGAGGCCGTCGTTGTTGATACCGGCACGACAAGGTGATCAATGTCTATACGGATGCGACTTGTCGCAAGGAATACGCCTGCTGTCGGGTTTGACAGCGTCACTTCCAGCGACTGCATACCCCTGCCCATTAAATCGTGGCCGATGGCGATTATGATTGGCTTGTCAGTCGAGTCGCCGTCGAGCCAGGTCAGCGTACCGCTGGCGCCCGAATTATCCGGGCCGCTTGGGTCCGTCACATCCCGAGTTTCGAACGTCACGCTGACGGTGCCCGCCGAACCCCCAGTACGCCGCACGTATAGAGTCACGGTGGGCTGACTATCAGGAAACGGACTGTTAGGCGTCTCGAAGCCGATCAGGCCCGGGGACGCCCCGCTCTCAAGCAGGCGCGCAACTGCAATTCCGTTATGGGACGAGAAATCCAGGCCTGGCCCGCCGGAACTCTCATGATCATAGACTCCGGCGGTCGCAACCACTATTTGTCCGTCCACCCCTTGCGCCAGAGGTGGCGCCAGCGAAAGATCAACATTTGAAAGGAGCTCGTTCAGGCCCAAATCGATGCTGGCCGTCCCGTCAACACCGAATGCGACATCGCGCGCGCCATTTTCGGTTAGTCGCGTTACCAGCAGGGTGCAGTCACAATTGTCAGGCGGCCCGTAATCCCAAGGACTGATATACAAAGACGATCTGCTGATCAGGATATGGTCATCCGGCCCTACAAAAACATTGACTCCCCCGAAGCAACTATCGAGCGGCAACGTCGCTCGGCCGGAAGTTCCAAACGTCAGATCGACGTAGCCACTCTCATCCAGCCGGGTAACTAGCAGCTCGCAGGAATTCCCGTTGTTTTGCGTCGCCACTTCGGACATGAGGATCTTGCCGTTCGACTGAGTCCCGAGCTGCGGATAGGAATAAATCTGTTCGTTAGCGATATCTAATATCTCATGGCCTCCCATGCCAAACGACGAATCCACCGCACCATCGGCGGTAAGGGCCAAAAGAACTGCGTGCAGTCCAGATGAGTTTCCCTCACTGCCTGCGACGATCAGCTCACCGTCGACGCGGCGCACGAGTGATCGCGCAGAGCTGGCATTCCCTGCGCCGGACAAATCTACAATCAAGCGACCGTTCATCCCGAACGTGCCGTCGATCGAGCCATCCCCGTTGAACCGCGTGAATGCCATGTCGGTTTTGGCGTTCGCCTCAAGCGCACTGCCTGCGGCAACCAGACGACCATCCAATTGCACAAGCAGCGCAGTGATGGATGCTTGCGCGGAGTTGTAATCCTCCAACACAAAGCCGCCCGATCCAAAGGTGGGATCCAGCGTGCCATCTGTCAGGTAGCGCGCGAGCGCGAAGAATGGGCGATCGGGGTTGTCGTCCTTCCATGCCGGCCCGGCAACGATGATCTTGCCCGACCCTTGCAGTACGACCAGTTGCGTACTCGCGGTGATCCCCGGCACATCGAATGACGCCATGCCGCCGGCGCCAAAACCCGAATCCAGAGTGCCATCTGGATTCAGCCGCACGACCGACAAGTCGACGCTGGTCGCCACCCCGAGGTTGGTGGCCACACCGATCAGCAACTTGCCATCGCTTTGCAGCACCAGCGACGCGGCAGCCACGGGGCTTGCGTCAATATTTATAAACACCCTGCCGCCGTTACCAAATGTGGGGTCCAGATGCACTGGGGCCGCGTCGACACTGGCTGCAACCAGAAGGGGCAGACAAATCGTCTGGGCCCAGAAGGACTTGCAGACTCTTCGTACATTTGCAGCCACCTCAAATCCTCCTGACGCCTTGCGCCCTTGCGGTGAGGTGCACGCTACTCAGGAACCGGACTCGATCAATCACGCGCCCATCACGAATACGTCACGTGTGTCGCTCTCACCTCACTCGATTGAAATACTTGATGTTTTTCGCCATGGACTCTGCAGACGTTTCGCGTCAAAGGTGGCACACTCCTGGCAAGGCGGAGAGGGACCAAGGCACGTGCGCGCAGGACCTGAAAGCTCGCAGGTCATCCACTTCGAGGAATTCGAGGCGGACCTGCGCGCTCGCGAGTTGCGCAAGAACGGCAGCCGCGTGCGCCTGCAGGACCAGCCGTTCCAGATTTTGGCCCTACTGCTCGAGCGCGCCGGCGAGGTGGTCACGCGCGACGAAATGCGACAGAAGGTGTGGCCTTCGAGTGTCTTCGTCGATTTTGATCACGGACTGAACAACGCCATAGCCCGTCTGCGCGAGGCGCTCGGCGAGACGGCCGGTACGCCGCAGTTCATCGAAACCCTGCCGCGCGTCGGCTATCGTTTCATCTTTCCGCTAACCGACAACCGCACGGCAGAAGAGGCAACGCCCACAGTCGAGCCAACGTCGCCGAACAGCCACCCCAACAAACGATTAGTCAGCATCTACATAGCCGCGACTGCCATAGTGGCGGCGGTACTCTCCACCTTCTGGGTTATCTACAACCCCCTCGGTCCTTCAATAGGCTCGCACGGATCTGCGGGCGAGGCGTCCATAGCCGTCCTGCCCTTCGTCAACATGAGTTCCGATGCGGAGAACGGATACTTCGCGGATGGACTGACCGAGGAGCTGACCCAGAAACTCGCCGGCATCCGCGGCATGAAAGTGGCCGGCCGCACGTCGGCGTTTGTGTTCAAGGACCATCCGGAATCGACGGCCGCAATGGCTAAGGTGCTGGGAGTGAATCACCTGCTTGAGGGCAGCGTGCGCCGCTCCGGAACACGCATTCGCATCACTGCACAGCTGCTCGACGCGAGAGATGGATACCATCTTTGGTCGCAGACCTTCGACCGAAACGATTCGGACATCTTCAAGATCCAGGAGGACATTGCGCTGGCGGTGGCCAGCGCACTGCAGATCAGGCTGGCAAGTGTGGAGGCGGCGCGACTTCGCCACCGCGGCACGCAGGATGCCGAGGCATACCGATTGTATATCGTCGGTACGGCATATCTGCGTGGCATTACCGTCGCCCGGGACCTGGAGCGCGCCAAAGCCCTGTTCGAAGCCGCTCTCGCGCGCGACTCGAGGTTCGCCGAAGCCCATGCCGGCATCGCGCAGTATTATTTCAAGCGCGCCTTTACTTCGTTTACTGACATTGATCGCGGCACCCAGCTCGGTCTTGCCGCTGCCGAACGCGCCATTGCTCTTGACCCCGAATCAAGCGAGGCCCTGGAGACCCAGGCCACCGGCCAGGCGCTGCGGTATCGCTACCGCGGTGATTTCTCTGCCTACGTGCAAGCCCAAGGCAATTTCCGGCGCGCGATCGAGATTGACCCTTCAAATAACTTCGTTTTATTCGAATACGGGCGTGCAGTGATTTGGCGCGACCCGGATTTGGCAAAGAGCCTGTTTGACCGAGCAGTTGAGATCGAGCCCCTGGATCGCGGCGCGCAGAACCTGACCGCCACGATTTTCGGCATGAATGGTCAGCCACAGGCGGCGCGAGCACAGTGCGCGACATGGGAGAAGCGTTCAGTCGGTGACAATAAACTGTGCACAATGGCCATTGCGAGCATCGAGTATATGTACGGCAATCTTGCGCAGTCCATCGTACTTCTGCGTCGAGTGCAGCGCAGCGACGTCGGTCTGTCAATCCAGTTGTGGGCCGGACACCTCTCACTCGGAGACGAAGCCGCAGCGCGGCACGCGCTGGATTTCGGGCCCTCCGATCAGGGGAAGGCGCTCGCCGCCGCAGCCGCGCTCACAATGGATGGACGATACGAGGAGGCGTATCAGTCTCTTGAGAGGCAGCGACAGAATTTCGAGTTCATCCGGATCCTGGACCTGCCCGCAGCACGCCTCGCGTTGATCGTCGGCAAGCCTGAGCGAGCGCTGGCACTGCTGCGAGGCCGGATGCCCGATCTCGAGAGCGGCATGGAGCCTGTGGATGCGCGCAATGTGCTGCCGGCACTCGATCTTGCAGCCGCCCTGTCGGGTTCCAGTCAGGACGCGGCCGCGCGGCAGCTGCTGGCTCGCATCAGCACTTATCTGGCAGGTCCCTCGGTACCGCAACTTCCGGTCTATGAATACCAGCGCGCACGCATGCACGCGCTGGCTGGCGAAGGGGATCTTGCGTTTCAGGCGCTCGATCGCGCGTATGCGGCGGGATTTCGTACGACCTGGGCCGTCGATCTGAATCCACAGCCGCTACTCTATATTGATCCACTCGAGGCGGACCCCTGCTTCAGTTCCCTGCGCAAGGATGCACGCCTTGCGCGCTGGTTTGCGAGAATCGCATCCGACAATGTCCGACAGCGGGAACAACTTCGTGCGCTGGATGCGCCGGTGCCTCATACCTGAGCGCACAAGATATCTTCTGTCTGTGTCAGCCGGGCTGCCGCTGCTGGCGAGTCCGCCCGTGTCAGCGACTACTGCGGGCGCCGATGCCAGCACGCCCACGCTCGAGGAAGTAATCGTAACTGCCAGGCGACGCGAGGAAAGCCTGCAGGAAGTCCCCATTTCCGTATCCGTGCTGTCCGCGCCGGAGCTTGAACGACTTCAGATCCACGACCTGACACAGCTGCAGTATGTGACGCCCAACCTGAGCGTGGCGCCGGGACAGACAACCGAAGCCTCGGCGACCATTGCCATCCGTGGCCAATACGAATCCGATTCAACACCTTCAGTGGATCCCCCCGTTGGCCTGTACCTAGACGGTGTGTATTTCGCAAGGATGACCGGTGCCAATCTCGACCTGGTCGATGTCGATCGAGTCGAGGTGTTGCGCGGGCCGCAGGGGACCTTGTTCGGCCGCAATACGATCGGCGGAGCGATCAGTATCGTCCCAACGCACCCCGCACCACAATTCGCAGCTTCGCTGAGCGCCGAACTCGGAAATTACGACCGTCAAAGATACACGGGTATCGTAAATGCGCCGTTACTTGCGGGGCAGGTCGATACGCGTCTGACGGTCATGCACAGCCAACACGGTGGCTACGCGTATGACCCACTGCTGAACGCAGAACTCGCAACCGATAATACGGACTTCGCTCGGCTGCAGCTTCAATTAAGGCCGGCAAGCAACCTGCTGGTACACCTGTCAGCGGACTATTCAAATATCAAATCCGGCAGCCAGATTCGCAGCCTGTCCTGGGTTGCCCCCGGCTTCGACTCGATCCCTGCTCTTCTTGGTAATCCGGGCGACCGCCTGTCCAACTACATTGATCAATACGGCGATAGCGTGTCGGCCAATCGGGCTGGAGCCGTGCAAACAACCGTGTGGGGCACAACCGGTACCGTTACGTTTGAACTGGCAGCGCTGACCTTCAAATCGATAACGGCCTACAGGGCGCAGGAGTCCCTGGCAACCGACAGCGATCAGGATGGCACGCCGTACGATCTCGGGGTGATATTCGATCGCACAGACCAGCAGCACCAATTCAGTCAGGAGCTGCAGCTATTCAACAGTACACACGATGTGCACCTGCGATGGATCGCTGGCCTCAACTACTTCGGTGAAAACGCAATGTTCAAGCAAGGGAACCAGATTTTCGTCCCCGCCACGCGTACCTTCGCTGAAAACATACCCTGGGGTGATGCAAGCAATCAGTCGCTGGCCGCCTACGCACAGGCCTCCTATGCCCTGACGCCAGGGGTCTCGGTCACTGCGGGGGTGCGATACACCGAAGACCGACGCCAGCTCACCTCGCACAACGCGCGCCGCGTGGGCAGCAGTTCGGCGTGCAGCATCTCCCCTGCGCTGCTGGATCAACCCGGGGTCTGTACAGCCACGCTACCCACCCGGTCGTTTGATTACGCTCCCTTCACACTGGGCATTGAGTACCGGCCCGACCAATCAAAGTTGCTATATGCGAAGGTGAGCCGAGGGTTTCGAGCAGGTGGCTACAACATTCGCGGAACGGACGAAGTCACATTCGATACGTTCGAGCCAGAAGATGTCGACAGTTTCGAGATTGGCGCCAAGACGGACCTGCTGAACAATCGGCTGCGCGTCAATCTTGCCCTGTATCACACGCAGTTCGACAACATACAGCTGGTGCAGCATGAGCTCGTGGCCAATCAGGCGGGCGCACCGCGCTACATTAGCAATGGTGGCGAAGCGCAAATCGACGGCGGCGAATTGGAACTTGTCGCATTGCTGAGCACGCTGCGGCTTACGGCAGGCTTCGGCGTTACTCACGCACATTTCACGAAGCTCGATCCCAGGGTGGATGGCGTCACGCTCGACTCAAAGTTCATGCTAACCCCCGAGAGCACTGCAGCCCTTGCGGCAGACCTGCCAATCCCAGTCGAATTTGGCGCAATCAACGTCCATGCCGACTTTTCGTGGCGTGATGCTGTTTGGTTCTCATACGACCCCGCCTCAGCGGCTCATCAGAATGCCAACGGTTTGCTCAGCGCTATGCTGACGGCCAAGTTCTCCAGTACCGGCCTGAAGGTTAGCCTGTGGGGTCGAAATATCACCGACCGGGGCTATGCAACCCGCATGTGGGAGAACGGCTACTACATAGCTGCCGCCCCTGGCGATCCTCGGACCTACGGCATAACAGTCTCTATGGGATTCGACGCTAATTGAACCGAAAGACGTTCGAGTGAACTGTGAAATACGTGACGATGCTAACGGTGCGATTGCGCAGCTGCCACCAGCACCGGATCGTCGCGATACATCCCGGGAAATATCCGCTTGAGTTCGGCGATCTTAGGCAGATCGTTGTAGGCGATGTACGGCTGGCCAGGATTGTGGAACAGGTAGTCCTGGTGATATCCCTCGGCCGGGTAGAAAGTCGCACCCATCTCGATCTTCGTGACAATCGCCGCGGGATACACGCGCGCCTTATTGAGCTGGGCGATGTAGTCCTTTGCAATCCGCGCCTGAGTGTCATTGGTCGGAAAGATCGCCGAACGGTACTGTGTGCCCGTGTCAGGGCCCTGGCGGTTCAACTGCGTGGGGTCATGCCCCACGGACATCAGGACCTGAAGTATCTGCGCATAGCTGACCTGCCGTGGATCGAAGGTGACCTGCACGGATTCTGCGTGGCCAGTGTTTCCCTCGCTCACGATTTCATACCTGGCCGACCCGGCTGCACCACCGGTATAGCCCGACACCGCGTTTATGACGCCCTTGACGTGCTGGTACACGCCCTGGATGCCCCAAAAGCATCCTCCGGCCACCACGGCCGTCTCGGTCGTGGCGGTCGAAGCCGGCGTGCTTGACTGGTATGCAGGAATGACACGGCCGGCTTCCGCCGCCAGCACTGCGCCGGCGCCCATGGCCCCGATCAGCAGCGCCAGCAATGGCGCGATGTGCCCCGACTTTACGTTAGCTTGACTAGTAAATCGCATTACGCCCTCCATCGACGAAATGTAAAACGCATGCCCTGTGCGCCCGGATCTACGAAGCGCCTATCGAGTCGACAATCCCCGACAACACCTTGTCACACTTCAAGTACGTCTGCCGTGAGAAAACGTTACGGGCATCGGCCGAGCGCCGCGCCCCGCGCCCCGCGCCTGCGTCGAGGAAAGTTCCTTTAGTGGGTGTACGAAATGCGGTAAATGAGATTAGCGCCATCGTCGCTGATGAGCAGTGACCCGTCCCTGGCCACGGCCGCCCCGACGGGTCGGCCCCAGGCATTGCCGTCGTCGGCAATCATGCCAACCATGAAGTCCTCGTATTCGCCCGTGGGCACGCCATCCTTCATGCGCACCCGTACCACCTTGTGGCCAGTGCGAAAGGCTCGATTCCACGAACCATGCAGCACGGCGAATCCGTCACCGACATACTCCTTGGGAAACACTGAAGTCCCTGCAGTGGGAGTGTAGAACACCAGATTCAGGGATGCCGAGTGCGCCTGATACGGCACATCCGGAACGGTGGCCTTGCCTGCCAGGTCTGGCCGGTCGCCCTTGAGGCGCGGATCCTCATGATTGCCCATGTAATACCAGGGCCAGCCGTAATAGCCGCCTTCCCTGACGCGGGTGGAATAGTCGGGCACCAGGTCGTCGCCCAGCAGGTCACGCTCGTTGGTGGTACACCACAGGTCGCCCGTGACCGGCTGAATGGTCAGCCCTACGCAGTTGCGGATGCCCGTGGCAAAAATCTTTCCCTGCTTGCTGCTGCCCACTTCATAGACCAGCACGTCTGCGCGATTGGCCTCCCCGCCCCAGGCGGCACCCAGCCCATGCTGCGCGTCCCAGGCCTGTATCTCTGCAGGGGTCTTCTTGGGCATGTCCTCGGCCACGTTCGACGCCGATCCCACCGATACGAACATGCGCTTGCCATCCAGTGAAAAGGCGATGTCGCGGGTGAAGTGTCCGCCACCGGCGGTCGGCGACAATTCGGGCACGACCACTTCGGGCACGCCGCTGGCCACGGTATCGCCCACCTTGTAGGCGTAGCGCACCACCCGATTAGTCTCGGCCACGTAGAGCCACTTGGGATTGTTGCCGCTGGGATAGAACTGCACGCCGAACGGCAGGACCAGACCCTGCGCAAACGTGGTCACCTTTTGAGCCCGGGTGCCGTCAGCCGACGGCCGCAGGACCACCACGCGGCCGGACTGGGTTTCGCTGAGGATGATGTCCCCGTTGGGGGCGACGCGCATGGCACGCGCGCCCGGCAGGTCCCGGGCAAACACGTCAACCTTGAATCCGGGCGGCACGGCAAGCTGGGCACCGGCAGGTTTGTCGATGAAGCGCGGGAAATTGCGTGCCGCAGGAGTGTCATAGGGTGCGGGCAGTTTGGCGAGGTCGATCCGGTGCGAGCGCCCGGGAACATCCTTCTTCCAGTCAGCTTCTCCTTTGGGCGGCCCGGCGGCTGCTGCCGGCGGTGGCCCCGGCGGCGGCCCCACCCCGGCAGGACGCGCCGCCTCCTTGAACGTGCCCGCCTTCAAGGCTTCAAAGTAGGCCACGAGATTCTCGCGACTGGTCTTGTCAGGCACGGCAATGACCATGGCCGATCCGGGCACAACCTTCATCGGCGATGCCAGGAATCGATCCAGTGTTGGCGCATCCCAGGTCAACTTGGATGCTGCCAGTGGCTTTGTGTAGGTGAACGCCGGATTGGAGGCGGCCTTGCGGCCGAATACGCCAATCAGGGACGGCCCCTGTGCGCCACCGTTGTCATTGGGCTCCGCGCTGTGGCACAGCGCGCACTGCTGGCGGAAGACGTTCTTGCCGGCATTGGCATCGGCACCAAACGACGGCACCGTTGCGGCCAGCACCACTGCGGTGGCTGCAAATTTCAGAATCATTTTGTCGTCCCCCAAAAGCCGCTTCGATCAAATGATGGACACGAACAAAGATGCGCCCATGGCATGGCGAGGCCGCTGCCCACTATCATCGACTACCGCCGTGGCCGGCGCGCTCAAACTGTCCTCGACCGCCGAAAAGGATATAGCGAACCTGCCGCCGGTTTCCAAGGCCAGTATGTACTGACCGGGCGTCTCTCTACGGTTTGCCGAACCCCGCCTTGCCGAAGATCGCCTGTGCCTGCGCGCCGCGCAGGTACCGCAGGAACGCCGCGGCATCGGCGCCCCCGGTGACAGTGACGGCTGCCGGGTAGGTTATCGGCGGATGACTGCTGGCAGGGAAGGTATCCACCACTCGCACCTTGGGTTCGCCGCGGGCGTCTGTGGCGTAGACAATGCCCAGGGGCGCTTCGCCGCGTGCCACGAAAAGAAGGGCCGTGCGCACGTTGTCGGCGGGCACCAGCCGCCCCGCGACACTTTTCCATACGCCCAGCGCGGTCAACGCGGCCTGTGCATATTTACCCACGGGCACTGACGCCGGATCGCCAGTGGCAATCCGGCCGGTAGCGCCCAACGCCGCCGCCAGGGGAAATCCCGGCGCGATCTTCAATTTCACGGGGCTGTCGACCGGTGCCACCAGTACCAAGGTGTTGGTGGCGATGTTGACGCGCATTTCCATGGACACAAGCTTGCGTTCCTGTAGGTAGTCCATCCACTCCTGGTCGGCGGATACGAACAGGTCTGCGGGCGCACCGGATTCAATCTGGCGTGCCAATGCAGAACTGCCGGCAAACGAGAAGCGCACCGGCACCTGGGTTTCGGCGGTGTACGCGTCGCCTGCCGCCTGCAACACATTGGTCATCGAGGCAGCAGCAAACACCGTCAATACGTGTTCGGCTGCCAGGGCCGTCTGGGTCCCCAGCGCCAGCAGCACTGCAGCTAAAACCAGCGCTTTCTTCATGCGCTATATCCTAACTGATACGGCGCAGTGCAAACAGGTACCCGGTCCTACACCGGGGAGGCATGGCATGTAATACCCTAGCGCGCCCATGAAGACATTTCACTGCACCAACTGCCAGACGCTGGTGTTCTTTGAGAACACCCGGTGCCTGGTCTGCGGCAATGTACTGGCGTTTGTTCCTGATCGCGACGACATGGCTGCCCTGCAGGGGGACGCCGGGCTGTGGCACATCCAGTTCGGCGCCACGACGGATGGGCAGTACCGCCTGTGCAGCAACTACACGGACTACGACATCTGCAACTGGACGGTGCCTGCCTCCAGCCCGGAGACCCTGTGCCAGTCGTGCCGGCTGACTACCGTCATTCCGGACCTGTCGCAGGCGGGCAGCAAGCAGGCCTGGTACCGCCTTGAATCCGCGAAGCGACGCCTGGTGTACACGCTGCTGGGCCTGGGCCTGCGCGTGACGCCGAAAACCGAAGCCGAGCCCCTGGGGCTTGCCTTCGAGTTCCTCAAGGACTCCACCAAGCCAAATGGTGACCGCAATCGCGTGTTTACCGGCCACGATGACGGCCTCATCACCATCAACGTCGCCGAAGCGGACGACGTCCAGCGCGAGCGGCAGCGCGCCGCGCAGAATGAGCCCTACCGGACACTGCTGGGACATTTCCGGCACGAGAGTGGACATTATTTTTGGGATCGACTCATCGAGCACACCCAGCGTCTGGGGCAATTTCGCGAAATCTTCGGCGATGAGCGCGCTGATTATGCCGATGCCATGAAACGCCACTACTCGGAAGGGCCGCCACCCAGCTGGCAGCAGGACTACGTCAGTGCCTACGCGACCATGCACCCCTGGGAGGACTGGGCTGAGACGTGGGCGCATTTCCTGCACATGGTGGATGCGCTTGAAACGGCCACGTCGGCGGGCTTGCGGCTGCAACCGAAGCGCCAGGATGAGCCATCACTAGCCGCCACCAGTGGCATATTCGCCAGGACCACGCTCGACTTTGACACCATGATCGAGGAATGGATGCCCCTGACCTTCGTCCTCAATAACCTCAATCGGGGATTGGGCCTGCCGGACGCCTACCCCTTCGTACTGTCGGCCTCGGCCATCCGCAAGCTGCGCTTCGTTTGCGATACTGTGCTGGAGAGCGCGCACATCATCTGACTACCGCGCTTTCGAGCGCCTGGCCTTGAAGCCCCTGGGACGACTGGGACTCAGGAACTCCTTCAGCGGCAGTCCGCGAGGGCTGTGTTCTGCCACGACCTTGAGCGTCACCAGCATGGGCACGGCCATCACGATGCCGGCGATTCCCCAGAACCAGCCGGCAAACCACAGCGCCAGGAATACCAGTATCGGATTGAGCTCCAGTCGTCGCCCGACCAGCAGCGGTTGCACGATCTGGCCTTCGATCGTTGCCAGGGCCAGGTAGGCACCCGCGACGCCGATTACGCGGCCGACATCCTCAAACGACACAAATGCCACCACCGCAAGGACCACCAGTGTGGTTGCCGACCCGACGTAGGGAATGAAATTCAGCAGACCGGCCAGTGCGCCCCACAGCACGGGGTTGGGCATGCCAAGCGCGGTCATGACCAGGCCTGTGGCGATGCCAAGTCCGAGATTGATCATCGCGAGGGTTGCGTAGTAGCGAGCCACTTCCCTGCGGACCGCCTCGATCACCCGCAAGGCGTGGGTAGCGTGCACATTGCTGGCGAAAGCCGTGGCCATCCGCGCCAGCACCGGCGGACCACCGGTCAGCACGAATAGCGTCAGGATGACCACGGTCACCAGGTCTACAATCACCGAACGCGTCGCCACCAGGAACCCGCCCTCCTCGGCCGGCGCGCTTGCCTTTGGCGCCGCCTGCGCCGCTTCGACGCCATCGGTCAGGTGCGCAGCACGGCTGGTGACCACGTCAATCCGGCGCAGCACCCGCGCGGCCGGATCAAGCTTGTGCTCGATGGCCCGGACCGTGCGTGGCGCGGCCGCAAACCATGCCTGCGCAGGATCCCACAGCACCGTCACCGCGACCACACCAAGAACCAGAAACAGGGCCAGTATCAGCAACGCACTGGCGCTGCGCGGCAGGCCACGGCGATGCAGTGCCTCCACAGGACTGGAAAGCACCAGTGCGAACAGCATGGCCAGGGCCACCGGAATAAAGGCGGCGTGGGCGTAATAGAGGATCACTCCGCCCAGCAGTACTACGAGCGCCCACAGTGCCCTTGAGCTACTCGTTCGAACTGCGAGTGACGGGGAACTGGGCGGCGCTTCCGAGGACATGGCGAGCAGCTTACTTGACCTGGAAGACCTTGATGCGAATTGCTTTCAGCCCAGGTCGTGACATCGGCGACGTCGGTACCAAAGGTTGCGCCATCTCAAGTGTCGGCACGAACGTCTCACTCGTCAACCATTCACCCGGTCCCTTCGGCGCCTCGAAGCGTCGCCGAGTGATTGTGCGTTCGCCACCAGCTACGTGGGTCATGCAACTGCAAGCCTCATTGAGTATGTGGATAGCTGCAACGTCGCTGGCGCCTGGGAAACAGGCTGCAGACGGTGCGCCGCAACCCATTGGTAGCACAGCTGGACGTCCCATCCCCAGGGAATGCCTTCGCGGTTGGGTTTTGGCTGTGCGACCGTGCCACAGGTAATCGATAGGTATAGGTGCCTCCCCAGTACCGTTTCGCCGAGCAAAAAAGCCTGATCAGGGGTAACGCGCTCCCCGAATACGACTTCCGTGCGCGACCCAACGCCGGCCGGTAGCGCCGTTCCCCGCGACAGTTGCACCAGCGGCGCTGCGCCGCTGATCGCGGCAAACTCTGGCGACTTTCGCGCAAACCGTCACCTTCTTTCTGCCAGTGACTTCTTGCATGGATGTCCCTGTGCCTCTTGACTCACATATCGCAACATCTGTATCGGTTTGTAACAAATGGCAGCGAAATGCTGGCTGCGTGCGATGCCTGCGCCATACTTGCGTCACGCGAATCGCGCAAGGTGGTGACAAACCATGGCACACACACAGACCGTAAATACCGGTTTTCGAATGAACGACCCATCGATCACTTTGGTCGAGCGTGGCCTGGTGCCGGATGCACTAATCCGGGCCGGCATTCGCAGCATGTGTCGGCAGCGACTGTTGGACATCAATGCGGCGGACACAGAACTCGCCGGCCTCGCCACTGAGCAGTTTGTGCGGTCGATGCGCACCGCAAGCATTGCGCCACTTCCAGAATTGGCCAACGCTCAGCACTACGAGTTGCCCGCGACTTTCTTCCACCATGTGCTTGGGCCACAACATAAGTACAGCAGCGCCTGGTGGCCTGATGGCACAGAAAACCTTGCAGATGCCGAATCCCGTGCTCTGGAGGTGACCGCGCAGCGCGCGCAGCTAGTCGATGGTCAGCGAGTGCTCGAATTGGGCTGCGGGTGGGGCTCCCTGACGATGTGGATAGCACGAGAGTTCCCCGCGAGCCAAATTGTCGGCGTATCCAATTCCCACTCCCAGCGTGAATCCATCCTGTCCCGGGCGCGAGCCGAAGGTCTGCAAAATATCGAGATCATCACTGCAGACATGAACCACTTCCAGTGCGCCGGCGACTTCGATCGCGTCGTGTCTGTCGAGATGTTCGAGCACATGCGCAACTGGCCCGCGATGTTCGCCAACGTCAAGGATTGGCTGCGTCCTGGTGGCCGCTTCTTCATGCATGTGTTCTGTCATCGCTCCAGGCCTTATGCATTCGTCGATGGCGGTGCGTCAGACTGGATGAGCCGCCACTTCTTCTCGGGTGGCATGATGCCCAGTGACGAGTTGCCCCTGCGTTTCCAGGATCACCTGCGGTTCGTGGAGCGCTGGCGCTGGGATGGCCGCCATTATGAAAAGACAGCCAATGCGTGGCTGGCCAATCTGGATGCCGCGCGCGACGAAGTATTGCCCATCCTCGCGCGCACCTACGGCGAGGCGGATGCTGCAATGTGGCTGCGGCGCTGGCGCGTGTTCTTCATGGCGTGCGCGGAGTTGTTCGGCTATCGCAATGGCCAGGAATGGTGGGTCAGTCACTACCTGCTCGAGCGCCCAGCGGCGTGAAAAACGTGGACGTCGTGATCAACGTGGCTGCCTACCAATGCGCCTGGTTTGCGTGCGTGCTGGGCGCGGCGGCGCAGCGACCGGCCATCGGCATGGCGGTCACTCTAGCCGTGGTGTCGTGGCATTTGTACACGGCAAGGGAACCCTTGCGCGAGCTGCGGTTGATGCTAATAGCCGCACTGCTGGGAGTGGTCTTCGAAACTTTCCTGCTCGCAGGCAACTGGGTACGCATGGCGCCAGCACTCCTGTTTCGCAGCACTACACCTCTGTGGATGGTGGCCATCTGGGTGGCGTTCGCGACCACCCTCAACGTTTCCCTGCGCAGGCTGCGGCCTCGTTACTTGCTGTGTTCTGCATTGGCTTCCGTTGGTGCTCCCTTGGCCTATTACAGTGGCGCTCGACTTGGCGCCCTGCAGTGGATGAACGAGACTGCGGCCTTAGTCGTGATCGCCGCAGGCTGGGCAGTAGTTACTCCGCTGCTGATGAAATTGGCTCAGCGCTTTGACGGGTTCGCCGCCGTATGACGCTGCTGCACTTCTTCAGCGCCCTTCCCCTGATGCTGGCTGTGGCACTAGTTGCATGGGGCATCGCCACGCTTCGCCATAATGCGGGTCTTGTCGACATTTTCTGGCCGCTATTTATTCTGGTGGCGGCCCTCTGGTATTACCACGCGCAGACGTCGCCCAAGGCGCGGGCGATTGGGGTCGTCATCCTGACCGCGATGTGGGCGATACGCTTGGCTGCGCACCTTGCGCTTCGCAACTGGAATGCCCCCGAGGATCGCCGCTACCAGGCCATGCGCGAGCGTAACCAGCCAGGGTTCGCTTGGAAGAGCCTGTATCTGGTGTTTGCACTCCAGGCCGTTTTGGCTCTGCTGGTTGCCGCGCCACTTTATGCCTTGATTACTACTGCGCAGCCCCTGCACCAACTTGATATATGCGGTGCCGTGCTGGTGCTTGCAGGTACGCTGGTTGAATGCATGGCGGACGCGCAGCTGGTGGCGTTTCGAGCGAGTGCCGCCAACCGCGACCGAATACTGGATTCGGGACTGTGGCATTACAGTCGTCATCCAAATTATTTCGGCGAGTTCTGTGTGTGGTGGGGATTCTTCCTCATGGCCCTTTCCACCGGCGCATGGTGGACCATCGTCTCGCCCTCGCTGATGAGCCTACTGCTGCTGCGGGTTTCGGGTGTGACACTGCTGGAGAAAGACATGGGCACCCGCCGCCCCGGCTACGCCGGGTATGTAGCGCGCACCAATGCGTTCTTTCCGGGCCCACGCAAGCCAGCCCAGTGAAGGTGCCATGAGCCGATACACACACCTCGCAGCCGCACTGCTCTCGCCGACACTTGCCGCGCTAGCCGCCTGCCAGAGCACACCCTACCCCTTGCCCACAGTGGCAAAGGTGGACCTGCCGCGCTTCATGGGCGACTGGTATGTCATCGCCAATATTCCGACCTTCATGGAGCGCGGCGCGCACAACGCCATCGAAAGCTATGCGCTGGCCCCAGACGGCAGTATCGCAACTACCTTTACGTTCCGTGACGGATCCTTCGACGGCAAGCGTAAGCAGTACCACCCACGCGGATTTATCGTTGATCGGCAAAGCAATGCCTTGTGGGGCATGCGGTTCATTTGGCCGATCAAGGCAGATTACCGAATAACCTGGCTTAGCGACGACTACTCCCAGACAGTGATCAGCCGGCAGAAGCGCGACTACGTCTGGATTATGGCGCGTACGCCGCGCCTTCCGGCCGCGGATTACGACCGGCTCCTTAGGCTGGTGGCGCAGCAAGGCTACGACATCTCGAAAGTGCAGCTTGTGCCACAACGGTGGCCAGAATGAAGATCGCAATTATAGGCAGTGGAATCGCCGGCAACGTTGCCGCCCGACGCCTGCACCGCGAGCATGAGATCACCGTGTACGAGGCGGAAGGCCACGTGGGGGGACACACACATACCCATAATCTGGACGTGGGTGGCAAGCGCGTAGCTGTTGACACTGGATTCATCGTCTTCAACGACCGCACTTATCCGAACTTCATGGCGCTGCTGGAGGAACTGGGAGTGGCGACCCAGGAGTGCGCCATGAGCTTTTCAGTGCGCAATGACGCCAAAGATCTTGAGTACAACGGCACTACCGTGAATTCGCTGTTCGCGCAGCGGCGCAATATCCTGCGACCATCGTTTCTGGCCATGGTGCGCGATATACTGAGATTCAACCGGCAGGCTCCCAAACTGCTACTTCAAGGCGATGGCGAGTTGCCGCTGGGCGTGGTCCTGGACCGACAGGGCTACAGCAGTTCGTTTGTGGACCACTACATCATTCCGATGGGCGCGGCCATCTGGTCCACCAACCCGCGGTCCATGTTCAGCTTCCCCGCGCGGTTCTTCATCCGCTTCCTGATGAACCACGGCATGCTCACGGTCAATGACCGTCCGCAGTGGCGGACTATAGTGGGCGGCTCCGCCACGTACGTTGACAAGCTGAAAGCGCCCTTCCGCGACCGCATCCGGCTGCGCACTCCCGTGGAATGGATCCGGCGTCAGCCTGGTTCGGTAATCGTCAAGGCGCTGGGGCAGGAATCAGAGCGCTATGACGCGGTTTTCATGGCCTGCCACAGCGACCAGGCATTGCGCCTGCTTGGCGACCCCACCCGCGCGGAGCGCGATACGTTGGGCGCCATTCCCTATCAGCGCAACGAAGCCGTCTTGCATACCGACAGTCGCCTCATGCCACGTCGGCGGCTAGCCTGGGCATGCTGGAACTATCACAGCATCGCCAACCGCGAAGGGCCACTGGCGCTCACCTACAACATGAACATGTTGCAGAACCTAGAGACATCGGAGACTTTGCTGGTCACCCTCAATCGCAGCGAAATGATCGATCCTGATCGGATCATCCTGCGGGTGCCCTACGATCACCCGGTGTTTACCCCCGCCTCGATTGCCGCCCAGGCGAGGCAAAGGGAACTCAACGGGTATCACGGCACATACTATTGCGGCGCCTGGTGGCGCAACGGTTTCCATGAGGATGGCGTGGTCAGCGCCATCGACGCACTGGCCCATTTCGAGCAGGACCATGCACAGCGCGCTGTATATCGGCAGGCTTAGGCACCGGCGCATGGCGCCCGGCCGGCACGCGTTTTCCTACGCGGTCTACATGGTATGGCTCGATCTGGCGGAGCTCGAATCGGTATTTCGTGGCCGCTGGTTCTGGTCGACGAAGCGACGCACCCTGGCCTGGTTCCGGCGCTCCGACTATTTAGGTGACGCGGCCGTAAGCCTCGATGAAGCGGTGCGACGACGCGTCGCACAGACCCTGGGAACGCGGCCCACCGGTCCGATTCGCATGCTTTCTCAGCTGCGAAACTTCGGCCATTGCTTCAACCCAGTGACTTTCTATTACTGCTATGACGCCTCGGACGTGCAGGTGCAGACCATCGTCGCCGAGATCACCAATACGCCCTGGCGTGAGCGTCATGCATATGTGTTGCCGGTGTCAGCGCAGGTAAGGCCAGGGGCACCCATGCGGTTTGACCTGGTAAAGCAGTTTCACGTCTCGCCATTCATGCCACATGATCTGCAATATCGCTGGCATTTCTCCACGCCAGGCGAGAGGTTGGCCGTGCACATGGAAAACCTAAGCGGCGAAGAGCGGATCTTCGATGCGACGCTGAGCCTTACTCGGCGACACATCACCACCGGGGCGCTCGCCTTCGTGCTGCTGAGGTTTCCGCTATCCACGCTGCGCGTGCTGACGGCAATCCACTGGCAGGCGCTGCGCCTCTGGCTCAAGCGGGTGCCCTTCTATCTCCACCCTGAATCGGCCAGACGATAGTCTTGCTTGAATGCAGTTGCTGTGGATTAGACTGCCCGCATGATTAGGGTCCTGCTGATTGACGATGATCGTCGCCACTCGGAGTTGCTATGCACCTACTGCCAGCGCTTCGATATCGAGGTGGACAGCGCATTCGACGGCGAGCAGGGCCTGCGTCGACTGGCCACCACGCATCCGGACCTGGTATTGCTCGACGTCATGCTTCCCGGCAAGGACGGCTTCTCCGTATGCCGCGAGATCCGGCGTCGCAATCGCGTGCCCGTAATCATGCTGACCGCGCGCGGTGACGTAAAGGAGCGGATTGCGGGTCTCGATTTGGGCGCCGACGATTACATCGCCAAGCCGTTTGATCCGCGCGAACTGGTAGCGCGTATCCAGAGTGTCCTGCGTCGTACCGAGCCCGTCAGCAGCCGTGCCGTACTACAGTTCGAACGCCTAAAAATTGATCCGGCATGCCGGGAAGTGCATGCCGATGACAGCCACGTTGAACTGACGACCATGGAATACGAACTGTTGTTGTTACTTGCCTCCAATCCTGGTCGCGATTTCTCGCGTGACGAAATTCTTGCCGCGTTGCGCGGAATTGATGCCGCAATTCTCACGCGCTCGGTGGATATTCTAGTCAGCCGCTTGCGCGCCAAGCTCGGCGACACCTCGAAACCGGGACGGCTGATCCACACGGTGTGGGGACGCGGCTACCGCTTTACCGGTAAGGCGATCGCGCCATGATGCGATTCTTCTCGTATTCGCTGTCGTTGCGCCTGCTGGCCATCTTCCTGCTGCTTGGGGCGCTATTTGCCTGGGGCGTGGTCGCCGGTATCCGTTGGGCGTACAGCGCAGACGACCTGCGCTCGTTGATCAGCGGTCACCTCTCGATGCACGTGGACTATGTGCGCCAGGATATCGGGTCACCGCCACGCCTGGACCGCGCGCTAGCCATTACGCGGAGGGTGCCGGTCGACATGCATATCTCCGGACCCGGGGTGAACTGGTCTTCCGATCCGGCATTTCCGGATCCGAAATCCCTGCAGTTTGGCCCCAGCGGCTATTTCAGTTCCGAGCCCAGTGCACTGCTGGACGAATTGCGTGGTGTCGAATTCGCGGTACGGGACACCCACAGGTTTTTCCGTTTCAATGAAGGCGAGTATGAGATCGTTGTGGTTACGCCCAAGATCGCGGACCATCACACGCGTCCACCCCTGATCCCCATATTGGTCGGTTTTGCGATGTTGCTGGTTCTCCTGGCCTACCTCGCAGTTCGCGGCCTGTTTCGACCCATTGCCACAATTAGGCAGGGAGCGGCGTACATTGGCGCCGGACATTTTGGTCACCGCATCAGTACGCATCGCGACGATGAGTTGGGCGAACTGGCCAAGGATATCAACCTGATGGCTGGCAAGGTCGAGGGCATGCTTGACGCCAAGCGCGAGCTGTTGCTGGGGGTCAGCCATGAGCTGCGTTCGCCAATCTCTCGCCTGACCCTCGGGCTGGCGCTGCTCGAGGAGTCGCCGTCCGTGTACGGCCTGCGTGAGGACGTGGAAGAAATGCGCTCCATCGTGGAGACGTTGCTGGATGCTGAACGACTGGGATCCAGCCATGCCGCGCTTCAGCTCACCGATGTATCGCTGTCCGAACTTGCTCGCGACCTGCAGTCGCGCTTCTTTGCGGGCGAGTCCCGATTGCGCGTCACCGTAGCCGGAAATCCCCGCGCGCGACTGGATATCGCACGCGTGGAACTGATGCTCAAGAATCTGGTCGGCAACGCCCTGCGCTACTCAATGCCTGCCGATGGACCAGTGGACCTCACCATCCAGGGCGCCGGTAGCAAGGTGGAGTTCTCGGTGCGCGACCATGGACCGGGCATTCCCGAAGACCAGCGCGCGCACATCGGTGAGCCGTTCTATCGCTCCGATGCCTCGCGTGCGCGGGAGACCGGCGGTACTGGGTTGGGGCTGTATCTGGCGCGCCAGGTGGCGCGCGCCCACGGCGGTGACCTGTCGCTTGTGGAAACTGGCGATCGCGGGGCGCTATTCGTCGCAACGATTCCCATCGATCCGGCCCCCCTCTGACACCTGCTCGCCGCGCAGCCGATAGTTCAGTACCCGTCTTGAAGGTGTAGTGCTGTCGAGTTGCAGCCATTCTCCGGTCTTCGAGTACCACAGGTTGATGACCAGCTTGCCGTTACTCAGGCGATATTGATCGGCAAACACGGTTGCGCCACCTATGACCAGGCACTTCTCCCCCATAGACTCCACATGCGCGGCATCGAACTGGCCAGTCTGGGGATTCAGCAACTCCCGCTGCTGCAACAGGCGAGCAGAATCCCAGTAAGCGTAGCTGGACACGCAGCCGTCTCGCATGATGGATAAACCGTTATGCTCAAGTGCGAAATGACCGCCGTGCATTGCGCCTGTTACCCGCAGCGCGCGACCATTATCGTTGGTGCTAGCATCGATCTGCACCAGGCATCCCTGCTCCCAGCGCTCGGTGGCCTCATGCCGGTAACGATAGGTCATGAAACCAAGGACCCTTACCTCAAAGGCCGCGACGCTTCTGACTGTCAGCGCACCATTTCCTGTACGCAGGATATCGAAGTGGTGCGTACCGACATGCCGACCGTCGAGGAACACGTCGAATTCAAGATGGCGATCGCCGGCCGCGGCAACATGTGTCGCAACCAAAACTGGGCACAGCAATGTGGTAATCAATCGGTGCATGACCACCATTACCATGGCAGAGGGGGACCGCCATCTGTGTAACTTGATGTAACAAGCCCCCCGGGCCCGGGGATGCTTGGCGCATGGTTAGCGGCGATATCCTCGATACATGGGCGCTTGTGGCAACTCTCCGCAGCGGAGTGACCATCCCTTTCGAGTCCCGGCAGTGACTGGGCTCACATGAAATCAGTTATTGCAGCGCCCCACGCTTTGGGGGCGATGCATGTTTCCTGGTACCAAGCGGCCGCTACTTGCCGCTTTCAAACTGCCCAACGTCCTTCCCGAATCAGAACCGGTAGCTATACCGCAGCGTGTACGTGCGTGGCAGTCCGCGATTCCAGTACGTGTAGTCGCTGCCATCGCTGTCACGCTGCGTGGTGCCCAGGGCCGCGGCGTACTGTTCGTCGAACAAGTTCTCCACGCGCAGGTTGATCATGCTGTGCCGCGCTTCGTCCAGGTACACGCGACCGGCGAGGTCCACGATGGTGTACTGGCCATAGGTTTCACGACCATCCCACAGCGACGCGTAGGTCTTGCCGACGTAGTTGACCGTCAGGGTGGCACCGATGCGCTGATTGCCTGGACTGTAGTCCACGCTGGCCTTGGCCAAGGACTCCGGCACACGCGTGATCTGCAGGTCGGTGCTGGCGTCATGCGAGCGGTTGTACGTGTAGGACACCCCGGCGTTGAAGCCGGCGCCCAGCGGCGCCTTGAGGTCCACCTCCATGCCCCGGACAGTGACCTTGCTGTCTGAGTTCATGGCGACGTCCTGGTTGGTTTCCTCGTCAAAGCCGTCAAACGTGATCAGGTTCTTGACGTCGCGGAAGAAGCCCGTCAGTTCCCACTCGAAGCGGCGGTCGGAACCTCCAATGTGCCCACCCAGAGACACGTTGAGGTCGCTACCCTGTTCGGGCTTGAGATTGGGATTGCCGCGCTCGTCGTTGGGATCATTGGCGAACAGTTCCTCCGCGGTCGGCAGGCGGAATGACGTGCCGCCGCTGAGGCGCCCGAAGAAGCTGTCAGTGAAATCAAACTGCCCGCTGCCGTTCCAGACCGTCGCCGACTGCCCGAAGCTGGGTTGGTTGTATCGCACGCCGGCGGCCAGGTGCAGCTTGGGCCAAAGCGCAGGGGTGTTGCGGATCTGCGCGAACAGCGCGTTTGCGTGTTCAGAATGCTTTTCAATGACCAGAACAGCGTCGCTGCCGCTGTAGGTCTGGAAGTCGTAGCCAAACAGCAGGTCAAAGTCGGGGCTGATCCTGGCCTTTGCCATCGCATTGAGCCCGTAATCACGGTAGCCCCAGTAGTCGTGGTCGTCGATGGTCTCGATCTGGCCGGGGCTGCCGATCACGTTGTCGAATTCGGTGTAATGGGAATCCCACCAGTGCCCGTAGCCTTTGACGAAAAACTGCAGTGCATCGCTGACGCTGTAGTCGAGTTTGGTACTGACCAGATTCTCACTGCGCTCATTGAAGGCCGTTGCCGTGTAGGCTGGCTGCGCGAAATCCAGCTTGCCGTCGGTGTGTTGCACCAGCGCCTCGATGCGCATCTGTTCGCCGAACTCGTAGGCGTATTTGGCCCCGGCGGTCCACTCGTTGTAATTGCGGTTTCGGTCCGTGCCGCTGGGCTGGTAGTCGATAGTCCGGTGTGGTTGATAGCCGGAGGACTGGTCCAGGGATGCGAACAGCACGAACTGGTTCTTGCCCACCGAATCGCGAAAATCCGCGTCCGCATGCCAGCCGCCGTTGGAGTCCCCGCCCAGATTGAACTGGCCATCGGGCTGCAGGGTAAATGCCTTGGTCACGATGTTGACGGCACCGGCGGTGGCCTGGGTTCCATAAAACAGCGCCTGTCCGCCATACAGGACCTCGATGCGCTCGACCATGCTGGCCGGGATGGTGTCCAGCGGCGTCGTACCGCCATACAGACGGTTGTTGATCCGCACCCCGTCGACCAGCCACAGCACATCCTGCCGCCGCGACCCGTGCAGCGAGATATCCACGTAATCGAAGGGCCCGTTCTTGGACTCCACATACAGCCCTGGGGCCAGGGCCTGCAGGGCAGAGGCAACATCGACATAGCCGCCCTTGTGGATCTGCTCGGCGGAAATGGTGTCGACCTGCACGCCAAAGTCGGCCAATTGCTGCGGCAGCGTCTCTGCCAGCCGCTGTCCCGTGATCACCACCTGGTCGAGGCTATCCCCGGCGCTCGGGGCCTCCGCGGCGCCGGCTGTGACACCCAGTACCGTGGCTACCCCCAGTGAAATCACCCCATGTTGAGCCCAAAAATGCCAACTGCGCTGCATGTTTTTACTGACCCCCGAATATAAGGGGGCGCATGCTGCTCCGTAGGAGCACCGCCGTCCCGTAAAGAACAGTAGTCGTGACGTTAATAGGACGTTAACGGTGCGTGGTACGATGAGCTGCGCCCCCTCAAGGCCCCTAGCCCAGTGACTCTCACCGAAGACTCCGACAGTTTGATTCGCCAGGCCGCAGCCATCCGTGCCAGCGGCATTCTGGGTAGATCCAGCCAGACGCAGCGACTGTTCGATTACCTGGTGGACAGTGCGCTGCAGGCCAAGTCCCCCAAAGAGCTCGACATCGCCATCGACGCCCTGGGCCGAGGGGCTGATTTTGATGTTTCGCAGGATGCCCTGGTGCGCGTCTACGTTCACAAACTGCGCAAGAGACTCGATGAGTATTACGCCGGCGCCGGGCGGGACGAAGATCCACGCATTGTTGTGCCGCGCGGGGAATACCGGCTGGCACTGGCCTTACGGGCGCCGGCCGCGGGCGCAGCGGCGATTCCGGAGCAGGTTCCCGCCAGGGAGCCAGCTATCCGGTGGAGGCGCTGGGTGGGGGCCGCCCTCGCCCTGTCATTACTGGCCAACCTGTTGATGCTGGCTGTGCCCTTCAGGTTCGGCCACGGGGCAGATCCTCTGGCGGCGGTGCGCAGCAGCCCCCTGTGGGCGCCGCTGCTCGATGACGCGCTGCCCATCTATATCGTTGTAGGGGACTACTATATTTACGGCGAGCTGGACGACAACCAGAACGTCAAACGGCTGATTCGCGACTTCGACGTCAATTCGCCCATGGACTTCCAGTACGCGGCCCAAGCCGACCCGACCTTTGCTGACAAGTACCAGGACCTGAATCTGGCGTACCTGCCCACTTCAAGCGCCTACGCGCTGCGCGACCTGATGCCGGTGTTGTCCGTCGCAAGCCCTCGCGTACACGTGGTGATGGCCTCCCAGGTGACGGTCGACCAGCTCAAGTCCGGCCATGTGATCTACATCGGGTACTTCAGCGGCATGGCATCGCTGCATGAAATCGTCTTTGCCGGATCGCGCCTTGCCACCGGCGACACCTATGACGAGCTGCAGGACAACAGCACTGGCCAGAAATACGTGAGCAATGTCGGCCTGGAGCGCGGGCGCCTCAAGTATCACGACTATGGCTACATTTCGAGCTTCCCCGGCACCAAGGGCAACCAGATTGTCATCATCGCCGGCACGCGCGACATCGCACTGATGCGCGCCGCCGAGATCGCAACCAGTACCGACAGCCTGCGCGCACTGGCCAAGGCCGAGCCGGCCAGCTCCTTCGAGGCGCTGTACGAAGTGTATGGGTTTGGCACCACTGACCTGGACGCCAAGCTCGTGGTCTCGGCCCCGCGAGACCCCAACAAGGTGTGGCGCAATCTACCGGCCGTGCAGTAGCCGCGCGGTGTAGCACTCGAGCAGTGTGCTGAGCACGGCGGGCGGGCAAAACATGACGCACTTGCACAGCGCGTCCGCGACCATGGCCTGCGGCGCAACGATGGCAACCGGCCGGCCTTCGATTGTTTCACCCGTGGTTCCCAGGTAATAGCCCAAGTGCCCGGACGGGGACGCGCTGCTACGCGGCGCGCTGGCGGCCAGTGCGGCGTCGACCAATTCGACCTGCAGAACTTCAGTCGATGAAGTCCGCAACTGGATGGATTGTGGTGCGCCGAACACCCGCAGGTCACCGCCGGCGTTAACCAGCCCGGAGACGCACTCGTGCGCCAGCAGCGCCTCGACAGCCCGATCGATTGCAAACCCCTTGGCGATTCCGCCCAGGTCGACGGCCGACGGCGCCTTGCACACCACGATGTCCGGTTCGCTCAGGACCAGGTCCGACATGCGCCCGACCTGCCTAGTCAGGCAGGGGTCGAAGAGTCCCCCGGTCTGGAGGTTTAGCTGCGCCGCCTGGCGCAGCACGGCAAACGTCCAGGGATCCACCACGGTCGGCTCTCCCGGATTGGCCCCCGAGATCCGCGCCAGGTCACTGCCGTCTCGGGTCGGATGCATCAGCCGGTCCACCCGCTCGACCGCGTTCAGGGCCGACCCGAGGGCAATGTCCAAGTCCGAGGCCTGGCTCGCCTGCGCCTCGATCGTTACCCAGGTGCCCATCAGGGGCCTTAAGCGCTGGCCCCGTACTTCTTGGTGCATATGCAATTGAGAATGATTACTATTACAGTTATGCCGCCCGGCCAGAATACCCAATCCAAACATGTCATTTCCTGCGTTTTCGGGGCTATCGCCTGTCTGGGCCTGGCCGGCTGCGACGGCACAAGTCAGTCCCCACCGGAGGCCGGCGGCTCGAGCCCGCCGGCGGCCCCGCTGTCCGCCGTGGCCCAGCTGGGCCAGAAGATCTTCCAGGACGCCTCGCTGTCGGCCAGTGGCCGGGAGTCATGCCAGACCTGCCATGACCCGGCCAGTGGGCATGCCGCGCCACCCGACAGCGGGGCCGTGCCGCTGGGTGGCATTGCCATGGACCGGCGCGGCTTTCGAAATACGCCGTCGTTGCGTTACCTGGCGCAGAACCCGTCATTCTTCTACGACACCCAAGGCACCCCAACGGGGGGCTTCGACCGGGATGGTCGCGCCGACAGCCTGGCACAGCAGGCACACCGGCCTTTTCTTGCCCCCCATGAGATGGCCAATGCAACGGTAAGCGAGGTCATCCAGAAGCTCGGGCACGCGGCCTACGCCAGCGAGTTCCAGGCGCTGTTCGGAGCGGACATTTTCGCCACGCCCGATGCCGCGTTCGATCGCATGGGGCTGGCGCTGCAAAGATACCAGCAGGAAGACCTGGCTGACTTCGCGCCTTTTACCAGTAAGTACGACGCGTTCCTCGCCGGCCATGCGGTGCTGACAGACGCGGAATTGCGCGGCCTGGCCCTGTACAACGATCCCACGCGCGGCAACTGCGCCGGTTGTCATCCCAGCGGCCGCGGTCCCAACGGGACACCTCCCCTGTTCACCGATTTCACCTATGACAACCTAGGCGTGCCGCGCAATCCGGACATTCCGGCCAATGCGGATCCGACCTATTTCGACCTGGGTATCTGTGGTCCGGATCGCACCGATGTGATCGCCATACGGCCAGACCTGTGCGGCGCATTCAAGGTGCCGACCCTGCGCAACATCGCGCTGACCGCGCCGTATTTCCACAACGGCCGCTTTAATACCTTGCGCGACGTGTTGCGCTTCTACGTGCGCCGCGACACCAATCCGCAAGAGTTCTACCCGGCGGATTCCTCCGGCCAGCCCATCAAGTTCAATGACCTGCCGGACATGTACAAGGCCAACGTCAACACCACGGAGGTCCCGTACAACCGCCACCCTGGAGACAGGCCGGCACTGGACTCTGCCGAGATCGACGACGTGATCGCCTTTCTCGACACGCTGACTGATGGCTATACACCCTGAGGAGCTACGATGCGCCCCCCGTTCAAGTTCACCTTGCGCCCCACTATGTTTTCGATGGGCGCTGTTGCCTGTGCGGCGCTCGCCGCGTCACCGGCAGCACAAAGTGCCACCACTGCAGAAGTCGAGGCGAAGCTCAATGCGCTGACCTCGCAGGTGGACGACCTGCGGGCCGAACTGGCACAGCTCAAGGCGCAGGAGGCCGCAACGTCGGGAAAACCGCAGGCGGCGGTGGTGCCCACCGTCGCGGCCAGTCCGCGTATTGAGTCTCCGGCACTGCAGTGGTCCGGCTACGGGGAGCTCAATTATTCCCGCCCCATCGACAATGGATCGGCGACCACTGCCGACCTCGGGCGCTTCGTGTTGGGCGTGAGCTACCGCTTTGACGAGAAGACGCGGCTGGTGGGCGAAGTGGAAGTCGAGCATGCCGTCTCGTCTGCGACAGATCCTGGCGAAGTGGAAATCGAGCAGGCCTATGTCGAACGCCAGGTCAGCGACTCGATGTTCGCGAAGGCCGGATTGTTCCTGATGCCCATCGGGCTGCTCAATGAAAACCACGAACCCACACACTATTACGGTGTATTTCGCAACGCGGTGGAGACCCAGATCATCCCGACGACCTGGCGCGAAGGCGGGGTCACCC
Organism: uncultured Pseudomonadota bacterium; assembly: GCA_963726085.1. Taxonomy (GTDB): domain Bacteria; phylum Pseudomonadota; class Gammaproteobacteria; order Steroidobacterales; family Steroidobacteraceae; genus ZC4RG30. The sequence continues at coordinate 47,302 of CAVSAR010000008.1, read as the reverse complement.
TGCAGGGCAACACCACCGGTGGCCTGCGCTGGGATGTGGGAATCACCACCGGATTCAACCTCTCCAAGTGGGACGCCACCTCGACCGAAGGCCAGGAGTTGCCACTGGGTTCGATTCACCAGGAGATGGCGCTGGCGGCCGCCGACGACCTGGCCCAGTTCGCAGCGCTGAATTACACCGGCATCCCTGGCCTGCGCCTGGGCGCATCGATTTACACCGGAGATGCTGCGCAGGGCCAGCCCGGATTCGATAACAACCGCGTCACCTTGTGGGAAACCCATGCCCGCTGGAATCCGGGTAACTGGGATCTGTCGACCCTGTATGCGCGCGGCCACATCTCCAATACGCAGGCGGTCAATCTAAGACTGGTGGGCAATCCGACGCTGATCCCCGAAGACTTCTTTGGCTGGTATGTCGAAGCCGCATATCGCGCCAACCTTGCCAACAACTGGACGCTCTCGCCGTTTGCGCGCTATGAACAGCTGAATACCGGGTCGGCCTATGCCACACTTGCGCCCGGCCTGACACCCGATCCGTTGGACGACGAGAAAATATTCAGCACAGGAATCAATCTGGACATCGCACCCGGTGTCGTCTTCAAGCTCGATTACCAACATTTCGAGAGGGACAGCGGCAACAGCCGCTTCGATCTGGGCATCGGATATCAATTCTGAATGAGGCGACCTGAATCACCACCTGGCTGGGCGGCTGCGGCTGCCGTCGCGGCGTCGATATTGCCCGCCCAGCTGCTCATGGCGTCGACCTATCTGTCCAGCGAGGCCGCGCAACGCCTGCTGTTTCCGGCCGCTGACCGGTTTGATTCACTGCCCATCGCGCCCACGGCGCAGCAGCTTGCCGCCATTGCCAGTGCCGCGGGACCACAAGCACCGCATGGCAGGTTGCTGGCATGGACGGCGCGACGTGGAGATACGGTGCTTGGGCACGTGCTGGTCGATGAAGTGATCGGCCGCGATGACTTCATCACTTACGCCGTTGGTATCGACGCCAACGGCAAGCTGCTCCCAGTTGAGATCCTCGAATATCGCGAGAGCCATGGCGGGGAGATTCGCAACACGCGCTGGCTGGCCCAGTTTGCCGGGCGCGGCTCCACCAGTGAGCTGCGGTTTCGCACCGACATAAAGAACATCGCCGGCGCGACACTGTCCTCCGAGCACGTTACCGCGGGAGTTCGACGCCTGCTTGCCCTGTGGCAGACGGTCATCCATCCGGCGGCCGTGGGCTGAGTGATGCGAACGTCGCCGTTGCCTTTGCGTGTGACCATCCACTCGGCATTTGCCGTGCTCTGGCTCACCGGCGCGGCGATTTTCATGCTGCGCCATTTCTTCGCCGTGGCCACCGACTTCGGCAGTGCGCCGCATCCCTGGCAGCCGCCGCTGCTGCTCGTGCATGGCGTCGTCGCCGTCGCAGTCACGTTCCTGTTTGGCTGGATTGTCGCGGAGCACGTGAGCGAGGCCTGGCGACGCGGGCTGGAGCGCCGCAGTGGCCTGTGGCTGCTGGCGATCATTCCGCTGCTGATCGTCACCGGATTCGCCGCATTTTTCCTGGTCGCGGACCGGCAACGGTCCATCAACGCCACGATCCATGAACTGCTTGGCCTGTTGCTGATCGTTCCCGCAGCTACGCATCTGGTGGGCGCGCGGGCACAACGGCTGCTGAAGGGACGTCAGTAAAACCCGAGCTTGCGCGTCACGTCAGGTCTGCGTCAGGTTGCATCCGCAGTATCCCCAGCCAACGACTGACGCGCCCGATCCCGCCAGTCGCTCGATCCTCCCCCGTCGCCCATAGGCGACATTGGCCCGCGCAACCGCATTCCTGCGGTTCTGCGGGCTTCTTTTTGGGTCGTAAGGTTCCGGTCAGAATCGCGGCAGAACCTTTGAATCGTGACTCCAGTCTGAACCACTGGAAATTGCATCACGTGATTCAAGGAGGCTTTCATGAACATGCTTGCAAGGAACACTGTCTGCTCCGTAGCGGCGGGCGCCGCCGCATCGCTGGTTGCCGCGGTCGTGGCAGTTCCGATAACCAATGCCGCAACCCAGACTGAAGAGACCACCGAGGTGTCGTCAATAAGCGTTCGCGTGGGGGACCTCGACGCCAATACCGTCGGCGGAGCGCAGCACATTTATTATCGGCTGCAACGGGCTGCCGAACAGGTGTGCGGCGAGGAATTCGAGGACCACCCGCAACTGGAGCCGCTCAGCCGCGTGCGAAAATGCGAGCAGCAGGCGATCGAGCCGGCCGTGGATCGTATCCACACCTCACCCCTGACTGCGATTTATATCCACAACTTCCCGCAGCATAGTGGCATCGTGGCAGTCGAACCGGCGGGGCGGAGCTAGCCGTGCTGCGCGCCGACATGGACCATCGCTGGGGCGCAAGAACATCGGTCAATCTCAACGTCCGCGTTATCTGCCAGCCCGGTGCGATTGCTCCGGGTTGGCTTGCTGATGTGAGCATCAGCGGGGCGTTTGTGCGAACGGAGCTTAAGATGCAGCTACTGAGTCCGGTGCGAATTATCGTGATAGATCGCCTGCCATCGGGACGCAGGTCCATGGACTTGCCCGCCTACGTCGTGCGCCGGGACCGCGACGGCATGGGTCTGGAATGGCGCAATCTGTCCCCGAAAACCCTGCAGCGACTGTATTCCGTCTTTGCCCCATTGGATGTCGCGGCCGTGCCGTGGCCCTGCCGTATCCGTCAGGATTTTCCCCAGCGTATGCTCAGCGAATGAGGATCCTGGTAATTGAAGATGACCCGGTCATCGCCGACGCAGCGCGCCGCGCACTGGAGCGTGACGGTCACGCGGTGGATCACGTGGGAAGCGCTGAGCAGGCCAAGGCAGCGCTGCATGCCGAAGCCTTCGATCTGGCGGTCCTGGACATCGGGCTACCAGACAGGGACGGGTTGCACCTGCTGAGTGAACTGCGCCGCCGGGGACGCAAGCTGCCGGTACTGATGCTGACTGCCCGCGACGGGCTGCACGATCGGGTAACCGCCCTCGATCTGGGCGCCGACGACTATCTTACCAAGCCATTCCAGATACCCGAGTTGCAGGCCCGTTGCAGGGCCCTGCTGCGCCGTGCTGGCGGCATGGCCAGCTCGCGCCTGGATATTGGTACGCTGTCGCTGGACTTGGGTCGCAAAGAGGTCACGCTGGATGGTCAGTTGCTTGACCTGACGCAACGGGAGTGGTCAATTCTCGAATGCCTGGCACTGAACCTGGGGCACATCGTTTCCAAGGAGCGGTTACTTTCAACCGTCTCGGGTTGGGGCGAAGAGATCACGCCCAATGCCATCGAGGTCTACGTCTCGCGCCTGCGATCCAAGCTTGGACACGGGGCTGTCATCCACGCCGTGCGTGGACTGGGCTATCGGCTGGATGAATTCAAACCCTGAGCGAACGTCAATCCGCCAACGACTGCTGCGCCTGCTGGTCCTGCCGGTCGCGGCGATACTGCTTGTGGGGACGGCCTGCGACCTGTTCATTGGCGTTGGCCCCATTCGCGAGGCCTATGACCTGGCGCTCTCGGATGCCGCGCTGGCCCTGGCCCTGAACCTGCGTGTCGATGCCGACGGCCACGTCGATGCCGGCGTGTCCCCGCAGTCGCTAAACATCCTGCAGACCGATTCCACCGACAAGGTCTATTTCCAGATCATGCTTCCCGACGGCTCGTTGGTCGCCGGTGACCGGGACTTGCCGCGGGCACGTGACGGGGGGACCAACCCGGCGCACGCGACGGTACAGTTTCGCGGCAACCGGGTTCGGCTGGTCACGTATCGCGATGACACGCGCGTTGGGCCCGTGGTGATCACGGTCGCCGAGACCATGAACAAACGAGGCAAAGTCCGTGCGCGGCTGTTGTCCACGGCATTGTGGACCGATGTGCTGGTGCTGCTGGCCGTCCTGGGCCTGGTGTGGCTCGGGGTGCGTGCCGCAATCAAGCCCCTGGATTCCATAAGCGACCAGATCTCCCGCCGCTCGCCATCGGACCTGACGCCGCTGCCCAACACCGGCGTGCCGCTGGAACTTCAGGAGCTTATACACAGACTTAACTCGCTGCTTTCGACCATTGACGAAAGCGGTCGCGCGGAACGGCAGTTCCTGGAGAGTGCGGCGCACCAGTTGCGCACGCCACTGACCGGCCTGCTGGCACAGCTGGACCTGCTGGTGGCGGACGAACTGGATCCGGAAAAGCGGGCCCACATGATTTTTACCAGGGATGCGGCGCAGCGTCTGTCGCGCACCACCCAGCAGCTGTTGGCACTGGCGAAGTCCGAGTACCGGCTGTATAGCTATGCGGAGGGCCGATCGGTGGACCTGGCAGCACTGGCGGAGGCTTGTGTGTCGGATCACGTGCAGCGGGCCAGTCGTGCCGGCGTCGATCTTGGCGCAGCGCTGCTACCTGCCAGTGTGCAGGGCGTTGCGTGGCTGCTGACCGAAGCACTCAACAACCTCATCGACAATGCCCTGACCTACACGCCGGCGGGTGGCACCGTCACGGTCCGCACCGGTCCGCTGGACGAGGGCGTGTTCCTGGAGGTTGTGGATTCCGGCATCGGGATACCCGCAGCAGAACGCGGCACCGTCAGCGCGCGCTTCTTTCGTGGCCAGCATTCCCGTGGCGTGGGCAGTGGCTTGGGACTGGCCATCGTCGCCGACGTGGCGCAAAGACATGGTGCAGTACTGACCATCGGTCCGGGCGACAACGGTCAAGGCACCTGCGTTCGGCTGGCCTTTGCGCCCTCAGGACAATGACGCTGGCGGCGCCTCGCGACGCAGCCGCCGGACCAGCACGAAGAACAGCGGGATAAACAGTACCGCCAACACCGTGCCAGTGATCATACCCCCGGTTACCGCAGTGCCGATGGCGATGCGGCTGCGCGCACCCGCGCCGGTGGATACGGCCAGCGGCAGCACGCCGCAGACGAAGGCCAGCGACGTCATGATGATGGGGCGCAGGCGCAGTCGTGCTGCCTGCAGCGCCGCGTCCCGCGCGCTGAGTCCGCGCTTTTCGGCCTGTTCGGCGAATTCCACAATCAAAATGGCGTTCTTGGCCGCCAGGCCCATGGTGGTGAGCAGGCCAACCTGGAAATAGACGTCATTGGTCAGGCCACGCAGCCATACCGCCAGCGCGGCACCGAGCAGGCCCAAGGGCACGATCATCAGCACCGAGGCCGGAATCGACCAGCTCTCATACAACCCGGCCAGACACAGGAACACCACCACAAGCGATATGGCATACAGCAGCGGCGCCTGGCCACTGGATCGGCGCTCCTGGTATGACAACCCGCTCCAGTCGATCGAAGTGCCGGGCACTTTGGCAGCCAGCGCCTGCATATGATCCATCGCTTCGCCGGTGCTGCGTCCCGGGGCGTTGGCGCCCTGTATCTCATACGACGTCCAGCCGTTGTAACGGCTGAGGGCCACAGGTGCGCGATTCCAGGCCATGGTCGAAAACGTTGAAAACGGAGCCATCGTGCCGGTCGCGGTGCGCACGAACCACTCCCCCAAGTCCTCCGGGCGGCTACGGAAAGACGCATCGCCCTGCACATACACGCGTTTCACGCGCCCGTTGTCGATGAAGTCGTTGACATAGATGCCGCCCCAGGCAGCCGAGAGCGTCGAATCCACGTCTGGCTGCGCCAATCCAAGGGCCCCGACTTTTTCCTGGTCTACATTGACGCTCAGTGTCGGGGCATCATCCAGTGCATTCGCGCGCACGGAGGTCAGCACCGGGTCGCCGCGCGCGGCAGCCAGCAGGCGATCTCGTGCATTCTTGAACTGCTCGCGGGTGAGCCCTCCGGTATTGAGCAATTCCATGGTGAAGCCGTTGGACTGGCCCAGTCCGCGCACTGGCGGCGGATTGAGAGCAAAGAACTCCGCGTCGCGCAATCGCGCACCGACCTTGGCCGTGGCGCGCTGCGTGATGGCCGCCGCGCTATGGGCCTCACCCTTGCGCTCGTCCCAGGGCGCCAGTGCAATGAATCCGCGGCCCGCGTTCTGGCCTGTGCCCTGGTTGCTCTGGCCGACTATCTCGAACACGACCGGCACATCCTTGGACTCCTCGGTCAAGAAGTAGTGCTCGATCTCGTGCACGGCCTGCATGGTGCGTGGAAACGTGGCGCCCGAGGGCAAAGTGTACTGTAGCGTTGCCCGTCCCTGGTCTTCTGTCGGCAGGAAGCTGGTGGGCAAGCGCAGGAAGATGACCGCCAGCAGTCCAACCAGAATTACGTACACCAGCAAGGCCGGCAGGGCATGGTCCAGAACCCGGGCGACGAAAGCTCGATAGCGGTCCGCCAGCCGTTCGAATCCGGTAAAGAATCGCTGCCCGATGCGATGCAATCGCTGCGTGAACGCGGAATTGCCCGCCTCGTGTTCGGCACTGTGCGGCTGCAGCAACGTCGACGCCAACGCTGGTGTCAGCACCAGCGCCACAACCACCGACAGGGTCATGGCGGCAACCATGGTCACCGAGAACTGGCGGTAGATTTCCCCGACCGAGCCGCCAAAGAATGCCATCGGTAAGAACACCGCAGACAACACCATCGCGATCGCAATGAGCGCCGTCTGGATTTCACTCATCGAGCGGACGGTGGCGTCATGCGCACTGATACCGGGATTCTCGCGCATGACGCGTTCGACATTCTCGACCACGACTATCGCGTCATCGACCAGTAGCCCGATCGCCAGCACCATGCCGAAAAGCGTCAGCGTGTTGATCGAAAAGCCAAATAAGGACAGCACCCCGAAAGTGCCCAGCAGCACCACCGGCACGGCAATCGCCGGGATCAACGTGGCTCGCCAGGACTGCAGGAAGACGAACATGACGATGACCACCAGGATAATGGCCTCAATCAGAGTCTTGATCACTTCCTCGATTGACAGGCGGACAAAATCGGTACTGTCCTGGGGGAAGGCGAAGCGATAGCCGGCTGGGAAATGCTTGGCCTGGCGGGCGACTTCGGCCCGCACCAGTTCCGCGGTCGCCATCGCGTCCGCACCGGGCGCCAGCTGTACAGCCACACCGGTTGCCGGGTGACCGTTGAGGCGTGCCTGGTTGCTGTAACTCTCGCTGCCCAGTTCCACGCGCGCGACATCGGACAGGCGCACGATGGACCCGGCGCCCTGGGTCTTGACGATGACTTGGCGAAACTGCTCTGCGTTGGTGAAACGCGACCGTGCCGTCACCGTGGCATTGAGCATTTGTGTGTCGTCCGAGGGCAGAGCGCCCAACTGGCCCGCGGCCACCTGCGTGTTTTGCGCCTGGATGGCCGTAATGACATCGCGTGGCATCAGCTGGTAGCTGGCAAGTCGCGAGGGATCGAGCCAGATGCGCATGGCGTACTGGGCGCCGAACACCTGCATATCGCCCACTCCGGCCAGCCGCCCGAGGGTGTCCTGGAGGTTCGAGACCACGTAGTCGGAAATATCGCCACTGCTGGCCTTGTTACTTTCGTCGTACACCGCCAGGACCATGAGGAAGTCGGGGTTCGACTTCGTCACGACCAGTCCCTGCTGCTGCACGGGTTGCGGCAGGCGGGGCAATGCCTGCTGCACCTTGTTCTGTACCTGGACCTGCGCGATGTCGGGGTTGGTGCCGCGCTCAAAAGTGACGGAGATCTGCGATACGCCTGCACCATTGGAGCTGGAAGAGAAGTAGATCAGTCCGTCGATGCCGGTAAGCTGCTGCTCGATAATCTGCGTCACGCTGGATTCCAGCGTTTCCGCGGAAGCACCGGGATATGACGCGCGGATATTGACTGACGGCGGCGCGATGTCCGGATACTGCTCCACGGGCAGAAACACAATGCCGCCCAGACCACCGAGCATGATCAGTATGGAGACCACCCAGGCCAGGACCGGGCGATCGATGAAGGTCCGTGAAATCATCCGGCCGGCGGTGCCACCGCGACCGGCAGGCTTACCGCAACCGGCCGAACTGTCTGTCCAGGCTGAATGTGTCCCAGGCCCTCGATGATGAGGCGATCGCCCGCCGCCAAGCCCTTGGAAACCAGCCAGCGGTCGCCCACCGTGCGTTCCGTCACGACCTGGCGCAGTACGGCCTTGGATTGCGCGTCGATCACCATGGCCGTGGCGTTGCCCTTGGCATCGCGCGTAATGCCCTGTTGCGGCACCAGGATCGCCTGCTGGGTCTGCACGGGAGAAAATTCGGCCCGCACGTACATGCCGGGCAGCAGCCAGCCTTCCGGATTTGGAAAGCGCGCGCGAACAGTAACCGTACCGGTGCTCTGGTCAACCACGGACTCGGCGAACTGCAGCACGCCCGTATGCGCATAGCGGCTGCCGTCTTCGAGCTGCAGTGAAACCTCCAACGACGCCCGCGCCAGACCACCGCTGGCCAGTTGCCTGCGAAACGCCAGCAAGCCTCCACTGGACTGTTGGATGTCGACAAAGATCGGGTCCAGCTTCTGGATGGTCGTCAGGGGCGTAGCCTGCCCAGCCGAAACCAGCGCCCCGGTGGTGACCACCGAACGGCCGATGCGCCCGGCGATCGGAGCACTGACATTGGTAAACTGAAGATTGATTTCCGCCGTGACTACCGCGGCCCGCGCCCGGTCAGTCGCCGCTATGGCCGATTGGGCGGCAGCTTGTGCGTCCAGCAGGTCCTGACGACTGATGACTTGCTGCTTCTCAAGTTCCTCGGATCGTTCGGCGCGCATGCTCGTGGCCTTGCTTGTCGCAATGGCACTGGCCAGGTCAGCACGTGCCTGGTTCAGCGCGGCCTGGTACAGGCGCGGATCTATGCGATACAGCAGTTCGCCTGCCTTGACGAGTGCGCCTTCGGTGAAGAGGCGGGCCTGGATGATCCCCGTCACCTGCGGCCTTACTTCGGAGGACTCAAACGCCGTGGTGCGGCCCGGCAGTTCCAGGCGCAACGGCACCGCTTCGCTGCGCAGGTCAATGTAGCCCGCTTCGGCCGCAGCCGGCGCATTGCCTTTGGCACCCGGGTTCCTGGCACCCGCGGAACAGGCGCACAACAACACCACACTCGCGAGTGCGGAAACGCTGATCCATGCCGTGATTTGCGATTTCAAGTTTCGGTTCGACCCAGCCAGCGGGCGTCAGTTCCGTTAAAGGAGCGCCTGGTGGAGTCAGAAATCCACAGGCGGCTCATCTTACTGATTTTCACGAATATGCTGGAATCCCTTTGGATATCAGCCGGCTAGCGGCGGCTGCGCCACCTGCGGATCGGTGGCGCAACTCCCGGCGACCGTAGCGCTTTTTGCCTGTCGCGCGGTACCGCGTTACGCGGCCTAACGGGCGGCTGGCGCCGCCGGTGCAACACCCGGTGCACCAGGGGCCACCGGCTCGCCCTTGAAGCGTCCGATGTATGCGGCCTTGGCGATGACCTTGCCCTTGATGGCTTCGAGCAATTCGGGACGGCTGGCCGTGGGCGGCAGGTCCAGCTTCACGCTCAGTGCGTAGAACTCGAATACATAGTGGTGGTAGCGCGGACCCGGGGGTGCCCCCATGCCCATGTAGGCATTGCTGCGCATGCCCTTGCCGACAACGGAGCCGTCCGGAAGCTTGCCTTCCTCGATGTGCCGGGTGTTCCCGGGAATGTTCCAGGCAACCCAGTGCAGCACGTCTTCAGAGTTGGGACCAAACGCGACATCGATGTCGTGCAGGATGATCGCGAAGCTCTGGGTTTCTGCGGGGGCATTGGAGATGGTGAAATCCGGCTGCGTGCTGCCGCCAGCATTCGAGTATTTCGCCGGCACGATGCCGCCATCGGGGAACGCATTGCTCTCGATGAGCATCGGGACCAGACCGCGTCGCGGGGGTGGCGCCTGCGCGAATACCAGGCTGGCACCAAAGGTGGCGATGGCCAGCAACGCGAATGCTGCGGTGAACTTGTTTCGCATGGCGAATCCCCCCATCTATGGTTTTGGAGCCGGCGATTATAGGGGTGGATTGCGTTTCCCGAGCCGGCAGTTCATTCCCCCGGCTGCGAATCGACTATTATTTCGCCGCTCAGATTCATTAAACCAGGCCGGGGGGCGATTACATGCGAATTTTCCACAAGGTTCTTCTGAGCTGCTCGGTCGTGGCGGCTTCGGTTGGCTGCGCCATTGCGGCACAGCCGGGAGCGGCTGACTGGCCGACCTTTGGTGGGGACAATGCCCGCTCCAACGCAAACATGGCCGCGACGCGGATCACCGCCGCAAACGTCGGTTCCATGGTGCGCCAGCAGGTGGAGATTTCAGCGCCCATTGATGCCGGACTCATATATTTGCGCGGCGTGCGGGTAAATGGTGCCTCGCACGACACCTATTTCGGGACCACCAACGTGGGGCGCACCGTGGCGATTGACGCCAACGACGGCAAGGTGCTGTGGGAATTCGCCTCTCCGGGATTCGATGAAGCCACCGCCGCCACCGGAGCGCCAGCCGGCGGGCGGGGTCTCATCGTCAAGCAGATCACCAACTCGACGCCGGTCGCGGACGACAACCGGCAGTTCGTTTACGCGGCATCCGCCGATGGCAAGGTGACGAAGATCGCCATTGCCGATGGCAAGGCGGTGTGGAGCACCGCCGTTACCAAAATGCCGCTCATGGAAAAGATGGATTCGCCATTGTCTTTTGTGAAGGGACACATACTGGTGCCCACCGCCGGCTACGTTGGCGACACGCCGCCCTACCAGGGCCATATCGTGATGCTCGATGCGCAAACCGGCGCCGTGCAGCACGTATGGAATTCCCTCTGCAGCGATCGTCACGAACTGATGGAACCCGCTTCTTGCCCGCAGGCCCAGTCGGCAATCTGGGGCCGCGCGGGGATCGTAATTGAACCAGCAACCGGCAATCTGCTGTTTGCCACCGGCAATGGGCCGTGGGATGGCAAAACCGCGTGGGGCGACGCCCTGATCATGCTCGATCCCACGGCCACGCAGATGCTGGGCAACTGGACGCCCTCCAACAACGAGGATCTCAATCGCAAGGACCTTGATGTAGGTTCCACGTCCCCCGTGCTGCTGGGCAATGGCTACATCGCGCAGGGTGGCAAGGACGGCACGATCCGGCTGCTCAACATGGACCTCATCAAGGGCAGCGCCCCGCACCAGGGCGGCGAGCTTCAAATCGTGGAAACCCCCGGCAAGGCGCAGCTCAATTCCGCCTCGGCAACCGCCAAGGTTGGCGGCGCGACCTACCTGTTTGCGTCCCAGGGGCGCGGTGGCATGACGACCTGGACTTTCGGCGCCAATCACCAGCTGGCGGAAGCCTGGAAGAACACCACCGGCGGCACCAGCCCGTTCTACGCTGGCGGCCTTCTGTACACCTACGATGCAGGGGCTGGTCAACTGCGAGTATTTGATGCGGTCACCGGCAATGCCGTTGCGGCGCTGGCGACTGGCAAAGGGCACTGGAACAGCGTCATTGTCGCGGACAATCGCATCGCTCTGCCGGAAGGGGCGATCGCGGGCTTCGGTTTTGGCGCTCGCCCTCAAGGGGCCCCAGGGGCTACTCCGGCAGCCCCCGCTCAGCCGGCAACCCCTGCAGCCCCTGCGGCGATCCCAACCGGAATCGTCAATATCTGGCGCCTGCCGTAATCCAGCCACCACGGCGGGCACAGGCACAAACAGGGATTATTTGCGGCGGCGCTCCTGGGGCGCTGCCGCGGGTCGGCCCCGCGTTCCCGGCCAGTTCAGCTTCGTGGGTCTGATTCCCCCGCAGAACGTCGCCTGGAATTGACCACCAGTGAACGGCCCCCACCGATAGAGTCTCTGGTGGGCAATCCAACCATTGCCTGCAGCTATCACGATTGCGAAGACAGATGCCAGCATCCAGCAGGTGACCCGACCGCAATCGCCACATCCATACACAAGGCTGCAGCGGGACAACCTTACAAGTTCATTAAATGCCTGTCTGTTCAGCAGGGTTTTCTTACCTCCTGCGCTGCCGACCGACTGATCTTCCCGGGCGATTACGTCTAACCCGTAGCGAAGAAACGGGGGGCATATACATCTCATGCTCGAAGTAAGTCCGGCGCCTCCGGTGGCGAGACGCCTGCATTCCCGGCCCTGGATGGCCTTTGGTCGCGGAGCTCCCTGCTTTGGATAGTGAAGATATTTCGCAGAATGCCCACGCCTGCGGCCGCCTTGAGGCCCAAGCACAAACCGCGGTGACATTGGCGGCTTGTACCCGCCACCTGTATTGATGCGAACATTAATCGCCGAAGACGACGTCTCAATCGCCACGGCCATTGTTGAGGCGTTGCAATGCGGTGGCCACGCAGTGGACTTGGTCACCCAAGGCCTCCACGCCGACGTGGCGCTCGCCGGTGGCTCCTTTGACCTATTGGTACTGGACCTGGGCCTGCCAGGACTCGACGGTGCTGAAGTCCTGCGTCGACTGCGCCAGCGGGGCACCGGTATTCCGGTGCTGGTCATAACCGCGCGAGACAGCCTCAATGAGCGAATCAAGGTGCTGGATCTTGGGGCGGACGACTACCTCATTAAACCCTTCGCACTGAGCGAATTTGACGCGCGCGTACGGGCGTTGATTCGCCGGGCCGCCTGCAAGGGCGATGCGCAGCTGCGCATCGGATCATTGGCGCTGGACCTGCCAGGACAGCGTGTAATCAAGGACGGCAAGAGCCTTGATCTGACGCGGCGGGAATTTGGAGTACTGGCGGCGCTTGCCACGCGGCACGGCCGAGTCACTACCCGACCCCAGCTGGTCGAGGTCGTATGCGGATGGGAAGACGAATTGACCGACAACGGCCTGGACATCGCCCTCTATCGCGTCCGGCGCAAGTTATCCGGCAGCGGAGTCAGCATCCGTACGATTCGCGGGCTGGGTTACCTGCTGGAAGAGAGCCTTGACGGCTAGCAAACCGGTGCGTCGCCGACCGCCCAGTCTGCGCTTACGGTTGCTCGCGTTTCTGATGGTACCGATCCTGGCGCTGTTGCTGGTGGGCTCAGCCGTCATTTACGCGGTAGTGCTGAATTACGACAACGCCGAGCACGATCGCGCCCTGGTGACGGACGCACGGGCCGTAGCAGCGGTACTGCGCACTGATCAGCCGAGTCTTGTCTTGTCCCCACAAGCACGCTATCTGCTTACGTTCGACACAGAAGCCACAAACTACTTTTTCGTCCAGAGCGCCCGGCACGGCATTCTCAGCAGCACCGACCTCTACCCTACGGCGCCGCGAGCGCCTGTGGTAAACGGGGATCCATTGCTGTTCGACGCGGTGGTCGACGGGCGCCCGGTACGCGCGGTGAGCCTGCGATTCGACCTCCCGAGCGAGGTTCGCGACGTCATCACCGTTGTCGTAGCCGAGACCCTGCTCAGTCGCGAGCGGCTGGCACGCGAAATCCTGTTCTCAACGTTGCTGCTGCAAGCGCTCTTAATTGCCGGGCTGCTCGGACTGGTCTGGATCGGCGTGACCTTGGCGCTGCGCAGCCTGAACCCCCTAATGCACAAGCTGTCAGCGCGACAACATGGACTGAGCCCGATTTCCGATGCGGACGTGCCGCAGGAAATTCTTCCCCTGATCCGCACCATCGACGCCCTGTTTGGACGCCTGCGTGAAGCCATCGACAGTCAGGAAACGTTTATCGCCGACGCTGCCCACCAGCTGCGAACGCCACTGGCAGGCCTGCGTCTGCACGTTGAGAGGGCGCTGGCCGAGGAAAGCGGGAAACCAGTGAGTGAACCACTGCTGCAGATTGGCCTACTTACCGAGCGTGTGGGTCGTACCTCAACGCAATTGCTTGCCCTCCTGCGAGCGCATTCTCCGCAGGAAGACGAGGAAGCACTGACGGTCGTCGATCTCGCCCGACTGGTCCGGGACACTGTCACGGGCCGAGTGCCGGACGGTCTGCGAGCCGGGGTCGATTTGGGCTACGAGGGACCCAGCACCCCGGTCCTCATTGAAGGCAGCGCAGCGGGCCTAACCAACTTGCTGGACAACCTGATCGACAACGCACTTATTTACGCGGGGCGCGGTGGTTCGGTCACAGTTTCCTTGCGCTCCAAGTCCGACGGCAATGTCACCCTGATGGTCGAGGACAATGGTCCGGGAGTGCCCACACTAATGCTCCCCAGATTGGGCGAGCGATTCTTTCGCGTGCCAGGCAGCCCCGACGGCGGTACCGGCCTTGGCCTTGCGATTGTCCTGCGAATCGCCGAGCGGCATCACGCTGCAGTGGATATCGCCCCCGGTACACACGGCGGCCTGCGCGTCAGTATCCATTTTAACAGCCCCAGTGGACGCGCTTGAACGGCGTAAGACAGCGGACTTCGCACCGGGCATTGCGATCGATGGCCGGCAGTGCCGCGCTGGCAATGACCCTGGCCCTGGCTGCCTGCGTGCACACACCTTTGCCCGAACTCAATCCCGTCGTGCCACTCCAATGGCGCCACGCGCTCTCCGAGCAGGCGGTGCCCACCGATATGCACGGCTGGTGGCACGACTTCCATGATGATGCACTGGATGCGCTGGTCGAGCGCGCGCTGACCGACAACCAGGCCCTGGCGCAGGCCATCGCCCGGCTGCGCGCCGCTCGCGCCCTGCACTCACAGGACAATGCCCGTTACCTGCCCTATGTTCGGGGGTTTACCGAGGACGCAATTGATCCCGGGGCAGCCGCCTCCTATCTGATGGCCGGGTTCGATGCGACGTGGGAATGGGGTCTGTTTGGGCGGCGCGAAGGCACACAACGCGCGCTCCAAGGTCAACTCGACGTTGCCACTGCGTCGCTGGAGGCGGTAAAGGTCTCCCTGGTAGGCGAGGTGGTTGCCGATTGGCTGGCGCTGGGCGCTGCCCATGAACGAGCAGGCCTCCTGACCACAGCCCGGGATCTGCGCGAGCAGCAGCTCAAGTTGTTGCTGGTGAGGGAGAGCCTGGGTCTTGGCGCGGACACGCCCGTGGCCGAGGCGCAGAGCGCACTGGCGCACGCCAACTCAATGCTGCTGCTGACCCAGGGACAGATCGACACGCTGTCGCAGCAATTGGCGGTACTGCTGGGCCGCGCGCAGCCCGAGGCCGCGTGGCTCGCATCCGGCACCCTCCCGCGCCTAAGCCCCGGAACGATCCTGGCAACTCCCGCCGACCTCCTGCGCACGCGCCCGGAAATTCGCCGCGCCGAGGCGGAAGTCCTGCAAGCGGCCGGCGCGGCCAATCTGGCCCACGCAGAACAGTTGCCCAATATCGGGATTGGCGGCTCGATTGTCTGGTCCACCAACATCTCCCGCAATCTGCCCGTGGATGCCTTCTCTATCTCCTCGTGGGGACCGATCATCGAAATTCCGCTGTTTGACTGGGGCTTGCGACGGGCCCAGTCGCGCGAAAAGGCCTACCTGCTGGACGCCGCCGTATTTGCCTACCGACAAAGCGTGCTGGAAGCCGTCGCAGAAGTGGAAATCGACCTGGGCAATCTGCAACGACAACGCGAACGCGAGCAGCAGGACACCCTGGCGCTGGCTGCGGCCAACCGCGCCAGCGAAAAGGCCGCTCAACGCGTCGCGTTGTCGCTGGCGAGCCCACTGGACCAGCACCTCGCCACACTGTCTCAGATCGACCAACAGCTGGCGCTGCTGGACGCCAGCACCGAGCGCGGCGTGGCCTATGTGGCGCTGTTCAAGGCGCTGGGCGGCGCGCCCGTGCCCAACGCGCAAGATGTGCATTGATGGTGAGTCTGGCCCGCAAGACGTTGCTGTACGAATGGCGGCGTTTCCTGCCGGCGGTTCTGGCGGTGGGGTTCGCTTGCCTGCTGCAACTGCTACAGGTGGGGTTCGTGCTGGGAATCTTCAGCAGCGCCAGCGTCTACGTAACCGGCTCCAGCGCGCAGCTGTGGGCCGGGTATCCCGGCACCCAGAGCATCAACCTCGGGCGCCCGATCCGCGCCGATGTGGAGACGCGCCTGTTGATGGACCCTGACGTTCGCCGCGTCGAGCCGTTCATGTGGCTGGATGGCGACTGGCGCAGTGCGCACGGCAGCGTGTCCGTATTCGTCTCGGGCATCAACGCCCAGGACGGCGGCATGCTGTTTGCCCACGTCCTGTCCCCGCCCATGCGGGCACTGCTGCGCGAAGCGGACGCGGTAATCGTCGATCGCGCTGACCTGAACAAGCTGGGCGTCCGTGTGGGCGATGCCGCCAGCATCAACGGGCGCCACGTGCGCGTAGTGGCAGTCACGCGCGGCCTGCGCGCACTGGGCGGCGTCAACGTTGTCACGTCGCTGGAAACCGCGCGGTACCTGGACGCAGAGGCAGCCGGCGCGATTGGGCCGACCTATTACGTGGCGGAACTGCGTAACCCGGCATCCGCGGCGACGGTCGCGGCGCGCGTTTGCTGCAGCACGGCTTTCGGCCCCTACGAAGTATGGACGGCTCGGGACTTCGCGCGGCGCTCCGAGCTGTACTGGCTGCTCGATACCGGCGCGGGAGCGGGTGTCTCGTTTTTGGCGGTCATCGTGTTTGTCGCCGGCGCGGCCATCAGCAGCCAGGCGCTGATGGCCGCCGTCGCCGGATCCATTCGTGAATATGCGACCCTGAACGCGTTGGGCGTGGGGCTGGGAAGTCTGCGCTGGGTCGTGCTGGAACAGTCCTTCTGGGTAGGTGTCACCGGGTTGCTATGTGCGGCGCTGCTTGGCACCGGGCTGCTACTGCTGGCCGGAGCGCAAGATGTGCCTGTGATCCTTGATGCAACCGTCACGCTCATTTGCATGGCGGTCGCACTGGGCATAGCGCTCATATCCGGCGTGGCTGCCGTGCACAGCCTGCGGCGCGCCGACCCGGCCACACTGCTGCGCTGATGCGACTTTCAACCTCCCTGCCGCTGAGCGCCTCGCCGCTGCGCGCCGATCACATCAGCAAGGCCTTTGTCGTGGGGCGGCTACGCACGGCCGTACTGGAAGAGCTGTCCATTGAGATCGACGCTGGCCAGCTGACGCTCATATCCGGACCATCGGGCTGTGGCAAAAGCACGTTGCTTGCGACCTTGAGCGGCCTGCAGCGCGTTGACAGCGGACTGGTGTTTGCCCTGGGCGCTGAATTGGGCAGCCTCGACAGTCACGCATTGGAGCGCTTTCGCCTTCTGCACACCGGGTTTGTCTTTCAAGACTTCGCCCTCTTTCCCGCGCTGAATGCCCGTGAACAGGTGGAACTACCTCTGCGGTATCTGGGGCTGTCTGGCGCAGCCGCCCGCGTGCGCGCGGAGCAGGCTCTTGACGAAGTAGGCCTGGCGCCGCGCATGACTTTGCGGCCGGCGGAACTTTCCGGCGGCGAGAAACAGCGCGTGGCCATCGCGCGAGCCCTGGCCAAGGAGCCGGCGCTGTTATTTGCCGATGAGCCGACCAGCGCCCTTGATGCCGCCAATGGCACCGTCATCATCGAACTGCTGCACCGAATCGCGCGCTCGCACGGCACGACCGTGCTGTGTGTCAGTCACGATCCGCGCCTGATCGGCCATGCGGATCGCGTACTGTCCATGGAAGACGGCCGTATCCTGAACGATCATCGCGCCATCCCACTCGCTTCGCTCGAGGACCTTCCTGCATGACTGCCAACAGGCCTTACTGGCCGTTCGGTGCCGTGGCGTTGGCATTCGCGCTTGCTGCTTGCACGCCCGCCACCAAGCCCCACGCAAACGCTCCGGTAGCCCCTTATGCGGCGGTCGCGCGTGGCCGTATCGATGTCGAAGGGGGCTTGATCTCACTGGCCGCGGCGCGGGAAGGCACGATCCGCCGCGTTGCAGTTCAGGAAGGCCAGACGGTACATCAAGGTGACATGCTGCTGGAATTGGACGGCACCACCAGCCAGCTGGCCATAAACGCGGCTGAAGCCGAGCTTAGCCAGGTGCGCAGCCAGGCAGAGCTGCTGCGGGGCCAGGAGTCGGCGGCGCGCACTCGCGCGCGCCGGCTCAACGAAGCGGCTCAGGCTGGCGCCGGTGAGGGCCAGGCCGCCGATGACGCAGAGTCCGCGGCAGACCAGCTGGGAGCCCAGCGCAAAGTGGCGGCAGCCGTCATCACCGCCGCATATGTCAAGATCGCGAGTGCGCGGCGCGAACTGGCGCTACTGACCCTGCGTGCGCCCCAGGATGCCACGGTCGCTCGCGTCGCCGCCCAGGTCGGTGTCGCCGTTTCGCCCCAGTCCGGTCCCCTGATCACGCTGGTGCCGCAGACGCCTCGGATCGTGCGCGCGGAGTTGAGCGAAGCCTATGCCAACGACGTGCGCGCCGGAATGCCGGCAACGATCAGCGCCGAAGATGCACCCAGTCGGGAATGGCCGGCGCGGGTCCTGCGGGTAGGAACCGTCGTGGGTCCATCCCTTTTGGACGAGGATCCTCAGCGGCGCGCCTCCGCACACACGGTTGACTGCGTGCTGACGCTGCAGGGCCCTGTGCCACTACGCATCGGCCAAAGGGTCCTGGTCCGTGTCGGCACACTGGCACCAGCGGCGAAAGACTGATGAAACCTGCAGCCGCCATGCTGGCGGGCATGGCAGCGAGGAAACCTCCATTGATCAAAGACCACAGTTTCCGCTTTCAGGGCGGCAACGGACTCGGGGTACTCCTAATCCATGGGCTCACTGGTACGCCGACGGAGATGCGACTTCTGGGCATGGGATTGCATGCCGCCGGGTTCACCGTGGCCGGAGTCCAGCTGGCAGGCCACTGCGGCACGGTCGACGACCTGCTGGCAACGGGCTGGCGGGACTGGTACGCCAGCGTCGAGCGCGCCGCCCACCGTCTGTACACCGAGGTCGACCAGCTGTTCGTGGGCGGCCTGTCCATGGGTGCCTTGCTGGCACTGAAGTTCGCAGCCGATTACCCCCAGCGGGTGGCCGGCGTCGGGGTCTATGGGGCGACATTTCGATACGACGGCTGGGCCATCCCGCGCCTGGCGCGCCTGAATTTTATGTTGCCTTTACTCAAACGAATCGGGATCGGTCGGACACGCATGTTCAGGGAGCAGCCCCCGTATGGACTGCGCGACGAGAGCCTGCGAGCGCAGGTCAGCGCCGCGATGTTGGGCGGGGACAGCGGCGCGGCTGGCCTGCCTGGCAACCCCTGGTACTCACTGGCCGAGCTGTACCAATTGTCGGTCCTGGTGAAGCGCCAACTGCCCGCAGTCACGTCCCCGTGCCTGATTGCACACGCCACTGACGATGACATCGCCAGTGTCGGCAACGCCTTGCTGGTGCAGCAGAGTGTTGCGGGACCTACGGAAATGCTGCTGCTGAAAAACAGTTACCACATGATTACGATCGATCGCGAGCGCCGGCTGCTGGCCCGGCAATCAGCGCGCTTCTTTGAATCCATTGCCCAGGATCGTCTGGTCTCAGCCGCCTGACATGTCAGCCACCGTATGGCTGTTGTGGGTTATTAATCTGCTGCTGGACGTCGGTGGACAAATCGCCTTTAAAACCGCCGCCAGTTCCGGGCCCGCAGACCAGGGCATGGCGCATTGGCGGCACATGGCGGCACGACCCTGGATCTGGATCGGCATCGGCTGCTACATCCCCTGTCTATTCGTCTGGATGGCGTTTCTGTCGATGGTCCCCTTGTCGCTGGGGGTACTGATGAGTTCGATCAACATCGTGGCGCTGATGATGGCCGGTCGAGTGTTGTTCGGCGAAGCGCTGACTGGCAGCCGCGTGACAGCGATTTTCCTGATATGCATGGGCGTGGCCGTCGTGGGCTCGGGTCTGTGAGCCGAAGGATCGCTGCCGGGTTTCTCGGGCTGATGGCCTTCGATACGACGGCGCAAATCTGCTTCAAGCTTGCCGCCAACAGTGCCCTACCCCTGCTGCCAAATGTGCAATGGGTCATGCGGCTGTTCGAGCACCCCTGGGTCTATGGGGCACTGCTGAGCTATGTGTGCGCTTTCATTACGTGGCTGTCGATACTGAAACGGGTCCCGATCGGTCCGGCCTTCGCCGCTACCCACCTGCAGGTGGTCAGCGTCTTCGTGGTCTCGGCCCTGCTCTTTCGCGAGCCAGTGACCCTGATGCGCTGTACCGGTGCGCTGCTGATTCTCGCCGGCATTGTATGGCTGGCCATCGGCGCGGCCCGCGATCCGGCACGCGCCAGCTAATCACTACGCTGCGAAGACGTTTGCCTTTCCGCTAGTCGGGCTCGTTCTCAAAGTGGTGAGCCAGGCGTCGCAGCAGCGCCCGAAACAACCAGTTGCGCACATAGACTGCATTGCGGGTCCGCGTCAGCGTCGCACCCAGATAGCGCTTGACGCGCGTGTCAGTAGTGCTGGCGACGAAGTGGGTCAACCCGCGCTCCCGCGCCACGTCCAGACAGTGAAACCAGCTCACGAAATACAGGTTGTGCTCACGCGCCTGTGGATAGGCAAAGCCGACGTATTTGTCCAGCAGCATTCCACCGTGCACGAAGCACAGCTTCCAACCGATGAGTTCTCCGGCATGACGAAAGGTGAACAGGACCCCACCGCTATCCCGATCCCGCAGCAGGGCCGCAAACAACGCCTCCGACAGCAGATCGAAGTGCACCTCGCTTTGTGCGTAAACGTGCAGGTACAGGGCATAGATCTGGCCGACGGTCGCCGCATCGTCGAAGCGCTGGTCTCCGGTAGGCACCTCCTCTATTTCAAGTCCCGCACGGGCCTTGAGCTTGCGGCGCATATCCGCGCGCCGCGCGGCCGACAACCGGGAGATATAGTCTGCCGAAGAGGCGTAATCCACCGGCACCCATGCAAGCGCCATGCCTTCCAGCAGCACGAACCCGCGCTCCTGCAGCGCCTGGGCAAACGCCTGGGCGTAGGCATTGTCGCCAGCGCTCAGCAGCGGCGACTGCTCGGCGATATCCTTGACGATGAGCAGCCGCTGTTCGCGCCGATAGACGCGGTGCAGTTCCTGCGCCAGCTCCTGCGGTGTGACCTGTCTGGGCAGCGGCGCGTACTCGGTTATCGTGCAGCCGGCGAACCGCGTTTTCCATTGCAGCAGTCGACCCCACCAACGGTACAGCGGCAGTCGCTGGATGCGGACCCTGACGTCCTTCTCGGCGGTCGTCAGAAGATCAAATGGCGCCACGAAGGTGGGCATGCCGGACGGCGCGCGCTGGCAACTGAACCCTTGCGGCGGATGCGCCAGAAACGCGTCCACCAATGATTCAGGCTCAAGCAAAGAGATAAAGGTCGTGGCATGGGCCGGGGGCGGCTGGCCCGGCTGGTTGTCTTGGCTCACGTGGGATCCGGCGACGGCCTCAGACCCGCGTCAGGGCCAGAACCGCATTCAGCCCGCCAAACGCAAACGAATTGCTAAGCGCCGCCGTGACGGCCATGGGGCGTGCCTCGTTGGGCACGTAGTCCAGATCGCAGGCCGGATCCGGCGCATCCAGGTTGAGCGTAGGGGCGACAACTGCATCGCGCATCGCGCCCAATACCGCCACCAGCTCCAGGGCCCCCGCAGCACCCAACGCGTGGCCGTGCATGGATTTGGTCGAAGACACCGCCAGCTTGGGCGCATGTGCACCAAAGACCTTATGAATCGCCCGAGTTTCGGCGATATCGTTGGCCAAGGTTCCAGTCCCGTGGGCATTGACGTATTGCACATCACCCACATCAAGGCCACCATCAGTGAGGGCCAGCGACATGGCATTTGCCGCGCCATTGACGTCAGGCGCGACGATGTCGCCCGCGTCGGAACTCATGCCGACGCCAGCGACCTCGGCCAGAATCTGCGCCCCGCGGGCACGTGCATGCGCCAGGGATTCCAGCACCACCACAGCGGCCCCCTCCCCCAGCACCAGACCGCGGCGATTAGCGCTGAATGGTCGGCAATCGTCGTCCGAAAGCACCCGCATTGCCTCCCAGGCACGCAACGCCCCGAAGGTGATACAGGCTTCGGTCCCACCCGAGACAACAACATCGGCCAGCCCGCTGCGAATCAGCAGCACCGCCTGGGCGATGGCGTGATTGGACGAAGCACAGGCGCTGGCAACGACGAACGCCGGGCCCTTGAGGCCGTGCAAAATGCTGATCTGGCTCGCCGCCGCATTCGTCATCAATCGCACAATGGTAAACGGATGCAACCGGGTCGCGTTCTCCCCGTACAGATGGCGCGCCTGCGCGTCGTGCGTGTTCTCACCGCCCGCGCCCGTGCCGATCACTACGCCGCTGCGGGCCCGCAGCGACCCGCGAGCCAGATCCAGACCGGACTGTGCAATCGCCTCATCCGCCGCAATGCAGGCAAACAGCGTGGCGCGATCGAGCAAGGGGCGCGAGGCCTCAGGCACCTTGCCCTCAAGATCCACATCAACCGGCACCTGCGCGGCAATGCGCACGCGCAGTTGCGCCGACTTCTCGTGCCGGAGGGGACGGATAGCGCTGGTTCCCGCCTTGAGCCCGCCCCAGAGCGTCTCGGCACCCAGTCCATAGGCACTTACCGCCCCGACCCCCGTGATCACGACGCGCTGCGCGTCCTCGCGGATCACGGACTACCTGGGCTGGCGGCAGTTGTCGGGAGACACGCGCGCACGGCGTTGACCAGGTCCTGCAAGTTGCCATTGTCAATGCTTTCACTGCGCTCGGCGAAATCGATATTGAAGTGCTCTTCGATGTCGAACAGCACTTCGATCGCAGCAATGGAGGCCATGCCAAGATCCCTGAGCGTAATCTGCGGTGTCAACGATGTGACCTCCACCTTGGCCCGCCTGGCAACAATCGAGTAAATCTGGTCTTGGACTGGGTCGTCAGTGGCTAAGTCGCTCATGTCTCTTTCCTCGCGGACAGCGTTCAACTCGAAGTACCGGCGCGCTTGGCCTTGGTCAGCAGCTGGTCGAGCAGCGACAACGCCAAGTCGATCTCATCGATCGAGATATTCAACGACGGGGCGAACGTGATGACATTCTTGTACCAGCCCCCGACATCGAGGACGAGGCCCATGGGTTTCCCGTGGTGCATTAGACCACCGGCCAGTCCGATATCCACCATCCGATCCAGCAGTTCCCGATTCGGCGTGTAGCCATCGTCCGTGCAGATCTCGGCCCGCAGCGCGAGCCCAAGGCCGTCGACGTCACCGATTTCCTTGTGCCGGGACTGCAGATCCCGCAGGCCCGCAAGGAAATACGCGCCCTTCTCAGGAACCGTGCGCTCGTAGTCCATTTCCCGACCCAGTTTCAAAACCTCCACCCCGAGCGCCGTGCCCAGGGGGTTGGAATTGAAGGTGGAATGCGTCGACCCGGGCGGAAATATCGCCGGTGCGATGAGCTCTTCGCGTGCCCACAGGCCGGAAAGTGGATTGAGGCCATTGGTCAGGGCCTTGCCGAAAACGAGGATGTCCGGCGTGACCCCGAAATGTTCGATGGACCAGAGTTTCCCGGTGCGCCAGAAGCCCATCTGAATCTCGTCGACGACCAGCAGGATTCCGTATTTGTCGAGAACCCGCTTGAGCCCCTTGAAGAAATTCCGGGGCGGCACAACGTAGCCACCGGTCCCCTGAATCGGCTCTACATAGAAGGCTGCGTATTCCGCCTGGCCGGTTTTCGGATCCCAGACGCCATTGTATTCGCTCTCGAATAGCCGCTCGAACTGGTGCACGCACGAGTCGGAGTACTCCTCGGCCGTCATCCCCTTGGGGCGCCGGAACGGATAGGGGAACGGCAAGAACATCGCGCGCTCACCAAAATGACCAAACCGTCGTCGGTAGCGATAACTTGATGTGATCGACGAGGCACCCAACGTGCGGCCGTGGTAACCCCCTTCGAACGCGAACATCAGGCTCTTGCCCTGCCGCGCATTGCGCACAAGCTTGAGCGAATCCTCGATGGCCTGGGCCCCGCCCACATTGAAATGCACGCGTCCCTTGAGTGCAAACTTTGACTGCATGTCGCGCGCGATCAGCCCCGCGAGTTCAATGCGCGTCGGGTGCAGGTATTGGCTGGCCACTTGTGGCAGGATGTCGATCTGACGCTTCAATGCCGCCGTCAAGCGCGGGTTGCGGTAGCCGAAATTGACCGCGGAATACCACATCTGCAGATCCAGATAGGCAATGCCCTGGCTGTCGTACAGGTAACAGCCATCACAGCCCCTGAAGATTTTTGGCGGATCCACGTAATGCACGGTATCGCCAAAGGAACTGTACTGTGCCTCCTCGGCCAGCAGGCGCGCATCTTCATCCAGTGCGAAGGTCTTAAGGTCTACGGCATTCATTTGATGTCACCCAGTGCAGCGGCGAGCCGCGTTCAATGCGCCCGACTTGGCCGGCGCGAGTTGGTCAAGGACCGCTAACAGATCGATCGCCGCACCAAAGCCTGTAATGGGGCTGTGCGGAATCAACCAGCTTCGGCAGTGTTGAATCAGGCTGCCCTTGGCCAGCACATAGTCGGCCTGCGCTGCGGCACAAAAATCCGATGCACCGTCACCGATCAGCACCACGCGTCGCGGCAGCGCACCCCGCGCCAGGTCGATGCGCTGGCACTTGCATGTCCCGCTGAGGCACCCACCGGACTGGTACGGCGACTCCAGACGCCAACGTCGCGGTGAATCGGTCGTCACCAGGCGGTTGGCGGCCACGGGCAGGTGACCCAAGCCGTAGCGGCCCAGAATGCGTGCAATGGCATAGTCGATGCCATCGCTGGCGACGCCAATACCCATACCCAGCACGCGGGCCCGCCGCACGAACTCCGGAAAATCCGGGTCGATTTTCACCGCATCCAGGTGCTCATCCAGCTCGCTGCGGTCCAGGTCAAGCAGCTCGACCTGTCGCTGCATGCACTCACGGGATCCGATGACACCCGCGCGCCAGTCCTGCTCCAGCTGCTTCCAGAGCGGATCGCCAAAACGCTCCAGAAGGGCGTCGATGACGTCGTCCAGGACAATGGTCCCGTCGAAATCGCATAGAACTCGCCAATTGTGAGAATCCATCAATGCCCTGTTTGCCGCCGAACCGCAGCGGAACGCTACGGAGCCGACCTTTCGGGTGCCTTTCGCCGTCCTGACGCCAAGCTGACGTGGACATCGACATCATGGCCGCAGGTGCGCCCTGGCGTGGGTTGCGATGCGCCGATGCCTCGCAGCAGACAGCCGCGGGAGAGGACCAACCGTTTGCAGCACCCATGCTGTGACCTCGCAGGCAGCCGGCCGAGGATCGCAATATTCACGCGATCTACACCTGCGGTGATATCCCAAATGCGCGACCTGCTTGGTGTGGGGCAAATGCGTCTTGGGATATAACTCGCAGCAAGGTTAGAATCGACCGCCTATGGAGCACGCAGATTGAGGGCCATCTCCCGATTCACAATCCTGGCAATGGGCTTGGCCCTGGCCGATCTGGCCGGGAATGCCCAGGCCGCCGAGTCCTCACAGGACACGTGGCAGTTTTCAGTTACGCCTTACCTGTTCCTGCCGAACATCAATGGCAATCTCAACTACCAGCTGCCTCCCGGAGATCCTGAAGTAGGTCTTGGTCCGCATGATTACCTGCAAGCACTCAACTACCTATTAATGGTAAGTGGTGAGGCGCGCAAGGGCGACTGGGGTGTGCTGACGGACGTCATTATCCTGGACTTTGCCGATGAGCAGAGTCACGTCAAGTCCATTACCGGACCGTTCGGAACGGTCCATCCAATTGATGTTGGCACCAACAGCTCCTTACACGGTTTGGTGTGGGAACTGGCGGGTTTCTACAGCGCGGTAAATACGCCGAAGGCTTCGATGGATGTGCTGGCCGGGTTCCGCTACGTGAAGATCGATACCTCCTTGGCGTGGAAGTTGACCGGATCCCTCGGCATGTTTCCGCAGACGGGCAATGCCTCCAGGGATACGCAACCGACCAACGCCATAGTTGGCGTTCGCGGCAAATTGCATCTCGGTATGGGGCAGTGGTTTATTCCCTACTACTTCGACATTGGAGCCGGGTCGTCGACCACCACCTGGCAGGCCTTGGCTGGCATCGGCTATACGCTGCGTTGGGGCGACCTGCAGTTGTCATACCGCGACCTCTTTGTCGACCAGGGTCACGACAAGCTCGTGCAGAACCTGCGTTTCAGTGGCCCCACTATCGGCGTGACCTTCCGATTCTGATTTCCCGCCCTCCCCTTGGGCCACGTCGCGCGCCTGTCCTCGATTTAATCCACCTGCACTGCCTGCATGCCCGAAGATGCACATAGGCACGAGACGGGAGCTGGCACGGCTCCCAAGTGGCTGGGTGGCCACAAGCTATGTCGAATGGCTCTGTGTTCAAGGGCGGGGTCATTGGTGTGCTCGCTGCGATCCTGGCGGCCTGCGCCAGTGCCCCGTCCAGTCGAACTGGACCGCCACGAATCGCCGCGGACGACCTGGCGTGGCTCAATCGCGTCACGTACGGCGTCAATGTGCAAAGCGACACCGAGTACCGCAGACGCGGCCGCGCCGGGTACCTTGATTGGCAGCTTGCAGGAGCCGATGCGAATCTGCCGCCAGAGATTGCGCGCCAGATCGATGCCATGGAAGTCACGCGCGCGGATCCGGCAACAGTGCTCGTGCAGGTCGCCGCAGAGAACAAACGCATCAACGCGCTGCCGGAAGGCCCGGAACGCGAGCAGGCTCGCAAGAGCCTTAACGACCATGGCAACCAGCTCGCTTTCCAAGCGCAGCGGCGCGAGATTTTGCGCGCGCTCTATGATCCAGCGCAGCTTCAGGAGCAGATGGTTGGCTTCTGGCTCAATCATTTCAGCGTCTATCAGAACAAGGGCAACCTGCGCTGGCTCGTTGGAGACTACGCCGAGCACGCGATCCGTCCCCACGCGCTCGGCCGATTCCGGGATCTTGTCATGGCGACGCTTACACATCCGGCAATGTTGCAGTACCTGGACAATGCCCAGAATGCAGCGGGGCACGTCAACGAGAACTACGCGCGCGAGCTGATGGAGCTGCACACCCTGGGGGTGGCCGGAGGCTATTCCCAGCAGGACGTGCAGGTGCTGGCAAGAATCCTAACGGGCGTAGGGGTTGCAACCAGCGACTCCACACCGACTCTCAAGAAGGAGTGGCAGCCACTTTACCGCCGCCAGGGCGGTTTCGAGTTCAACCCCGCCCGGCACGATTTCGCAGACAAGGTCTTTCTGGGTCACCATATCGCGGCGACCGGGTTCGACGAGGTTGTTCAGGCCGTCGACCTTCTGACCCAGAGTGAGGCCTGCGGGCGATTCATCTCCAGTCAGCTTGCCCACTACTTCGTGTCGGATTCGCCCCCACCCGCGCTCGTGGACCGTATGGCGCGCAGCTTCCGGGACACGCACGGTGACATCGCAGCGGTCCTGCGCACCCTCATTGCAGACCCCGCATTCACTGCGTCTTTAGGCAAGAAGTTCAAGGATCCTCAGCATTTCGTGTTCTCCGCACTGCGACTTGCCTACGGCGACCAGCGCATCGTGAACCTGCACCCGGTGCTTAACTGGCTGAGTAGCCTCGGGCAGGCGCCCTTTGGGCGACAGACGCCCGATGGCTATCCCCTTGACGAGAGCGGCTGGGCAAGCTCCGGGCAGATCAGTCGGCGTTTTGAGATCGCACGTGCGATTGGCAGCGGCGGCGGCGGATTGTTCGACCCCGAGGACGGCAGTGCCGCTACGTCGCACGGCTTTCCACGCCTGGCCAGCGCGCTGTACTTCGGCCGCATCGAGCCTGCGCTCTCCGCCTCGACCCGGGCTGCCCTGGACAGCACAGCATCCCAGCAGGAATGGAATACCGTGCTACTCGCCTCACCTGAATTTAACTATCGCTGAGGGTACCCCCATGCCATCGCGCCGAAAACTGCTGCATTTGGCCTTGGGTTGCGCCGCGACGGGTGTCGCCGGACGCCTGTTTGCGCTGCCGGCTTCCCCGGCACGTTTCCTGCTTGTGTTCCTGCGGGGCGGCTACGACTGCGCCAATCTGCTGATCCCCTATTCCAGCGACGACTACTACGCGGCGCGCCCCACCCTTGCAATCCCACGCCCGGATGCGACTTCGCCAACCGGTGCGCTCGCATTGGACAGCGACTGGGCTCTGGCACCGTCCGTACGCGACTCACTCGGACCGCTTTACCGCGATCGACAGTTGGCCTTTGTTCCCTTTGCCGGCACGGAAGATCTGTCGCGCAGCCATTTCGAGACCCAGGACAGCATCGAGCTGGGGCAGCCGATAGGCGGTGCGCGGAATTTGAGGTCCGGGTTTCTGGCCCGCCTAGTGAACGCATTGGGCGGCGCCCGACCGATGAGTTTTACCGAAGCCCTCCCATTGGTGTTTCAGGGCGGGGGCGAAATAGGCAATATCGCCTTGCGCTCGGTCAGCAAGCCGGCATTCGACGATCGTCAGGCCGCATTGCTGTCCTCGCTGTATGCGGGTCACCCGTTGCAGGGCGCGGTCACGTCGGGTCTGGAGCTACGCGCCGAGGTGTCGCGCGCAGTGGCCGAGGAGATGAGTGCTGCCAATCGCAATGCCGTGTCGACCACGGGGTTTGAGCTTGAAGCGATGCGCATGGCGCAGCTGATGCGCGAGGAGTATCGGCTCGGTTTCGTCGACATCGGTGGCTGGGACACACACGTCAATGAAGGGGGCGCCCGCGGGTCGCTGGCGACGAACCTCGAGAGCCTGGGGCGGGGCCTGAAAACCTATGCTCAGACTCTGGGTCCGGAATGGGCCAACACCGCCGTGGCAGTGGTTTCCGAGTTCGGCAGAACGTTCCGGGAGAACGGCAACGGGGGCACCGACCATGGACACGGCTCCGTCTACTGGGTGCTAGGCGGGGCCGTTCGCGGCGGCCGTGTATGCGGTGAACAGTTGGCGGTCCGCAACGCCATGCTGTTCCAGAACCGCGACTATCCGGTACTCAACGACTACCGCGCGGTGCTGGCGGGACTTTTCCAGAGCCTCTGGGGACTGCACGATGAACAACTCGAGCGTGTGTTCCCGGGCGTTGCACCCCGATCGTTGCAGCTTGTCTGACCAGGCCGGAAAGCGCCGATGTCCTGCATCGACTGGCGTGCGTGTCGCCACCGGACGGCCGGCGCAAATCACCTGACGCGCTGGCGGCCTACCGCCAAAGCAACCTTTCCTTCATGTGGCAGTGGCCATTCACGAAATCAGCTGCCGAGGCAGAAACCCGGCGCCCGAAACCGAAGAAATCCCGATCTTCCTCAAGAGGCGCGTTTCGAGGTGGGCGAGACGGTCGGGTGTGCTCTAATTCAGTGGGATTTCCGCGACCCGCTCCCTGCGCAAGCAGGTGTAGCGGCCTCAAGAACATTCTTCTAAACACGCCAGACATCTATCGTCGGGCGTAACGGGTATGTCGCCAGCGCGACGCCCTTGCGCTTTCGAGTAGCGGCGGGGATTAAAGACTAGCGCCCGGATGGAGATTGGACGTGGAGGCGGCATACGAAGTTGCAGGTCACCGTGTAGTTTTCCGACTCGGGCTACTCCGCCGACTGGGAGAACTTCGCGTGCCGCTATGGTGTCTTTTTAGCGTCCAAGAGGGGTGATGATCAAATCCATGTTTGGAAGCCGTTGCGCCGCGAACATCCGGAGGCGCCTTGGTCGCGCCGCTGAGAGCGTTCGACCTGTGAGGACCCGCACTGTGAAGGGCGCCTGGCTGGACGGGGCTCCAAGTGTCTGAGATCGAACGATTTCGACCGCCGCGGCGTGCCCGCCTGATGTCCACCTTCACTCAGTGGCTGGCGCGGCAGACAGGCGCGTCATACGCACGCACGACCTCCTGGGCAATCATAATCGCTGTGCTCGCGGCCTTGGGGTACGTGGACTTGGTGACCGGCTCGCGAGTCTCACTGCTCGTGTTCTACCTTTTCCCGGTGGCCCTCGCAGTGCTGTGGCTTGGGCTACCCGAGGCATTTCTCGTTGCCGTCGGCTGCGTGGCGACCTGGTTCTTGGCCAACAAGGCCACTGGCGCGGTCTATATCGACTGGTCGGAAGTCTGGTGGAACTCATGCGTCATCCTGTCGATGTTCCTCGTTGTCGCAGTGACGCTGCATGCCCTGGTGACATTGACTCGTGAACTTGAGCAACGCGTGCACCTGCGCACCGAGGCGCTGGAACGCGAGATCCTCGGGCGCAAGCGCCTGGAACGCGACCTGATCGACGTAACCATCAGGGAGCGAAACGCGATCAGCCAGGACCTGCATGACGGACTTTGCCAGCATCTAACGGCTACCGGCTTCGCGGCACAGCTGCTACACGATCGGCTCGTAAATCGTCACGATGCCGGAGCCACAGAAGCGGAAACAATAGTGCGACTGCTCGAATCCGCCGTTGCGCAGACCCGCAGCATCGCGCGGGGACACTTGTTGCCGATCATCGATCCCGAGCGCCTTGTCGGCGCGTTGAATACGCTTGCCACGAATACGACACAGCACTCCAGGGTGGCCTGCCACTGCTCGATCTGGGGTGACCCGCAAGTGGGAGACCAGACTGTGGCCTCGCATATCTTTTGCATCGCCCAGGAAGCGGTGCGCAACGCGGTCCGGCATGCGGCGGCCAGTCGCATCGAGATCTCTCTTGTGGACGATGGCTATGGGCTGGAATTGTCAGTAACCGATGACGGCTGCGGGGTCGACACGCTTCGCCGCGATACAGGCCTGGGCCTGAAGATCATGATGCATCGCGCGGAACTGGTCGGCGGCGAACTGGCTGTGCGCACAGCGGAAGGTAATGGCACCTGCATCAGTTGCCGCCTGCCTTTACTGCCGCGCGAGGCCGAAAGCGCGTGAATCAGCCCGGCGTGACCCGAATATTCATTATCGACGACCACCCACTGGTGCGCGAATGGTTGGGCAGCCTATTGCGCGAACAGCCCGACTTCGATGTATGCGGTGACATCGAAGGTGCCGCGGGGGCGATGTCGGAGATAGAGCGCCTCGACCCCGACGTGGTCATCATTGACCTATCGCTGCCGAAGCGCTCCGGCTTGGACATCATCAAGGAACTTCGAGCCCATCGTCCAAGCGTACTTCCCGTCGTCCTTTCAATGCACGAGGAGGACTCCATTGTCGAACGAGCGCTGCGGGCGGGCGCGCGCGGCTACGTGACCAAACGCGAGTCGACCGGGCAGATCGTGGCGGCGATTCGCGCAGTGCGGGCAGGCCAGATCTTTGCGAATCGCGAGGTCCTGGCTCGCCTTGCCTCTCGCATCGTCGATCACCAGCGGACTGACCCGAGCAGCCCCGACGAGCTGCTCAGCGACCGGGAATTGGACGTATTCAACCGGATCGGCGCCGGGCATCAAACCCGCCGCATTGCCGCGGACCTGGATATCAGCATGAAGACCGTGCAGGCGCATTGCGATCGAATCAAGAAGAAGCTGGGCCTCACCAACGCTTCGGAGCTGGCGCGCGAATCAATGCGCTGGGTGGAGCGAAACGCGCCAGAGCGCGGCAACTGACATAGCTTCCTGGTCCCTATAGGACCGCGCCCTACAAACTTTGTAGGCGACGCTGTACATACGTCGGCGCCGGCCCCTCCTAGGATGACAGAACATCCCAGACCAAGATGCTGGGAGAAGAATAAGTGTTGGACCGAAAAGGTCTGCGTGTAGTTGGGAGTTGGTCTCATGCCTGTGCTCGCGCCGAAACTGGTGCCGTGGAAACCTGCTGTGCTGGCGCGGCCGCGTGCCAGCATCACGCGACCCATCAGTGCCACGGTACTGACGCGCAACAGCAGGCGCCACCTTGGCGCAGTGCTGGAGGCGCTGCAGTGGTGCGACGAGATCGTAGTGCTGGATACCGGATCCAGCGACGACACCCTCGACATCGCACGCGGCTTCGCCAACTGTTCGGTCCACAGACTGCAGGGCGAGTTCCTTGGTTTTGGCGCGGCCCGTCGGCAGGCAGTGAACCTGGCACGGCACGACTGGATCCTCTCGATCGACAGCGACGAAATTGTGCCGCCCGATCTGGCCCAGGAAATCATTGATCTCGAACTTGATCCGCGCGCCATCTACTCATTCGGCTTCCACACCTACATCGGCGGCAGGCTGCTGCGACCGCCGCGCTGGTACCTGGAGCGGCATCGGCGAATGTTTAATCGCCGTGCTACAACCTATTCCGAGAGTGTCGTTCACGAGCACATATGTCCTGACGGATTGCGTACAGTGCGCCTACAGCATCCGGTGCGGCACTATTCCTACGATTCCCCGGAAGACCTGCTCAGGAAGATACAGGTCTATTCCTCGCTGTTTGCACAGATGCAGTGCGGCCGACAACGCAGTGGACCCCTGCGTGCCTGCCTACATGCGGCAGCGGCTTTCATGCGCCATTACGTGATGAAGGGCGCAGTGTTTCAGGGTTTCGACGGATTCGTCGTGAGCGTGTTCCACGCCAATATCACCCTCTGGAAATACCTGAAGCTGCATGACGCGAATCGGCTGCGGCTCCAGAAGTGAGACTGTTCATTTTGATGTATCACCGGGCGCAGCCCGGTCGACACGGTAATAGCGCCGACACCCTGGACTCCCACTTTCGCTGGCTGGCGCAGCATTTTCCCTGCGTACTGCCTGGCGAGCCCCTTGCCGAGGATCGCGACTGCGTCAGCCTGAGTTTCGACGACGCCTATTTCGACTTCCACCATGTGGTCCATCCATTGCTGCTGCGGCACGGTTTGCGCGCAATGCTGGCGGTTGCGCCCGCCCTGATCCCCGAACGCACTAATGAAGGGCCAGATTTGCGACTGGCGCGCCTGCGCCGTGATGGTGATCCCGCTGCGGGAAGTCCGGCGTACTGCACCTGGCCGGAACTGATAGAGCTTTCGACCTCCGGCGCAGTGAGTGTCGCGGCGCACGGGTGGAGTCATGTGCGCCTGGGCGACGACGAATCGCTATTGCAGACAGAGATTGTGCACCCAAAGCGGGTTTTGGAAGAACGGCTGGGCCGCCCTGTCAGCAGCTTCGTGTATCCGTTCGGCCGGTGCGCTGCTGCCGCGCGCGCAGTGGTCGCGCGGCACTATCGCCACTCATTCCGGATCGGCAGTGCCTGCAACCGCGGCTGGCAACCGGAGCCCCTGTACCGCATCAGCGCCGACGATACGCCCCGTATCGAGTCTTTGTTTTCGCCGCCAGCACGGGTTCGCCTGGAAATGCGCCGGCGGTGGAATCGCGTGCGCGGCAGGTAGCGGAATCAGAGCGCCTGGTTCGCGGCCAAGTCCATAGGGTCATGCTACCGCCGAGGCGGTTATGGGCATTGGCCCGACATTCCGCCTGCAGCATAGGTGCTCGCAATTGGCGGAGAGCAAGGGGATCCTCACTGCGCCATAACCGTTTGATCGCAATACAGATTGTAGTCCAGCATTGGCAACCCGTAAGTCCACTAACCAGCTAGCTAATCAAAAGCGCAGCGGCTCGAGTCCAGCGCCAATGCGCGGCTTCGGCGTGTCGGCTTCCCGGTAGTGGACACGCTCTCGGGTCAAACCGCAGCGTTCGCGATCCTGGCTGTGCTACTTCGTCGCGAGCACGGCGGCGGCGGGGACTACATCGGTGTGGCCATGCTGGACGCCAGTCCTGCGTTCATAGCTTCGGCTGTCGTGCCCTACCTGGTGACCGGCAAGGCGCTCGAGCGAACGGGCAACACCGGGTACAGCGCCCAATCCATCTTTGCGCTGTTCACTGCCGCTGGTGGCAGGCTCATTTCACTGGGCGTCGTGGAGCAGCAGCAGCAGTTCGAAGCACTTGCCAGACGGCTGGGCCGTGAAGACTGGATAACCGACCAACGGTTTGCTTACCCGGACTTGCGTAGGACCACTCGCAGCGCGAAACAGGAAGAACTGGGCGTCGAGTTGCGTCGCAAAAGTGCTGGTGACTGGGAAGCCCTGATGAGCAAAGCCGGTATTCCCTGTGGAATGGTTCGTGACGTGGGTGAAGCAGCTTCATTTGCCCATCTAAGGGAACGCGAGGCGCTGCTGCCGCTCACGATTCCTGGCTTGCCTGAGAATCGCAAATACATCGACATCGCGAACGCCGGATTTCGCATGGCGCAAGACCGGCCCATAGCCAGCGAAGCCCCGCCCCGACTGGGTCAACATACGCAAGAAATACTTGCCTGCCTCGACCGCGAGAATTGAGCTTCGCAGAGCGCCACGCAGCCTGAAACACCCCCCTACTTGACCTGATAGAACTTGATGCGGATCGCACCCAGCGCTGGCTGTGGGCCCGCCGGTGGCGGCGCGGCTGGCCGCTCCAACTCCAGCGTCGCCACGAAAGTGGCTCGATTAAGCCATTCATGAGGGCCCTTAGGGGCCTCGAAACGCGGCCGAAAGAAACTGCGCTCGCCACCCGTACCACCAATCCCGCAATTGAAGGCCTCGTTGAGGATATGGATCACCGTGCCGTCGGTAGCGCGCACGAAATAGTCCGCAGTCAGTGTGCCGCAACCTCCAGGCAGCCCTAGCTGGTAATCCCATCCGCCGGGAATCACTTCCCCTGCAAACTTTGGACCGGCGATGGTGCCGCCGGTAATCGGGATGTACTGGCGCCGCCCCAGAGCGGTCTCGCCCAACACGACGGCTGGGGCCAGCGTCACGCGGAACTCGAAGGCAAACTCCACGCGTGGCACGACATTGGCGGGCGGCGGCGTACCCAGCGGCACGGGTGCGCCCGCCGCACCGGGTTGCTGCGCGTCGGCAGCGGCTGTTGCCAGCAGCGCAGCCAGCATGAAGCAGGCACGCACGCGATGTGGCGACGAGATAAGTTGCGACATGAAATCCCTCCCCGTGAATCAGTACTTGTACCGAGCAGCAAACTGGTGATCCTGAGGATGGCGGGGTGATGTCGCCCTTCTTCACCACCGTTGTCACATAGCAGGTGTCGGTGGCTGCGCTTTGGCAGTTTGAGCCAAACTTCTTTCCCCTAAGTCTCATCCCAAAATGGCCGTCTACAAGGGGACCGGACGCGTCAGGGCGGCAAGCCTTCGGCTTTTCGAACCTGCTGCACGGAGGGGCGCGACTTGCAGCGCTCGTAAAAGGCGGCGAGCCGCGGCAGCGTCGAGACATCCACACCGGTGCGCGAACTCCAGCTCAGCACTACGTATAGGTAGGCATCGGCAACCGTGAAGGCATCGCCCATCAGACAGGGTTGAGTGCCCAATTTCTCCTCGATGTATCCGAGCCGTTTCATGACTAGCGCGCGAGCGGCGGTTTTCGCCTCCTCACTGGTGCCCGGACGCAGCAGCGGAGAAAGGCTCTTGTGCACTTCGGAATTGATGTAGCCCAGCCATTCGAGCAGGCGGTAGTAGCCGAAACTGCCCGGTTGGGGCGCTAGGGTACGTGTACTGTCCAGACTTCCCACAAAGGCCAGCACGGCGACGTTCTCCGTCAGCACCGTGCCGTCATCGAGCACCAACGCCGGCACATAACCCTTCGGATTGATCGTGTTGAAATCCTTGCCGTCAGCGGTCTTCCTGGTGGCACGGTCCACGGCAATGGCTTCGAAAGTTTGACCAGCCTCGGTGAGACTAATCTTGGTCGCCATGCTGCAGGCGCCCGGCAGATAGTAGATTTTCATCTACCCACTATACGCGCCTCGGCCGGCATTCAATTGTGCCGGCGCCGATGCTGGTGCCGCCTACTGTTCCCTAGCGCACACGCACCCCTTGGCTGGCGACAGCCTGCCACGGTACGCGGCGAAGCAATCCCGGGCGGCTCCTGGCCCTATACTCACACATGTCGATACTGGCCTGACCAGGCCGGCTCCGCCTCGCCAGAGTTGCCGCTCATGCGCGCCAGTTCGACAAACGCCGATAGATAAGCGGTGGCGGCGTCAGCGGTGCGCAGACCCAAGTGGATCTTCTTGGGCACGCCGCGCTGGCCAAGTCGCACGGGCACAATCTCGACCTTTTGCCTGTGCTCTTCTACCAGCCAGCGCGGCAGCGCCGCGACCCCGCGATTCCCGGCGACCATCTGCAACATGAGCTCGGTAGATTCAAGCACCTTGTGGGCGCGAGGCACTACTCCGGCAGGCGTCAGGAATAGCGCGAAGACATCCAGGCGGTCCGTGTCCACGGGATAGGTGATGAGTACCTCGTCACGTAGCTGCTCCGGCTTCACGTAGACCGCACCCGCCAGTCGGTGCGCGCTGCTTACAACCAGCACCTGCTCGTAGTCGAAGACGGGCTCGAACGTAAGACCCGGTCGCCTCTCCGGGTCTGGCGTCACCAGGAGATCAATTTCATGATCAAGAAGTGCGCCGATGCCGCCAAAGCGGAACTTTTGTTTGACGTCGACATCCACCTCGGGCCAGCGCGGCATGTATTCCGCAGCCACCTTCAGCAGCCACTGGTGGCAGGGATGGCATTCCATGCCGATGCGGAGCGTGCCACGTACGCCGCGCGCGAAACTCAGCAGGTTTTCCTCGGCATGCTCGAGCTGCGGCAGGATGTGACCGGCGGCTTCGAGCAGTGAATCGCCAGCTTGCGTGAGCACGAGGTTGCGGCCCTCACGCTGCCAGATATCCGTGCCCAGCGAGCGTTCGAGCTTACGCATGGCATGACTTAACGCCGACTGCGTCAGGTGCAGCGCACCGGCCGCTGCGGTTACCGAACCCTTCCGGTCCACTTCCCGCACGAGCTCCAGGTGGAATCGCTCCAGTATCTTGTTATGAATATTATTCATGCTTACGCGCGATATTATCATTTCTCTTCATGGCCTGGAATCGCTAAATTGAAGTCCGATTCATGGATGAGGTAGCCCCCGTGTCCCCAATGCCTGCAACCGCCCTGCGCAACCCTGAGGTCAGCCTCCACCCCCGGCTACCGGCGCGCCATGACCACGTGGGCAGCTTCCTGCGGCCGGACTACCTGCTGGCCGCGCGTGAACAACGGCATCGCGGCGAGATCGACGCCGTCGCCCTGCGCGCCGTCGAAGACCGTGCGATCACGGAGATCGTCCGCTTTCAGGAGAGCGTCGGCCTGAAGAGCATCACGGACGGCGAATACCGCCGCAGCTGCTTCCATATCGACTTTCTGGATCACCTGCAGGGCGTTGAAACCACCCAACCGAAAACAATCACCAAGCCAGATGGCAGCCAGGCTCTCGTGCCGCCGCTGATCCGCGTCACCGGCGCGCTGCGCCATGCGCACGACATCGAAGTTGACAACTATCGCTACCTTCAGAGGCAGGTCAGCGCGGGCAGCCGCGTCAAGGTCGCGATTCCCTCACCAACGATGCTGCACTTCCGCGGTGGTCGCGATGGAATCAGCCGCGAGGCCTATCCTGCGCTCGAACCCGCGTTTTACGACGATGTCGCGCGCGCCTACGGCGATGAGCTGCACGCGCTGGCCGCCGCCGGCTGCGACTACGTGCAACTGGATGACACCAATCTTGCCTACCTCTGCGATCCGAAAATGCGCGAAGCTGCGCTGGCGCGCGGCGATGATCCCACCGAACTGACGCAACGCTACGCTGACTTCGTCAATCGTGTGGTCGCGCGCAAGCCTGCCGACATGCTTCTGGCCATTCACCTGTGCCGGGGAAACTTCAAGAGCACCCATGCCGCCAGCGGCGACTACGAGCCGGTGGCCGAAGCGCTGCTTTCGCAGATGAATATCGACGCCTATTTCCTTGAATACGACGACGAGCGCAGCGGCAGCTTCGCGCCATTGCGGTACCTGCAGAAGGGCAAGATCGCGGTACTGGGGCTGATCACGAGCAAGACGGGCGTGCTCGAGAACAAGGATGACATTAAGCGCCGCATCGACGAGGCAGCCCGCTATGTGCCGCTGGACCAGCTCGCATTGTCGCCGCAATGCGGTTTTGCCAGCTCCGCCGAGGGCAACACCATCAGCTGGGATGACCAGCGCCGCAAGCTCGAGCTGGTCGTCGAGATCGCAAACGAAGTCTGGGGCGACCGGAATGCGACGCCAGGCACCCGGCACAGTCCTGGTGACGCAGCTGCTGGAGGCGCAAGTTGACGGCGCACGGCTCACCAACGACGAAGTTGAGCTCACGGTGACGACTCTGATCATGACGGGGCCGAAAGCCTGTCCGAGTTCCTCAATATGTTCGCGCTGAGCCTCGCGGACTTCCCCGAATCGCGACGCAAATTGGTCGCGAACACGGCGCTGATCCCCGATGCGGTCGAGGAGAGATTGCGCTACAACACAACCGCGCAACGCTTCAGGCGCGCCCTGCAGTGTGACGTAGAGCTGCACGGAAAGACCATGAAAAATGGTGAATTCGTCGCCCTTTACTACGGCTCTGGCAACCG
This sequence comes from uncultured Pseudomonadota bacterium, assembly GCA_963726085.1. Classification (GTDB taxonomy): domain Bacteria; phylum Pseudomonadota; class Gammaproteobacteria; order Steroidobacterales; family Steroidobacteraceae; genus ZC4RG30. Next base: position 9,124 of record CAVSAR010000008.1, on the reverse strand, counting down.
CGACGAGCGCAGGTTCCCGGAGCCGGATCGCTACAACATAGCGCGCCGATCGCGGACTACTTGCAGCTCAGGCTTTTAACGTACAGCCATGGAGGAATTTCCCTTGATGGCATGCGCATTGTTCCTCGCCGAAGCAGCGCACTGCGGCCGTAGGGACGTGCATTGCCGAGGAGCAACAATCTCATGCCAACGCCATACGTCGGGGGCAACATCTATGACAGCGCGCTGGCAGAGACTACCGATGGACTGCACATCGCGGGATGAAATTGCGTCACGGGCCCCGGCGCGGCACGGCAGCCGTCGAATATTCAACGCTTCAATGCGTGCACCGTTACGTCAAAACCTTCTGACCCCAGCCAGGGCACGATCATGTCGCGATATTTTTCCGGCGCATGTCCCTTCCAGCCGCCGCATACAAACAGGGACTTGCGTGGTCTCTCCTGGGCCAGTGAAGCTGAAGCGAGACCCCCCGCCAGAAGTGAAGTTGGTCCGTTACTGAGTCGTGGCGGCAGGAAAGGAAAACAGATCAGGTTCCTGGGGGCGCTGCATGCCCTGCTCGTGGTAGTGCTCCCAGATTTGCGCCCAGGGTCGCCCATAGGTGTCCGGCAACGTGTATTCGAACGTGTCCCCGGGCGACTTGGGTGAGGCATTGCCACGCACGGGGAAGATGTGCGGAACGCACTCCATCATTACCAGTGGTTCGTGTTCATTGAGCCTGCCCAGCCGGTCCCAGGTCTGCACGATCCGCACCGGATCGACATAGGCGTCCTCGTCATAGAGCACTGCCTCGTGCCTGATACCGATGAGCTTGCCGCGCGCGTCCTTGCGCGGCGTATAGATTTCAATGGACTGCAGCTTGCTGCTGAATTCGCTGCCACCATGCGAGATCCAGCCCTGGATATTCGAGGTCCAGGAGATCAATGCCTCACCGTCCCAGAAGCCGATGGATTCTCCAAACCACTGCGGAACATCTGATCCGAGTCGCGGCACGGCACCGGTTTCATTGAATTGGCTGCCCATGTGGATCTGCGTGATCAGGGTCTTTGCGGCATTGCGCATGTCGAGAATCAGGTCGGGTGTCACCACCAGATTCATCCGGTTGCCACCGTATTGTGCAAACCGGCGCATGAACCCTTCAGGCCAGCAGTACGAACCGGGCCATTGTGGTGAGCTGTCGCCTGAATAGTGGTACATCTGCTGGACGAAGCGCTTCTGGTATTCCGGGCGTGAGCAGCGACAGATAGGTCGGAATCTGCAGCACTGCGCCGTAATACCAGGTGGCGGTCTTGGTCTTGTCACGCATGTACTGACCGTTCCAGTCCGGCAGTGCACCCTGCTTGTAAACCGTGGGACCACCGCGACGGCGCGCGGCGGCCAGCAATGCGGCGTAGTGTGCCTTGGCCGTCCGGAATGGGTATGGACTCACTATCTGGGCGCGCGGGTAGTCCCGGTCGCAGAATCCCCACGCGGCGGTGCGCGGCGGATCACTGCCGATCAGCGGCACTTCGTACGCGCCCCAGATCTGTTCCATTCCCACCGGTGAGTTGCAGCGGTAATAGCGTGGATCGGACCAGAGCAACCGGTCCTGGTAGAAATCCCGGGTGTTGAAGATATCGACCGGCAGCGGTTTGATGCCGGGCGGAATTGCGCCATCGCGCGCGGCGAATATGGGTGTGTTACCGGCTGGAATGCCTGCGCCCGCATACATCCCCTTGCCTTCCGAACCGACGATGGCTGTGGCCTGCATCGGGTCTGGAGCCCCGCGCCCCCTGCTCTCTTGAGGCCACGCCTGCGAAAAGGCCAACAACCCGGTCACCAGAACCGCGATCGGCTGCGCCCACGAACGCATACATGACATCTTCCTGCCCCTCCGCTTGCCGCTACTATACCCGCCACCAGTCGGGGAGGATCGCACTGTGCGCATGAGTCACAAAATGTTCCGCGCGGTGGCAAGCGCCATGTTTGTCGTTTTACTGCCGCTGCACCAGACGGCGCTGGCGAAGGATCCGAAACTTGACCCCAATGGACTACATCGAGATCCAGCAATTGGTCAACAAGCTCAGTTTCGCGCTCGACTACTGCACGAATGGCGGCAAGGACTTTGCGGACCTATTCGTCAAGGGCGGACAGTTCATCATCGACGAAGGAAATGGCAAACCACTGGTCTTCAACAGCCGCGAGCAACTGGTGGCGGTTGCGGGCGGACCCGATTGCAAGGCGAACCAGGTGCCTCCCCGCTCATACATTCGTCACCTGTCGGAGGGCCTGGTAATCGAAGCGTCTGCCGATGGAGCACGAGGCAAGTCGTATGCGATCTACCCGGCCAACAAGGGCAAGTACCTGAAGGAAGACGCCGCCGGCCAGGTAGGCATTTACCACGACGAATACGTCAGGACGCCCGATGGTTGGCGCTTCAACTTGCGCCGGCACGAAACCACGCCAGTGGTGGGTGGGAAAACTCCAGGCGATTGAAATTGGCGGAGAGTGAGGGATTCACACCACCGCCCTATTCTCCTTGCGATATAGGCACTTACGGTACACCGTCGAATATCCCTACCATCAGAAATACCAGCAGGCTTGGGTCCCACTGCAGCGCCTTTAGCGCCGCTTCAGGCGGCCAGTTTCAGTTCGGGGTGCAGCCCGGCACGAGCAGCCAGCGTCAGCAGCATATCGAGGCTGAAGTCCTGCCATTTGCCCTTGATGAGCCGCGACACGCGCGGCTGCGTGATACCCAGGCGCCGGGCAGTTTCGGCCTGCGTCCAGCCCTGCGCCTTCAGGTGCAGTTCCATGCGGATCATCACCTCGGCGCGCAGCGCCATGACCTTGGCCTCGGCCGGATCGAAACCCAGATCAAGGAATACATTGCCGCTGCTCTTGATGCGGCGGGTATCGGCGAGGCGCGGGTCGGATTTCTTCTTCATGATTTACCTCCAATCAACTTGTAGCGGACCTTGGCGCAGCTCAATATCCCTCTTCGCGGTCTGCTGCGTCTTCTTCTGGAAAGCGTGCAGCACGTAAACAGCGGTCTCGAACTTGGCGACGTAGATCGCCCGGTACGCGCCCGACACATCGCGGACGCGAATCTCGTCAGCCCCGCACCCGCCGTGTGCATCGGTTTGAAGTTCATAGGCTCGCCGCCGAACTGCACCCGCATCAGCTCAAGGCCGATATCATGCCGGACCGCAGCCGGCATCGCGCCCAAGTCGTCCCGACTGGAGCCAAGAAACTCCAGCGGCTTCATCCCCGGTGCTGCGAGTCTTGCGGCGGACTTCCCCGGTTTCATGGTGCCGAATATATCAATATCTGCATATCAATGCAAGTATTGGCATAGCTAGATCGGCGCTACTGCGCTGACTGGAGCCCGACAACCCATGGATGCACCAGGATTCCCTTCCGGAAAACCCGGCGGCGGCTCACAGGCACCGTGACATACTCGCGGCCCATCGCAGCGCGTGGGCGTTTCCAGAGCCGCGCCGCAACAGAGGATGACTTCACTATGGCCGACACCGTCCGCGAAGAAATCATGCAGCTGGCCCAATCGATTCGTGCCTTGGAACGACAGCTCGAGGTGGCGCTCGCAAAGCGCCGCGTCGAGTTGAACTATGAGGTAAAGGACGGTGTTGTTCGTTTCGAGAAACTCGTAATCGCGAAGCATCGTCTCCTGAAAGCCCGGTTGTTGCGGTACATCTTCGGTTCGCGCCCGGCCATGATTTTGACTGCACCGGTAATCTATGCACTCATCATTCCCGTACTACTGCTCGATCTCTTTATTGCGGTGTACCAGACCGTGTGCTTCCCGGTCTATGGAATCCCGCGCGTGCGCCGCAGCGACTACCAGGCATTCGACCGCGAGCAACTTGCCTACCTAAACGCCGTTGAGAAACTCAATTGTGCGTACTGCGCCTATGCCAATGGCGTATTTGCGCACGTTCGGGAAGTCGCGTCCCGCACTGAAGAATACTGGTGCCCGATTAAGCACGCGCGACGTGTGCTCGGCGTCCACTCTCGCTACGGCAGCTTCGTAGACTACAGGAGACGGTGACGCGTACCGGCACGAGCTAGAGCGTCTTCGGGCTCTCGCCCGAACCGAGGACCCGGGCTAGGGAGCCGCTCAGTCCTAGCGCCCCGCAGGACTAGTTCTCTTCACGTGTTCGCTGGCGCACAGACCCGCTGGTCGACATCCGGCATGTTCCACTGCCCCAATAAGGCAGCACACCCACTCCGATGAAGACTTACTCTTCGCTGCAACAGGACGTGCTCGCCGATTTCAGTTGGGAGCCGCCCGAGCGTGTGGCGCAGATCAATCTCGCGCAGACAAAGGTCGTAAAGGCCTAAGCGTGGAAATAAAGATCACCTCGGGCGCATCACCGCCCCAATTTCCTATGTGGCAGTCGGCGGGGAAAAGCACCACATCCCGATCGGGCCCTGCCTGCTGGAGAGCCAGGGCGACAGTTTAATCGATGTCATCTGGGGCGAGCGCGGACAGTGTGACGCAGCGCTGCCGCTCGCGGACATCAAGGTAGCCCGCGATCAGAGATCCTTGGTGCTCCTGGATTGATCCGGTAACTGTATGTGCGTGATCGCACAGTAAACAGGACCCGACGAGACATAAGGTCTCTCGTGTTTCTCACCGATCAAAGTACTTGCGACGGTGAGTCTGCATACCACGCACCCCCTGCTATTTTTACAGAGACAAACATCATGAAGACAGATTCACAATTGCAAAAGGACATCATGGCCGAACTCAAGTGGGAACTCACCTACGCGAAGCCGAAATCGGCGTTTCGGCCAAGGATGGCATCATAACGCTCACTGGGACTGTTGACGGCTATGCCAAGAAATCAGAAGCCGAAGATGCGGTGAAGAGAGTCATGGGCGTAAAGGCCGTCGTCGAATAGATTGACATCAAATACGCCAGCACCTGGGCCAAGAAGGACGATAACGACATAGCGAAAGAAATCGTCAACGCTTTCAAGTGGAATTGGGAAGTTCCCTCCGACAAGGTAAAGGCAAGAGTTGAGAATGGATGGGTCACCCTTGAAGGGGAGTTGGAATGGAATTCCCAGAGTGAGGCCGCAGCGAGAACTGTCAAACAGCTGTTGGGCGTCACGGGTGTCACCAACCAGATCACGATCAAGTCGCGAACGACTGAGGCCGTGGAGAAAGCGGCTATCGAAAGCGCGCTGAGTCGCAACTGGTCGGTATCCGACAAGGGCATTGTAGTGAACGTCTCCGGTCACAAGGCGACGCTTAGCGGGACGGTTGATTACGTTGGTTCCAGAGGGAGGAAGCGGGACGCATTGCATGGAATGCTCCCGGTGTCTGGAATGTGGCGAACGACCTGATCGTTGACTACATATACGAATAGCGGCAGCTTTTCGCCGGCAACCTCAACGCAGGGTCGGATGTATTCCGGTCCTGCGGGTTTGCGCCCTATGGCAGCGGCCATTCCCAGACACAAAGGATTATTGCCATGATTACGGATTCGAAAATACAGCAGGACGTCAGCGCAGAACTCCGATGGGAGCCGTCCGTCGATGCAACGCAAATCGGTGTGGAAGTCCGGGGCGGCATCGTGACCCTGACCGGAAACGTGGCCAGCTATGCCGCCAAGCTCAATGCTGAACACGCGGCGCAACGCGTACGCGGGGTGCAGGCGCTGGCAGTGGAGCTGGAAGTAGCACTACCGGGCCCAGATACACGTACGGATGGCGATATCGCAAACTCCGTTAAGCGCGCACTCGAGTGGACCGACGGGATTCATCCGGATAGCATCGATGTCGTTGTGGAAAAGGGCTGGGTTACCCTGTCCGGCGAGGCGAGCTGGGATTACCAGCGGCGACTCGCCACGCCAGCCGGCATTCTCATGGCGTGAAGGGCGTCAGTGATGCCATCCAGATCAAGCCCTCGGGAATCGTCGATCCACGTCAAACGGGACATCGAAGACGCCCTGACGCGTCGCTGGAATTCTGATGCGGACAATGTCCAGGTCGCCGTACAGGACGGCCAGGTCACGTTGTCCGGCACAGTAGCCAACTGGTGGGATAAGGAAGTCGTGCAGCAGACCGCCTGGAACGCACGAGGCATCACCCTGGGTAGTAAACAACCTCACGGTCTCCTGCTGACGTCGGTGGTGGCCACCGATCGCAGGATGCGGACATCGGTCACGATGATGCCGATCGGCATGGCATGCGTGCGCAGTGCCTCTGTCACACGGCAGATCGCAGCGGACTTCACCACGGGTGCGCCGGCAAACTCGTCGACCTCGAGGGTCAGCTCATAAGTGATCAGCGAATTGCTGAAGTCGATGGCAAGAGCTTTGGCTTCCAAAGCGTGGAGGAGTCAGACGACGCGTTGCCAGCCGCCTCCAGCACCTGCACCACGAGAGCCGGCGAAATGGAATGGTCGATCTTGATGCGAATGGCACAGCGATGCTTCTGGGCCAGGCGGGAATGATTAATGACGACCGATTTGGCAACCACGCTGTTCGGGACCACGATCAGCTCGCTCAGCCAGGTTCGCAGCCGCGTGCTGCGCCAATTGATTTCGACTACCTCGCCCTCGATATCCGGGTGCACCTCTATCCAGTCGCCCGCACCGAATGGCCGGTCGATGTTAATGGCGAGTCCCGAGAGCACATCCGCCAGGGCGCTCTGCAGCGCGAAGCCCAGCACGAGCGCAACCACACCGGAAGTCGCCAGCACGGCTGACAGGAGCTGCCTGAAGACGGTTTCCATGATACCGACGAAGGCGACAAGGTATATGACGCCGGATGCGAGATCGGCAAACAGACGACGCGCATGCGGTTCATCGTCCCTGCGGGAACAGGGTCCGGCTTAGTATCAGGCCCAACGCACTATTGAGCAGCCACGCCCCCAGCAGCCACCATGCGACACCGAACAGTTCGGAGGGCAGCCGCGGCGCTTGCGACGGACCACCGAACAGGTACTGGCCAAGCACGTTCCCGGGTCGCGGCAGCATCGACGTGATAAGGAGCAGGACGCAGCTTCCCCAGATGAACGAACGAAAAGGTCTCAGCCGCGTAGCACAACTTGCCGCGAATAGTGCGGTGGCTAAGAGCCAAAGTACGACCTCCATCCAGCTGAACACGCCGTCACTCCTCTGAATTCACCCACGTCATACGACGGGAAAGCATGGTGACATCACTGGGCCCGGTCTGTACCCGTGCGCACATAGCGACAGGGTCGCTGCCGCGTTTGCCGCCGGTATGATGGGGTTGATGAACAGCACCACGTCGGCTGCACTTGTCCTCATACACGTCCTGATCGGTTTGTGCGTCACCCTCCATGTGCTCACTCATCGGCGCGAGGCGAGTTCCAGCATCGCCTGGATCGCTCTGGCGTGGCTCGCGCCCCTCTCTGGCGGCGGCGCGCTCTATTTTTTGATCGGTATCAATCGTGTCCGGCAGCGTGCCACGACACTTTGCGGCAGCGCTCCAGATCCAACACGTTCCGCTTAGCCCCCTTCACGCGGGTGGGCGAGCAGATCACCTGGATCAGCTGAACCTGGCCGGACAGCGGATCACAGGACGGGCCGTTCAGGGCGGTAACGCCATTCGCATACTGCAAAACGGCGACGAGGCTTATCCCGAAATGCTGTCGGCCATTGAAGCGGCACAGCGAAGCATTGCAATGTCCATTTACCTGTTTCGCGCCGACGCCACGGGAAGGGCGTTCATAGACGCTTTAAAGCGCGCCAGTGCCCGCGGCGTAGCGGTGCGTGTGCGCTGATCCATGGCATCGGCAGCGGCTATTTCCTGTCTTCCGCTTATCGACGTCTTCGGCACGTCGGCGTGCCGGCCGCCAGGTTTCTCCATTCACCCCTGCCATGGCGCATGCCCTTCCTGAACCTCCGCAACCACAGCAAGATCTTGTGCGAGATGCACACACGGCCTTCATCGGCGGATTGAACATTGGTGACGAGAATCTCGTGCGACGAAAACCTTCAAGTCCCGTCATTGACACACATTTCAGGGTGGACGGGCCGGTTGTCACCCAGCTTGTCGATATTTTCCGGGAAGACTGGCTCTTTGCAACGCGTGAGAACTGTCGGCGACCTCTGGACTTCCGCTGTCGGTGTGTCCGGTGAAAGTGCTGCCAGAGCGGTGACTTCAGGTCCCGATCAGGACATCGGGGAATCGATACCTGATTCTCTCTGGAGGCCGTCGGATGTGCGCGGACTTCAGTGAAGATCATGACGCCCTACTTCCTGCCTGACGAACGCGTCATCACGGCCCTCGCATTGGCAGCCATCCGAGGCGTCCAGGTTGACCTCATACTTCCTTGGCGCAGCAATCATCGTGCGCTGGACTGGGCCGCCCGCGCACACATCGCCCCTCTGATCACAGCCGGCTGCCGAGTGTGGACGCACGGTCTGCCGTTTGACCACTCCAAGCTCATGACGGTTGACGGCATCTGGTGCCTGATAGGCAGCGCGAACTGGGATGCGCGGAGCTTCCGACTGAATTTCGAGCTTGATCTGGAGGTTTATGATTTAGATCTCGCCACCTCGATCGATGCACTGCTGGCCGGACGGCAACAACACCTTATCTCGGCTGCGATGCTGGAGGCGCGACCGCTATTCGCAGTGCTTCGCGACAGTGTGGCACGCCTGGTGCTGCCCTACCTCTAGCCAAGCACGGGGTTTGGCTCCGCGGGGAGTAAGGTTGCGCAATGCTGGATGTTGTTGTTATTGGATCAGGACAGGCAGGACTTGCCGCCGCCTACTACCTGCGCCGCGCCGGGCTGAGCTTTGTCGTACTGGACGCAGGAGGCGGCCCGGCGGTGCGTGGGTGCACACCTGGCAATCCCTTTGCCTGTTTTCGCCGCGCAGCTGGAGTTCGCTGCCGGGATGGCAGATGCCCGGCGCGGCGGCTGTGGGCTACCCATCCCGGGACGACGTCATTGCTTATCACGGCCTATGAGGGCCGATACGGATTTCCGATCGAACACAACACCCGAGTAGTGGAGGTGAAGCGCCGACGCAGGGTGCGTTGGAATTCGTGGTTGAAGGGAAGGTCATCGTTTCCCGCACGGTGATCAGCGCCACCGGCACCTGGGAGAACCCGTCTATCCCGGCCTACCCGTGCCGTCAGGATTTCCGC
>CAVSAR010000007.1:0-459105 GCA_963726085.1 uncultured Pseudomonadota bacterium | reverse complement strand
AACCGCGAATGATCTCGCCGCTCCGATCGGATACTACGTTAACATTCCGTAGGATTAGCGACATTGCGGCAGACCGCCAAGGCGCGCTGCGCCGAAGTCATAACGCCATTTTCCGGCAAGGGAGCTCAGGTGATGGTACAGCCATTACTAACCATCTCAGGGGGATAGCAGTCCCCATCTGGGAGCCGCCGCGCTCCCCACTTCTCGACCGATTTTCGCATCGGCCGTAGTTTCGGTGCAAGAAGTTCGCGATGGCGTCGAGTGTTCGAGTACATGGAGCTCCAATGTCAGCAGTTCCCCGCGCAACTAAATCCCATACCGGACTCGTCTTTCTACTGAGCGCCGCGCTGCTCATGCTGCTGATGGACCGATATCTCGGTATCTTTGATGAGGGACTCGTGCTGGCCAATGCCATGCGGACACTCGCAGGGGATGTCATTCACCGCGATTACCATACCCCTTACGGCCCCGGCGCCGATGCGCTGGTGGCAGCGCTGTTTGCGGTGTTCTCTCCATCTTTCGGCGTGGCTCGTGCATACGGCATATTGATCATGGCGGGAATCGTGGCCGCCACTTACGCGTTGCTCGTCACACGCATACGCCAGACGCTCTGCTATTCGTTCACAGCAACGTGCGCGGGATGGATGCTGGCCTCGGACTTCTATCTATATCCACTACTGCCCTGCGTACTCCTGGCACTCACCGGGTCCGGGCTGCTGCTTAAATCTGACCTGCCGCGGCGCGCGAGATGGCGACTGATCGCCGGGTGCTGCACCGGCGCTGCTGCGGTGTTTCGTTACGATTCCGGCTTTGTCATTATGCTGGCGCAGATAATCGCGATCGGCGTGCAAGATTGGCGATCCGGCGTGCGGGGCCCGCAGAAATTGCTGGCTGCCGCGCTGCCTTTTGTCGCGGGGATTACCCTTGTATTTGCGCCGCTTGCGCTGGCCTACCTCGCGATAGCGCCCCTGTCGGCCTTCGCCCTGGACATCATCGATTATCCGCTGCACTACTACTCGAAGATGCGCAACACCCCGTTTCCCGGATTCCAGGATCTTCTGCATCGGCCAGAGCATATTGGCGTCTACATGCCTTTCGCCACCTTGCTGTTAGTGGCACTTGCGCTCGTCGCCACGTGGGGAGGCGCGCGCGAATCATTGCCGACATCAGCCGCCACTGCCGAATCGAAGAGGCGCGACTTCGATTTTCTTCTGTTGTTCACCACGCTGACTGCTTTTGGCTGCTACAAGAGCGCAGTCCGGGTCGACAACATCGGCATGATGCTTGCCATCATTCCTGCCGGCCTAGTTCTGGCGGTGCTGACGGACCGTTCGTGGACACACGGTGGGCGTGGGCGGGTTTTCGCGATCTTGGCGTTCATTACGTGCTTCCTGCCGGCCGGACTCGCGGCCGGGGTCTCGCTGACAAGGATAGCTCTGGACCCAGACAGGGCAGTGGCCGGACACGTGCTGGGACTCTCCGGTCTGCGGACACCCCTGGCGGGGATAGTCGATTGCCCCGTACCGGGTCGAATTAGGGGGGCGCGCATGCCCGACTACTATGTCGCGGTCAGCCGCTATCTATTGCGCTTTAGCGAGCCGGACGAGGCAATATTTGTTGGCCTCATCCGTCACGACAAACTAATCGCTAACGCCGTGGCACTGTACTTTGTGGCAGAGCGCAGACCAGGCACTCACTGGCACCAGTTCGACCCAGGCCTGCAAACAAGATTGGATATTCAGCAAGATATGATTGCCGATCTTCAACGCAATCGCGTGCGCTGGATTGTCAGGGACAGAAGCTTTCAAGACGTGAATGAGCCCAACGGCAGCAGCCGCAGCAGCGGCGTGCATCTGTTGGACCAGTGGCTCGACGCAAATTACCGCCCGGTTGCACAAGCGCCTCCAGTGGAGATCTGGCTTGATAAGGCAATTGCGCCGCCGCAGTACGCCTACGATCCGTGCATGCCGAGCCCAGTGACGTCCGCTTACGCGCCGAACTCCTGAGCACAGTCGGGGGCATTTGCCGCTGACCACCCCGAACGCCCTGCGCCGGGAGCCAATCCTCGGTGCGCAGCGGTGGCTGGGACTAGGGGTTGCAGGCCACACCGGTTATTCCGGAGGACGACTTTGCCGGCGTCGCATGGCCGATGATTTGCCGAAATTCGGTTGAGCCAAGGCACGGGCGCCGCACCCAGGCATCCCAGCGCTAGACCTTGATGCATTCGGCCAGGTGGCGACGCTCTGCACGGGCGCGCAGCCAAGCGAGTGCCCTGCTGGGAGCGCGCAGCAGGCGCGGGCGCGGGTCTTTGCCGGACGGACACTTGCGCACAAAGTCGGTCACATCGGGTCGATACTCGTCCAGCAACCGCAGAAAGTGGTCGCGTGTATCGGCCGCGCGCATTACGCGGTGATAGTGGACAATCCTGGCCGCTGCGAATTCACTGCGGGCGTAAAGGAATTCATACCCCTCCCCGGCGTGAAAGTTGTACCCGATGGGCAGTTCGTAGAAGCCAAAATCCTTCGCGGCCACCTGGCCCAGCGCAATCTGCTCATGGACGAAAATCGACGGATCGTCCCTGGCGATCAGGTGTGAATCCAGCAGAACGCGAAACGCATGCTCGTATGCGTCTTCCAGGCCGCAATTCATGCGATATCGGAAGACTCCCGAGTTGCAGTAGGCACGAATCCTCTGCCCGGCAAGAGGCGCCATGACCCAGGGCAATTCTGATTCCTGCCAGCCCATTGCCCTCCCGATTGCGACCCAGAACGAGTCAAACTTGTTGCCAGGTCCATCGGACACCGGCCCGATTTCCTCCACGCAGGCCATGAACGGTTCTTCATATCTGGAGAACAGCTCATCCGGGGGTGAAATAACCAGAACATCGCCGTCCAGCCATAGCCCATGTGTGGTTTGAATAAGGGGCGCAGCAATCTGCAGGGTCAAGGGCTTGTTCATGAAGCCGTTCCAGGAATAGTTGTTGCGCTTGACCGATACCACGTGACGTACATCGAGCTCCCGAAAAGCCCTGTGCGTGCTGCGCGACAAGGGAGGTCCGAGGCGGGGCGTGACGGCGATGACCGGGGCGTTGGCCAGCGGCCCTCCCCAACGGCGCACGGAGCTCACCATGGTCACGACCTCGCTCTCCAGTTGCCCGGCTTCCACGCAGGTAACGATCGTGATCGATGACGCCATTGGGATCCCTGACAGACAACCTGTTGTTAATGAGCCAGCTGCCGCACGAATTTAGCAAGCCGGCAAGGGCCGCGACAAACAATTGCCCGACGGTTCGGAATTCCCGCCGCTGGCCGGCCTCGAGTGGCAAAGCAACGTAAAGACGCTCGTCATTGGTGTCGAATTGTCTGGGAATCGACTGCTTGCCCATGGTCTGAGGGTACGCCAATGCGGCCCGTTCACCGCCGGGGAAGCGTTCAAGGTCAAAGACAGCCAGATCCAAGCGGCCGAGGCAATCACGAAGAAATTGCCGGGTGGAGGTACGCCCCAGCTGCCAGAAGCACGCAGAGTTCCTGCCAGTGGCAACCGACTGCCTCGCCGCATCCCGGCTGATTGCGCTGGCATGCATGCGAAAGGGGCCGGCACTAGCCGGCCCCTAATTTCAGAGCCGTCTTATTGCCGGTGAGCCACTGAAGTGGGATTCGAGATAATGATCTCGACGCGCCGATTCTGCTGTCGGCCCGCTGAATTATCGTTGCTGGCCACCGGCATGCTCTTGCCCTTGCCGACAGTGACGATGCGCTGCGCCTGGATGCCCTTGGCCACCAGTGCGGCTTTCACGGCATTGGCGCGGTTCTCCGAGAGCATCAGGTTGTAGCTGTCGGGACCCACGCTGTCGGTGTAGCCTTCGATGGCAACTGACCGCTCGGGAGACTGATCAAGAAACGCAGCCAGCCTGTCGATAGTGCTGGCGGCACCCGGCTTGAGCGTGGCCTGGCCACTGTCGAACAGCACATCGCCGAGCGTCAGCACCAGTCCGCGGTCGGTCTGCTTGGCCTGCAGGTCGCGCAACTGCGCTTCCAAGTCCGCAGCGTTGCGTTGCGCCTGTTGCTTGTCCGCCTCGGCCTGGGAACGGGCCGCGGCGGCTTCCTGCTCGCGGGCCTGCAGCACCACGCGTTGGCGTTCCGCCTCAGCGTCCGCGACCTTTTGTTCGGCCTGACCACGCGCAATCTGTTGCGCAGCAATATCGGCGTGGCGCTGGGCCACGTACGCGGCCTGCTGGATATCCTTCTTTGGCTTCCTCTTCTCGACCAGCCGATCAGCCTCGATCAGCGCGTCATGTGCGGCGGCGACCTCTGCGGCCGCATACTTGCCCGCGTCGGGTGACGCTTCGACCTGCTGGACGGCGGCGCGCGCAGGCTCAAGCTCGTCGACGTGCCTGGGCTGCGAGCTGCAGCCCATCATCACAAAAGCAATCGCTGAAGCCACTGCGCTGGAATTGCGAATTTTCATAACTTGGTCTCCTCTCAGGGCGTCGCTGCGGTGGCTGCCGCGTTGGTTGATGCCTGATCCTTGAGCGCTTCGACGCCGTTTTGTACCTCGCGAGCTGCGCTCTCCTGGCTCGTGGACTGCGACTTGGCCGCGGCATACTGCGCGTCGACCTCCGCCTGCTTCGCCAGCTGCAACGCCTTATGGTCCGCCTCCGGCGTATTCTTGGCCGCCTCCCTCTTGGCTTCGGCGTACTTGTCCTTGGCGCCCTGAAGCTCCGGCAACGAGTTGACAGCCACGCCGCTGCGATCGGCCTGTTGCAATACAGCTTCCGTTCGCGCCATCTGCGCCGTGACTTCGCGCGGCGGGGGGCCTGAGGCGCAGGCCTGCAGCACCAGCACCGGGAGAGCCGATGCGACAACGATTCGATGAACTTTCATACGGTCCCTCGATACGGTTGCAGTGTGTTACTGCGATGGGAATGAGGATGCAGCACGGCGCGCGCCCGGGCCACCGGCCTTGATCCAGATGCGCGGTCGGATTGTTCCCACAGTGCCCTCGTGGCGCGCGCCAATCGATCGGCGCGTAGGATGTCGCGGGGCCCCAATCTGTCATGCGCGCCTACAATTTTGCGAGGACTGCTATCATTTGGCCGATCGCGCAACCAAGGAAGGAGGGAATCGCCATGCCCGACTCTCGTATTTGCCTCTGGTACAACCACGACGCGCAGGATGCAGCCGCGTTTTACGCCAAGACTTTTCCCGACAGCGCCGTAGGCAGCGTGCAACGTGCACCCACCGATTACCCCAACGGCAAGGCAGGGGATGTCCTGGTGGTGGAATTCACGGTGCTGGGTATCCCATGCATGGGCCTCAATGGCGGCCCCGTGTTCAAACACAGCGAAGCGTTCTCTTTCCAGGTGGGCACTGCCGACCAGGCGGAGACGGACCGCTATTGGAATGCCATCATCGGCAACGGTGGCCAGGCTAGCCAGTGCGGCTGGTGCAAGGACAAATGGGGCATCTCCTGGCAGGTCACCCCTACGGCGCTGACCGCCGCCCTGAGCGATCCGGACCCGGGCGTGCGCCAGCGCGTATTCACCGCGATGATGGGCATGACGAAGATCGATATCGCGGCGATCAACGCCGCGCGTGCGCGACGCTGATCCGGTTGCTCAGATTTGCATGCGGCCGGCGTCGCCAGCTGCCTTCTAGCGCGCGGGCGCGGCCTCCACCAGTTCCAGCTCGACGCCATCCGGGGCGGCGACGAACGCGGAGCGCAGCCGTCCTCCCAGCGCGGGCTGCGGCCGTTGCAGAACCTTGACGCCGTCGGCTTCGAGGCGCGCCAGTGCACGGTCCAGGCCGTCCACGCTGAAGGCGATGTGATCGATCACGCGTCCCCGCGGCGAGGCAAAGGACGTCCGCCCCTTCCATGCGTCCGGATAGGAGCCCTGCCCAAATGCCTTGGGGTACCACCAGAACTGTACGCCATCGAGCTTGGCGCCAATGTAGGGGTAAATCTGCAGGCCGTTGTGCATGCGCGCCTCGCGCGACGGGTTGGGATTGGCCGAAACGGCGCCGAAGTGCTTCATGTACCACTGCCCGGCGGATACCGGATCGTCACTGAGGAAGTGCACGTGCTGGAAACTGTCGTCGCTGGCGGAATTGATCTCGATGAGCACGTGGTCAGGTCCATCCACGTAGGCAAAGAACGTGCGTCCGGCGTCCGCCTCGATCACCTGCGAAATGTCGGTTAGCGGAACCGCGAACGGCACGCCCTTGTCCTTGAGCCGCTGGTAGGTGGTCTTGACGTCCGGCGCGCCCCAGCCAATGTGATACAGCGCCGAGACCACCGGCCACGGAGGCGCAGATTTGACCTCGTTAAACAGCAGCCACTTGCCCTGTGCGCGCACCGCCGGCAGTCCGGCGAACGCGGCCGGTTCGGCGTTGAAGTTTGTGGTGTAGAAGGTGATCGCGGCCTTCGCGTCCACCGTATTGAGGTGTACATGGTGAAAGTGGAACACCTGCGCGCCCGGCGCAGCACTGTCCACAGCAGGCTTGTCCTGTGCCAGGCCCAGGGTGAACAGGCTGGCCAGCGCGAGGGCGGTCAGGATGCGCGTCGCGCGCGGCATTGGACGGGCATTCATGGCCCTAAGGATACAGCCCCCGCTCTGCCCGTGCCTGCAGCACCCGCGTACAGGCCACGATGAAGGCCGCCGTGCGCAGGCTTACCTGGTGCTTCAGGTGCGTGTCCCAGATGTACGCAAAGGCGCCGGTCAGGATGCGATCCAGCCGCTGGTTGATCTCATCCTCGGTCCAGAAGAATGAATTGAAGTCCTGGACCCACTCGAAGTACGAGACCGTGACACCGCCTGCATTGGCGATGACATCGGGAATCACGACGATGCCACGCTCGGCCAGCAGCAGATCTGCGTCTGGCGTAGTGGGGCCGTTGGCCCCCTCGATCACCACCCGCGTGCGCAGGCGCCCGGCCCGCTGGCGCGTCAGCTGGCCTTCAAGGGCCGCTGGTATCAGGAAATCGCAGTCCACTTCCCAGAACTGCTCGGTGGCTATGCGTTCGCCACCCACGTACCCGCTGATACCGCCGGTTTGCGCTACCGCCGCACACAACTTTTCCACGTCCAGTCCATTGCCGTCGTAGATGCTGCCGGTGTGGTCCTGGACCGCGATGATCTTGGCGCCGTGCCACGCGAACAGCTCCGCGGCCACGGATCCGACGTTGCCGAATCCCTGGATGGCCACGCGGGCGCCGTCAATCTGCAGGCGCAGCCGGCGCGCCGCTTCGCGCGCGACGAAGTACACGCCGCGCCCCGTGGCCTTGACCCGTCCCAGCGAGCCGCCCAGCATGACCGGCTTGCCCGTCACCACCCCAGTGGTAGTGGCCCCTACATTGGCCGAATAGGTATCCATCATCCAGGCCATGATCTGCGCGTCGGTGTTGACGTCGGGCGCCGGGATGTCGCGCTGCGGGCCGATCACGATACCGATCTCGCTGGTATAGCGGCGCGTGAGGCGCTCCAGTTCCTTGCGCGACAACTGTTTCGGGTCAACGCGAATGCCGCCCTTGGCACCGCCAAAGGGCAGGTTCACGGCCGCATTCTTGACCGTCATCCAGGCGGCCAATGCCATGACTTCCTCAAGCGTGACGTCCGGGTGGTAACGCACCCCGCCCTTGCCCGGGCCACGCGACAGGCTGTGCTGCACGCGATAGCCCTCGAAATGCGCCACCGAGCCGTCATCCAGTTCTATGGGTACATCGACGATCAGCGAGCGCTTGGGGCGGGTGAGCGTGCCCACCCAGCGACTTAAAGGGCCCAGAAAGGGCAGCACCCTATCCACCTGCGCCAGGTAAGTGCCCCAGGGACTGACCGGCGTCGGGCTCACATAACTGAGCCCGGAATGTCCATCCGGCAACGTACTCATGGCCATGATGATACCGCCCGCCAGGCGGCCCAACGAACAAGGCCGGCATTTCTGCCGGCCTTGCTACTTCGAAAGCGGGTCAGGTATCGCCCTTCCTACTTTTTGCCGTGGAAGTCGAACTTCTGCCCCTTGACCGTGGCCTCGTACATCAGGCCGCCCTTGGTCACGGTAAAGACCACCATGCCCTTGTAGTAGCCCCCGCTGTCCGTCTGCGCGGCCTTCTTGCTGGTGCTGGCGGACGTACTGGCGCCGTTGGTGCCAGCGTTGGCCGATGCGCTGGCGGTAATGGCGGTCACGCTGGCGCCCGCGTCGAACTCGAACTCCCCGGACGTAAACTCGTCATAGGCGCGCTTGTCCTTGAAGAACACGATCTCGCTATAGGCTTCGCCGCCGAGCTGAAAGCCGACGCTCAGCTGGTTCATCGTGACGTCGCCCATGTAGCGGCCCTGCTGGTACACGCTGCCGGTGCCATGCGCCGCACCCACGCCGATGCCGCCCTTGCCGATGGTCGGGAACACGGCGTAACCAAAGCTGTTGGAGAAGTACTTGGAGCTTTCTCCAGCCTTCTTGAACAGCGCGATCGTTTCCGCGTCGGTGGCAGCAAAAGCCGATGCCCCGACCGCCGCCAGTGCCACCACCATCGCCATCCTTGCCAGATACCTCATGATCCAAACCTCCACTTTACTTTGCGCAACCGGCAGGAAGCCGGTGGCAGTTGTTACGTTCTGTTCTAGTAGTGAGTGTACTGCGACGGATTGACCGTCGCACCTCGATTGGCGGTAGTTCTTTTCTTACAAGCGACACGTACTGGCCCTATCCGCAGCGCCGCCAATCAGACACCCGGGATAGTGCGCTTGCGGGTGGCGCGCCGATGGGCGATCTCCTGCACGTAGATGGGCGTGCGGTAGTAACGGTCACGGCCCGCCGCAATGGTTTGCGGCATCGGGGTGAATGCCACCATGGATTCCGCCATCGCCAGGCCGCGTGCCTCGACACCGACGCGATACTCGGGCGCTGGAAAGATCCACATATCGTTGTTGAGAATGCCATTGACCACCAGGCGGCCGACCGTGAGCGGCATCTGCGGACGCGCCCACAGCGGCGTTGCGTCGGCGCCGGCCGCCGGCGGTGGCCGCGTGCCGGCCGCAGCCGGGGCCGGAGCCGCAGGGGATTGCGGGTTCTTCAGGGATTCCGGTCGATAGGTCGCGCTCTGCGCGAGGTTCGTCGTCGTAGCCCCCGGCAGGAGGTTGGAGGTACCAATATTGGTATTGCGCAGTTCGTGGCGCAACGCCTCCATCAGCCCCGAGACGGCCATCTTGGTCACCGCGTAGACGTTGCCGCCGCCAAACAGCACGCCATCGGTGGAAGAAGTCGTGACGATGTGGCTGCCTTCCTTGTGAGCCAGCATCCGGGGCACGAAAGTGCGGATCCCGCACAGCGGGCCCCAGAAGTTGACGCCCATGCCCCAATCCCAGTCCTTGAGCGTGCCGGCGACGACGTTTGGCAGCCGCCCCACGCCGGCGTTGTTGACCAGGATGTGTACCGGCCCGAACAGCTTTTCCAACTGGTCGGCCTTACCCTCCCAGCCCTCGCGATCCAGTACGTCGTGCACGATCGTGCGCACCCGGTCGTCACCGGCCGGAAAACTCTTCAACGCCTCGGCGAACTGCGAGTCGTCGAGGTTGCCAAGAATCACCTTGGCGCCTGCTTCGTGCAGCGCACGTGCGATGCCAAGGCCAATGCCACTGGACCCGCCGGTGATGTAGGCGACCTTGCCCCGCACGTCCGTGATCGGCGGCGCTTGCGACGTGCCCAGGTCGGGCAAGGTCTCCGCGGCACCTTCTGCTGCAGGTGCTGGGGTGTCGTCCAACAGGCCCGCGGCCGCCATTGCTCCGCCGAGCATCTGCCGGCGGCTCAGATTCTTCTTGTCCATGGACTGGCACCCCGACTCGATTATGAACATCACACGTAGCGCAGAGCTTGCGCCGGATCCGCGCTTGCCGCCTTGTATGGTTGCAGGGCAATCATCAGGAAAGCCACTCCCGCCGCCGCCGCTGCCGCAAACACTAAGACGAACACGTTGATCGCGGCGCGGAACGCGAACCCCGCAAGCCGTGTGTCGATCGCGAAAGTGGCATACAACTTCTCTCGGCGCTGGTTGCGACACAGGACGGCGAGGTGCCGCTGCATTGTAGACATGGCATGTACCAGTGGGCACGGGATGAACACGCATCGGGCTTGTCCTGGGCCCTTGTGTCCATCCGCAGCAGGGTATGCTGCCGGTCAAGCATCCAACCGACTGGACCGCACATGGACCGCAAGCAGCGCAAGCCGAGCCAATCGCTGACCATTAAGGACGTCCGCAAGATCGCATTGTCCATGCCGGAAGTGGACGAGGCCACGGCGTACGGCCTGGCCGCCTTCAAGGCCGGCAAGATACGCTTTGCCGGCCAACCTGTAGCGCGTGCTGACATCGAGCCCAACACGCTGGGTATCCGGGTCAGCTTGGACGAACGCGGCCGGCTCCTTGCATCGCGACCGGATATCTACTACCTCACCGATCACTACGTGAACTACCCTGCCGTGCTCGTTCGGCTCTCGAAGATCAGCCGCGACGAGCTGCGCGAGATCCTCGGGATGGCCTGGCAGCAGGCTATGGAGCGGCGCAGATAGAAGGTAGCCCTCAGCGAATTGCGGGCTCCTGACCTGGTGTCATGGAATCACCCCCGGGAATGGTCCGCGCTCTTCCAGAAAGATAAGCCATTGCCACTTGCAGCGCCGACAACAGGATCATCAGCAGCAGGGCCAGGGTCCAGCGATGCGTGACGTCGTGCAGGAAGCCGATGAAAATTGGCGTTACCGCGGCCATTGTGTAACCCACCGCCTGCGCCATACCGGATAGGGCCACACTCTGCGTGGCGGTCTGCACGCGCAGGCTGAAAAGTGTGATCGCCAGCACCAGCGCCCCGCCGGCACCGCCGCCCATCACGATCATCCAGCCCAGTGCGTGCGCCGGGTCCAGATACAGGCCCACATAGCCCAACAGAATCATGCCGCTCAGCGCAACTGCCAATGGTGCGCTGGTCGCGCATGCGGTGAATGAATAGCGGAGTGACCATCACCGAACCGAGCACGCAGATCTGATAGATGAACAGGATGACGCCGGAGCGCGCCGCGCTGATGCCTTGCAGGTCGCTCAACATGCTCGGAAGCCAGGCAATCATCACGTAGAACGCCGTGGACTGGCAGGCCATGAACAGGCTCACCTGCCAGGCAATCGGCTGATTCCACATCGGCACCTGGCTTGCCGCTTTTGCCGGCGCGCTGTGCGCGCGCAGTTGTGGCGCCCAAACCAGTAGTGCCAGCCCGGCGGGAATGCCCCATGAGGCCAGCGACCAACGCCAGCCCACCCAGTCGGCCAGGGGAATCGCAAGCCCGGACCCAAGACCACCACAGGTGACCAATACCATCGTGAACAGGCCCGTCACGAGCGTCAGTTGCCCAGGAAAGTCGCGTCGCAACAGTCCCGGCAACAGCACGTTGTTAAAAGCTATGCCGCAGCCGATGAGTGCCGTGCCCAGATACAGACAGGCTGCACCGTCGAGGTAGCGCAGGCCCATGCCGGTAACCAGCAGCAGCATGGACGCAAATATGGCCTGCTCCATGCCAAGCCTGCGTGCCAGCGGCGCCGCGTACGGAGACAGGAAGCCGAAGGCAAATAGCGGCAACGATGTCAGCAGTCCGGCTGCCATGCCGGAAAGGCCAACATGCGCCTGAATTTGCTTCAGCAACGGACCCACGCACGTGATGGCGCCGCGCATGTTCAAAGTGACCAGCAGGATCGCGATCAGGCGAGTGCGGCCGTCGCCGCGCAACGCATGCAGACCCGTGGGTTGTGTCATCGCGCCCGACGATCTCGGGACGCTCGTCCCGGGTTGCCGCCGCTGGGCAGGGAGCAAGTGATTGATAGACGCGCCTGGTCAGTGCACGCTCGCCGCGCCCCGCATAAGAGACTGTCGGTCAGATCCTTCGCCCCGAACTTCCCGTGGGCAACGACCGCTCTGCTGTGCAAACCCGCAATCAGGCTCCAGCCGGCATAAGTATCCAGAGGCGCAGGCCGTTCATGAGTGGTCATCATTGTGTTTACGCAGGTACTCGCGGTGGGCGTGATCCTTCTCCTTCTTGACGACGCTGGCCTTGCCCCGGGCGATGGCCATTGACCGTTCACGCGACCGCGTCGTGCTTACCGAGGCGGAACCGGAGAAGAGCCGCAGCAAGTCCGTGCTGCCGCAGGCCGGGCAAACCGCCGTCTGCCTGGGCAGGACCAGCAGTTCGGAATGCTGCTTACAACCCTGGCATTGGTAGTCGTGGATAGGCATGGCTGTGGAGGCTAGATGTTGGACGTACCGTAGCGACTGGGATTGCCGATGTCCATTCATGGACGCTGGACAACTCGCCACCCGTTCGCGCACCGGCTCAAATAGCCCACACCACTATGATGCGCGTCGCGGCTCCCAGGAACACTCGACCTGCCCGATTGCCCGATGCCATCGGATTGCAGTGCACGCCCTTGCGGGAATACGGCCAGTGGCAGCCGCCGATGATTTGCTGGCCAACGGCCCACCGCTGTTAGCCAACGGAAAAGGGGCTGCCAAATGCAAGGCCACTTCCGGGCAGTTGCCCGCCAGCTGCAGGCATTTCCTAGAACGCCACCACCGGGCCCTGCACGCCACCGATCGTCGCATTCTCGAAACCGATGTAGACGTTCCTTCCCAGAAAGAACGGCAGGCCCCAGACGAAGGTGGACATCGTACTGGCAGTGGCCGGACCGGCAAGAGCTGGCTCGACGTCGTCAATTGCCGGCATGGTATCAGCGTTGCTCACTTCGAACTTGACCTGGGCGAGAGTGCCGTTGGTGCCCTGGATTTCCCCGGACAGTGACAGATCCGAGCTGGGGCAGAAGAAATCAGGCTGGTCCTGGCAAACCGCAATCGATGAGTCCGGAAAGAAGTTGCCGTTGGTTCCCGTGTCCAGGAAGCTGTTGTTCAACTGGCTGCCGGCGAAGTTGGTAATGAACGTCCCATAGGCCGCGTTCAGCGCAAATATCGTAGCCGAGTGCAGCGCATTGTTGGTCTGCGTGCCGATGCCGAATATGAGTGTACCGGTAACGGTGGTCGTCCCGGACGCGCTGACCTGAGGCAGCTGGACCAGTACACCGTTGTTGTCGCTCGCAAACATCGCCACCGGATTGGTTACTTGCTCGGCAAGTGCAACCGCCACCGGGTGGCAACTGACTGGCACAGGGGAACAGGCGCTGTAGGCGCTGCCATCCTGTACGCCTGTCGCGCAGAAGGGACCGCAGTCCTGCAGGTAGTTGCCGATGCCGAGCACGCCATTTGCACCGAACTTCAGCACCGTGTCCTCTTCGCCATTGGGAACACTGACGCAGTTGGCCGGCGCAAGTGCAGCTGGATATTGCGGATCGCCGATGACCTGGATGGTCAGGTTTGCCGCCGTCTCGCCGGCGACCTTCAAGTCAGCACCCTTGACCGGACCCCAGGTATAGCCATCCACGAACTGCGTGCATTCCACGACCGCGTTGCCGCTGGCATCGGTGCGGGTACTCATCTGTGCCGGAGTCAGCCCATTGCCAAGCGCCGCGGCAAGCACACGAAATCCGCTCGAGCCGGTATCGACCAGCACGTGGTCTATGGTCTGGCAGGCGGTGGTGCTGCCCGGGGCGCACAGGGTTACGCTGATGTATGGGGTATTGACCGCGTTGACCGCCGGAGGTCCAGCATCGACGACGATCGTTGTGTAATTGACTACTGGCGGGTTGCCACCCGGTGTTCCAGAAGTGCCAGTGGATGCACCGCCACAACTGGTGAGCACCAGCGCCTGAAACATTGCAGCGGCTGCCCCTGGCGCCATGCTTGCCACTATTGAAGGTCCGCGCGATTCACGCCATCGGGCACCGCACCCGGCAGCAATGCGCGACCCTGCCAGCCGCGAGGCAGGCGCAGGATCGTGACCTCGAACTGCGCATCCTTGATGGTGAGGACGTGGTGGTTACCGCGGTGCGCAGCCGCCGCGGCGAAATAGCGCGCCGCATAGGGTCCCAGCAATGCGCCAACGTCCGGTGAACGCGGTCCCTCCCAGCTCAGGCCAAACACCTTTCCGGTGGCCGGGTCCAGGTACTGGCGCATCCGCATCCCGTCGGCACTACGCATTTCGTGCAGCTCATAGCGCGGCATGGGCGTGATCACATCGGTTCCACGCACTGCTTCAAAGTCGCGACGCACGGACTCAACGTCGCCGCCAACGGCGGCCCAAGAAGTCGAGGCCGCCGCGCCGGCTGCAAGGCTTCCCGTAATAAGCACGCGCGCCAGAACCCTAAGCATCATTGGCTATCCCACGTTCGCGACTGTGCTGGCTGCGACTCAGCCGGCCGGAACCGGTGCGTGGTTACCCCAATGACCCCTGCCCTGCTGGTGCATGTTGGACTGCATGGCCGAGAGCACGCTGGGCAACTGCGCCTTCTGCGCGGGCGTCAGCAAGTTGTAGATGTTTGCTTCGAGCGTGCTGCGCCGCTGCACCTCGGCAACCGCGCGCGACTGCGCAGCCTGGACTGCCGCAGAATGATTCGGGTCGCCCGGGTTCAGCAGAGCAGCGGAATCCGCCTGCGCGTCTCGGGTCCTGCCCGCGTTTTGCTGACGCTCGGCGTCGTACAGGGCGTGGATCGCCGCGGTTTGGTCCGGGGTCAGGTTCAATTGCTGAAGCGCGCGCTGAAACGGGCTGCGCATTCCAAAGCCGCCGTGGCCCTGCTGCGTCGGCGCGTCAGTCGACGGCGTGTCTGCCATGGCAACCAATGGCGCGGTGCCGGCGACAAGCATGAGGCCGCACAGGGTCAAGCCGGCAGTATGGGAAGAACGCAAAGGATTCATGTCCGTCTCCTTAAAAATCTGCGTGCAACGGAAAATCCCGTGCTGGATCAGACGAAGCGGCGGCCCGGAAGTTCGCAAGAGTATTTTGCGAATCGTCAGTTTTGCGTCAGGTTCGGGACGCCACCCCCCGCGGGTCACTGCGCGGGCCAGCGCGGCGTTGACGCTGCATATTACGAATGCGCAATGTTGGGGAACGCCTCGACTGTGGCTGGTAGTCACCTGTTCCCGCCGGCCTTCGCGGCACAGGGATCGCGATCGCACTGTGCACGTTTAACACATTGCATTCCGGGGACTGGGGCGAAGCCCCGGGTTCTACCGATCCAAGTACCGGACCGGTTGCTGGGGTGACGGACTCAAGGAGTCAGGCAGACGCGCTGGCCCCTGGCTGCCTCAGGGGCTCGATCTAAGCAGCTTCGTCTTGATGTCCATTCCGACCTTGCGGTTCACAAACTGCAGGGTCGCGACCTTTGACAGGTCGACCTCCCCTGTCTTGTACAGCCCCGCCTTGACCATCTGCTGGTAGAAGTCGCGGATGCGCTCCATGCGCATGGCCCCGATACCGGCCTGGAGGGATTCACCGGAATCCACGATGCCCAATGACTTCATCAGGGCAACCGAGGCCTCGATTTCCGCCTCGCTCATGTCCGGATTCTCCCGGCGCATGGCCGCATTGGCCGCGCGACGGTCCCCGTACAGGTAGTTCACCCAGCCGATGACGGAGGCATCGACGAAGCGCTGCACCAGATCAGGATGCTTGGCCACGGTGTCCGTGCGAGCTTCAATCACCGTGGAGTACGTTGAGAACCCATGGTCGGCCAGCAGGTACACCAGGGGCTTGAAGTGGCCCTGGTTCTCGACGTAGATCGGCTCGGCGACCGCATAGCCCTGCTGGATTGACCTGGGATTGGAAAGAAATGGGCCCAGGTTGTAGTTGTAGGGCTTGAGGTGCTCGTCGCTGAAGCCATGCACTTCCTTGAGCCAGCGCCACCAGCTGTACTGCGCGTCCTTGGCTATGAAGGCGACCGGTGCAGTCTTGAGCGATTCGAAGTGCTCGTACCCCTGGCCCGGATGCACCAGCAGTGCCTGGGGATCCTTCTGGAAGATTGCGGCGACCACCACAGTGGGCACGCCATTGCGCACGTTGTCGAAGCTGTGCAGCAGGTTGCCGGTCATCAGGAAGTCGATGCGCCCGGCCGGCAGCAGCGGACGGTTGTTGACCGAAGGACCGCCCTGCACGATGGTCACATCCAGGCCATAACGCGCGTAGGTTCCGTCGGCAACTGCCTGATAGAACCCGCCATGTGCGGCCTGTGCCTTCCAGTTGGTCGCGAAGGTGACGTGGTCAGCCGCCTGGACACCCGGGCTGGCCAGCGCCACAGCCAGCAACGCGCGTTTCAGCCACCCAGCGCTTCTCATGTACCTCTCCCTTCGCATCCGGTCAGCGGCGCTCTGCTGGATGCCAGCGCCCCAGCAGCCGCCTCGACAGTACATGGGAGCCAAGAAAGATCAACAGCCCCGTCAGCACCAACAATGTCAGCGCCGCGAACATGCGAGGCGTCTCGGTGCGAAAGCTGGCCTCCAGGATCCGCGACGCCAGCCCGGTTTCGCGCCCTGCTGCGCCGGCCACCATCTCGGCCGTCACCGCCCCGATCAGGCTCAGGCCACCGGAAATCTTCAGCCCCGCCAGGAAGTACGGCAGGGCGCTGGGCGCCAGCAACAGCCGCAGGCGCTGCATGGGTGTGGCGCGATAGAGCCGGAACAAGTCACGCAGGTTCGGATCGGCCGCGCGCAGGCCCTGCAATGTGTTGGACAGGATCGGGAAAAACGCCACGATCCAGGCACACAGCAGCAGTGCGGCAGTGGTGCTTTCGATGTAGATCAGCATCAGCGGGGCGATGGCCACGATTGGAGTTACCTGCAGGATCACCGCGACCGGCAGCAACGAGACCTCCAGGGCCGGGAACAAGGCAAACACTGCCGCGATCAGCACGCCACCCAGGCACGCCAGGGCCAGCGCGCCCAACGTGATCTTCAAGGTGAACCACCAGCTGGCAGCCAGCGACGGGAAGTTGTTCCACAGGGTCACTGCGACCAGCGAGGGCGCAGGCAGCGTGTAGGAAGGGACATGGGCCATCCGCACCACCGCCTCCCATGCCACGAGCAGTGCCAGCAGTGTGAGTACCGGCAGCATCCGGCCGGAGGTCACTGCGCCCGCTCCAGTGCTGCCGAGAGCTCGCGACACACGGCCTGGTAATGGGCGGTCAGGCGAAACCCTGCCTCCCGTGGCGTGGGCTCCTCGACACGCACCTCACTGATGATCCGTCCCGGCCGCGCACTCATCACCAGCACCCGCTGGCTCAGGTACGCCGCCTCGAAGACGCTGTGGGTAACAAAGACAATCGACAGCGTGCGTGCCGCCCACCAGCGCAACAGGTCGGCGCCAAGACGGCTGCGCGTCACCTCATCGAGCGCCGCAAACGGCTCGTCCATCAGCAACAGCTGCGGCGTTGCCACCAAGGCCCTGGCAATGGACGTGCGCATCTTCATCCCGCCGGACAGCTCCGCGGGATAGGCCTCGCTAAAATCCACCAGCGAGACCTGTTCGAGCACCGCATTGACCAGCGGCACCGCTTGCTGGCGTGATTTTCCCGCCAGTCTCAGGGGCAACCACACGTTGTCGAACACCGATGCCCAGGGCATCAGCGTGGCATCCTGGAACACGAATGCGGTATCCGCCCCCTGCCCGGTCAGCGCGGGCGCGACGACGGATCCGCTGGAGGGGGCTTCCAGACCCGCCAGCAATCGAAGAATGGTGCTCTTGCCACAACCGGAAGGCCCGAGGATGGACACGAATTCCCCGGGCTGCACGCTGAGCGTAGCCTCCTGCAGTGCCAGCACACCGGTCGCAAATCGCTTCGCGACCCGTTCCAGGCGCACGGGGCTGGCGGTGGGCGTCATCATGGAAAATGGTAGCCGATATGGTCGGCCGGGGTGGCGTGTCTGCGGCGGCAAGATGCTGGCCCGATCCACCCTTGACGTTGATGCGCTTGTCCGCAGCCATGGCCGGGGAGACCGAAATTAGTTAAACAGCCATGGGCGTCTTACAGAAAGTTAATTCTGGCGGACCCTGAAAACCCGCGGTTGTCGTCGCCCGGCAACGCATGGGTCGGAATTGTTTGGCCGGATACTGGTCCTCCTTGCAACCACCTTCAACGCCAGGGGAATGCCTCATGCCAACTCATCCAGTGCCAGTGCTCGCAATTCGCCTGCGCAATGTCGCGATCGCGGCCCTGGCGATGTTTGTCGGAGCCTGCGGCGGCGGCAGTTCTCCGATGGCAGGCGGCCCGACCATGTCCGGGTGCAGCGCATCGCAATGCGGTTCGGCCATCGTCCAGCTGACGGACGCGGCCGGCGACCTGTTGAGCTACACGGTGGACCTGACCTCCTTGCAGCTGCAGAAGGCCGACGGCACGATGGTGCAGACACTGCCGGCGACGACCCGAGTCGACATCGCCCAGCTGGTGAACCTTTCCGAGGTGATCAGCGCCGGGCAAATCCCCGCTGGTGACTATGTCGCAGCCACCCTGGGTGTGGACTTCAGCAACGCCTCGATCATGGCCGACGACGGCACCGGCGCCGGGGTCGCCGTGCATCCAGTGGACAGTTCCGGCCAGCCCCTGGGACAGGTGCAGATGACCGTGCAGCTGGATAATCGCAATCACCTGCGCATCAGCGGCGGTGGCGTATCGCAGGTCGCATTCGACTTCAACCTGCTGGCGTCCAACACCGTGGACCTGACGGCACACACCGTTACCGTCAGTCCGATTGTCGTGGCCAGCGTCGTGCCGCCGTCGGACCGGGACACCCGCGTGCGCGGCCCGCTGGCCAGCGTGAACACCGCCGGCAGCAGCTATGCGGTCAATGTGCGCTCGTTTCATGAGATGACCCATACGGCCGGGCAGTTGATCGTCCATACGGACAGCAACACAAGTTTCGAAATCAACGGCACCGTGTACGCGGGCAGTGCCGGTCTGGCACAGCTGGCGATGCTGACCGATATGCCGATCACCGCGGCATTTGGCACCCTGCAGACCTCTGACCTGAGTTTTCACGCCACTCGCGTGCTGGCCGGCAGCAGCGTGGAAAGCGCCGTCCTCGACCATCTTTCCGGCAATGTGCTGGCGCGCGCCGGCAACGTGCTCACCGTGGGTGGCGTAGAAATGGACCGGCACGACGGCGGCTTTGCCTTTGAACATGGCACCGTCGCCGTGACTGTCGCGGACACCACCAAGGTTACCCGCGAGGGCCAGTCGACAGGTGCCGCGGCCATTGCAGATATCTCGGTGGGCCAGCGGGTCGAGGTGTTCGGGTCCTCGAGCACTGACACCAGTGGCAACATCAGCCTGGATGCGAGTACCGGCCGCGTGCGCCTGGATTTCACGCAAATCGCAGGCACCGTCACCGCGACCAGTTCCGGTGGGCTGACATTGTCGCTGCTGGCCATCGATGGCCATGCGCCGTCGCGGTTCAACTTCGCAGGCACCGGGACGTCGCCGGCGCAGGACGCCAATCCGGCGCAGTACGCCGTGGCGACGGGAGCCCTCAACGTGTCGCTGCAGCCACAGTCGTTCACGCGGCTATTCGGCTTCGTTGCGCCGTTTGGCACCGCGCCAGCGGACTTCAATGTCGTCACCTACACCGACTATTCGATGACCAGCGCGGTGCTGGACCTGGACTGGAGTCGCGTGGGCAGCACGATGCCATTCCTGTCGACATCGACCACCTCGCTGGTCGTGGACGTGGGCAGCCCGCGACTGGTATGGGGTGAGATCGGCGTTGCCGGTCCTGACATCGACGTGCACACGCTGGCGTCACTGAACGTCGCGGCAAGTGCCCAGGGGACCCTGGGGCTGGCAATCGGCCACGCTACCAGCCGTCGCATTGATTCCTTCAGCAGCTTCGCAGACTTCTCCACGGCGCTGGGTTCGGCGCTCAACGGCACGACCGTGTTGCGGCGGCTATTGGCTGAGGGACATTTCGACGCCGCGACGGGCAGTTTCAGCGCTACCAAGGTCTTCGCCGTGGTCAGCGATTAGTGGCGTCAAGTATTCCCGGCGGCCAGTAATGGCTGCCGGGAATCACCCCCGGCTCTTCCCGAGGCGAAGTCAGTCGTAGACCCTGTGGCATACACGCTGGGTGGTCTGCTGAGTCTGGTCTTTCTGGACGCTCTTCTCCACGCGATTACCCGCATAGCCGCCAGCGACGGCGCCGCCGACAGTGGCCACGTCCTGGCCGGTCCCATGCCCGATTTGATGGCCAACCACACCACCCACCAGCGCGCCGGCTACGGTGCCGAGCACCTGGTTCTTGTCCTTGGCGGGCTTCTGGCTGGTCACGACCTCATCGGTACACACCTGGTGTGACGGCTTGCTGTTGTTGACATGCGCCACATCTGCTTGCGAATCATGGCAGGCCCCCACGAGCAAGAGGGACATGCCACCCAACAGCAGGCCGATATGTCTTATTGCGTTCATAGAACAGCTCCTTGGAAACAGTTGGCGCTGATCTTGGAACACATGGAGCCGATACGCAGGTCTCGACCGCCGCTACGCAGCGTGGGAGCGCGCCGACACCGGGGATTTGCTGCCGCGGCCTGTTCGGGGAACGATTCAGTGGGTCATCGCATAGATCGCGATGTCGGCGCCGATGCGCAAGGCCTTGTTCGCCTGGTCGGCCGGATAGCGCGTATCGTCCGCCCACTGCCAGGCATCGGCGACGTCGTTGTTGAAGGAGATCAGCAACATCAGGCGCCCGTCATCATCGAACACGCCGCGCCAGCGTGGCACCGAGCCGCCCGACAGATAGCCCGATCCACCAGCCATCAGCGAGTTCATGTTGGGGATCTGCGTGGTGGTCATGTTCTTGAGGTCAAAGGCTACGTGGAACACCACCTCATCATCCTTGAGGTCGACAATTTCCCGGTCGGGAAACACCCGGTGCAGGCTCTCCACGAAATATTCCCAGTTCTGTTCGCCGAAAAAACTGTCGCAGTACAGAAAGCCGCCGCGCAGCAGGTATTCGCGCAGCTTGGCTGCCTGGGCGTCCGTCAGCGACCATGAAAAAGCGAGGCCGGAGATGAGAAACGGATAGAGGTATACGTCGTCGCCGTCGTCCAGGCTCACCGGCTGCTCGACGGCGCGCACGTTGGCGCGCGTGAACCGGCGCAGCATCTGGATCAGTGCTCGGTCGCCGCGCGGGTAGTCGTCGGTCCAACCCGTGCCGCCCTGGCGCCAGTCCCCGCCGCCGAAAAAACCCCGGCCGGCACTGGGATACATCAGGCGTCCGATCACCAGCTCGCCCGGGACATTCCAGTCCGGGGGAATCGGGGCGGCGGCATCTTCGCCCTCGAAGCTCGGATACTCGCGAAAGGGCCGGGGCGCCTCATCGACCGGGGCCTGCGTGGCCGCGCCCATGACGGTGAGCGCGAAGATTGCCAGAGCAGCGGCCGGGACGTATCGAAGGTGGCCGATCATGGCGCAACGGTAACCCCGCGCACGACCTGCGCGCCAGCGGGCCGCTCAAGGCTTGAAGAAAGGCTCCACCGTGCCCTTGAGCTGCACCGTCAGGGGTTTGCCGCGGCGATCCAGCGTCTTGCCGACCGTGGAGCGAATCCAGCCTTCCGAGACGCAGTACTCCTCGACGTTCGTGCGCTCTACACCATTGAAGCGGATGCCAATATTGCGCGCCAGCAGCTGCTCATCGTAATAGCGGCTCGAAGGGTCGACGCTCAGGCGGTCGGGCAGCGTATCGGTCACGGCACATCTCCAAAGGGTGATGAAATATACAGCCATGGCCCGACCTGCACGATGTGTTTGCTCCGTGCCTTCGCGTGCCGGCCGACGCAGAGGCTTGCTTGCCGCGGCGGACAGTTCGCGCCTAACCTGTTGCGAGACGAACAAGAAAAGGGGGCTACGGTGAAACTGCATTACATTTTCGCGGGCTTCGCGCTTGCCGTGCTGGGCGCGGGCGCGCCGGCACAGGCCCCTGCTCCGCCAGCCGCACCCGCCACGGCGGCGACACCGAAACCGGTGCGGCCGCCACTGTTCTTCCGGGAGGAATGGCAGCAATCGGCCAAGGGCGGCGAGCATCCGGTCGGCCCGGAGTCGGTCGGCAACAGCGACCTGGAACTGCAGCTGCACGTACCGGCTGGCGAGGTCTTGCTCACCGGCGCCGCGGGGGACGAAAACAATCCGATCCACCTTTGGACCGGCATGTGCACCACGCCCTGTGCTGCCAGCTTTCGCAGCCGGTCACGGCTGGCTGACCTGTCGGGGTTGGCCCGCATCCGCTGGAACACCAAGATGTCGGGCTATCACCAGATCCGCCCCATCGTGAAGCTGGCGGACGGCACCTGGCTGGTGGGCGACCAAGCCACGGGCGGCGCACGCGACTGGCGGTTGGACGAAATCCTGTTGGCCGACCTGCGCTGGATGAAGCTCGATATTGCACGCGTGGTGGCCACGGGTACGCTGCTCGACAAGGTGGATCTCACCCGCGTCGAGGAAATTGGTTTTGCCGACTTGATGCCAGGCAGCGGCCACGGTCCTGGCGGCTGGTCCGATGTAGCGCAGGTCGAGATATACGGTAAATCAACGCCCCGGACCGCACCGGGTCCCGCAGCAACCGCAAACTGACAGGAGAAATCGTCATGCTCACCAGAAAGTCGGGGATATTCGTCGCGGTGGCGACCATCACAGTCGCCCTGGGGCTGGATGCCTGCAGCAAGCATTCCGAGCCTGCGGCGACCGCGCCTGCAGCCGCCACGGTTGCCTGCAACCGCCAGTGCCTGATCGATGCCACCGATGCCTACGTGGCGGCCCTGGTGGCGCACGATATTGCCAAGGCGCCCCTGTCAGACGAGATCGTTTTCGTTGAAAACGCCACCAAGACCAAACCTGGCGAAGGGCTGTGGAAGAGCATCGTCAAGGGGCCCAGCACCTTTGCCATCCACGTGCCGGACGAGGTCAATCAGTCGGCAGGGTATCTGGCGATGATGACGTACATGGCTGCTCCCCCCGCTGCGCAAGGCGCGTCGCCAGAGCAGCGGGCGGCGGCCGCGAAGGCCCCACCCGTCGAGCAACCGGTGGTCGTGGCCATCCGGCTCAAGTTCGACCCCAAGGGCAAGATCAAGGAAGCCGAGCACCTGTTGTCTGGCGTGCGCGAAGCGCAGATGGTCAATCTGCAGACGCCGCGGCCGGGCATCCTCACCGAGATACCCGTCGCCCAGCGCCGGTCGCACGATGAGCTGATCAAGATCGGTGCGTCGTACTACGACGCCCTGGATGACAACAACGGCGAGCTGGCGCCTTTCGCTCCCGACTGCGAACGCCACGAGAACGGCATGATCACCGCCAGCGGCAAGCCGTCCACGGCGCCGGCCATTCCGGGCACGGCCGCACAGCCCCACGTGGCGCGGGACTGCCGCGGGCAGCTCAACAGCAACTCGTTCCAGTACATCGCGCGTATCGAGAACCGCCGCGTATTTGCCGCGGATCCGCAGACGGGACTGGTGATGGGCCTCTCGCACTTCCGCCACCCCATGGACAACCTG
This sequence comes from uncultured Pseudomonadota bacterium, assembly GCA_963726085.1. Taxonomy (GTDB): domain Bacteria; phylum Pseudomonadota; class Gammaproteobacteria; order Steroidobacterales; family Steroidobacteraceae; genus ZC4RG30. Next base: position 435,664 of record CAVSAR010000007.1, on the reverse strand, counting down.
CCCTACCTGGTGAAGAACACCGATGGCTCCACTACCGAACGCAACAAGAAGAACATGCCGTTTGCGCCCTTCGACCTGCCGGCGGCGCATATCTTCAAGGTGGGCGCCGACGGCCAGATACATGAAATCGAGGCCATGGGATTCACCGCGCCCTACAACTCACCCACGGGCTGGGAATAGAGGCTATCGGGCCGGCATTTCTGCCGGCCCCTTATCTTTCGAGCGCGGGACGGTTAACGCCATGCGTTACAGGTCCTGCCAAAGACATCGGCTTGCCCGACGCGAAATCACTCCCACGCGGATCAAGCCGTTGCCGCACTCGTGTGCGCAGCGACCGATATACATGACCGGACGATGTCCTCTACTTCAGGTGCAACTGGTGGATGGCCCCAAACTTTCCCCTGACAAAAGCATTGAATGCCAGCGACCATCGTGCTTCGTCCGAATTGTTGGGCTGGACCGAATGCGACAACACCGACGGGAAAATACAGATGTCGTTGGTCTGCGGCTTGTAGCCCCAGCTCTTGCAGTTATAGATGTTTTGCGCGACCACCTCAGGATCGATGGCCAGGGGAAACGGAACCTGGCTCTGCATATCCTTGTGAAAGACCAGCTCGCCGCCAGCGTCGGTGGCCTGCAGGTACAGCACGCCGGACAGCAATGAATTGTGGTGCATGTGTGCGCCGGCCTGGTCGCCGCGTCCGTATATATTCACCCAGGAATTGGTGATGTAGAACTCGACCTCCTTGGTCAGGGCATAAAGATCGCGCGCACAGAATTCGATCTCGGCCTCAATAAGGCCGCGAATGTGAGCCAGCTCCGGACGGTCCAGCACATTCTTGTCGACCGAGGTCAGGAAGGCGAACGACTCCCCCGCCGGAGTGGTGTGCGTGTAGTCCAGGTACCGCAGATCCGGCTTGGCGAAATTCCCTAGGTTGTTTACGTACAAGGGAGTTGAAAACAAAGGGAAAATCCGCCGACTCGTCATGCTTCAGCTCCGCCGCAACGCCTGTCTGCTGGCCATTCTAGACGTCCTCCGGCAGTGGCAGGGGTTCCGTGCGCCGCTCCTTATCCTATTGGTGCAAACGCAACAAGTACGGCGGACAGGCCGGTTTTCACCAGCTGCTGGTCCGTTGCTTTTCGGACAACCTTGGCGGTATAACCTATCCGGTATGGGGACTCGCGCAAACAAAGCGCAAGCCCCGGTGTTTGGGGTTGAATTAATCGGTTCATGGGGGAATTCACGATGTCCAATAAACCGGCCGCACGGCCGCTTTCTGCTCGCACCGCTTCGAACTGGCTCGTATCCGCAGCTGTTGCTGCCGCTCTGGGCAGCTCCGCGGTCGCACCAATGGCCTTTGCGGCCGATGATGAACTGGCGGAGATCACCATCACCGGTTCACGTATCCAGCGTCCCCGGGACCTGGAAGCCCCCAGCCCCATCGTTACCGTGGGCGCCGAGGCCTTTCAAAACACTTCGGGGACGGGTATCGAAACCGTCCTCAACAAGATGCCCCAGTTCGTTCCGGGCAGCACCCAGTTTACCTCCAGCATCCAGAGCGGCGCTGCGTCCAGCCCGGGTGCGGCGACAGTCAACCTTCGCGGACTCGGTCCCAATCGCAACCTGGTGCTGATTGACGGGCGTCGCGCCCAGCCGGCCAATGCGTCACTGGTCATCGATATCAACACCATCCCTGCGGCGGCCATTGAAAACGTCGAGGTCATCACCGGCGGCGCATCGGCCGTGTACGGCCCGGATGCCATGGCTGGCGTCGTGAACTTCCAGCTGAAGAAGAACTTCCAGGGTTTGGATATAAACGCTCAAACTGGGATTACCGAGAAAGGTGATGGCCAGGAGTCCCGGGTCAGTGTCCTGGCAGGCATGAACTCCGAAAACGGTCGCGGCAACATCATGGTCGGCATTGACTGGACCAAGCGCGATGGGGTCCTGCAGGCGGACCGTGACTTCTATGTGAACGGCTGGATGGATCCGGGCAACCCGGGCGGCGGCTTCATCGTGCCGCGCGGCTATGGAGCCGGGCAGACCGCCAACAACAAGCCCTCGCAGGCGGCGGTGGATTCGCTGTTCCCCCAGGTTGCACCGGGCACGATACCGAACAGCGAAGTATTCTATTTCAACAACGACGGCACGCCCTTCGTGGCGGACCACGGCGGCCTCGGCTACAAGGGCCCGCTGAATAGCTTGGACGCTGGCGCGTTCACCATGATCAGGAAGCTGACGGGCACGGGCAACCTGGACCAGATCTTCACCGGCGGGTACGTCTCGAACCCGCTCGAACGCCACTCGATGTTCGGCCGCGCCACCTACGACATTGCGGACCATCTGGAAGCCTACGTCCAGACCACCTACAGCAATGTGGTCGTGGATCAGCGCGGTGGCCTGCCCCCGGCGATCACCGTCTGGCAGGCACCGATTCCCGTCAATCGCGGCGACGCCGATTCCTGCGGCCCTGGCCACGCTGCTGGCCTCCCGAGTGGTGGCACCCAACCCGGCCCCCCCGGCCCCCCCGATCCCGCCTGGCACCACGGGTCCGACCTCGCCGTGGAGCCTGGCCCAGGTACTGGACTACAACGGACCGATCAACACGACCAACACCAACAATGTCTGGCAGATCCTTGCCGGACTGAAAGGCAACCTTGGCTTAGGTGACTGGACCTGGGATGCCTATGTGTCGCGCGGCGACACCAATATCATCGCGGAGACCTCGCGCCTGCCGTCGCTGCAGCGCTACCAGTTCCTGGTTGCCAAGCCGGACTTCGGCACGGGCACGAACTTCACCAGCTCCGGTAGCGGCTACCGGATCGATTGCCCGACCGGACTGCCGGTGTTCTCGGAATTCGTGCCGGCGGCCAGCTGCCTCAAGGGCATCGAAACCCGCATGAGAAACAAGACCGACCTGGTGCAGGATATCGCCGAAGCCAATTTCCAGGGCAAGGGATTCTCGCTGCCGGCAGGCGATGTCCGCTTTGCAGCGGGCCTGTCGTATCGCAAGGACGATTTCGTCTTTGACCCGGGCAATTCGGTCGAGAACGTACTCGACAATCCCATTGGCCTGTTTGCCTCCAACGGCACGCAGGGCAGCACCAACGTGAAGGAAATCTACGGCGAGGCGCTGGTCCCGGTGGTCAAGAACCTGGAGCTGGAGCTCGGGTACCGCTACTCGGACTTCAACACCGCTGGCGGTACCGACACGTACAAGGCGCTGTTCACCTGGAAGGCGCTGGATCAGCTGAGCTTCCGCGGCGGCTACCAGTTCGCGACGCGCGCGCCCAACACTGCCGAGTTGTTCACCGGACCGACGCAGACCGTGGTGGCGTTCCCGAACGTGGATCCCTGTTCCGTGGCGACGCTGTCGACCTGGGGCAACGTGCCCAGCAATCCGAACCGCGTGAAAGTGCAGGACTTGTGCCGCGCCATCATCGGCAACAGCACCTCGCTGTTTGACACCGGACCGGGTGGCCCCAACGCCTGGTTCCGGCCTGGTGGACCGGCGTTCTTCCCGCTGGAGATCGAAATCACCCAGGGTAACCCGAAGGTCGGACCCGAGACCGGCAAGACCTGGACTTTGGGTGCAGTCGTCACCAATCCGCTCGGTGTGGATCGCCTGAACATCACGGTCGATGCCTACAAGATCGATCTGTCTGACACGATCTCGCCGGTGTCGTCGACAGTTGTGTACAACAACTGCTTCAACTCCGACGGTAGTGTCGAACCCGACTTACGACGTCAACAACTCATGGTGCAAGCTGATCGCAAGACAGCCGCAAACGGGTGACCGTGCGTCGGTCGACGCGGTGTATTCAAACCTCGGGACGCTGACGACCCAGGGTCTGGATGTCGGAGTAGCCTGGTCCGCGTCGGTCGGCCCGGGCAATCTCGGCCTGAATACGAACTTCACCTATGTGGACAAGTTCGAGTACCAGACGTCGCCCACCTCCGCGCTGGTCGATGCCAAGGGCACTGCCGACCAGGGCGGCGTGTTCGAATTCAGGGCCTATTCGACTGCCACCTACACGTGGAGCAATTTCAACGTGAACCTGGGATGGGAGCATTTCTCGAGCCTGAAGAACGCCGCCGCGGCATTGAATCCCGCGACGACGGTTGAAGGTACGCCCGCTTACGATCTGTTCAACCTCAGCGCGGGCTATCGCTGGGACAAGTACAGCATCCGGGCCGGCATCGACAACCTGCTCGACAAGTCGCCGCTGGTCTATGGCGCCAATCCGGGTGTCGATACCAATACCGACACGACGCTGCCGCAGTTCTACGACCCGCTGGGCCGTCGCTACTACCTGGGAGTTGAAGCCAAGTTCTGATGATGACGCGGGGGCGGTGGCTGTAAATCCACCGCCCTTTGCGGATTTGGGTTGGAAAAAACAAGGCCGGCAGCAATGCCGGCCTTTTCTTTTGGACGATGGGCGGGCAACGCAATGCGTTACCTATTCATGCCGCCGATTCCGCCTATGCCACCGCCGCCATGGCCGTGGTCAGCAACACCCCTGCAAGGCTACAAGTGATTCAGGTCCGCCCAGCCGGCCCATATAAACTCAACCCCCACGCACAGCAGGATGAATGCCAGCAGCCGCATCATGACCAGCGTGCCAACCTCACCGAGCTTCTCCAGCAGTCCTGCAGCGTGCTTGAAGATGAAGTAGAGAATCAGGGATGTGAGCGCAGCCCCCACCGCCGCCACCGCAGCGCCCACTACGTAGAGCGCCGGGGTGTCAGGGAGTTTTGCGCCCAGCGTGATGGACGCGGCGATGGTCCCGGGACCGGTGGTCAGCGGAAAGGTGATCGGAAAGAAGCTGCGCTTCATGATTTCGGCGTCCGACAGTTGGCCGGCATGTTTCGATGCCGCTGTCTGCACCTCGTCGCTTTCGCTGGTGTGCAGCATGCGCCAGCCGGTCGATGCCACCAGCAGCCCGCCGCCGATGCGCACGATTGGCAGCGAAATGCCGAAGAAATCCAGCACATAGGTTCCGATCAGCATGGCCGCGACCATCACGAACCAGCTGTTCAATGCCACCTGGCGCGCAAGACGCTTCGATACCAGCGCATCGCCGCCGGTGGTGGATGCGAATACTGGCGCCGTACTCAGTGGGTTGATGATGGGCAGCAGCGTTATTGGCACCAGTGCCAGTGCCTTCAGTGCCGGATAGAGGTATTCCATCCGCGGCATCATACCTATTTGACGACCTGCGATCATGCGAGCGCCTTTCCGACTACCTCGGCGGCCTCCCTCGACAGGCCAGGCAGGGCGGCCACCTGTTGCAGCGCGGACCGCATCAGGGCACTGCGCACCGGCTCGAAACGCCTGAAGCGCTCAAAGTTGCGCAGCAGGCGAGAAGCGACCTGGGGATTGATGGCGTCGAGCGCCACGGACTGCTCCATCATCAACTGATAGCCCGAGCCGTCAGCGGAGTGGAAGCTGACCTGGTTGCCGCCGAAGCTGCCCAGCAGCGCAAACACCTTGTTGGGGTTTTTGAGCGTGAAGGCGGGGTGGCTGGTCAGTTGCCTGACCCGCTCCACGGTCCCAGGCAGCCGGGACATCGCCTCGACGCCCAGCCATTTGTCGATCACCAGTGATTCGTCCTTCCAGCGCGCATGGAATGCATTGAGCGCAGGCCGCCGTTGCTCGCAATCGCAATTGGCAATTGCAGTCAGCGCCGCCAGCGCGTCGGTCATGTTGTCAGCCCTCTGCAGCTGCGTCATGCACAGCTGGAGTGATTGGGCGTCGCCCAGGTCCACCAGAAACGCAAGGCAAAGGTTGCGCAAGGCGCGGCGTCCGCTGGCGACCGCATCTGGCCGATAGGGACCGGGTGTCGCAAACCGCTCATAGGCCTCGTGGAACCTTGATTGCAACTGCTGGGCCAGAAAACGGCGCATGGCCAGGCGCGCCCCGTGGACTGCATCGGGATCAATCTCCTGGAGGCGCTCGGCGATCATCAGCTCCGAGGGCAGCGCCAATGCCTCGGCTGCAAAGGCAGGGTCCCGGTCCGCGTCCGCAAGCACCCGACCAAAGGCCTGCGCCAGGTATTCGGGAAACTGGACCGGGCGGCCGTCACGATGGTCCGCCACACCACGCAGCAGCAAGTTCATGAATAACTGCTGCCCGGCAGCCCAGCGGTTGAACGGATCGCTGTCGCAGCCCAGAAGCAGCTGCAGTGCTTCCTCGCCATAGTCGTAGTTGACGATGACCGGTGCGGAAAAGCCGCGGCACAGAGACGGAACAGGCGGGCAAGGCACATCGACAAATCGGAAGGACTCGATGTCCTTGCGCAACTGAAGCAAGCGGCTCGTGCCCTGCGCCGCCGGTTCGCCCTCAAGCCTCAAGGGCATATCCCGCCCATTGCCATCGAGCAGTCCGATCGCCAGTGGAATGTGCAACGGCAACTTTCCGGGCTGGCCCGGAGTCGGTGGGCAGCTCTGCCTGATCACCAGTTCGTAGGTGTGCGCGGCGGAGTCGTAGCGGTCTGTGACATCGAGGCGCGGTGTGCCCGCCTGGTCGTACCAGCGCTTGAACTGTCCGAGATCGACGCCGCTGGCGTCCTGCAACGCAGCCACCAGCTCGTCGGTAGTGACTGCCGTTCCGTCATGACGCTGGAAATAAAGGTCGATGCCTGCCCGGTATGCCTTTGCACCCACCAGCGTTCGCATCATGCCCACCAGCTCTGCACCCTTGCTGTATATGGTGGAGGTGTAGAAGTTGCTGATCTGCTGGTATGAAGTGGGGCGCACCGAATGCGCCATCGGACCCGCATCCTCGGGGAACTGGCTGGAACGCAGATTGCGTACGGCCTGGATGCGCGCCACCGGCCCGGAATACTGATCGCCCGCATACTGCTGCTCGCGAAACACCGTCAGTCCTTCCTTCAGCGACAACTGGAACCAGTCGCGGCAGGTGACGCGATTGCCGGTCCAGTTGTGGAAGTACTCGTGTGCAACAGTGCGATCGATGAAGTTGAAATCCCAGTCCGTGGAAATGTCCTGGCGTGCCAGCACCAGCTTGGTATTGAAGATGTTCAGGCCCTTGTTCTCCATGGCGCCGGCATTGAAATCGCCCACCGCCACGAGGCTGTACTGGTCGAGATCGACTTCCAGGCCGTAGGTATCCTCATCCCACTTCATTGCGCGCTTGAGCGAATCCAGCGCCCAATCTCCCTGGTCCAGTTTTCCGGGTTCGACAAAGAACTGCAGTTGAACGTTGCGGCCCGAACGCGTGCTGAAACTGTCCTGGCGGCTGTCCAGTTTCGCGGCGACCACCGCAAAGAGGTAGGAAGGCTTTGGGAACGGATCTTCCCATCGCGCCCAGTGCCGGCCGCCAGCCTCCTCCGCCTGATCCGTCAAGTTGCCATTCGCCAGCAATACGGGGCAAGCGCCTCGATCAGCGTGCAGAGTGACGGTGTATGTCGACATCACATCCGGACGGTCGGCAAAAGGGGTGATGCGGCGAAAGCCTTGCGCCTCGCACAGGCTGAAGAAGCCCGCACTCGAGGTATAGATCCCCATCAGCTTGGTGTTGCTGGCGGGATTGATGGTGCTAACCGTGGTCAGCGTGAACTCGTCAGGAACCGAGTGGACAACCAGATGCCGGGCGTCGAGCCGGTATTGTTCGCCCGAGAGCAGCCTGTCATCGACCGCCACGGATTCAACACGGACTTCGTCCAGATCCAGTCGCAGATCCGCAGCGGGATGCGGCGCCGCCGGATTGCGGCGGATCGTTAGCCGGGCCCTGACCCGGGCCTGCTCTTCGGAAACGAGGTCGATATCGAGTTCGACCAGCGGAATCAGGAAGGAAGGAGGCGAATAGTCCTTGAGATATACCGTGGATGCTGCCGCGTTCACTGTCTCTCCTGGTTGCGCGAGTCGGCCACGACAATCTGCACGAACTGCAGTTTTGCCACTACCGGTCGCGAGAGGGTGAATGGATATAGGTCCGGCTGCCCCATGCTGTGCGCCAATTCATTGAGCACCAGAATCATTTCGCTCCAGGCATTCAGAAGCGAAAGGAATCGCGTTGCCTGCGGGTGGTCCGGCGCGAACAGATCCCGGCTGGTGAATGGGTCCAGCTTGCGCTCCAGGTTCGATGCATCGAGCCCGAAACCAATTGCGGTGCCGAGGCTGTCGACCAGGTGCAGGTAGTGCGCCCAGCTTTCCGCCCAGTCTTCCCAGGGGTGGCTTGCCGCGTACGACGTAATGTACGAGCTGTTCCAGTCGTCCGGCGGTCCATTCTTGTAGTGCCGCTGCAGCGACTCGGCATAGTCGGCGCGCTCGTCGCCGAATAGCCGCCGAAATGGCTGCAGCCACTGCGAATCACGCACGAGCAGATCCCAGTAGTAATGCCCGACTTCGTGGCGCAAATGCCCCAGCAGTGTGCGATATGGTTCGCGCAGGTCGTGCTTGATCTTCTCGCGCTTGACGTCGTCCGCCTCCTCTATATTCAAGGTGATGAGCCCATTTGCGTGGCCCGTCATCACGGCGGGTTCGCCTGGTCGGGAGCGCAGGAAGTCGAACATCAGTCCGCGTTCGGTGTCTTCTTCCACCCTGGACTTCACCGCCAGACCCAGGGCCAGCAGCTGCGCGACCAGTCGATGCTTGGCCGCTTCGATCGCGGCCCAGTAACGGGCGTTGTCGGCATCGTCGAGGTCGGGAATGGTGCGGTTGAGGCGGCACGCCACGCACAGCGTTGAAGGATCAGCCACTTCCTTCATCCAGTTGCAGGCAGCCGGCGTGCCGCGGTTACCACAGTATCTGTAGACGCGATCGAGGCCGGTGCAACGCGCCGTGTCCGGCTCCGGACCAGGCTCCAGCGCAACCAGCGAGAACGCGTCGGGAAGGTACCCAAGCGGAGCTCCGCAGCTCGCGCATGCCGTGTTGGGAAAACTGACCGCCGCCCCACATCGGCAAGTATAGGAGCGGGAGAACCTGCTGCCGGAAGGGCGTGCCTCTTGGCGCGCGACAAGCTGTTCGGTCAGTGATTCAACAAGATCCCGCACGGAACTCCAGGTCAGTCATGCAGCCGGTGCGGGTATCCTATCGCCGACCGGGAAGTTCTGGCGCGCTACTTTGTCGCTCTGTCCATACCTTGGCGCGTCGAGCGCGTGGTTTTTCGCACTCGACGCAAGCGGCTCGTCGTCAGCGAAAAAGCACTGGCCGTTTCCGGCCGGGGCTTCTCGTTTCGAACAATGGTCAGGTAACGCGATGCGTTACATATCCATGCCGCCCATTCCGCCCATGCCACCACCACCACCGCCGCCATGGCCGTGGTCAGCCTCTTCCTTCGGGGCCTCGGCGATCATCACCTCGGTGGTCAGCAGCAGGCCCGCGACGGACGACGCGTTCTGCAGTGCCAGGCGCGTGACCTTGGTCGGGTCCAGGATGCCCGCCTCGAGCATGTCGCCATACTCGCCGGTCGCCGCGTTGTAGCCCGGCGCCCTTGCCTGCCTTGACGGCATTGAGGACCACCGCGGCATCTTCGCCAGCGCTCTCGGCAATCTGAACCCGGTAGCGAACTGGTCAGTGGGTGGTCACGCGCCCTGTGTGCGTCGGAATCAATTGAATTGCAAATTCTCAAAGGGAATGATCACGGCATTCCAGCTGGTGGTGCACGCTGAATTTGGATTGGCGTATTGGAAATCAAAGACCACTTCACGATTGGCATCAAGGCCGACCAGTCGCGCCTGCGTGCCGCTCGCGGCAGTCGCGTAATCAATGAGCATCGACCGGTCCGATGCCTCGTAGACGCTGGAACAGATATTGGAATAAATGGTCTGGTTGTAGTCGAAGCGCAACGCCTCTTGGGCAGTGTGGGTCGAAGCATCGATTGAATATGCCGACACCGCACTGTACGTGCGAGTCTGCCCGACAGGCGCGCCGGCCGGCTGACTGAAGCTTCCCGTACCGTCATTGAAGATCATCAGCAACCCGTCCGGCGTGATCGACGGAGCGTGCTGGCCGATCGGATACAGGCTGCCGTCCGGCAATGTCAGGGATTTGGCCCTCAGTGAGGGAAATGAATACCAGTATTTCGTCGGATCACCCAATATCCACCGCAGGGCACCCGTGTCGTAGTCGATCTTGAAGAGGAATTGCTCGCGCGAGGAAACAACGAGGCTGTTGTCGCGCGGGTCGTAGGTGACGCCATTGTTGTGCAGCCAATCAAAGCCGGGACGAACGAATGTGGTTGGATCGTCGCCGTGAGCCTGCATGTAGTCGCGGAATATTGCGGCCAAGTCCCATTGCTTCAGGACCGCTCCGGCTGAAGTTATCTCTACTATCGTGCTCTCAATGTTGCGGACCCCGTCAGCGAGCGTGTCGGGCTCCACCAGCCAACCCTGTTTGCCGCGATCGATGTTGTGGGCAAAGTTGACATAGCCAGGCGAATTGGCAGGCGCAACGAGGGGCGCCTGTGTCACGGATCCGTCCAGTTCGAGGCGGTGCAGCGCTGGCGAGTACTGGTCGGCGATCAGAAATCCGTTGTCCACGAAGGCGGAGCTGAATGAGGGGGTTGGATTGCCGGACGCCCAGCGGATATTGCCGTCCGTATCGACAATGATCGGCGCACCCAAATTGCCCTTGAGTGCGAAATAGTCAAATCCCAGGCTGCTACCGACAGCGCGCTTCGACAGTATGGTCGGTCGGTCGTAGATTCCATTGGGATCCACATACGGCGCCGTGGTGATGAAGGTCGAAATCTGCCCGACAGATCCGTCGCTGAACGTGAGTGTGATCAGGACGTGGTTGGCGTAGTTTGCATACAACCCGACCACGGGCAATGTCCCGGTTGTGCCGCCGGTAAAATAGCCGCGATCCTTGAGTACCTGGATGTCGTACCCCACCGACACGGGCTTCGAAGCAGCCCCAGGCTGGGGATCGATCCTGTAGCCAACACGTGCCAGATCCGCCAGCTTGCTGCCGGTCAACTGCAACATTGCGATGAACGGGGTGACGCCGGGCGTGCTGGTCGTCGCAGCAATATCATTGCTCTCTGAAAGTTTACTGGGAGGTGCCACGGATGCGGCGCCGCCGCCACCACAACCCTGCAGCAAGGCACTGCAGGCCAGATTCGCTACGGCCAAAAGAACCAGTGCGCTACGAACCTGTCGCATCGATTGTTAGACCTTCGATGTTATAGGACCAATATAATCAATCGGCTACGCGCCTACCGCAGCGTACTGACACGCGTGGCGTTTCTTAAATTTCCACAAGCGCCCAGACACAGCGGCAGCCCCTTTGACCAGCGCGCTTGTCCGGCTATCGGTTCCGACCAACTCCCCACGAAACAGTTCCATGGCCGGCGGGCCGGGGTGGGGACATGGTCATTTACTGCAAAGCCACGCGCAAAAAAAAGGGCCGGCATTTGCCGGCCCTTCTCTTTGAACGATGGTCAGGTAACGCGATGCGTTACATATCCATGCCGCCCATTCCGCCCATGCCACCACCACCACCGCCGCCATGGCCGTGGTCAGCCTCTTCCTTCGGGGCCTCGGCGATCATCACCTCGGTGGTCAGCAGCAGGCCCGCGACGGACGACGCGTTCTGCAGTGCCAGGCGCGTGACCTTGGTCGGGTCCAGGATGCCCGCCTCGAGCATGTCGCCATACTCGCCGGTCGCCGCGTTGTAGCCATAGGCGCCCTTGCCTGCCTTGACGGCATTGAGGACCACCGCGGCATCTTCGCCAGCGTTCTCGACGATCTGGCGCAGCGGCTCTTCCAGCGCACGGGCCAGCAGGCGGATACCCACCGTCTGGTCCTCGTTGGCACCTTCCAGGTCCTTCAGGCCCTTGAGCGTGCGGATCAGCGCCACGCCACCACCCGGGACCACGCCTTCCTCGACGGCGGCACGCGTGGCGTGCAGCGCGTCTTCAAGACGGGCCTTCTTTTCCTTCATCTCCACTTCGGTGGCGGCACCGACCTTGATCACGGCCACGCCACCGGAGAGCTTGGCAACGCGCTCCTGCAGCTTTTCCTTGTCGTAGTCGGAGGTGGCTTCTTCCACCTGCTGGCGGATCGACTCGATGCGACCCTTGATGTCGGCGGCCTTGCCCTTGCCGTCGATCAGCGTGGTGTTTTCCTTCTCGATCACGACCTTCTTGGCCTCGCCCAGGTCATTGACCGTGGCCTTCTCGATCGACAGGCCCACTTCCTCGGAAATGACCGTGGCGCCGGTCAGGATCGCGATGTCCTGCAGCATGGCCTTGCGACGATCACCAAAGCCGGGAGCCTTGACGGCGGCGACCTTGAGGATGCCGCGGATGTTGTTCACCACCAGGGTCGCCAGGGCCTCGCCCTCGACGTCCTCGGCAATGATCAGCAGCGGGCGACCGGACTTGGCCACCCCTTCCAGCAGCGGCAGCATTTCGCGGATGTTGGCGATCTTCTTGTCCGACAGCAGGATCAGCGGCTTCTCCAGCTCCACCGTCTGGGTCTGCTGGTTGTTGATGAAATACGGCGACAGGTAGCCGCGATCGAACTGCATGCCTTCGACCACTTCCAGCTCATTATCGAGACCGGAACCTTCCTCGACCGTGATCACCCCTTCCTTGCCGACCTTTTCCATCGCCTCGGCAATCTTCTTGCCGATGCTCTCGTCGGAGTTGGCCGAGATGGTGCCCACCTGCGCGATGGCCTTGCTGTCCTTGCAGGGCTTGGAGAGCTTCTTGAGCTCTTCGGTCACTGCAATGACGGCCTTGTCGATTCCGCGCTTGATGTCCATCGGGTTGCGGCCCGACGACACGGCCTTGAGGCCTTCGCGGATGATGGCCTGCGCCAGGACGGTGGCCGTGGTGGTGCCGTCGCCGGCCTCATCAGAGGTGTTCGACGCGACTTCCTTGACCAGCTGCGCGCCCATGTTCTCGAACTTGTCCTTGAGCTCGATCTCCTTGGCGACGGACACGCCGTCCTTGGTGATCGTGGGTGCGCCGAAGCTCTTGTCGAGCACGGCATTGCGGCCCTTGGGGCCTAAGGTCGCCTTGACGGCGTTGGCCAGGATATTGACGCCGCGGAACATCCGGACTCGCGCGTCGTCACCAAAACGTACTTCTTTAGCAGCCATGATTACTTGCCCTCGATTACGGCCATGACGTCTTCTTCACGCATGACCAGCAGTTCGTCACCGTCGACCTTCACTTCTGTTCCGCCGTACTTGCCGAACAGGATCTTGTCGCCGACCTTCAGGTCCAATGGGCGGACCGTGCCGTTCTCCAGAATCTTTCCCTTGCCTACCGCGAGGACCTTGCCCTGGATGGGCTTCTCGGTCGCGGAGTCCGGAATGATGATTCCGCCTGCAGATGTACGTTCTTCCTCGAGCCGCTTGACGATCACGCGGTCGTGGAGGGGGCGAATCTTCATACTTGCCTCTCCTTCAAGAGTCGTTATTGAAAATGGTTGGGTATGTGGGTGCAGCCAGCCGGTAGAGCTTGTTAGCACTCTCGACCGGCGGCTGCTAACGGGGGCTAATCATAGCGGCGGAACCTCCGAATTCAAGGGCGGTCGACCTTTTCAGTCACTCACCGCCTGTACAATCGCGTCCGCCCGGGCCGCCACCAGAGGTTTCATGCCAGCTTCCTCCCGAATCGCCCTGCTCCTGCTGTCTTTCGTAGGGCTGGTCCAAGTAACTGCCCAGGCAGAGGACCTGCTGGAGCCGGACCAGGCCTTCCGGGTGGGGGCCATTGCCACGGCGCCCGACCGCATCGAGGTGATCTTCCAGATCCACAAGGGCTACTACCTCTATCGCGAACGCATGAAATTCGCGGTGGCCGCCGGCCAGCCCGCCGCGCTGGGCACGCCGGACATTCCGGCCGGCCAGATCAAGAACGATGAGTACTTCGGCCGCCAGGAGGTCTACCACAGCGATGTGACGGCCCGAATTCCGGTATCGCGCGCCAGCCTCGAGGCCTTCATCCTGCCAGTCAGCGTCACCTACCAGGGCTGCGCCGAAGTCCAGGGCGTGTGCTTTCCGCCGATTACCAAGACCTTCCACGTCGAGATGCCGCGTGCCTCGGCCGTAGCTGCAGTCTCTGGCGGCGGCACGGCATCCGTGCAGCTGACCGCGTCCGGGCAGCCCTACGTTTCCAAACAGGACCTGCTGGCCAACCTGATCCGCGACGGCAACGTGCTGCTGATGGCCGGCGCGTTTTTCCTGGCAGGACTGGCCCTGGCATTTACCCCCTGCGTGCTGCCCATGGTGCCCATCGTTGCCGGCATCATTGCCGGGGAAGGCTCCGGCGTGACGCGCACGCGCGCGTTTTCCCTGTCCCTGGCCTATGTGCTGGGCATGGCGGCGACCTATACCGCAGCCGGGGTGATCTTCGCGGCGGCAGGCCAGCAGGCCCAGACATTGTTCCAACAACCCTGGATCATCATCCTGTTTGCGACGCTCTTTGTTGCAATGTCGTTGTCAATGTTCGGGTTCTTCACCGTCCAGATGCCCGCCTTCGATCCAGTCGCGGCTGGCCGCCATGAGCAACCAGCAAAAGGCCGGCAGCTACGCCGGCGTGGTGGTGATGGGGGCGCTGTCGGCGCTGATCGTCACCACCTGCGTCGGTCCGGCGCTGGTGGCCGCGCTGTCGGTGATCGGCCAGTCCGGCAAGATGGCCCGCGGTGGCGTCGCCCTGTTCTCCATGGCCATCGGCATGGGCATGCCGCTGCTGGTGGTCGGCGCCTCCGCCGGCCAGTTGCTGCCACGCGCCGGTGCGTGGATGGACACGGTCAAGCAGTCCATGGGCGCATTGATGCTGGCCGTGGCGGTGTGGATGCTCTCGCGCATCCTGCCCGAGCGCGTGAGCTACCTGCTGTGGATCGTGCCGGCGGCGGCCCTGGCCTTCATCCTGCTGCGCGCACCGCTGCGCTCGGGTGCCGGGCGCGTCGTGGTGCGTGCCCTGGGGGTGGCATTGGCGCTGTATGGGATAGTGCTGGCGGTGGGTGCAGTGCGGGGCGCCACCGACCCCCTGGCACCCCTCACACCTGCGGCCGCCCGCATCGAGCTTCCCTTCCATCGGATCAAGTCGCGTGCAGGACCTGGACGCGCAGGTGGCCGCGGCATCGGCCTCGGGCAAGTCGGTGATGCTCGACTTCTATGCGGACTGGTGCGTGTCCTGCAAGGAGATGGAGAAGTACACCTTCCCCGACGCCAAGGTACGCGCCGCGCTGGCCAACACGGTCTGGTTGCAGGCCGACGTCACGGCCAATGACGCCACCGACCAGGCGCTGCTGAAGCACTTCGGCATTTTCGGGCCGCCGACCATTGCCTTCTACGGCCCGGATGGCGCCGAACGGCGCAATTACCGGGTGGTGGGCTTCATGAAAACGCAGGAATTTGCCGCGCTCGCTGCGCGGGCCACAACCCGCTAGAGTGCCGCGCATGGACACTCTCCCAATCAGGCCCATGGGATACATGGGCGGCAAGGCCGCTCCCATCCTGCTTGCATTGGTGGTTGCCGCCGCGCTGGGGTTTGTCGCGCAGCGCCACTGGAGCCGGCCCCAATTGGTGGCCTGCCCCGGCCGCGGCGGCCAGCGCCCCTGCGGCTGCCCCCGCGGATGCATCCAGCACTCCCGCGGCCACCGCACTGAAGATACCGGAGATGCTGCCGCAGTTTGTGCTGGCCGACCGCGATGGCAAGCCGCGCAAGCTGGCCGAGTGGGCGGGCCATCCTCTGGCCGTCAATTACTGGGCCACCTGGTGCGCGCCGTGTCGCCGCGAGATCCCGCTGCTCAACAAGCTGCGCCAGGATCGCGCGGCGCAGAAGCTGGAGATCGTGGGTATCGCCGTGGATTTCCGCGAGGATGTCCTCAAGTACGCCACGGCCACCAAGATCAGCTATCCGCTGCTGATCGGCGAGGAGGAAGGCCTGGCTGCGGTGAAGGCCATGGGCATGCAGCCGCAGTTTCCGTTCACCGTGTTTGCCGACAGCAAGCAGCACATCATCGCGTTGAAGGTGGGCGAACTGCATCAGGAAGATGCGGACCTGATCCTGGACCGCGTGGCTGACGTGGATGCGGGCCGGCTGGACATGGCCGCCGCGCGCCAGCAGATCACCGAAGGCCTCAAGACGCTGGCCGACAAGCGCGCAGCGGCCGCGCTGGCCAAGGGCTAGACCCCGGCCAGGGCTGCGGCTGCCCGCCAGTGCGCGCCCGGGTGGCCGGTGACCTCCAGGCGCCGGCCCGCACGCGACAACCTCCCGATCCAAAGCCGCGGACAGAAGGCATTTACGCCGCTTTCCTGCCTAAGCTGCGTTCCGCCTGATCGGCGAAATTCGGAGCAATCTTGTGTTAATTGGGGTTAAATGGCGCCCAGTTTCAAGTCCCACCCTCGAAGAACGGCGTAGTACCCCGCAAACCCAAGATGGCCCGAATACTGCTTCTCAACGGACCTAACCTCAACCTGCTTGGTACCCGGGAACCGGGAGTCTATGGCGCGGATACGCTCGACACGATCGTGCAGCGTTGCACGCTGCTGGCACGCGAGCTGGGGCATGAACTTGTTGCGCAGCAGAGCAATGCCGAACATGAGCTGGTCGACGCCGTCCAGGGTGCCAAGGCCAGTGGCGTCTCGTTCCTGATCCTCAATCCCGGTGCATTCACCCACACCAGCATCGCGCTGCGCGATGCCATCCTGGGGGTCGCGCTGCCGTTCATCGAAGTGCACCTTTCCAACGTGCACGCCAGGGAGCAATTCCGCCGTCATTCCTATTTCTCGGACATCGCCGTCGGCCAAATCGTGGGCCTAGGTGCGCTGGGCTATGAACTAGCCGTGCGCGCCGCCGCCGCAACTTGCCCCGCGCTGACGGCACCAGAGCCCTCTTAAGGAGAACCGTTCCCAATGGACATTCGCAAGGTCAAGAAGCTGATCGAGCTGCTGGAGGAATCCGGCATCGCCGAGATCGAGATCAAGGAAGGCGAGGAGTCGGTGCGCATCAGCCGCATGCCCACCGGCGCAGATCGATGCCGCAGTATTTCAGCGCGCCGCCGATGGCGGCGCCCGCGGCAATTGCCGCGCCCGCGGCCGCGCCTGCGGCTGCGCCGGTGGCGTGCCGTCCGGCGCACGCGCGCCGCAAGGATGACCCAACATCGTGCCGGCGCCCATGGTCGGCACGTTCTATGCGGCCGCTTCCCCGACCTCCAAGCCCTTCGTGGAGGTGGGCGACGACGGTCAAGGAAGGCCAGGTGCTGTGCATCATCGAGGCGATGAAGATGATGAACCAGATCGAGTGCGATCGTGCCGGCAAGGTCACGGCGATCATGGCCAAGAACGGCGACCCGGTGGAATTCGGCCAGCCGCTGTTCGTGATCGAATAGCGTGACCCACTAGCATGCTGGACAAAGTCGTCATTGCTAATCGCGGCGAAATCGCGCTGCGCATCCTGCGCGCCTGCCGGGAACTCGACATCAAGACCGTGGCCGTGCATTCCACCGTCGACAACAACCTGAAGCACGTGCTGCTGGCGGACGAAACCGTCTGCATCGGCCCGCCGCCGTCGGCGCTGAGCTACCTCAACATGCCGGCCATCATCAGCGCCGCCGAAGTCACCGACGCGGTGGCCATCCACCCCGGCTACGGGTTCCTGTCGGAGAACGCCGACTTCGCCGAGCGCGTGGAGAAGAGCGGCTTCATCTTCATCGGCCCCAAGGCCGAGACCATCCGCCTGATGGGCGACAAGGTCTCGGCCATGAACGTGATGAAGAAGGCCGGCGTGCCCTGCGTGCCCGGCTCCGGCGGGCCGCTGGGCGAGGACGCCGAAGAGAACCTGAGCGTGGCGCGCGACATCGGTTACCCGGTGATCATCAAGGCCTCCGGCGGCGGCGGCGGCCGCGGCATGCGCGTGGTGCACGCCGAGGCGGCCCTGCTGAACGCCATCAGCATGACGCAGCAGGAGGCCCAGGCGGCCTTCGGCAATCCGCAGGTCTACATGGAGAAATTCCTCGAGCAGCCGCGGCACATCGAGTTCCAGGTGATCGCCGACAACTACGGCAACGTGGTGCACCTGGGCGAACGCGACTGCTCCATGCAGCGCCGCCACCAGAAGGTGATCGAAGAGGCCCCGGCGCCCGGCCTCACTGAAAAGCAGCGCCGCAAGATGGGTGAGCGCGTGGTGGAAGCCTGCCGCGCGGTGGGCTACCGCAATGCCGGCACGCTGGAGTTCCTGTACCAGGACAACGAGTTCTACTTCATCGAGATGAACACGCGCATCCAGGTGGAGCACCCGGTGACCGAGCTGATCACCGGCATCGACCTGGTGAAGACGCAGCTGCTGGTGGCCTCGGGCGAAAGCTGCCGTTCACCCAGAACGACATCCGAGTTCTCGCGGCCACGCGCTGCGAGTGCCGCATCAACGCCGAGGATGCGCGCACGTTCATGCCCTCGCCGGGCCTGGTCACCCGCTGGCATGCGCCGGGTGGCCCTGGCATACGCGTGGACAGCCACGTCTACTCCGGCTACTCCGTGCCACCCAACTACGACTCGCATGGTCGGCAAGCTGATCGCCTGGGGCGACACGCGCGAGACGGCCATCGCACGCATGCGCAATGCACTGGCCGAACTGGTGGTCGAGGGCATCAAGACCAACACGGCGCTGCACCAGGAGATCCTCAATCACACGGCATTCCGTGGTGGCGGCCTCGATATTCACTACCTGGAGCGGCGGCTGGGGCTCAAATAGCCTCCAGCGCCTGTCGCGGTGTCCGGCTTCCTGGCGCTCAGTGTCGATCTGGCTGGACTGGGCGACGTGCAGCGCCTGGCCGCCGCGGCTGAGAGCGCCTGTTTCTCGGCCGGGGCGCTATCGGTGACGCTGACCGATGCGGTGGACGACGCCATCCTGGAGCCGGCCCCTGGCGAGGTGCGGCTGTGGCCGCAGACCGTGCTGCAGGCTTTGTTTTCGGCCGAGGCGGTCGATGCCACGACCATCGTCATGCTGGCCCATGCGCTGGGCGTTCCCGCCGCTGCGATCCGCGCCAAGCGCGTGGCCGATCGTGTATGGGAGCGCGAATGGCTCAAGGACTTCCATTCCATGCGCTTTGGCCAGCGACTGTGGATAGTGCCCAGCCACGAGCAGCCCCCGGCTGACCCGCTGGCGGTGATCGTGCGGCTGGATCCGGGCCTGGCATTCGGCACCGGCACGCATCCGTCCACGGCGCTGTGCCTGCAATGGCTGGATGCAAACCTGGCCGCAGCGGCCCAAGGGGCCCAGATCACGGTCATCGACTACGGCTGCGGCTCCGGCGTGCTGGCGGTGGCCGCAGCGCGCCTTGCCAGCACGCAGCCCGCGCACCCTGCGATCCACGCTTTCGACATCGACCCACAGGCGCTGATCGCCACGGGCGACAATGCCGCAGCCAACCAGGTTGCCGACTGCGTGGCCATCCACACCAGGGAATCGGACCTGCCCACGGGCGCGGATGTGCTGCTGGCCAATATCCTGGCGGGCACGCTGATTGCGCTGGCGCCGCGGCTTACCGACCTGGTCCGACCCGCGGGCCAGCTGGTCCTGGCGGGCATCCTGGATGAACAGGTGCAGGAGGTGCGCGCCGCGTTTGCGCCGCGTGTCATGCTGGATGTGTGCGGCGTGCGCGAGGGCTGGACCGCGCTTGCCGGCACGCGCGCGGCCTGATCCGATGTACACCACCTGCCCCAATTGCACCCTGATCCTCGCCCTGACGGCCAATGACCTTCGGGTAGGCCAGGGATTCGTTCGCTGTGGACGCTGTGGCAAGGTATTCAACGCGCTGATTTCCCTGACCGAGGAACAGGCCAAGGAAACCCTCTCCGGCGCGCGGGCCAGCGGCACCGATTCGCACCCGCAACTGCAGCAGGCTGCGCCGCAGCTCGCGCAGGCACCGCAGCCCGACCCTGATGTCTTCGCGTTCAGTGAAACCCCTCCTGGTGGCGTGAAGGTGATCGAGAACCGGTCCACCGGCACCTTCGAGACCATCGTGCTGGAAGGGGACAGCTTTACGCAGACCGAAGAGCAGGTGGACCAGGCCGAGGTGGAGCAGCAGCTGCGACAGATCGCCGACCGCATCGACGCGGACGAACTGGCGCACGTGCGCGATGCGCTGCGCATGGAAGCCCTGGACGCCATGGAGGCCGACCCGGGCGAACGCGCCACGCTGGCCGAAGAAGCGGCGCCAGAGGACTTCGAAGACGTCGTCATGGAAACCCCGTCCGAAGCGCAAGTCGATGCGGACCAGATGGTGGGCAACCCGCAGCGTTCGCACTGGTACTGGACGGCAGGCGCCGCGGTTGCAGCCCTGCTGCTGCTGGTGCAGATCGTGCATCACTCGCGCCAGCAGCTGGTGGCGCAGGAATGGGCGCAGCCGGCGTTGACTGCCGTGTATGGGTTGTTCGGCACGACGCTGGAGCCCAACTGGGACCTGGCCGCCTATGACCTGCGCCAGCTTGGCGGGGAATCAACGCCGGACTCTGCCGATCGCATCGTCGT
Organism: uncultured Pseudomonadota bacterium; assembly: GCA_963726085.1. Lineage (GTDB taxonomy): Bacteria > Pseudomonadota > Gammaproteobacteria > Steroidobacterales > Steroidobacteraceae > ZC4RG30. The sequence goes on along the minus strand of CAVSAR010000007.1, from coordinate 415,208 downwards.
GCGCGCCACCGTGCACAACCGCGCCAGCCATAGCCAGCCAGTGCCGATGATCCGCGTGCGCCTGCAGGACCGGTACGGCAATGCGCTGGCCACCCACGCCATCGCACCGCAGGACTACCTGCATGTCCAGGTGCCCGCGCGCATGAAGCCCGATCAGCGCATGGATGCCGAGCTGATCGTGGAAGATCCCAACCGCCAGGCGGTAGGCTTCGAGCTGGATGCCTGCCTGCCCGACTCCAAGCGGCAATTGCACTGCAGCAACGAGCTGTGAGCGCGGCGCCACAAAATCTGGCCCCCGGATTCTCGATCGGGGAATGGAGGCTTTCCGCGCGCACGGTGCTGGCACCCATGGCCGGTGTTACCGACCGCCCGTTTCGCATCCTGTGCCGCAGGTTCGGCGCGGGGCTGGCCATATCGGAAATGATTACCTCCGACCAGCGCCTGTGGGACACCACCAAGTCGCGCCAGCGAATGAACCACGAGGGCGAACCGGAACCGCGCGCAGTTCAACTGGCCGGCAATGATCCGGTGCAACTGGCTGATGCAGCGCGTGCCAATGTCGACCTGGGCGCCCAGATCATTGACATAAACATGGGCTGCCCGGCCAAGAAGGTGTTCGGCAGGCAATGCGGCTCGGCGCTGCTGGGGGACCCGCCGCTGGTGGGGCGCATCCTCGATGCAGTGGTGCGCGCGGTCAGCGTGCCGGTGACGGTCAAGATCCGCACCGGGCTGGATCGCTCGCAGGTCAACGCGCCGGAGATTTCACGCATCGCAGCAGCGGCCGGAGTGCGTGCTATCTCGGTGCACGGCCGCACGCGTGCCGACTTCTATCAGGGGAATGCTGAGTACGAGACCATTCGTGCCGTCTGCGCAGCGGCCAACATCCCGGTGATAGCCAATGGCGATGTAGACAGCCCCGCGAAGGCGCGTACGGTACTTGATTTCACCCGCGCGGAAGGAGTAATGCTCGGCCGCGCAGCGCACGGATCGCCATGGATCTTTCGCGATGTCAATGCATTTCTCGATTCCGGAGAAATTCCGCCGCCACTCTTGCGTACCCAGGTCAGAGATATCATTCTTGAGCACGTCCAAGCGCTGTACGCATTCCATGGTGAAGCGTCTGGCGTGCGGATTGCACGCAAGCATCTTGCCTGGTACTGCCAGCAGCACACCGATACAGAAGGGTTCCGGCCAGCACTGATGGCCGCGGAATCTTCGTCGGTCCAGTTTGCAGTCGCGCAAGGGGCTTTTGGGAGCTGGGCGAATAACGAGAATAATGTCGGGATTGGAGCGCGCGCAGATGAGCACAGGCAGAACTTTGAACGGGCGGTCGGCTAGTTTTCGCAGGAGCAGCAACGGCAACTCACACGACCTGCCGTTGAGAAACCACGCTGAACGGGCACTCACGGACTATTTCGCCAACCTCAACGGCCACCTGCCGGCGCGCCTGTATGACCTGGTGCTGCGCGAGGTCGAAGAACCGCTGTTTCGCACCGTGCTGCACTACGCCAGCGGCAACCAGAGCCAGGCGGCGGTGATCCTGGGCATCAATCGCGGCACGCTGCGCAAGAAACTGCGCGAGTTCGGCCTCTCTGCGTGACCACATAAAGGCACGCGAAGCCATGGATCAACCGATCCGTCGCGCGCTGCTGTCGGTATCCGACAAGACCGGGCTGATCGATCTGGCGCGCGCCCTGGCCGCGCGCGGCATCGAGCTGCTGTCCACCGGTGGCACGGCGCGCGCGCTGGCCGAGGCCGGCATCAAGGTGCGGGAAGTATCCAGCGTCACCGGCTTCCCGGAGATCATGGACGGACGGGTCAAGACCCTGCACCCGAAGATCCACGGCGGCCTGCTGGGGCGCCGCGGCACCGACGACGCGGTGATGGCCCGCGAAGGCATCGCGCCCATCGATCTGCTGGTGGTCAATCTCTATCCGTTTGCCGCCACCATTGCCAAGCCCGGCGTCAGCCACGACGAGGCCATTGAAAACATCGATGTGGGTGGCCCGGCGATGCTGCGCGCGGCGGCCAAGAATCACGCCGACGTCACCGTGGTGGTCGATCCTGCCGACTATGCCCAGCTGCTGGCGACCCTGGCCGCCAATGGCGGCGCCACGAGCCTGGACTTGCGCTCGCGCCTTGCGGCCACGGCCTTCGCCCACACTGCCGCCTACGATGCGCTGGTCGCAGGCTATCTGCGCGGGCGCGGCACGGCAGCCGAGGACTTCCCGGCGCACCTGGACATCGCCCTGACGCGCATCTCGAGCCTGCGCTATGGCGAGAATCCGCACCAGCGCGCGGCGTTCTACCGCGTGCCCGGCGCAGCCCCGGACTGCATCGCCAATGCGCGGCTGGTACAGGGCAAGGAACTGTCGTTCAACAATATTGCCGATGCCGACACCGCGCTGGAATGCGTGCGCCAGTTCGACAGCCCGGCCTGCGTGATCGTCAAGCATGCCAATCCCAGCGGGGCTGCCGTGGCCGCGACACTGCAGGATGCCTACGAACTGGCCTACCGCACGGATCCGACCTCGGCATTTGGCGGGATCATTGCCTTTAATCGCCCTCTGGACGCAGAGACCGCGGCGCTGGTCCTGGAGCGCCAGTTCATCGAGGTGCTGGTGGTTCCGGAGTTGTTGCCGGACACGGCCGCGGCGCTGGCCGGCAAACCCAATGTGCGCGTGCTGCTGACCGGCCCGCTGCAACCTGCGCTGCCAGCGCAACGCGAACTGCGCAGCGTGGGCGGCGGCATGCTGGTGCAGGATCGCGATGACGCAAGCGTCGATGTCGAAGACCTGCAATGCGTGACGGCGCGGCAACCCACACCCGAGGAGTGGCGCGACCTGGTCTTTGCCTGGCACGTGTGCAAGTTCGTCAAATCCAACGCCATTGTCTTTGCCCGTGACGAAGCCACCGTTGGCGTGGGTGCCGGCCAGATGAGCCGCGTGTACTCCAGCCGCATCGGCGCCATCAAGGCCGAGGACGCCGGCATCAGCGTACGCGGGGCGGTCATGGCCTCCGACGCATTCTTCCCGTTCCGCGATGGCGTGGATGTTGCCGCCGACCAGGGCGTGACGGCCGTGATCCAGCCCGGCGGTTCGAAGCGCGACGCCGAGGTCATCGCGGCGGCCAACGAGCACGGATTGGCAATGCTGTTCACCGGCATGCGCCATTTCCGGCACTGATGAGCGGCCAGGGCATCACGGTATTGATCGTCGGTGGTGGCGGCCGCGAGCACGCGCTGGCGTGGAAATGCGCCCAGTCGCCGCGCGTCAGGCAGGTGCTGGTGGCCCCGGGCAATGCCGGCACGGCGCGTGAACCCAAGGTGCGCAATGTGGAGGTCGCGGCCGAAGACCTCGAAGGCCTTGCCAACCTGGCCGCCAGTGAAGGCGTTGCGCTGACCATTGTCGGACCGGAAGGGCCCTTGGTGGCCGGCATCGTGGACCTGTTCCAGGCGCGCGGCCTGCCCTGCTTCGGGCCACGCAAGGCCGCGGCCCAGCTTGAAGGCTCCAAGGCGTTCACCAAGGAATTCCTGGCCAGGCATCGCATACCCACCGCCTTGTACCGCACGTTCACGCGCGCGGACTTTGACCGCAACTGGCTGGCCGCGCAGCCGATGCCCATCGTCGTCAAGGCCAGCGGACTGGCCGCCGGCAAGGGCGTGATCATCGCGCACACCACGGCCGAAGCCCTCGAGGCAGCCGAGTCCATGCTGGCCGGAAGATTCGGCGGCGCTGGCGATGCCATCGTCATCGAGGAATTCCTCCAAGGCGAGGAAGCCAGCTTCATTGTCATCTGCGACGGCAGGCATGCGCTGCCCATGGCCACCAGCCAGGACCACAAGCGCATCCGCGATGGCGACCAGGGACCCAACACCGGCGGCATGGGCGCCTACTCGCCCGCCCCGGTGGTCACTGCAGTCGTGCATTCACGGGTGATGCGCGAAGTGATCGAGCCGACGCTGGCGGGACTGGCGGCCGATGGCATGCCCTTCACCGGGTTCCTCTATGCCGGGCTGATGATCGACGCCAGCGGCGCGCCCAAGGTCATCGAATTCAACGTGCGCTTCGGGGATCCGGAGGCGCAGCCGGTGCTGGCACGCCTCAAGGGCGACCTTGTCGAGCTGTGCGAGGCGGCCCTGGCCGGCACGCTGGACGAGGTAACGGTCGAGTGGGATCCGCGCGCCGCACTGGGCGTGGTGATGGCCGCGCATGGCTATCCGGACGAAGTGCGCAAGGGCGATGTGGTGCAGGGGCTGGATCGGCTGGGCGCACTGCCAGGCAAGCTGTTCTACGCCGGGGCCGCCAACCTCAATGGCAAGGTGGTCACCGCAGGGGGGCGTGTGTTCTGCGCGGTGGGCCTCGGCGCAACGGTGCAGGCAGCCCAGCGCGATGCCTACGCAATTGTCGAGGCGGTGAAATTCGCCGGTGCGCAATATCGTAGCGACATCGGCCACCGGGCCATCGAGCGCGAACAGGGGCCGGGCTGAGCCGCGACTGCGACCCACGCTGCTCAGAGCATGGTCACCTTGCCGGTGCCCACGTTGTACATCGACCCGACGATCTTGATCGACTTTTTCTCCTCGAGCTCCGCCAGCACCGGGCTGCGAGCGCGCACCATCTTGACCGCCTGCGTCACGTGAGTTGCCGCAACCGCAGCGACGAATGCCGGGTTCTTCGAAGTCCGGTCACCGGTGTATTGCGTGGCATCGATTGCCGACTTGAATCTCGCCAGCAGCAAGGTCAGGTTACCCAGCACCGCGCCATCGATCGCACCCTTGATGGCACCACATTCCGTGTGCCCCATCACCACAACCGCCTTTGCGCCGGCTTCCTCGCAGCCGTATTCCATGGAACCCAGGACGTCATCGTTGACCGCATCGCCCGCAATCCGCGCACTGAACACGTCGCCCAGCCCCTGATCGCAAATCAACTCCACGGGTACCCTCGAGTCGATGCAGGACAGCACTACGGCCACCGGATATTGACCCGACGCGCCGGAGTGCATGTCGGCAAGGGAATCTCGCTTGCGCGGTGTGCCGGCCAGAAAGCGGGCATTGCCGTCGAGCAATGTCTTGATGGCCGCATCCGGCGTCAACGCGTCACGTTGGGCTTTTGCCAGTGGCGATGCGGACGCCTGCGGATCCAGTACCACATAGCTGAGGGTTCCCAGCCCGGCGACCACTGAGCCGCGCAGAAACGCGCGGCGGTGAGCGCTGGCGCAGCAGGTTGCGGATTCCATATCCACCTCCGTGTGGTCAGGTCCTGACCGGGTAACCGCAGTGTCGCAGGTATTTGGACCGCGCGGCATTAAGATGTCCGGCCAGAAAGCAGGATCAGGTTGCCAGCGCCAGCATCCAGCAGCCGCCGATGGTGCCGATGGCCAGCAGTCCCGACAGCCACTGCGGCAGTCGCTGCAGCGTTGCGGCAACCTGCCGCTGCGCAGCAAGCGCGCCGAATCCCATGCCAAATGTGAATCCCAGCAGGTGCGCGACCAGGTCCGTGCCTTCGCCGGCCGTGCCCATCACTCCCAGCAGCGCCGCGCCGGCAATCAGCGGCGCCCAGTGTCGCAGCCGCGAACTGACGCCGGCACTGCGCGTGCGCCAGGAATGCGCCGCGAGCAATCCCAGCGCGGCGAACACCGCCGTCGAGGCGCCCACCGACTCGTGCCCCGGCAACGAGAACCATCCCTCGACCAAGTTCGCCAGCCCGGCCGCCAGGACGGTGAGCAGCCATGCACTGCCTGCGCCAATCTGCCGGCTGGCCAGCAAGCCGATGGCGGCGCCGGCGCCCAGGTTCATCATCAGGTGCACGATGTCCACGTGCAGGGTCAGCGCGGTGAACGCGCGCCACCATTGTCCCGATTGCACCGCGCCGGAGTCGAGCATGCCGATTGTGAAAGTGTCCGGTCGCCACCAGCCGCGCACCACCACCATGGCCACCAGCGCCAGCAGCGCCACGTACAACGCGCTGCCCACCCAGGCATGCGGATACACCGGCGCCGGCGCTACGAGGGCGCGTGGACGCCGGTGGATTTCCTGCTCGTATTGCCACAGGTGATGGTTGGCGAAGGCGGCCTGGGCATAGGGAACGCGCACGACATAACCACTGCTTGCCGTGTCGACTACGCAGGCAATGCTGACCGCCGACAGCATGAAGGCGCGGTCGTCGCATTGCGTCCGGTCCAGGGATCGAAAGACTTCGATGAAGTCTGCAGTCATCTGGCTGGACATGGGTGCAGGTTGGATGGTTTCAAGCCGCTGCAATTGCCGCCGGGGCCCGGATAGACTGCCAGTGGTTGAATACGCGCGCTCCTCGCATGCCCCACGTCACACCCCAACGCCTGCGGCAGCTGCGCCGGGGGTTTGGCGTGCTGCAAGCCATCAACCCGCGGCTGGCGGCGCGGCTGGCCTTTGCGTTGTTCCTGTCTCCGCGTGCGCCGCCGGCTGGACGCCGCCGATGCGCCCTGGCTGGCCGCCGCCCGGAAACACACGGTGCGGGCAGGCGCCGAGCGCATCGAGGTCCATGAATGGGGACAGGGGCCGCGCACCGCGCTGATCCTGCACGGCTGGGGCTCGCATGCGGCGCGCTTCGCGCCACTGGCACGGTCCCTGGTGGCGCAAGAATGGCGCGTGCTGGCCATCGATGCGCCAGGCCATGGAAGCGCGCCGGGATGGCGCTCCAGCCTGCCGCAGTTCATTGCTGCCCTGGACCAGGTGGTGCAGGACCTGGGTCCGGCACAGGCCCTGATCGGGCATTCCCTGGGTGCCCTGGCCGCCATCAACTGGCTGGGTCAATCCGCGGATCCGGATCGCGCCGCCATCGGCCACCTGGTGCTGGTCAGCTGCCCTAGCGGGGTGCCGTTTCTCATCGACAACTTCGTGGCCATGCTGCGCGCTCAATGCGGAGACCACGCGTCACCTGCTGGCGCGATTCACGGATCGCTTCCGCCGGCCAACGGACAGCTGGTCGGCCACTGCCCATGCCGCCAGCATCCGGGTGCCGGTACTGCTGATCCATGATCGGGATGATGATGTAATCCCCTTCGCGCACAGCCAGCTGCTGCTGGCCGCACTGCCGCGTGCCAGGCTGCTGGCCACCCAGGGACTGGGGCATAGCGGCATGCTGCGTGACCCGTCCACCATCGCCCAGATCTGCAGTGAACTTGCCGCATGAGCCCAAATCCCAATACCTCCTTGGTGATCCGCGAGGCCAACCTCAATGACCCGTACGATGCCCGTGCGGTGATTGAGGTGCTCGACTCTTACGCCTCGGACCCGCGTGGCGGCAGTCAGCCCCTGGCGGCGGATGTGCGCCAGCGATTGATTGCGATGCTGCGCCAGCACTCGGCCCTGGTGCTGCTGGCCGTCGACAGCGACGTGGCCGTGGGGCTTGCCATCGGCCTGTGGGGCATGTCGAGTTTTCGTGCGCGCGCGTTGCTCAATATTCACGACCTTGCGGTGATTCCGGGACATCGCGGCCGGGGTGTGGGGCGGGCGCTGCTGGCTGCGGCAGAGGCGCGGGCCCGCGCTCGCGACTGCTGCAAGCTGACCCTCGAAGTGCAGGATGACAATGCACCCGCGCGCCTGCTGTACGAGCGGTTCGGGTTTCGCGATGTGGTTTACGGCGACTCGGCCGCCACCCGGTTCCTGGGCAAGAACCTTGACTGAACCTTAAGGGAAATATCATGCACGCTTCACGACGGCTGATGCTGCTGGCCCTGCCCGCGCTGTTGCCGGCTGCGGCCGCCGCCGCCGCGGCAACCGACACCGCTGCGCAAGTAAAGGCGGCCACTGCCCGGTGGATCGACGCCTTCAACCGCAAGAGCGCGACGGACATTGTCGCGCTGTATGCAACCGACGCCGTGTTCTTCGGCACTTCCTCACCAGTACTGCGCGACACCCCGGCGCTGGTGCGCGACTATTTCAAGGCGCTGCCCACGATGGGAGACGCGACGATTTCCATCGGGGACCAGCGCGTGCAGGTGTTCGGCGACGTGGCCATCCACAGCGGCTACTACACGCGCACGTCCATGCAGGGGGCAACGCCGGTGCACAACCCGGCACGCTTCACGTTCGTCTATACCAGGCGCGACGGCCGGTGGCTGATCGTCAACCACCACTCGTCGGCGCTGCCGGCTGCCTAGTCGTAGAACTCCGGGGCTTTCTTGACACCAGCATAGGTGGCCGGATCGTGCTGGATCCACATCTTTGCGCCGGTCTCGGCCAGGAAGGCATCGACTTTCTTGCGCGTCGCCCGCGTCATGGCCGCGTCGAAATCGAACGTCGGCACGCGGTCCAGGGTCTTTTCCTCTGGCAGGTGATACAGGTCACCCGCCAGCAGCAACGGACCGAAGTTCCTGAGGCGCAGGAACAGCATCTGGTGTCCCGGCGTGTGCCCGGGTGCGGTCTTGATGATCACGGTGCCATCGCCAAACACGTCGTGGTCTTCGTTGTTGAGGGTGATGCGCTTGGCTGACTTGAGGGCCTGGTAGGTCGCCGGCGTGCGGATGCCCACATCCCCCTCCTTGAACATCATGTCGTATTCAGCCTGTTGCACGATCCACGTCGAGCCGGCAAACGCGTTGGCGTTGGCGGTGTGATCGGCGTGGTAGTGCGACATCGCCACGAAAGTGATGTCCTTGATGGGGTGGCCCAGCGCCTCGAGCTGGTGGTCCAGCCGGCGCGTCGCCTTGAGGATGCCCTGCTCCACGGCTTCGGTGCCATCTTCCTTGATCTTTGCGTCCGGGACCTGGCCCAGGTCCCACGCCAGGGTGCCCTTGGGATGCACGATGAGGTAACAGGGCGAGACAAAATGGGCGTCGCCCTTGATCTCCTCCTTCTTGAGGCTGAACAGCGCCGGATCCATGGGGGAAATGGTGCCGCAATCCAGGACGTAGAGTCTCGGGCCTGCGGGTTCGGCAACCGGCGCGGATGCCGCGGCAGGCTGGCCGCTGTGGCCGCAGGCCGCCAGCACCAGCAATGAAACGAGGCCCAGCACTGCCGAGGCAGTGCGCCGCAGCGTCGTTGAAGTGTTCATGTTCCCCGCCTGATGGAGTAGTTGTGCCGCCAGTTTGATCGTTGCCATGACAGCGCACAACCGCTACCGTGGCCCCATGAAAGGAAGATCCGCGCGCGCGGGACTCATGGTATTTGCCACCGCTGCGGTGGTCGTGGGATTTGCACAGCAAGCCGCGATCACACCCATCCTGCCCGAGCAGCTGCACTGGACCACGCCGCCGGATATCCCGGCGGTGCGCAGTGCGTGGCTGATTGGCAGTGAACAGCAATCCGGCACATATGCCGTGCGGGTGCGTCTGGCCGCCAATGGGCGCATCCCGCCGCATACCCATCCGGACACGCGCTATTCCACCGTGCTGTCCGGCACGCTGTACGTTGGCCTGGGCTCCAAGTTCGACGCCGCTGCCCTGGTGGCAGTGCCGGCCGGTGGCGTCTACGTTGCCCCTGCCGGCGTTGCGCATTTCCTCTGGGCCAAGGACGGCGAGGTCATCTACCAGGAAGCCGGCGTGGGTCCCACTGGCACCAAGGTACTGCCCTAGGCGGATCGCATGGATGGCCGCAACGGCCTGCGCCAATGACATTGCCTCAAAAGCTGCGCCCGGACTGCGCGCGCTGCTGCGCACTGTGCTGCGTGGTGCCGCCGTTTGATGCGGAGCAGGGATTCGGTCACGACAAGGCCGCACACGAGCCGTGCCACCACCTGCAGGGGGATTTTCGCTGCGCCATCTATGGCCAACTTGCGGACCGGGGTTACCCCGGATGCGTGGCATTTGATTGCTTCGGCGCCGGCCAGCGGGTCACGCAGGAGCTGTTCGGCGGCGCCAACTGGTCGCAATCGCCGGAGATTGCCGCACAGATGTTCGACAGTTACGAGCGCCTGCGGCCCCTGCATGAGCTGATGGCCATGGTGCAGCTGGCCGCCGGCAGGGCGCGTGATGACGCGCAGCGCCAGGGGCTGCTGGACGTGGTCGCGCAGATCGATGCCCTGTGCACGAAGGATGCGCGGCCCAACCTGGCGCAGCTGCGTCGCGACACCATCGCCATGCTGCGCAGCGCGTTGGCCGGGCAGTCCGGCTAGAGGCTGACGCGAATGAAGGCCTCGGGCCCCTTGTACACCATGTCAAACAGCCCGGAGAAATTCGGGTCGGTGCTGTCGACCCGCGTGTGCGTCTGCGAGTAACCCAGGCCAAAGGCCATGTTGGGTCGCCAGCGGTACTGCACATCCAGATGGTACTGGCCGTACAGGCCGTCAATGGCATTGAACTTTCCCTGCAGGTACTGCAGGCGTGCATTGGCCGAAAAGCGCTGCGTGAAACGCCACGTGCCATCCAGCGCCACCGACGCCATCGGGCCGGCCACGTCAAAATGTTCGCCGACGAAGCGCACCGGCGATTCCGCGGAACCGGATACCTGCACCAGCTGCAGGCCCAGGCCCAGGCCGATCTCGAAGGTCTCGTGGCGCACCAATGAGTAGGTGTACGTGATGTTGAACGTGCGCAGGTCCATCTTGGACACCACCCGATCACCGGCCAGGAATGTCGTGTTGCCGAAGTTCAGCGGCTGGTCGAGCACCACATCGCCCTGGCGTATCATCTGGAAGTAATCGACCCGCACGCGATGGTTGTCGGCCATGCGAAACCACATCTCCAGCGAACCCTGGTTGAGCTGATTGTCCAGGCCCAGCGTGTCCTCGGCCGTGAACACGGTGCCAGGAACGCCGGTCGAGCTGTCGTACCGCAGCTGGGTATCGACCGATGGCTGGTAGTAGACGCCGCGCAGCGCGAAGCGATCGGTGATCGGGCTGGGAATGTCGTGGGTCGGCGGCTGCAACAATTCGCGCGGCGCCTCGGCCTCCGCCGCGGCGCCAAACGCCGGGGCGGCCAGCGCCGCCAGGACCACACATAACCGGCTCGGAATTGGCATGCGCCGATGATCCCAGAGGCTGCCTTGCAGGGCCAACGTCGCAGGGCCGCGACGTTGCAGGACAGAGAGGCCGGTCACACTAAAGAGGCCCGGCACCCTGGTTCCTAGCGCTTCATCGCCTCGAAGAATTCCGCATTGGTCTTCGTGTCCTTCATCTTGTCGAGCAGGAACTCGATGGCCGCCAGCTCATCCATCGGATGCAGCAGCTTGCGCAGGATCCACATCTTGGCCAGCTCGGTCGGGATCGGTGATCAGCTCTTCCTTGCGGGTGCCGGAACGGTTGATGTTGACCGCCGGGAACACGCGCTTCTCGGAGATGCGGCGATCCAGGTGCGATTTCGCTGTTACCCGTGCCCTTGAATTCCTCGAAGATCACGTCGTCCATCTTCGAGCCGGTGTCGATCAGCGCGGTCGCCGAGGATGGTCAGCGATCCGCCTTCCTCGATGTTGCGCGCTGCGCCGAAGAAGCGCTTCGGGCGCTGCAAGGCGTTGGCATCCACGCCGCCGGTCAGCACCTTGCCGGAGCTGGGCACCACGGTGTTGTAGGCGCGCGCCAGCCGGGTGATCGAATCCAGCAGGATCACGACGTCCTTCTTGTGTTCGACCAGGCGCTTGGCCTTCTCGATCACCATTTCGGCGACCTGCACGTGGCGGGCAGCCGGTTCGTCGAAGGTCGACGACACCACTTCGCCCTTGACCGTGCGCTGCATCTCGGTGACTTCCTCGGGCCGCTCGTCGATGAGCAGCACGATCAGGTAGACCTCGGGATGATTGGCAGAGATCGAGGTGGCGATGTTCTGCAGCAGCATCGTCTTGCCCGCCTTGGGCGGCGAAACGATGAGGCCACGCTGGCCCTTGCCGATCGGGGATACCAGGTCGATGGTGCGGGCGGTCAGATCCTCGGTGCTGCCATTGCCACGCTGCAGCTTGAGGCGCGAGGTGGGATGGAACGGCGTCAGGTTCTCGAACAGCACCTTGTTGCGCGAGCTCTCGGGACTGTCGAAATTGATCTCGCCCACCTTGAGCAGGGCGAAATAGCGCTCGCCATCCTTGGGCGGGCGGATCAGGCCGGAGATGGAATCGCCGGTGCGCAGGTTGAAGCGCCGCACCTGGCTGGGGCTGATGTAGATATCGTCAGGACCAGCCAGGTACGAGGCATCCGCGGAGCGCAGGAAGCCGAAGCCGTCCTGCAGGATCTCCAGCACGCCCTCGCCGTAAATGTTCTCGCCATTGCGCGAGTGCGCCTTGAGGATCGAGAAGATGATGTCCTGCTTGCGCGAGCGGGCCAGGCTCTCCAGGCCCATGGATTCGGCGACCTTGACCAGCTCGTGAATCGGCTTGGCCTTGAGCTCGGTCAGGTTCATCGACTTGCGCGACTGCGCAAGGTCGGCCGGGCTGATTATCTCGCCGTCGTCGGCCGGATCGAACGGCTCCGGATCGTAGACCTCGTCCGGGCGTGCGCCGCATGTTGCCGTTGACGTTGCGGTCACCGCCCCCGCCGCCGCCACGATTACCGTCGCGATTGCGATGCTGACCGCCGCCGCCACCCTTGTTGCGCTGGTTGTTGTTGCGACCCGGGCCGCCCAGATAACCCCTCACAGCTTGCTGCCCTGTGCGGCGCCGGCCTGGGGCAGGTTACTGTCCAGGAAGGCAATGAGCTGGGACTTGGATAACGCCCCCACCTTCTGTGCCTCCACCTTGCCGTTCTTGAACAGCATCAGCGTCGGGATGCCGCGCACGCCGAATTTCTGCGGCGTGCCCGGGCTCTCGTCGATGTTGAGCTTCACGACCTTCAACCGCCCCTGGTAGTCGCGCGCGGCGTCATCAAGGATGGGCCCGATCATCTTGCAGGGTCCGCACCATTCGGCCCAGAAATCGAGCAGCACGGGCTCGGCCGACTTCAGGACGTCGGTTTCGAAAGTATTGTCAGAGGTGTGGACGATAAGCGGATTGCTCACTAGGGAAGCCTCCAGTAACGGGAAGTGCCTTGGTTGGTTGGCGGATTGCCTTAAAGCTCAAGGGTCGGGTGGGTGGGTTGGGCGCCTGATGCGCTGGCCGGGGGTGAAATCCCGCGCCACGGAGCATGATCAAGCAGTTAGACTAGATGTTTGGGGTATGCGTCCAAGGCGACAGAAATGCGCCGTGTCTGAGACGCTTTTTTAGCCGGTCCTTGGCAGATTTGCAAGCGTTCCGGCGCGGCCTGTGAATCGGGTCGGCAAACCTGGATGTATGATCAGAAAAATCTGGAACAAGCTATTTGGACCTGCGGCGGACGCTGCGGTTCCCCCTGAACCTACCTTCGAGGCCATTGCCGCGCCCGAATTGCCGGAGCCGCTGGAGCCGCCGGTCAAGCCCGAGCGCCCGGAACGGCCCGATGCGGCGCCGGACGGCCCCCCATTTGCCGGTTTCGACCTGCTGCCCTCGGTGGCACGCGGCGTCAGCGACGCCGGGTTCGTGCGCTGCACCCCCATCCAGGCGCAGACCCTGCCCTTTTCGCTAACCGGAAGGGACATTGCCGGCCAGGCCCAGACCGGCACCGGCAAGACCGCCGCCTTCCTGGTGTCGATGTTCCAGACCCTGCTGGCCCATCCTCCCAAGGAGCAGCGCCACCTGCCCACCATCCGCGGCATCGTCATCGCCCCGACCCGCGAGCTGGCCGTGCAGATCAACAACGACGCCCTGGCGCTGGGCAAGCACACCGGACTGAAGATCGCCTGCGTGTTCGGTGGCGTGGACTACGACAAGCAGCGCCGGCAGTTCGAACAGGGCGCCGACATCCTGATCGGCACCCCGGGCCGCATCATCGATTTCTACAAGCAGCAGGTATTTGACCTGCGCCATGTGCAGGTGTGCGTGCTGGACGAGGCCGACCGCATGTTCGACCTGGGGTTCATCGCCGACATCCGCTACATGCTGCGCAAGATGCCGGAGCCTGCCCATCGCCAGTCCATGCTGTTCTCCGCCACGCTGTCGCAGCGGGTCCTGGAGCTGGCCTACGAGCACATGAACAACCCGGAGCTGATCCGCATCGAGCCGGACAAGATCACGGCCGACAAGGTGCGCCAGCTGATCTATTTCCCCGCGATGGAGGAGAAGATCCCGCTGCTGATCGGGCAGCTGCGCCTCGCCGATGCCGCGCGCACCATGGTATTCGTCAACACGCGGCGCATGGCTGACCGGCTCGAGGAAGTGCTGCGCGCCAACCATATCAATGCCCAGGCGTTGTCGGGCGATGTGCCGCAGAACAAGCGCCTGCGCTACCTCAAGGAGTTCCACAGCGGGGAACTGGCGGTGCTGATCGCCACCGACGTTGCCTCGCGCGGCCTGCACATTCCCGATGTCAGCCACGTATTCAACTACGACCTGCCGCAGGATTTCGCCGATTACGTGCATCGCATCGGTCGTACCGCGCGCGCCGGCGCCGAGGGCGATGCCATCAGCTTCGGCTGCGAGGACTATGCGATCTGCCTGCCGGACATAGAGAACTACATCGGCCACAAGATCCCGGTAGCCAGTGTCACTCCGGATCTGCTGGCCAAGGATGTGGTATTCCCGCGCCACAAGCCGCGTGAAGACGCCCCACCGCGTCGCAGCGGCAGCGGCGGCAGTCGCCCGCGTCCAGGTGGTGGTGGCAGGCCCGGTGGTGCAAGCGGCGGCGGACCGCGCCGCGGGCCGCCGCGAGGCAGACGGTAGGCAATCAGTTGCTGCGCTGGCGCTCCAGCACCGCTTCCAGCAATTTCACTACCGCCAGATCCTTGTCCCGGCCCAGTGCCTTCTTGTCGTCAATCAATGCGGCAAGGGGCAATACCCGGATCGCAAGGTCACCCACCGTAATCAAACGGGCCGACCCCACAACGTCATCGTAGCGTTTGCCGCCACCGATGACCCCCAGCACATCAAATGGACCGCTGTTGGTGATGAGCAGAAGGTGTCCGCCAGCAGACAGGTCACTGCGCGTCGGCCGCAGGTCCCGACGCTCACGAAAGCGCGCATCCAGGGCCGCAAGCACCTTGACCAGGCGATCGACGTTGTCGGGATCGATCTTTACCAGCGCGTCAATATCGAACGTGGTGACGGGCGCGCCCTGCAGCACGGCCGCGACGCCTCCGACGACGACGTATTCCACGCCGTGCTGCTCAAGCAGCTCAAGTATCCGGCGAAAGCTCTGTGTCGCCATCGGTTCGCACGGAGTTGAAGAACGCCACGCGCGACTCCAGTTCCGCAAGCCGCTCACCTGGCGTAAGCGCCAGGAACCAGTCGATCAGCGAATTGTCGTGCGCCGACCCGCGGCTCTCTGGCGTGTTCACAACAGCGATTGTAGACCCGGACCGCAAGGGCGCTAGCGCATTTCCTCAAGGAACTGTTGCATCCGCTGCAGCTCGCTTACCAGGCACCTGAAACCCACATAGCCGTCGGGCCGGATCAGGAACAAGCTCGCCTCGGTGCCGGCTCCATAACGGCGCAGCAATTCCGGCACGGCTGGCAGCAGGTACAGCCGCAGGATGGCCTCGTGCGCGGCGGCGACCTTGGCAACACTGGCTTGCGACTCTTCAGTGCCCGCAGATCCTGGAATCACCAGCAACGTGAAGCCCGTGTGCCGCGTCAGGGCGAACAGGGACTGGCCTTCCGCCAGCAGCACATCGGGCGCACGATCGCCGATTGCAGGCCCACCCGGTTGCGGCGCCAGGCCTGCTGGCTGCGCGACATACTCACGGTAGGTGTAGGAAATCCCCGAGCAACGCCCGACCACGGCGTCGAGGAACTGCGGATCACTGATGCGCGCGGTGCGCTCGGCGATGCTCTTGCCGTGGCCCATGAAGATCTCGTGCAGCGACGACGCCGCCCAGATCACCTGCTCGGCGATGGGCTTGCGCTCGGCTTCATAGCTGTCCAGCAGCGCCGCGCCGGCCTCGCCACGCAACACCATGGCCAGCTTCCAGCCCAGGTTCCACGCGTCCTGCAGACAGCAATTCATGCCCTGCCCGCCCGTGGTCGAGTGCACGTGCGCGGAATCACCGGCCAGGAACACGTTGCGGTCGCGATAGGCATGGGCCAGGCGCACCCAGCTTTCCCATTTCGAATGCCAAACTACTTTCCCCAACCCGACGCCGTCGAAGTGCTGGTTGATCACCTTGAGGAACCCCTGCTCCGGCGTCACGTCCGGCGCCGAGGCCTCGCCCCGGTCACTCAAGAGCAGGCGGTGAAAGCCGCCCGGCAGCTTGACGATCATCACAAAGTGCGTGCGGCCGGCGCAGTAATGCACCCAATCGTCGGAGTCCGGGAAGTTCTCCAGGAACACATCCAGGTTCTGCATCACCGAGCCGCGATAGTCGCTCTCATCCTGGATCAGGTGCAGCTGGCGGCGCACCCGCGAATTCTTGCCATCACAGGCCACCAGGTACGTCGCGCGCACCTCCTCGGTGCTGCCATCGGCATGGCGCAGCGTGGCAATCACGCAGGCGCTGGGGCCTTCGCCCTCGTGGCGCACGTCAAGCAGCTCGGTGGACCACTGGGTGGCCGCACCGTATTCGGCCAGCATGTAGTCACGCAGCACCTGCTCGGTTTCGTTCTGGCCGTGGATGAACAGGCACGGATAGCGGCAATCCAGGGTGGTGAAGTCCAGGCCGGGGCGCACCTCGCTGCGCTTTGCCGCGTCATCCACGAAGTGCAGTACATAGCCCTTGCTGGGCAGCGCGCGCGCCAGGTAGCGGTCAATCAGGCGCTGGTCGATGCGCTCCATGATTTCCGCCGTGCGCGCGTGCAGGGTGATGGCGCGTGTGGTCGTCGCCGGTCCCGGCAGCCGGTCGATCGAGCGTGCCTGCACGCCGCGCCGCGCCAGTTCCAGGTGCAGCATGGTTCCCGCAGCACCCCCGCCGATGATCAACACTGGCAATACACTGCTGGTCATGTCCGCCCCCTGCTCTGCCGCGTCCCACAGTCTACTCGCGGTGCAGTCGGGGCAGTGGCAATGTCAGGCGTTCGTCTTGCCTGTCCATTACCAGCGAGATGCTAAAATCCCCGTCGCGATAGCTGGCCACCGCCCCGGCAATGGCGCGCAGCAAGCGTCGCACTGGCGCGGCGATTCGTCGCGACAACCACATCAATGGAACCACGCCGATCAGCAATGCGATCAGCACACCCAGCAAAGGGGAATGCAGCCACATGGCGATACTGGCCGCCACGGCCGCCGACACCAGCCAGGTGCCGATCAGCAGCGCGGCGAGCTTGCCTTCGAAGCTCGCCCGCATTTCAGCCGCGCAGCCCCAGCCGGTCCATGCGCCGGTACAGCGCCTGCCGGGAAAGTCCCAGCGACTGCGCGGCGCGGCTGACAACTCCACCGGCACCCTGTAGCGCAGCCTCTATGGTCACCCGGTCTGGCTCGTTGAGATCGCGGGCCAGATGCAGCGGCGCGGGCAGGTTGAGATCTTCGGCGCGGATCAGTCCATCGCGTGACAGCAATGCGGCCCGCTCAATGGCATTGCGCAATTCGCGCACGTTGCCCGGCCAGGAGTGCCCCTGCAGGGCGCTGATCGCCTCCTCGGTCAATGTGGCCTTGGTGCCAAGGAAATGCGCAGCCAGCACCGCGATATCTTCCGGACGTTCGCCCAGAGCCGGCACCGGGATTTCAATGACGTTGAGCCGGTAATAGAGGTCTTCGCGGAACGAACCCGCGCTTATCATTTGTGCAAGATCCGAGTTGGTAGCCGAGATGACCCGGACCCGCGCAGTGCGTGACCGACTCGACCCCAGCCGCTGGTACTGTCCAGTCTCCAGCACGCGCAGCAGCTTCACCTGCCCGGCCAGCGGCAGGTTGCCGATCTCGTCCAGGAACAAGGTGCCCCCGTCCGCCAGATCAAAGCGGCCTTCGCGCGTCTTGTTGGCGCTGGTGAACGCCCCCGCTTCGGCACCAAACAGCTCGGCTTCAATCAGGTCGGCAGGCACGGCGCCGCAGTTGAGGGCGACGAACGCGCCCTTGCTCACGCACCGCCAGCGTGCGTATGTCGTGCAGCGCAAACATCACGCGCAGGGCTTCGGCAACCGCTGGATTGTCATCCACCACCAGGACCGTGCGCATCGGGCAACGCTACCCCGTGCGGGTGGCCAGTGCAGGCGGTATCGAGGCGGCGCGCAGCGCCGGCCACAGCGCCGCAAACTGCCCCAGCACCAGCACTACTGCCGCACCGACCGCCGCATAGGTGTTGTCGATGCGTGGCATTCCCAGGTGTTTCACCAGCCACAGGTTGAGGCCGATGGCCACCGCGATGCCCAGCATCGTGCCGGCGGCGACAATGACCAGGTTCTCGTTCTGGAAGTAGCTAAGGATGTCGCCGCGCGTGGCGCCCAGCGCACGCCGCACGCCGATGAACCGGCGACGCTGTGCGACCCAGTAACTTGTCAGGCCGACAATGCCTAGGCCGGTCACCGACCAGCAGCAGCGCACTCACGGTCACCAGTATCACGGTAAGGCCGCGATTACTTCGGTAGGCATTGACGCGGGTTTCGGCGAACGACCGGAATTCCGTGATTACCCGCAGCGGCTCCTCGGCCCGCAGCCGCCGCTCGGCCTCCTTCATTGCACTGGCCAGTGCTCCGGGACGCGTCCGCACCACGTAGTTGGTCCCGATGCGCTGCGGCAAGATCAGCGAGAACTGGTGCGCAACCATGCCGAGACCGGGATTGCCAGGGTTAGGAGCTTTGCAGGTTCTCGACTATCCCCACGATGGTCGTAGGCCCTGGACCCTGGGTGTAGACAATGCCGCCCAGCGCATGTCCATTGGGAAACAGTTGTTTGGCCAGGGCCCGCGTGAGAATCGCCACGGGTTGGACAACAGACTGGTCTGGAGCAGGCATGTCGGCAGCGGTAAACCAGCGCCCGGCTGTCAGGCGCAACCCAAACGCGGCTGCACCGTGTTCGTCCAGGTAGTACAGCTGGGCGTGGTTCACGCCCGCCGGATTTTGCAGGTCAATCGGTTCGGGTATCGATGCCGGCGCCCCAGCCACGCTGGCTCAGCGGCACGCCATTGGTCGACACGGCATCCACGACTCCAGGGGTGGCGCGCAGCACCGCCAGGTCGCGGTCCACGCGCGCCGTTGCGTCCGCAGGCTGGCCGATCCAGCGATTGACCAGCGAAAAGACATTGGCCTCGTCAATGCCGCTGACGCTGTGCATGCGCGCAATGTGTTCGCGCACCACCCCCGCCGCATTGAGCACGATGACCAACGTGAGACCAATCTGGATCATGACCAGCAGCGCCGCCAACCGGTTGCGATTCAGTGATGCAAGGATCGTTGCGATATCCATGATGTCCTCTTACAGCGTCTTGAGTTGCAAGGCGCCGGCCATGCGGCTGGACCGCCAGGCCGGGTATAACCCAGCGCACACCGTCGCCGCGATGGCCAGCAAGATGGTCAGCGCCACGATCGATGGCGCCACGGCGGTGGTGCTGACAATGGCTTCGGGCAGCATGCTGCGCAGCACCCGCAGCCCGATCAGCGTCAGTCCCAGCCCCACTGCCGCGCCCACCACGCCGATGGCCAGCGATTCCCACAGCCCTTGGGCAAACAGCGCCCCGCGTGTCGCGCCCAGCGCGCGCCGCAGATTCGAACTCGGCCGACCGGCGGCTTGCCCTGGCCAGCATCAATGCCAACGGCATTGACCAGACACACCAGCAGAAATCCAAACGCGACCAGGGTGGCCACGCGTACTTCGTTGGGCACGACCTTCTTGTACTCAAGCCACTGCGTCACGTTGCGCAGTCGCGTGAAAGGCGCCCAAGTAAAGCGCCCGGTTCGCTGCTGCGCTGCCGCGTAACCGTTCGAGGTAGTTGCGAAAATGCGCAACCGCCGCGCCGTCGGGCAACTCCACCCACAGTTCCGCCCAGATGCATTCGGAGGCCAGGAACTCGGCCCGATTGCGGCCCGGATAGTTGTTGCACGTCAGGGCGCCATTGCTCTGGATCTCCCTGGCCACGGCGGTCTCGAATGGTATGAATACGTCGGCAGCCGGGTCATAGCCGCCACCTTCTCCCCAGCTCAGGTCATAGAACCGCGGCGCCGGCGCCCAGGGCCGGGTTACACCGGATACACGGTAGTCCTGCCCTTCGAGGCGGATGATCCTGCCGACGGCCTGCACACCGGGGAACAGCTGGTCGGCCAGCCCGGCAGTGATGACGGCAACATTTGCGCGCGCCTCGTCATCTGCGGCGCTCCAGGGTCCGCCGGAACGAAACGGCACTTCAAACATGGCAAAGAAGTCGCCATGCGTGGCGCGTCCCTGTGCCAGCACGGGCGCCTGCCGCGCATCTTGGGTGGACGCAGCGAGGGCGATCTCGTACATGGCTGCCTGCCTGATTCCCAGGTGCGCCTTGTGCAGTGCTACTGCATCGCGGTAGGTAAGCAGGTCCGGCGGCTCGCCGTTACGCCGGTTGCCCGGGCCAAAATTGTCGAGCTGTGGCGTGAACAACTGCGCGGACTTGTGCGCCATGGGGTCGGCCGACATCGCGCGCAGGATGGAGTACACCGTCATGGACGAGCCGATGCCCAGCGCCACGGCAATCACGATCAGCCCCGTGAGCCAGGGGTTGCGCCGCAGGTTGTGCAGCGCCAGCCCGAAGTAGTAGGCGCTCACGCTCGCCCCTGAAGTGGCTGCGACTCGCGGGCCTGACCTGCAGGTTTACCATGCGCGGCTGCTCGGCAATGTCGACCACTCTGGCCGTCGACGATGTGCACCTCGCGCTGCGCGCGGGCGGCCAGCTCCGGATCATGCGTCACCATCACGATGGTGGCCCCTGCGCGGTGCAGGTCCTCCAGCAACTCCATGACGGCGCGCGCCATCTGGGTGTCGAGGTTGCCGGTGGGTTCGTCCGCCAGCAGCAGGCGTGGCGACCCGGCCAGCGCGCGCGCAATCGCGACCCGCTGCTGCTGGCCGCCGGACGAGTTCTGCCGGGATAGTGCTTGACGCGCGCCGACAGGCCGACGCGCGCCAGGGAGTCGGCAATGCGCTTGCTGCGCTCCGCCCCGGTCATGCCGCGCCTGTAACGCAGCGGCACTTCCACGTTGGCGGCCACGTTCAGGTCCGGGATCAGGTTGAAAGCCTGGAAGATGAAGCCGATCTTTTCATTGCGCAGCCGCGAATCGCTGGTTGTCGTTCATGCCGCGCACCTCGATCGCCGTCGAGCAGGTACTCGCCGGCGGTGAACTCCTCCAGCAGCCCGGCGATGGTCAGGAACGTGGTCTTGCCGGAACCGGAGGGGCCGGTCACCGCCACGAACTCGCCCTCCTTCACCTGGATCGAGAAGTCCCGCAGCGCGTGGGTCTCGACCACCTCCGTGCGATACACCTTCGAAAGCCGGTTCATATTCGAGCATGTGATTCTCCGCATCCTCATCGACTGACGATGACCCGTTCAGCGTTATTGAAGGCCTCCGACGCCGGACACGACGACTTGATCGCCCGGCCTTAAGGCCGTCGAGCAACTCCACCTTGGAAATGCTCGTCGCGCCCAGCCGCACCGGCACGCGCACCGCAAGGTCGTCCCCTTCGCATGCGCCACGACATAGCCGTTCGCCCTGCGTCCACGAAACTGCCGCGCTCCACCGTCAGCACGTCTGTCGCGGCTCGTCCATGATGCATCGCGCACCGACAGGCGCTGGCTCTGGCGCAGGCCCTTCGGGCTCGGCGCCCGAGAAGCGCACGCGCGCGGCTGACCTGCCCGCCGACGACCTCCGGGGATACGCCGCTGATCGTGCCTTGCCACTTGCCGCCGCTTGCCCGACAGCTCGGCCGCCATGCCGGGGGCCAGATCGCTGCGCCAGACTCTCCGGCACCTGGATTTCCACTTCCAGCAGTGACTCAGGTCCACCACCGACAGCAGCGGCGCATCACGCGTCACGTTGGCGCGATCGGCAACCTGCACCTGTCCGACCTGCCCGTCCACCGGCGAGACGCAGGTCCAGCGATCTGCACCTGGCGCGCCAGGTCCTCCACTAGCCAGCCTGCTGGCGCTCGCAGCGTGGCCATCCCTGCTCTGCACCTCAAACCCGACCCTGCTCCGGTTGCGCTCTGCAGCAGTGCGTCGCGCCTGGGCTAGACGGAAACTCGCCTTGTCGCAGCGCATCCTGCGCACGCAGCATCTGCATCTCGGAGAAGGCGCCGAACTCGTAGGCCTTGCGCGTGCGGTCGAATTCGCGCTGCGCCGAGGTCAAATCTACCTCGGCCTGCGCGTGAAGCCCTCCTGCGCCTCGCTGGCCGCGCGCTCGGCAGCCAGCCCGGTCGCGGCGCAGATCGAACTGCAGGCGGTGCAGCGTGGCGCTGCTCCTGCGACAGCCGCGCCACGAGATCCGGGCTGGCGAGACCGTCGCCAGCAACCTGGCCACGCCGTACGGCGTCGCCGGCCTTCACCGGCAAGCGTGACGGTTCCGGCATGCCGGCGCGTACTGGATCGGACTGCTCGCCGCCACCACACGACCATCCGCCAGCGAAGTCTCGGACGAAATCGTCCACGCTCTACCGCGGCGATGGAGATGCGCGCGCGCGCAACGCGAGGCACCGTACGCCGGCGAGCCGCAGCAGCTGCGGCGGCAGCCATCCCAGCAGCGATCAGCACTGGCAATACACTGCTGATCACTGTCCGCGCTCGCGGCGCAGAAATGCCGGCGCGCCAGGCACGGTCCTGCTCGCTGGTATCGCGAAACGTCGGGCAGTGGCAATGTCAGGCTGACCACCAGACCCCCGCCATCGCGATTGTCGCGATGGCAATTTCGATCTACGACATCGCTCTGCCCAGTGCGCGACAAACCCGGCGCTAGGCGATATCCGCTACTGCACTGACATGCAGGAAGTCAGCCGGCGCAGGTCGCGCGGGCCGGCTGGAATCCGGGTCCGTGACTGCGATCAGGCAGCCGATGCCGGCCGCACGCGCCGCTCCCAGCACCGCGAGGTTGTCATCGATCATTGCGGTGCGTGCCGGATCAAAGGGCTCGGCGGCGCGAAATCGTTCCCAGAACACCGCATGTTCCTTGGGCGCCCGAAACTGATGCGAGCTGTAGACCACATCAAGGTACGGCGCGATGCCCACCTTCTGGTCCTTGATGCGCAGCGTCTCGGGATGCGAGTTGGTGGCCAGGACCAGGCGGCGCCCGGCGGCGCGCTGGCGTTGCAGGAACTCGCGCGCACCAGGCAACCACGCGATGCGCTCATCGTGTTCGGATTTGATGACCGAGAGGTCCAGTTCCAGGACCCGTGACCAGTGATCGAGGCAGTACCAGTCCAGCGTGCCCTCGGCCGCGCGCAGCCGCGGCATGATCTCCTGCTCCAGCGCCTGCACTGCGGAGAGCCCGCGCGCCGCGCCGTAATAGGCCGGCACGACCTCCAGCCAGAAGTGCGTGTCGAAGGCCAGGTCCAGCAGCGTGCCGTCAAGATCCAGCACTAGCGTATCGATGCTGGCGGGCAACTCTAACGGGGCTGGCATGGGTGGCCTATGATACGCCCCTGATGTCCGGCCTCATTGACTTGCACACCCACAGCACCTGGTCCGACGGCACGCTGGCGCCAGCGGCGCTGGTGCACCTCGCCAAGCAGCGTGCGATTGAAGTGCTGGCGCTGACCGATCACGACACTACCCTCGGATTGGCGGAAGCCCGTGCCGGCTGCGCCGCCGCGGGCATCGGCTTCGTCTCGGGGGTCGAGATAACCGCTAGCTGGCGCGGCCAGGAGATCCATGTCGTGGGCCTGGATATCGATCCGGACTGCCCGGCGCTGCAGTCGCACCTGGCGCACCTGGTGCAGCTGCGTCGTGATCGCATCGTTGCCATCGGCGAGCGACTGCGTCGCGTGCCACGCTTGGCCGCCATCGACCTGTCGCGGGGCGTGCTCGAGACCGCAGCGGTTCCCACCCGCATGCACGTGGCGCGGGCCATGGTTGCCGACGGCACGGCGGCGACCACGCAGGACGCCTTCGACCGCTATCTGGGGCGCGGCTGCGCCGGCCACGTGCCGCAGGAATGGCCCACGGTGCAAGCCGCGGTCAGCGCGATCCGGGCCGCTGGCGGCCACGCGGTACTGGCGCACGCGCATCGCTACAAGCTGTCCGGCGGCGCGCTGCGCAACCTGTGCGCTGAGTTTGCCGGCTGGGGCGGCAGCGCGCTGGAGGTCAGCCTGCCGGGGCTTTCCCCTGGCGATGCCAGCCGCCTGGCGTCACTGGCCCGGCAGCACTCACTGGCCGGCTCCGCGGCCTCGGATTTTCACGAGCCGGGGTTGCCGTGGCGCCCTTTGGGCCGCTTCGCTAAGCTAGCCGACGGGATAGAGCCGCTGCTGTCGCGCCTGAAGGTGGCCTGAAGTCCGAACCCCTCATGTCTGACGACAACGAAGACAACATCAATCGCGAGCTGTTTCGCAATATCGAGAAATTGCGGCAACTGCGCATCGAGCATCGCGACCTGGACCAGGTGATCGTGCAGCTGCAGATGGACATGCGCACCGATGAGCTGCAGATGCGGCGCCTGAAAAAGCGCAAGCTGCTGCTCAAGGACCAGATCTCCAAGCTCGAGAGCCAGGCCATTCCCGATCTCAATGCCTGATAACGACCTGCAGCTGCTGTTCGCGCGGCTCACCTCCCCTGCGTCGCTGGTGCAGCTGGTGCTGATTGCCGTGGCCGCGCTGGCCGGCGTGGTCGCCAGCCACTTCGCGCGCGCCTGGCACGCGCGCAGCACGCTGCGCGACGGCATCTCCTGGCAGGCACGGGTTGCCGAAGGTGCCGTGCTGGCGGCACCGTCGTTTAGCGCCCTGGTGGCACTGTTGATTGGCCGCGGCATCGCCGGGTTCACCAACCTGAAGCCAGGGCTGCTGGACATCGCCCTGCAGCTGGCCGCCGCGCTGCTGATCGTGCGGCTGGGGCTGTATTGGCTGCGCGTCGCGCTGGGTGAGCATCGCTGGCTGCACCGCTGGGAGACCCGGCTAACCATCATCCTGTGGCTGCTGCTGGGCTTCTCGTTGCTGGGCTGGCTTGATTTCATCGAGTCGAGCCTCGATTCCATCGACCTGGCACCTGGCAAGGCCAGGTTCACCGTGTGGCAGTTGTTCAAGGGCGTCGTGGTGGTGACGATCTTTATCGTGGCCACCAGCCTGGTTTCGCGCGCGATCGAATCGCGTGTCATGAAGCTCCAGGGTCTGGCCATGTCCACGCGCATCGGCATCAGCAAGTTCTCCTACATATTCCTGCTGGCAATGGGCGTGATGGTCGGCCTCAATGCCGCCGGCGTGGACCTGACCGCGCTGACGGTGCTGACCGGCGCGGTGGGACTGGGCCTGGGGTTCGGCCTGCAGGCCATCGCCAGCAATTTCGTCAGCGGCTTCGTGCTGCTGCTGGACAAGTCCATCAAGCCCGGGGATGTCATCAGCTTCACCGGCGGCACCGGTACCAGCACCGAGAATTTCGGCTGGGTCCAGGAGCTGCGCGGCCGCTATGTGGTGGTGCGCGACCGCGACGGGGTCGACACGCTGGTGCCCAACCAGAACCTGATCACCAACACGGTCATCAACTGGAGCTACGCCGATCCCAAGGTGCGGCTGAAGCTGCCGGTGCGCATCAGCTACCAGGATGACCCGGAGGTCGCGTTGCTGGTACTGCTCAAGGCCGCGCAGGCCAGTGGTCGGGTGCTCAGTGAGCCGGCGCCGGTGTCGCGCCTGATGCACTTCGGGGATTCTGGCATCGAGCTGGAACTGCGTTTCTGGATCGCCGACCCGCAGGAAGGCGTCAACAACGTGCGTTCGGACGTGAACCGTGCCATCTGGAAGTATTTTCGCGAACACGGCATCACCATTCCCGTGACGCAGCACGAGATACGCATGACCCGCGTGCCTGACCTGTGACCGAAACCGCCTTGCCCCTGGCCCTGTCGGACGACGACATCCAGATCACCTTCGTGCGCTCCGCGGGCCCCGGCGGGCAGAACGTCAACAAGCTGGCCACCGCGGCGCAGTTGCGCTTTCGCCTCGACCAGACCCGCACGCTGGACGCGGCGGCAAAGCAGCGCCTGCGCAAGCTGGCCGGCCGGCGCCTGACCGATGCCGGCGAGGTGCTGATCATCGCGCGCAATCATCGCACCCAGGAAGGCAACCGGCGCGAGGCGCTGCAGCGCCTGGAGGACCTGCTCACCGCAGCGCGGCGCGTGCCCATCGTGCGCAAGGCGACGCGTCCGACCCGCGCATCCAAGGAACGACGCATCACCAGCAAGGTTCGCCAGGGCCGCAACAAGCAACTGCGCGGCCGGGTTCGTGGCGACGACTGAGCTGCCGGCCGCGCCGGACTATGACCTGCTGGTCGTCGGCGGCGGCATCAACGGCAGCGGCATTGCGCGCGACGCGGCGGGCCGCGGCCTGCGCGTGTGCCTGGTCGAGCAGGACGACCTGGCCGCACACACTTCCTCGGCCAGTTCCAAGCTGATCCACGGCGGCCTGCGGTACCTGGAATTCGGCGAGCTGCGGCTGGTGCGCGAGTCCCTGGCCGAGCGCGAACGACTGCTGGCCATTGCGCCGCACATCGTGCATCCGCTGCGGTTCGTGTTGCCATACGTGGATGGACTGCGGCCACGCTGGCTGCTGCGGCTGGGCCTGTTTGTCTACGATCACATCGGCGCCCGCGAGCGTCTGGCTGCGACCCAGACGCTGGCACTTGCCGGCACGCCGCTGGGTGCGCCACTGCGCCCGTCGATGCATAGCGGCTTCGAGTATTCGGATTGCTGGGTCGAGGACAGCCGGCTGGTGGTACTCAATGCGCTGGACGCTGCCGAGCGCGGCGCGACCGTGCTGACGCGCACCCGGGTAGTGGCGGCGCGTGCCAGTGGCGGGGTGTGGCGAGTGCAGGTTCACGAGCAGCGCCCGGGAACGTCGCGGCAGATCACCGCCCGCGCACTGGTCAATGCCAGTGGCGCGTGGGTCAACCAGGTGCTGGGCACGCTGCAGGTCGCGCCACGCCAGCAGGTGCGCCTGGTCAAGGGCAGTCACCTGGTCCTGCGTCGCCTGTACGACGGCGACCATGCGTACCTGTTGCAGGATCCGGATCGCCGCGTGGTGTTTGCAATTCCCTTCGAAGGCCAGTACACGCTGGTGGGAACCACGGACGTGCCGTTCGCCGAGGATCCCGCGGCGGTGCAGATCAGTGCCGCCGAGCAGGACTACCTGCTGGATTGCCTGCGCAGGTTCTTCAAGCGTGAGGTCACGCCAGCGGACATCGTCACCACATTCTCCGGGGTGCGGCCGCTGTATGACGATGGCTCGGGCAAACCTGCAACCAAGGTGTCGCGCGACTATGACCTGGAGCTGCAGACGGACTGCGGCGCACCGGTGTTGTCAGTGTATGGCGGCAAGATCACCACTTACCGCCGCCTGGCCGAAGCGGCCCTGCACCAGTTGCTGCCGGCACTGGGACTGCAGGCCGATGACTCCTGGACGGCCGCCCAGGCGCTGCCCGGCGGCGACCTGCCTGGCGGCGACCTCGCTGCCTTCACGCGGCATTCGCTGCAGCGCTGGCCGGGACTGCCGCCGACCCTGGTGACTCGACTGGCCAGGCTGTATGGCACGCGCCTGGCGCAGATCCTGGGGGATGCGCGCCAGCTGTCGGATCTGGGCCGCGATTTCGGCGGCGGGCTGACCACCAGGGAAGTGGCGTACCTGGTGCGGGTCGAGTGGGCGCGCAGCGCCGAGGACATCCTGCGGCGGCGCACCCGCCTGTGGCTGGCCGGGTCGCAGCTAGCCGTGCACGACCTGCAGGATGCTGTGGCGCAGCTGCTCGGATAACACCAGCTGTGCATCGCTGGCGATGCGCTCCAGCACTTCGTCGAACATCAGCCGGCCGTCGCCATCGGCGCGGATGACACCACGACGGCGCAACAGGGCCAGGAAATCCTCGAACAACTCGCGATCGAAGAACTCCGGCGAGAAGAACCCGTACAGCGTGATCATGCGCTGCGCCATCTCCTGGCAGCGCTGCCCGAGCTCCTGCTGCGTCAGCACGCCGCTGCCGGCACGCAGCAACAGCGCGATGGCAAGGTAGTAGCGCTCGATGGCCTGCAGCATCGGCTGCGCCAGCAGCGACAGCTGCATGGCCTGCGCGGAAGCCGCGGGCACCGCCCGCCATTCGCCGGTCGCCTCGCCCTCCTGCAACAGGCCCGCGTCGCGCAGCGCCCGCAGGCAATCGTCAACGACGCCGGGCACCTCCGCCTCCTCCCAGCGCAGGAACAGCTCCGCGCCGATATACGGATAGATGCGCCACGCCAGACGCTGCAGGTCGCTGCCCAGCAGCGCCGCATTGGAAATGAAGCAGCAGGCCAGCAGCGAGGGCATGGCAAACAGGTGCAGCACGTTGTTGCGATAGTAGGCAATCGACACCGCGTGCTTAGGAGTCAGCGCCAGCGCCTCGCCGGCCACGCGTTGCAGGATGCCGGTACGCAGCGCCATCTCGATTATTGCGGCCGGCGCCAGTGCGGTGACCGTGACGCGCTGCGAATAGGGCGCCAGCTGCAGCAACCGCAGGTACAGCCCCAGCTGGCGCTGCAGGTCGCCCTCCAGGATCACCTGCTTCGGGGTGGCCAGCATCACCAGCGCCACCAGGTTCACCGGCGTGACTGCGGCAGCGGCATTGATGTTGCGCATGATCCGCTGCGCCAGCACGTCCACCGCGGCGCTCACGGTCGCGCCGCGGCCCTCCTGTCCCAGCTTGCTGCGCCAGTCGGGTTGGTACGCATCCAGTATCGGCAGCAGGGCAATGGGCTCCCCGACATTGACATGCACATGGCCGAAGTTCTCGCGCAGCCGCCGCAGCGAGCGCAGGAACCCCAGCAGCGTCTCCTTTTCCTTTGGCTTGCCGGACAGCTCGTTGACATAGCTGTCCATTTCCATGATCCGTTCGTAACCCAGGTACATCGGGATGAACACCACCGGCCGCAGCGGCTGGCGGATATAACTGCGCAGGGTCATCGACAACATGCCCGTCTTGGGATCCAGCAGCCTGCCGGTGCGGCTGCGGCCGCCTTCGATGAAATACTGGATCGGGTGGCCGCGCGCCATCATGGCGCCGAGGTATTTCATGAACACGGCGGTGTACAGCAGGCTGCCGCGGAAGCTGCGGCGCATGAAGAACGTGCCGCCCTTGCGCAGCAGCGGCCCCACCACCGGCAGGTTGAGGTTCAGTCCCGCCGCGATGTGTGGCAGGGCGAACCCGTTGGTGTAGATCGCATAGGGCATCAGCAGGTCGTCCATGGTGCTGCGATGGCAGGGGACGTAGATCAGCTCGTTGCCGGTGGCCACGCCGGCAATGGTCTCCGGATGCGCCACCTGCACGCCGTCGTAGATGCGCGTCAACAGGCCCTTGAGCACGCGCTCCATCAGGCGCACGAATGCATGCGAGTAGTCGGCGGCAATCTCCTCGAACATGTCGCGCGCCTGCTGCAGCGCCGCCCGCCGCGCAATATTCTTGTCGTGCGCCTCCTGCTCGATCAGCGCGCGCACTGCCCGGGCGCGCAGCACCTCCATCATCAGGGTGCGCCGATGCGACAGGTCCGGGCCCACGTACGCGGTGCGCGAGTCCGCCAGCTGGCCCAGCAGCTGCCGGGAAATGCGCCGCGCCGCCTGGTGGTCGCCGGCCGGGATGTCCGCCAGCTGGCGCAGTGAAATCCCCTGCCCGAACTGCACCACGGTGTTGCGGCCGTTGAACAGCACGGTCATGGCGCGGCGCGCGCGACTGGCCAGCGCCCAGTCCTCCGCCAGCAGCAGCCGCAGCCATGACTGGGACTCGCGCTGCGGGGTGCGCCCCCAGTACACGGCCACGGGCACCAGGGTTACATCGAAGCCAGGATCCTCGCGCAATCTCTGCAGCAACGCCTTGAGCACCGGCGGGGTGCGCCGGTCGATGCGCGATCGCCAGAACCCCACTTCGCGCGACAGCGCCAGCAGGGAGCGTTCCTTGCCGGGCACATCGGCGGGAAACAGGCGCCGGCCGGGACGCGGCAGCCCGCGCTGTGCGCAGGCGCGCTGCAACAGCATCTCGTCGAGCCGGCTATGGCGCTCCAGCACATAGCAGATCGAGCCGCCCGCTGGCGCCAGTTGTTCGCTGATGTCCTCCGGGCGCACCGAGAACCGCAGCCAGGGCAACAACAACCTGCCGGTATAACGGTCCATGGGCGGCTGTTATTCAGTCGTCTACGTACTGGGCGCGACGGGATTCGATCAGGAAATACTGGAACAGGAAGCGGATGAAGTGCAGCTGGCTGTGCAGCCGGTGATCGGACTCGACCAGGTGCAGCGCCAGCTTGTTCTCCTTGGCGAAGCGCATGCTCTGCTCGTAGGGGATGACCTCGTCGCGCCAGCCGTGGATCAGCGCAATCGGGCAGGTCGGCACGCCGCGCTTCAGTGGCGGAATGCCCGGCATGTAGATTGCCGGGGCCATCAGGAACACCCCCTTGGCATGCAGCGTCGGGGCGGCGGCCAGCGACACGTAGCCGCCGAGGCTCGATCCCACCAGCACCAGGTGGCCGGAAAAATCCCTGCAGAACTCATGCAGCAGCTGCACGCGCTCGTCCGGATCATCGACGCCGCGGTAGTCCACCGCCGAGGTCGCGAACCCTTCCATTTCCGCAATCTCGTACAGCTCGCGGATCTTGGTGCTGAACGGACTGCCTTCCAGTCCATGCGAGAACACGACGTGAAGGTTTTCCGGCATGGCCTTATTCTACCTGCGGCTCGGCCTGCAGCTCGACGAAGGTCAATTGATTGAGGCTTGCCGGTCGGGTCACGCTGCCTCCGGCACGATGCACCACCAGCCAGGCCTGGCGCACCGATCCCTGCCTGGAATGGAATCCAAAGATGAGGCGAAACTCGCCATTGGCCACTTCCAGCGGACCGTTGAGCCGCTCATCGCAGATAATGAAGTAGTCGCGATTGCACTCGGTGCCGGCGAACGCACCGGCCTCGGCCAGCTGCAGCAGGAAGCGTTCCACCTGGCGGCACACCCGGTCACGGCTGCGCGGCGTGTTGCCTTCCAGCGCGACCCAGCTGGTGCCGCGCTCCACGCTGGCGCTGACATGTAGTGCCAGCCGCCGGGCGCTGAGCAGCCGATCGTCCATGCTGGCCGAGTATTCCCCGGCCAGCGTATGCGGTGCGGCCACATCGCGCGCGGCGGTGCGCGTTGCGCGCAGCGAATTGACGCCACGCTGCGCCAGTTGCATGCGTTGCAGGCGATCCACCCACACCGCCGGCTGTGCCGGCGGGCGCAGCAGCGCCGGTTCCACGTCGTCGCTCCAAACACCGGCCGTGGACCGGTCATCGCGCACCAGCAGCCCGACGGCCGCGGCACTGGGGGCAAAGCTGTCCAGGCGACCGTGCAGCCGGTCCATCGCCGTCAGGCGCGGAAAGAACATCAGCGCGTCATGACTGTGAAATGCCCAGTCACGGATTCCATCCAGCGCATCGCGTGCGGTCTTCCAGGCCAGCGGCGGATCCACCAGCAGCAGCGCATGGTGGTTGCGGCAGAAGCGCGCGCCAACCACCAGGGCACTAATGCCCAGGTCGCGCCCCGGCGCCGGAGGGGGAAAGTAGAGGAAGTTAAAGGGCGCGCCGCCCTGCAGCGCGAATACCCCGCTGTTGGCAGCCTCCGATCCGATCAGGTCATAGTCCGACAGCGGCTGGCCATCATGCCCGTCCTGATGGCACTCGATATACCCGATCAGCGCACGCGGACCCGCGCCGCGCGTAATCTGCGGCCGTTCCTGGGGCACGTGACCCTTGACGCGCACCAGCGACGAGGATGCCAGCACGCGCCCGACCTCACGCGCGGATCCGGTAAACACCGACACGCGACGGAAGGTTTCCTGGGCCTCCACCAGTTCCGACCCCGGGGTGCGCAAGCGCTGCACGACCAGGTTGAACAGGTCCGTGTCCTGCGGGCTGATACCGTCATGGTCCACCGACGCGCGCAGGTACTCGCGCGATCCCGGACACACGCCCACCAGCACCAGTCGATCGTCGCCGGCGGGCAGATCGATGGTGGGCGCGCGGCCGGCGCTGACCACGCGCACGATCAGCGCCTGCTCGCCGCCATGCTCAAAGAATTGTTCCACCGCATGCGGCAGGGTCGAGCCATTCCACAGCCCACCGAATTGCTGCTGAAACTCGGTGAAGCTGCCGATGGACACCGATTCGTTGACCGGCCCCTTTAGGCAACGGCCAACAAACGCCACCACGCCGGTGGGCGCCGACACGATCTGGGATACGGTGGCGCCCTGTGGCGCCAGTTCAACCGCGCTGGCCAGGAACGAGTGCGGGCGAGCGTGGATGACAGCGTCGGCGTCGGTGGAATCGGGCCCGGTGCCGCGGGATTCCGGCACTTAAGGGGTCTTCCCTGGAGGAACGTCCGGCGCGCTCTTGGCTGCCTTGCGTTGCTGCTGCTCGGCGGCAGCCCGCGCCGCATCATCCTGCTTGCGCGCGACTTCCTCGAGCATGATCTTCAACCATTCAGACAGCGACCCCATGGGCGCAGGACTATAGCTCAAGTGCGTGGCGCCTGCTGTTGCTCGGTCACCATGACCTTGACGTCGCCTTGCGTCTGCAGCGCCGGATCATCCGCGCCATCCCAATTGCCCCCTTCGGGCACGCGGTTCTGCACGCGCGGCGCGGCGCTGATCACCGTGGCCACATTCTGGTCAGCACTTGTTACCGACAATGCCAGGCCCCGCGGATCCTTGGTGATCTCGGCCACGCGCGCCCAGTCCACGGTTTCATCGCGCGCCTTGAGCTCGGTCTGGATGCGCTTGGTCATGGTCTTGGACAGCAGTTTCGGCTGCGCACTGGCCCAGTCGCGCTTGTCGTCTTCGAGCACGGTGTAGGCCTGCAGGTACAGCTGGTCGTTGTGCCAGCCAAACACGAACGGCTGGTTCACCACTGTCACCTTGGTGCCCGGGCCCACCATCGTGAACATCTTTTCCACGTCTTCCGGGTACAGGCGGATGCAGCCGTGGCTGGAGCGCAGGCCAACGCCATAGGGCTTGTTGGTGCCGTGGATCAGGTAGCCGGGCCAGCCCAGCGTGAACTTGTACTTGCCCAGCGGATTGTCCGGGCCTGCCGGCACCACGGCGGGCAGGATGTCGCCGTTCTCCTTGTGCTCGGCGCGCACCGAGGCCGGCGGGTTCCACACCGGATCCTTCTGCTTGGAGATGACCTTGGTACTGCCTTCAGGCGTGGACCAACCCACCTTGCCGATGCCAATCGGATGCGTGTACACCACCTGCTTCTCGCCCGGCTTTGCCGGCTGGTAGTAGTAGATCCTCAGGGCGGCAATGTTGATGACAATGCCCTCACGCGGCGCGTTGGGCAGCACGAACTGCGTGGGCACGACAATCTCGCGTCCCTCCCCGGGCAGCCACGGATCCACGCCCGGGTTGGCGCGCACGATCTCTTCATAGCCGATGTTGAAGCGC
Organism: uncultured Pseudomonadota bacterium; assembly: GCA_963726085.1. Lineage (GTDB taxonomy): Bacteria > Pseudomonadota > Gammaproteobacteria > Steroidobacterales > Steroidobacteraceae > ZC4RG30. The sequence goes on along the minus strand of CAVSAR010000007.1, from coordinate 381,800 downwards.
CGGGCGATGTCCGGCAGCGTGTCCTGCTTGGAGGTGACTACGACCTGCACGACGCCGACCACGTCGTCATGCTGTGGGTCGATCTCGAACCGGTGGGTATCGACCCCGGGCAGGAACTGCGGCTTGGGCGGCTCCACCGGGACCGGCGGCGGGGGCGGCGGCTTTACCGGGGGCGCAAGCAGGGCGCAGCCGGACAGGACCAGCGCGCCGGCGATGCCAAATAGCGGTCGGGACGATGTCATCCCGCGATTATTACATCTAACCGGCTCGCTACAGCAGTAGCGGCTGGTCCGGCAGCTCGTTGCGGCCACCCGTCTGGGGCGGAAAATGCTTCTCCAGCAGGCTGGCAGCCCCGTTTACCGCCGCCAGCGCCCCTTCGCCATAGCGACCGGCCCCAAACTCCTTTTCCATCACCCGGCACAATGCATCCCATTCGGCTTGCGGCACGCGCTGCGCCACGCCGCGGTCGGCGACGATTTCCACCGCATGCTCGGCATGCAGCACGTAGATGAGGATCCCGGAGTTGTGCTCGGTATCCCAGACCCGCAGCAGGCCGAAGATCTCCAGCGCCCGCTGGCGCGCGGTCAGGCCCACCAGCAGGTCCCCCAGCTCCAGTGCATGCTCGACCACGAACCGCAGTTCACCGGGGCGCACACGCTCCACGTCGGCAATGCGCCGCGCGATTTCATTGAGCAGGGGCAGCTGGAAGCGCCGCCGCAGCATCCAGCGCGGCGAGAACATGTGCTTGAGGATGCGCGCGATCACCAGCTCCCCGACGCACCGCCGCCACCGAAGCCCCCACCCCCGCCGCCGAACCCTCCGCCCCCGAAACCACCGCCGCCGAACCCACCACCCCCGAATCCGCCACCCAGGCCGCCGAACGGGCCGGGACCGCCTCCCAAGCGGCCGCCACGCACATTGCTGGCGATGCCCATGAACAGGCTCAGCAGCAGCGAAACGATGCCGGCGCCGATGGCAAAGGGCACCAGGTGCGACAGCGCCCAGGTCAGCAATCCGGCCACGCCCCCGGTGGCCACCGCGCCGAACGTGCGGCCGAAGATGCGGCGCAGGATGGCCCCACCGATCATCACTGCGAAGAACAGCAGTGGCAGCAGGCCCACAATGTTGTCGCCGCGACCCTGCCACTTCTTATCCGGCGGTGGCAGCGGTTCGCCTTCGGCCACCTTCATGATCTGCAGCAGTCCGGCGTTGACGCCCCCATAGATCTCGCCCTGGCGAAACAGCGGCGTGATCGTGTCGGCGATGATGCGCTTGGCGGTGATGTCGGGCAGCGCCCCTTCCAGCCCATAGCCGACTTCGATGCGCATGGCGCGGTCCTGCAGCGCCACCAGCAGCAGCACCCCGTCATCGGGCTTGGCACGCCCCAGCTTCCAGGCCTCGACCACCCGCAGCGAGTACTGCTCGATGGCCTCTGGGGCTGTGGTCTGCACGATCAGCAGCGCGATCTGCGAGCCCTTGCGCTGCTCGAAGGCGGTGAGCTTTTGCTCCAGGTCCGCCTGCTGTGCGGCCGTAAGGGTGCCGGTGAGGTCGGTGACCCGCGCCTCGAGCTTCGGGATGGGCTGCAGTCCCTGCGCGGCCAGGCCGGCCGCGCACAGCAGCCCAATCAGGGCAATGACCGCGCGGCGGATCAATTCGCCGGCGTGGCGGCGCCGCCGCCGAAATCAACCGTGGGCGGTTTGGCGATGGCTGCCTCGTTTTCCACGGTGAAGTTGGGCTTCACCTTGTACTTGAACAGCATCGCGGTCAGGTTGGTGGGAAACGAGCGCACGGTGGTGTTGAAGGCCTGCACGGCCTGGATGTAGCGATTGCGCGCCACGGTGATCCGGTTCTCCGTGCCCTCGATCTGTGCCTGCAGGTCACGGAAGTTCTGGTCGGACTTGAGCTGCGGGTAGTTCTCGGTCACCGCGAACAGGCTCTTGAGCGCACCGGTCAGCTCGCCCTGGGCCGCCTGGAATTTCTTCATGGCTTCCGGATCGTTGACCAGCTCGGGGGTCATCTGGATGGAGCCGACCTTGGCGCGCGCCTCGGTGACACCCAGCAGCACCTTTTGCTCCTGGGCCGCGAAACCCTTGACCGTGGCCACCAGGTTGGGGATCAGGTCCGCCCGGCGCTGATACTGGTTGACGACCTCGGACCAGGCCGACTTGACCTGTTCATCCTGGGTTTGCAGGCTGTTGTACCCGCAACCGGACAACAGCAGGGCCACGCCGGCGACGGCAAAGCTCAGTCCACGCATTTGAGAGCTCCTTAAGACACGGGACGGGCCATCCTGGCGGCCCTGTCCCGACATCTTAATGCAGCGTGGCCCAGTTTAGGATCCTGATATCCTCGTCAGTGATATCGAAGTTGCGCGCCAACAACGCGCGCAGTTCGTGCGTTTCGCGTTGCGGGTGCAGCGGAACCGCCAGCTCCACCACGCCGCTGTATTCTCCGGCAAGCTGGGGCTCGGAAGCATCAGTCACGAAATGGGCGTAGTACTTGCTGGGCATGCGACCCTCCGGGTCTTGGCCCAAAGATAGGCCCGGGCGGTGCGCCGTGGCTGTGAGGGCGTGCACAGAATGAGTCGATACAAAGCCCCTTCCAAGCCAGGGTCCAAATACATCACACCGCCGGGGGCCCAAAGGCTGCGCGCGGAGCTGGAACAGCTATGGCGGGTCGAGCGCCCCGTGGTCACCGCGGCGGTTGCCGCGGCAGCTGCCCAGGGTGATCGCTCCGAGAACGCCGAGTACACGTATGGCAAGAAGCGGCTGCGCGAAATCGACGCCCGGGTGCGTCAATTGCGACGCCGTCTGGACGGCATGGTGATCGTCGACCAGCCCCCATCGGACCGCGGCCGGGTGTTCTTTGGCGCCTGGGTGCAGCTGGAGCAGGACAGCGGCCAGGTCCACCGCTACCGGATCGTCGGCCCGGATGAATTCGACCAGGGCCCCGGCTACATCAGCATGGACGCGCCGCTGGCCCGCGCGCTGCTGGGCAAGCCGCTGGATGCGCAAATCACCCTGGCCACGGCTGAGGGCCAGCGCCAGTTCGTGATTGTGGCCATCGACTACGACTGAAAGGTTCAGATCACCCGCACATTCTTGAACTGCCACGGATCGCCCATGTCCAGGTCCTCGGGGAACAGGCGCTCGCGATCCGACAGCGGCGACCAGTCCGAATACGCGCCGGTGAGCTTGCCCAGGTAGGGACGGCAGATCTCAAGCATGTACCTGTGGTCCAGCTCGTCCGGCTCCAGCAAGCCGCAATCCGGGTGCTCCATGGCCCAGACCATGCCGGCCAGCACCGCAATGGTCACCTGCACGCTGGTGGCGTTGTTGTAAGGCACCAGCTTGCGGGCGTCCTCGATGCTCAGTTGCGAGCCGTACCAGTAGGCGTTGCGCTTGTGGCCACCCAGCAGCACGCCCAGCTCATCCATGCCGGATGTGATCTCGTCCATCAGGATGCGCTTGCGATCCTGCAGCTGCCAGTTGCGTCCGGCCAGTTCGTGCACCGAGATCACGGCCGAGTCACTGGGGTGATAGGCGTAGTGGCAGGTGGGCCGGTACAACACTTCGCCGTGCTCGCGCACGGTGTAGTAGTCGGCGATCGAGATGGCCTCGCTGTGGGTGATCAGGAAGCCATGGATGCTGCCGGCGCGCGGCGTCCAGGTGCGCACGCGCGTGGCCGCTCCGGGCTGCCCCAGGTAAATGGCCGCGCCGCAACCGAAGTCATGGCGCTTGGCATCGCGCGGGAAGTTGCGCTCGTGCGTCCCCCAGCCCAGTTCCGCCGGCTGGCAGCCCTCGGAGACGAAGCCATCCACCGACCAGGTGTTGACGAATTCATTGACTTCCTTGGGCCGGTTGGTGATCTGCGAGTCGCGCTCGGCCACATGGATCACCTTGACCTCGAGCTTGCGCGCCAGCGCGCCCCACTCGGCGCGATTGGTGGGCTCGGCCAGATCCACGCCAATGTCGGCCTTGAGCTGCAACAGCGCGGCCTTGACGAAATACGACACCATCCCCGGATTGGCGCCATGGGTGAGGATGGCGGTGGGATTGCGCGCCGTCAGCGAAGTGCGCAGCGCCAGCGCCTCTTCGCGCAGCGCATAGTTGGTGCGCCGGCCCGGCGGCGTGGCCGGATCGGTGTAGCCGCCTGCCCACGGCTCGATGCAGGTGTCGATGTACATCACGCCGCGTTCCCAGCAGTGCTTGATCAGCGCCACGCTGGAAACATCCACCGAAAGATTCACCAGGAAGTCCCCGCGCCCCATCAACCCGTCGAGCACGCGCCGGAAATTCTCGCGCACCAGCGCTTCGCGGATGAACCGCACGCCCAGGGCCTTGGCCTCTTCCTGGCCCGCGGCGTCGGCCGTGACGATGACGATGCGCTCGGGGCGGATGTTGATATGCCGCAGGATCAGCGGCAGCACGCCCTGGCCGATGCTGCCGAAGCCCACCATGATCAGGCGACCCGGAAACTCGAAGTAGATCTTGTCACTCATGGCGAAACTCAACCCTCTTGCTTCGGCTGCGGCCAATCCGGCGGCCAGGTTTTCCGGAAACCCGGCAGCCCTTCCATGCGCCGCATCCAGCGCGCCAGCGCAGGATACTGGATCTCGGCCGGAAGAAAACGCGCCGCCAGTTCCTGCGCCCCGGGACGCAGCAATGCCTGCAGCAGGACGCGGATGCACGGATAGATGGCCAGGTCAGCCGCCGACACCGCGTCGCCGACTATCCAGTCGCCCTTGGACAGCCGGCCCTCGATGGTTCGTGCCTCGCCCGCCACCACGTGCATGGCGTGCGCGATGCGTTCACCCAGCGCCGTGTCGTTGCCGCCACGCAGCGAATACAGGATGCGCATCAGCTCCGACTCGGTGTAGGTCTGGAACTCGTCGATCACCCGCAGGATGACGCCGCCCTCCTCGGCGGACCTGCCGAAAATCGGCGGCTCGGGGTACTTGCGGTCCAGGTAGTAGAGGACCGCCACCGACTCGAACACCACGTAGTCGCCATCGCGCAACACCGGCACGCGGCCGCGCGGGTTCATGGCCAGCATCTGCGGCGCCTTGTGCTCCTGCAGGTCCAGGTGCAACAGGTGACTGTTGTATGACAGCCCCTTGAGCTCCAGCGCGAGCAGCACGCGCCAGCTAAATGGGCTGCCACTGCTCCAGTAAAGATCAATGGCCATGCGAAATTGTAGCGATGATTTGTGCGCAGCGGTGACTGCGGCGATGATGCGCGCATGACAACTGCGACTTTGGCCTCGCCACTGATCAGCGTCGCTGCGCTGGCAAGCCGAATCTCCGGCCCGGGACTGCTGATCGTGGACTGCCGCTTTGAACTTTCCGATCCGTCCCGCGGCCGTGCGGACTACCTGGCCGGCCACATCCCCGGCGCGATCTACGCGCACCTGGACGAGCAGCTTTCCGGGCCGCGCTCCGCGACCACCGGTCGGCACCCGCTGCCCGCGCCTGAGGCCTTTGCGCGCACGCTGGGCAGCTGGGGGCTTGAGCCCACGACACTGGTGGTTGCCTATGACCAGGCCAACGGCGCCATGGCCGCGCGACTGTGGTGGATGCTGCGCGCCAGCGGGCACGCGCAGGTCCAGGTGCTGGATGGCGGCATCAGCGCCTGGCGGGCAGCCGGCCACGCCACCGACACCAGCGTGCCGGTGATCGGTGCGACGAAGGTCGCGCCACGGGCGTTTGCAGGAGTGCTGGATTCGCGGGCGGTCCAGGCGGCACTGGCACTGGGCAACATCGCCCTGGTCGATGCCCGCGGCGCCGACCGTTTTGCCGGCCAGAACGAGACCCTCGACAAGGTGGCCGGCCATGTGCCGGGTGCACTCAATCATCCGTTTGCCCGCAACCTGGGTGCCGACGGGCGCTTCCTCGACGCCGCCGGATTGCGCCAACACTGGCAGCCCACGATCGCAGCGGCAGCCGGCCGGCCGCTGGTGGCCATGTGCGGCTCCGGGGTTACCGCCTGCCACAACCTGCTGGCGCTGGCGCTGCTGGACCTGCCGGCGCAGATTTATCCCGGCAGCTTCAGCGAATGGATCACCGACCCGGCGCGACCCGTGGCAACGGGGGCCGCGTAAATGGCGACACGAAAAAAGAGCCCGCCGGTGGCAGTGCCCACGTCATGGACCATCGAGGATTCGCTGGAGCTGTACCAGGTCCCCGCGTGGGGCAAGGGCTATTTCTCGATCAACGCGGCCGGCCACGTGGTGGTGCGTCCGGATACCACTGCCGACCGGGAAATCGACCTGCACGAGGTGGTGCAGGGACTGTCCGAGCGCGACCTGCGCACGCCGGTGGTGGTGCGCTTCTCGGGCATCCTCGCGCACCGGCTCAAGCGCCTGCACGATGTCTTCGCGCAGGCGATTGCCGAGAACGACTACCGCAACCGCTACACGGCGGTGTTTCCCATCAAGGTCAATCAGCAGCGCCTGGTGGTCGAAGAGGTATACCGCTACGGCCGGGAGTATGGCTTTGGCCTGGAGGTGGGCTCCAAGCCGGAGCTGCTGGCCGTGATGGCGATGACCGAGGATTCGCCTGACCGCCTGATCGTGTGCAACGGTTTCAAGGATTCCAGTTACATCGAGGCGGTGATCCTGGCCACCAAGCTGGGGCGCACCATCATCCCGGTGGTGGAGAACTTCGCCGAGCTGGACCTGATCCTGCGCCACGCGGCCACCCATGACGTGCGACCGAAGCTGGGCGTGCGCGTGAAGCTGGCCAGCGAGGGCTCGGGGCGCTGGCGCGAATCCGCCGGCGACCGCTCGAAATTCGGGCTGTTCGTCACCGAGATACTGGAGATGCTCAAGGTGCTGCGCGAGCGCAACATGCTCGACTGCCTGCAGCTGGTGCATTGCCATCCCGGCAGCCAGCTGCAGGACATACGCCGCGTCAAGGAAGCCATCAACGAGCTGGCGCATGTCTACGCGGAGCTCAAGCAGCTGGGCGCGGGCCTGCAGTACATCGATGTGGGCGGCGGACTGGGCGTCGACTACGATGGCAGCGCGTCGAACTTCCCCTCGTCGATGAACTACACGCTGGTCGAGTACGCCAACGACGTGGTGTACCGGATCGCCAGCGTCTGCAACGCCCGCAACATCGAGCACCCGATGATCGTCAGCGAATCCGGCCGCGCCATTGCCGCGCACCACAGCGTGCTGATCTTCGACGTGTTGGGACGATCGGCGCTGGACTTGTTCGAGGTAGCCCCCGGGGACATCGACAAGCCCGCGCGCAGCGCATTGCCGCAACCGGTGCAGGATCTGGCCGACGCCTTTCGCTCGACCAACCCGCGGCGCCTGGTGGAGAGCTACCACGACGCGGTGACCGCGCGCGACGAGGCGCTGCAGATGTTCAAGCTGGGACTGCTGTCGCTGGAGCACCGGGGACTGGCCGAACGGCTGTACTGGGCCACCTGCACCAAGGTGCGTGACGCGGCGCGCAAGCTCGACGAGGTGCCCGACGAGCTGGCCGAGCTGGAAGGGATCCTGTCGGACACGTATTTCTGCAATTTCTCGGTATTCCAGTCGCTGCCTGACAGCTGGGCCATCGACCAGCTGTTTCCGGTCATGCCCATCCATCGCCTGGCCGAACAGCCCACCCGCAAGGCAGTCCTGGCCGACATCACCTGCGACTCGGACGGCAAGATCGACCGCTTCGTGAGCCTGCGCGAGACCAAGCGCACCCTGGAGGTCCATGCCCTGCGCGCGGCCGAGGATTACTTCCTGGCCGTATTCCTGGTGGGTGCCTACCAGGAGACGCTGGGGGACCTGCACAACTTGTTTGGCGACACGCACGTGGTGCACATCCGCCTGCACGAGGAAGGTGGCTGGTGGATCGAGGAGATCGTCAAGGGCGACACGGCCAACAAGGTGCTGGAGTACATGGAGTACGATGTGGCCGAGCTCTATCCTGCCCTGGCGCGCGACTGCGAGCGCGCCGTGCGCGACAACCGCATGACAGTGGCCCAGAGCCAGTCGATCAAGCGCTTTTACGAGAATGAGCTGAACGGGTACGCTTACCTCGAGCCATGAACCCCATACAGTCCCGCCTGGTCGCCGTGCTGTCTTCCTGTGTGCTGGGACTGGCCGCGCTGGCAGTGGCGTCATGCGCCGGAACCGCGACGCGCACCACCACTGCCAGCCAGCTGGACAAGATCATCGCCTCCGGCCATCGCAGCGACGCCAACCGCGCCCGCGACCAGTACCGCCATCCGCGCGAGACGCTGCTGTTCTTTGGTGTGCGCCCCAACCAGACCGTCGTGGAAGTTCTGCCCATTGGCGGCTGGTACACCGAGATCATCGCGCCGCTGCTGCGCCAGGATGGGCACTACGTGGCGGCCATGCCACCGGTGACTGCCGGCAACGCCAATGGCGAGAACAGCCGGCAGGCCTACCTGGATATCCTGGCGCGCGCGCCGGGGCATCTGGATCGCGTCAAGGTGGTGGACTTCAGCCCGGGCAAGTCGCGGCTGGTTGCCGACGGCACGGCGGATGTGGTGCTGACCTTTCGCAACATCCACAACTGGATGGCCGGCGGACAGGCCGAGGCGGCATTTCTGGAGATGTACCGGGCGTTGCGGCCCGGCGGCACGCTGGGCGTGGTCGAGCATCGCGGCAACGAGGCCATAGCGCAGGACCCGCGGGCCCGCAGCGGCTACGTCAACCAGTCCTATGCCATCAAGCTGATCCAGGGCGCCGGATTCAAGCTGGTGGCCACCTCGGAAATCAACGCCAACCCCAAGGACACCAAGGACTACGCCGGCGGGGTATGGACCCTGCCCCCGGTGCTGGCCGGCGGCGAGGTGGATCGCGCCAAGTACCTTGCCATCGGCGAGAGCGACCGCTTCACGCTCAAGTTCATCAAGCCGCGCTAGCCGGGCTTGCTCACCACATGTCCTTGAGGCGGGCCGCGGCATTGACGGTCACCGCCTGGGCCTGGCCTGCCACGCCGGCCAGGGCCGAGTCCCCCACGTGGGAGCCGGCAAAGCTGGATTTCTCGAAGGTCTGCAGCACTTTCTCCGACATGAAGCGACTGCGCCCGCCATAGACATGCGCATCGGCCCGCGGCGCCTGCTGGGTCAAGGGAAACTTCAGCGGGCTGATCAGCTGCAGCTCATTGCGTGCGCGGGTCATGGCCACGTACAGCAGGCGTCGCTCCTCGTCGATCAGCTCCTGCTTGCCGGTTGCGAACTCGGAAGGAAAGCTGCCATCCACCACGTTGAGCACGAACACGGTGTCCCATTCCATGCCCTTGGCGGAGTGGATGGTGGACAGCACCAGGAAATCCTCGTCCAGGTGCGGCTTGCCCGACAGGTCGCTGCTGGCATTGGGCGGATCCAGCGTCAGCTCGGTGAGGAAGCGTTCGCGCGACGGAAATTGCTGCGACAGCTGGTCGAGCTGGTCCAGGTCACCGATGCGCGTGTGAAAGTGTTCGAAGATGCGTTCCAGGTGTGGCTGGTACCACTCGCGCACCAGGCGCACCTGTCCAGGCCAGGGCTTGTTGGGCTCGACCAGTTTTTCCATCAGTTGCGCCAGGCGCTTGAAATCGAGCTCGCTTTGCGACGGTACCTTGATCGATTGCATGGACTTGACCGCGCCGGACCCCTCGGCCAGTGCATCCACGGTCGCGCGGGCGTTGACCGGGCCCATGCCAGGCAGCAACTGCAGCACCCGCAACGCGGCCAGCGAATTGCGTGGATTGTCCGCCCAGCGCAGGACGCCGATCATGTCCTTCACATGCGCGGCCTCCAGGAATTTCAGGCCGCCATACTTCACGTACGGGATCTTGCGGCGCAGCAGCTCCACTTCCAGCAGGTCGCTGTGGCTGTTGCTGCGGAACAGGACGGCCTGGCGCTTGAGTCCGGCGCCGGCTTCGCGCCGTTGCAGCACCTGCAAAGCCACGTATTCGGCCTGCGACTCCAGGTCGTCCACCGTCACGTAGCGCGGTGTGGTGCCGGCCCCGCGTACGGCCAGCAAATGCTTGCGAAACTGGCGCGGCGCTTCGGCCATCAAGGCGTTGGAGGCGTCCAGCACCGGCTGGGTCGAGCGGTAGTTCTGCCCCAGCGGAATCACTTCCGCAGGCGGGGTAAAGCGCTGCGGAAACCCCAGGATGTTCTCCACCGAGGCGGCGCGAAACGAATAGATGGCCTGCGCGTCGTCGCCGACCACCGTGAGCCCAAGGCCCTGGGGCTTGAGTGCCTCGAGAATCTGCGCCTGCAGGTTGTTGGTGTCCTGGTACTCGTCGACCAGCACGTGATCGAAGTGGCTGCCGACCATCTTGGCCAGCTGCGGCTCGGACATCAGCAGGTGCCAGTACAGCAGCAGGTCGTCATAGTCGAGCAGGCTGTATTTTTGCTTGCGCTCGACGTAGGCGCGATACAACTGCGTCAGGTCCTGCTCCCACTGCAGGCACCAGGGGAACTGCAGCTCCAGGGTTTCCTTGAGCGACTTCTGCGTATTGACGCGGTGCGAGTAGATCGCCAGGCAGGTGTCCTTGCGCGGGAAGCGCTGCTGCTTGGCGGCAAATCCCAGCTCGGTGCGCAGCTGGTCCATCAGGTCCGCAGAGTCACTGCGGTCGATGACGCTGAAATTGGGATCCAGTCCCAGCTGCGGGGCGTAGTGGCGCAGCAGCCGGTTGCCCAGCGAATGAAAGGTGCCGGTCCAGGTCAGCTTCTGCGCGATCAGCTGGGACTTGCCCCCCAGCGTGTCATCGAGCGCCTTGCGCAGGATTTCCACCGACCGGCGACGCATCTCGATGGCCGCGCGGCGCGTGAAGGTCAGCAGCATGATGCGCGCCGGATCCACCCCGTTGATCACCAGGTGCGCGACGCGGTGCGCCAGCGTATTGGTCTTGCCGGTGCCCGCACCGGCGATAATCAGCAGCGGGCCGGCCCGCAGCGGCGCGCCGGGCTGCAGCTCACCGTAGCTGGCAGCCTTGCGCTGCGCGTTGTTGAGGGACTCAAGATGCAGTGCGGGACTGGACATAAGTTATAAATATAGCCGGGGCAGGAGAGTAAAACCGTGAATCAGATCAGCAGGATGTATTCGGGCCGGGTGATCGAGGTCAACGTTGAGCGGGTCAAGCTGCCCAACGGCCAGACCGCCGACCTGGAAATCATCCATCACCCCGGGGGCGCGGCCATTGTGGCGGTGGACGACCGCGAGCAGGTGTGCCTGTTGCGCCAGTTTCGCCATGCCGCCGGCGGCTGGATCTGGGAACTGCCAGCTGGACGCCTGGAACCGGCGGAGCCCCCGCTGCAGACGGCCCGGCGCGAGTTGGTCGAGGAAGCCGGCCGCACCGCGCAGCGCTGGCAGGACCTGGGCACCATCCTCAGTTCACCAGGGGTGTTTACCGAGCGGATTCACCTGTATCTGGCCGAGGAACTGGCCCCCTGCCCCCAGTCCCTGGAACAGCACGAGGTCATCGAGGTGCACTGGCTGGCGCTGACCGAGGCGGTGGCCATGGCCCATGACGGCAGGATCAACGACGCCAAGTCCATCATCGGCCTGCTGCGTGGCAGCGCCATCAGGCAGCAGCGTCCAAAGGCGTGATCCAGTCGTAGGTCCTGAACGCCCCGCTTGGGGGAAAATCGCGTACGAATATGTCCAACAAAACCCCAGACAAGTTTTCGCTGCGTGTGCCCGACGAAAAGGAGCCGGCGCGCGCGCTGCCATCAAAGCTGGAAGTCATCGACTACAACCCGCGCACCAAACAGCCGCAGGCCAACCTGCCGGCCGGCGCCTACAACCCTTATGACCGCGAACGCACCGATGGCGAGCGGCGCAAGGAAAAGCGCAAGCAGGTGGACCTGCGCCAGCTGTCGCAATGGATACAGGCCACGCAGAAGGTCAAGATCCTGAAGATGGAAGACCTGGACGACCCGGATAAAGGGGCGACGCAGCCTAACTTGCCAAAGCTGAAGTAGCGCGCCGCCGCGCCACCCAGCTGCGGATGCGTGGCATCGAGAACAGCAGCACGCCCAGTCCGATGGACAGCGCATGCGCCCACCACAGTCCCAGCCAGGCCGGCGAGGTACCGCGCTCGAGCATGGTGCGGCTGGCAATCAGCAGGTTGGCGTAGATGGCGTACAGCAGCACCGCCCAGATCACCCGCGAGTAGCGTCCCTGGCGCGGCCGCAATCTCGCCAGCGGCACGGCCAGCAGGCCCAGGGCCAGGGTAATCACCACCGAGGAGATGCGCCACTGCAATTCCGCATTCATCCGCGGATCGTCCGAACCGATCAGGTCTGAAGTGGCCTGCACGTCGGTGCGCGGCTTGCCAGGCATGGCCGCCTCGGGCGTGGGCACGCGCACCGTCTGCTCGCGAAACTGCATCATCCGCCAGGCTCCTGCCCCGGGCATGCCCGTGTAGCTCTCGCCATCGGTCAGGATGATGGTATAGACGCTGTTGTCCGCCGACACTTCGTAGCGGGCACGGTCGGCCAGCACGATTTCCATCTGGTCCTCCCCCGGCACATTGCGCTGCACGAACACATCGCGCATGGTGCCGTCGGGGTCCTGGCCGCGAAAATACAGCGTGACGCCGGTGCCCACGGAGCGGAACTGGCCCGGAACCAGGCCACGGGTCACCGCGGTGCGCAGCGCCTCGGCGCGGATCTGGGTGGAGTGCGCGGCCGCCAGCGGACCGTCCACGAAGCTCAGCCACGCACCCAGGGCAGTGGCCACCAGAGTCACCACCCCGGCGGCCACGAACAGCGTGCGCCGGCCGATGCCGCAGGCCTGCGCCGCGGCCATCTCGCTGTCGTGGTAGAGCCGCCCCAGGCCCAGGATGCACCCCAGCAGCACCGAGATGGGCAGGATGACCATGATGTTCTGGCGCAGCGACAAGCCCAGCAGCTCGAACACCAGCTGCGAGGGGATCACCCCATCGGCCGCGCGCCCCAGCACGAAGGCCAGCTGGTTGGTCAGCAGCAGCACCAGCAGCACCACGGCCACCGCAACCGTGGCCAGCGCGATTTCGCGCAGTACGTGCCGAAAGAAAATCCCGCCTACCACGGCGCGTCGGCGCGGCGGCTGAACCGGTAGTGCGCATCGGCCTCGGCACTCGGGATCACCGCGCCCAGGGCGTCGCGATTCTGCTCGAACAGCGTCACGCTGTCGGCGTCCACGGCCATGCTTTGTTCCACCTTGATGGTCTCGCCGGTCTGACGCGAGGTGCCGCGGCACTGCTGCGGGTTGTTGCTGGCACTGAACCCGGCATCGGACTTCTTCCACAGCAGGTCGCATCCGTGGCGCGGCCGCAGGTCGGTCATGACCATGCTGCGAAACACGTCGCGATTGAGTTGCCCGTCGCGCCAGCGCGAGGGTTCGATGAAATCCAGCTGCGCCAGCACGGCCATCTCGCTGCCGGGAGCCGCATCCACCACATAGAGCCGCTGCGACAGGACGCGGCGCGGATCGTCGCCGGCCATCTCCTGCATGTAGAACACATGGTCACCCACCAGCGGCGCCTGCACCGGGGCGATTACCAGCCGCAGCGACGCGTGGTCGGGCATGGCGCGCGCCTGCGCGATGTTGTCGTAACTGCCCGGCAGCAGGACCACCAGCTCCTTGAGCGTTGCCTCGCTGCGTACCGCGGTCGTATTGCAGGCCACCAGCCAGGGCAGCACCAGCACGACCAGCAGCAGCGGCTTGGCATTGTTCATCAGTTACGCTCCATAAAGCACCCGCCACTGCGCCGGGTAATCGAGCCCCAGCTTCACGATCTTGTGCAGCAGCTCGCGGTAACCGCGTCCGGCCAGCGCGGCGGACTGCGCGAAGTCCTCGCTCTCGGCCAGGTGCGGATTGGCATTGGCCTCCAGCGCGAACACGCTGCCGTCGGCGCGCATGCGAAAGTCCATGCGCGCATAGCCGGTCAGGCCCAGCGCCCGGTAGATGCGCCGCGACATGCGGTCCAGCTGCGCCTCGGCCCCAGCGGGCAAGTCCCGGGCCGGGGAGCTGGAGATGCCATGCTTGTCGCGGTACTTGGCATCCCACTTGACGCGGCGCGTGGCAATGCCGGTGCCGCCGGCCTGCGTGCCGCCGAAGTTCAGTTCCCACACCGGCAGCCGCGTCATGCGCGCATTGCCCAGCATGCCCACGTACAGCTCGCGGCCCTCGATGAACTCCTCGACCAGCGCGTCGGACTTTTGCTGCTCGAGCACGAACTCGATGCGCTCGCGCAGGTGCGCAGCATTGTCCACCACCGAGGCCTGCGCAATCCCCAACGAGGCGTCGTCGGTGGTGGACTTCACAAACAGCGGGAACCGCAGCTTACGCGGCACCTGCAGCCGCTGGCCACGCCGGAACACGGCGAACTGCGGCGTCGGGATGCGATGGAACGCGAACACCTGCTTGCACAGCGCCTTATCTCGCGACAGCAGCAGGCCGCGCGGATTGCAGCCGGTGTAGGGCTGGCGCAGCATTTCCAGGAACGCGATCACGTGCTGGTCGTAGCTGACGATGCCGTCGAACTCCTCCAGCAGGTTAAACACGATGTCCGGCTTCCAGTCGGTGATGGTGCTGCGCAGTTCGGAAAGGCTGTCCAGCACGCCCACCGCGCGCACTTCGTGGCCAGCCTTGCGCAGCGTCTGGATCACGTCGAACTCGGTGCGCCACTCCTCCACCGCCTTGGGGTCCTGGCCTTCGAGGCTGTCCGGCGGCATCAGGCTCGGATGCAGCACGACCAGAATGCGCAACCGTTTCACAGGTGCAGTTTGGGCCGGGCGCCGCGATCCAGGGTGCGCACCATGCCGCCCAGCAGCCAGCGAACATGCGGCAGGGTCGTGCGTCCGCTGCGCCGCAGCCGCAGGTCCAGCTCGGCGCAGCGCTGGGCGGCAATGCGCAGCACCTGGTGCACGGTGTAGCGGTCCGCGGCGCTGTTGCGCGCCACCGACTCCACCAGTTGGCGACGATGGGAACGCAGGAACGACGCGGCCCGGGCGCTCGAGCGTGCGGCCGTGGGCGGCGTGAACACGCGCAGCATCAGGCCGTCGGCGTCTTCGTTGCGCCACGCCGCGTGGCGGCGCAGCTTCTCCACGTAGTGCTCGGCCAGCGTGCGCTGGTTCGAGTGCAGCGGCTCGACCTGGCGGCGGCTGCGCACCAGCGGCGCGCCACGGACCACCTCGCGCATCAACTCATCCACCAGGGTCAGTTTGTTGTGTGCCGGCCAGTTTTCGTAGGCACGTCGCCAGTTGGACTTGGGCTTGAGCCACACGGCGAAGGTCTCGGCGAAGTCCTCGGTGGGGTGGCTCTGCGCGTACCAGTCGCCCAAGTGCTGCACGTAGCGGCGGCTGCCCGGTCGCGCCTGGTAGCTGTCCGGATAGGGCAGCGAGGCCGGGCCGAAGGCGTCGCGCCAGCGCGCGCGGCGGCGCAGGCGATACGCCGTATCCACCGCATGCCCGGCCTCGTGGCGCAGGATGCGCATCATCCAGTTGTCGTTTCCGCCCTCAACCTGCTTCATCATGCGCCGCTCCAGGCGCATCAGGCGCGGATGCGCCAGGTAGAACGGTACGGCGATGCCGGGAACCCCGTCCGGGGAGAACCACTCTTCGGCCAGCCACATGTGGGGCCGGAACGCGATGCCGCGCTTTTGCAGCTCAGCATGGATGCGCTGCAGGCGCCGCTCCAGGGCCGATCCGCCCAGCTTGAGCTTCAGGTCACTGAAGCGCAGCTGCAGCAGCTCGTCATCCGAAAGTCGGGTCCACGGCAGGGACTGCCGCTCGCTCTTGCGGCTTGTTATGGGGGTGCGCCCGGGCATGGCGCCCACTTTAAGACGGATCAGTGGTGCCGGTACAGGCGTTCGGCCAAGGCTTCCAGCTCGGGGCGGCGCGCGACGCGGTCCGTCAGCTGCGCTTCGATGGCCTGGTCGCCCAGTGCCGCGCCGGCCAGCGCGCCATAGGCGGCGCAGGCGGCATCCCGGTCGCTGAGCCGACCCGCGGCCAGCCGCGCCAGGCCTTGGGCCAGACCCTCGCCGCGCTCGAACTCGCGGGCCACGCGGTCGAGCACCCGCAGTATCCCGGCCGGCGGGCGGTGCGCGGGATCTGCCGCCTGTCCCCACCCGGCGGCCAGCCGCAGGACCTCGCCCTTGAGGGGCATGCCCTTGATTTCCCCGGCAATGGCCAGCACCTGCGCGGGCGTGCGGCCGGCGATTGCAGCCGAGAGCATGCAGGTGAACAGGCGGCAGGCATCCACCAGTAAGGGTGCCTGATGGGTGACGCGCGCCACGTCTGCCCCCAGCGCGCTGGCCAGGCGCAGGTCATCCCTGGCGTACAGTGCCGCCGCCGCGCAGCGCGCCAGGGGCGACGCATCAAGCTGCTCCGGATCATGGGTGCCGGTCAGGGCATTGCGGCCCCATGCCGCGCGCGACAGCGCCTCGCGGACCACGGCGCGCAGTTCGGCGTCCGGCTGCGCGCCAAAGGCAGCGGGATTCACGGCCCAGGCCCGGTAGCGTTCCAGCTGGTCACGGCCATTGAAGCCCTTGCTGGCCAGCAGGCTCTCGGCCACGCACACCGCCATGGCCGTATCGTCGGTCCAGCCGGCCGAGCCCGCCACGGCGCTGCCCTGGATGTCCCCGACGGCCAATCCGACCAGGCAGCCGCGCACCCGATGCTGGATATCCGGGGTCAGCCGGCCGGTGCGCTCGCCGGGGGCGCGCCGGCGTGCCCGGCGCGGTTTCCAGTTGTGCACGTACAGCGCCTGCTCGGCCGTTTCCGGCACGCTGGGCCACGTCTTGGAGCGCGCGTTGTGCTGCCACAGGCGATTGAGTTCCGCCAGCGCCGCATCCCCCGGCTCGCCCAGTTCGCGCAGGTAGCAGCCCACGGTCATGCCGGTGCGGCCGATGCCCGCACGGCAATGCAGGTACACGCCCGGCCGACCCGCCAGGTCGCGCCACAGGGCGCTGAGTACCTCGCGCATCTTCTGTGCGGTTGCCGGCACCGAATGATCCGGCAGGCCAAAGGACTCGTAGCCCACGTCCGCTGGCAACAGCGACCGATACGACTCCATCTCGCCGGCCTGGGTAAGGTCGATGAAGCTGCGCACGCCGGCTTCCAGCAGCGCCATGATGCGACGGCGCGTATCGGCCAGATTGCCGCCCGCAGGATGTTCGCCGGCCAGCAGCCGTCCGGGCTCGATCCAGTAGCTATTGGGCAGCGGCGGCTTCACGGATCGGTGCGCGCATTAAGTCCAGCGAAGTCAAACAGCGACGGATCGGCCAGGTGCGCCGGTTCGACGTTGCGCAGCGCCGTCAGCAGCGTCTCGGTGCGGCCAGGATGCTCGCGCTCCCACTGCGCCAGCATGTGCTTGATGGTGACGCGTTGCAGGTTCTGCTGCGAGCCGCACAGGTTGCAGGGAATGATCGGAAAGTCGCGCGCCGCCGCGTAGCGTTCGATGTCGCGTTCGGACACATAGGCCAGTGGCCGGATCACGATGTGCCGGCCGTCATCCGAGCGCAGCTTCGGGGCCATGGCCTTGAGCTTGCCGCCGTGGAACAGGTTCAGGAACAGCGTCTCGATGATGTCATCGCGATGATGGCCCAGCGCGATGCGCGTAATGCCGTTCTCGGCCGCGAAGCGATACAGCGCGCCGCGGCGCATCCGGGAACACAGGCTGCACATGGTGCGCCCCTCCGGTATCAGGCGCTTGACCACGCTGTAGGTGTCCTGCTCGATCACGTGAAAATCCACGCCCAGCCCGCGCAGGTAGTCGGGCAGCACATGGGCCGGGAAGTCCGGCTGCTTCTGGTCCAGGTTGACGGCGAGCAGGGAAAAATTCACCGGCGCGGCGCGCTGCAGGGACAGCAGCATGTCGAGCAACGTGTAGGAGTCCTTGCCCCCGGAAAGGCACACCATCACGCGATCGCCCTCCGAGATCATCGCGTAATCTTCAATGGCCTTGCCCACCAGGCCACGCAGCTGCGCGGCCAGCTTGCGCTTGGTGCCGGAGGGCATCACCGGCGCCGCACCGGCATTCACCGGGGTGGTCACCGCATTCATGGGGCAGCTTCCAGATACTTGCCTTCCAGATAGCGCAGCGCGGCGGTCGCGCCCAGCGGCTTGCCAGTGGCCTGCTTGACTAGCTCCTGCAATGTCAGGCGCGCGCCATAGGCGTGCACATGGGTGGACAGCCACCCGGTGATGCCAGTGAAATCCCCGCGTGCCAGCTGCTCGTCCAGGTCCGGCGCCTGCGCCCGCAGGCTTTCGAACAGCTGCGCAGCGATGACGCCGCCGGCCGCATAGGAGGGAAAATAGCCAAACAGCCCCAGCGCCCAGTGGATGTCCTGCAGGCAACCCTCCACGTCATTGGCGGGCGTGACTTCCAGCCGGTCGGCCATGGCCTGGTTCCAGACCGCCGGCAGATCGCGCGCCGCCAGGCGACCGTCCAGCAGGTCCTTCTCGATGCCATAGCGCACCATCACGTGCAGCGGATAGGTCAGTTCATCGGCGTCCACGCGAATGGCGCTGCGGCGCACGCGATTGAGCAAGCGGTACAGGTTTTCCGCGTCCCACTCCGGTCCGCCGACACCAAAATGCTTTTCCAGCAGCGGCCGCAGCCAGACCAGGAATGCGCGCCGGCGGCACAGGATCATCTCAAACAGCAGCGACTGCGCCTCCTCCAGTGCCACGCCCAGGCCGCTGCCCACCGGCTGGGCGCGCCATTCGTGCGGCACGCCCAGGTCGTGCAGTGCATGACCGGTCTCGTGCACGGCGGCCAGCAGGCCGGTGAACGGATCGGCGTTGTCCAGCCGGGTCGTGACCCGGATGTCGCCGGGCACGCCTTCGGTGAAGGGATGGTCGCTCTCGTCAAGGCGCCCGCGGTCGAAAGGAAAGCCAATGGCCTTCATGACCTCCACGATCAGCTGGCGCTGCTTGCTGCTGCCAAAACGGCCGCTGACCGGCAGCGCCGGGCGCGTGGCCTGCAGTTCAATGGCATCGCGGATCAGGGTGGGCAGACGCCGCGACAGCGCGCGGAAGATCCCATCCAGCTCGGTCATGCGCAGGCCCGGCGTGAAGCCGTCCAGCAGCGCGTCGTAGGGGGCAAGGTTCAGCGCCTGGCCCAGCAAGGCGGCGCGATCGCGCACCAGCTGCAGCACTTCTTCCAGGTGCGGGGCGAAGATGTTGAAGTCGTTCTTCTCGCGCGCTTCGGCCCAGCGCACCTCGGCCAGGGAGGTGGCGCGTGCCAGGCGCGAGATCAGCGTCACCGGGGTGGCAATGGCATGGTCGCGTTGCCGGCTCATCTCGCGCAGGTTGGCGCGCTGCCAGTCATCGAGCCCCGCGCTGCCGGCCAGGGCACGCTCCAGCAGGCGACTGACCTTGGGCGAGGTCAGCAAGGCGTGCTGCTCGGTCTCGATCGCCGCCAGCTGCTCGCCACGCACGTCGGCGCTGCCGCGCGGCATCATGACGGCCGCATCCCAGCGCAGCAGCGACAATGCGCCGCGAAACGCGTGCAGGCGCTGCCACTCCAGTTCGAGCTGCTTGTAGGGGGTTACGGCCATGATAGTGGCTGGCCCGGAACCCGGCGCCAGCGGTCCATTCTACCGCGTCAGGGCGCTTCCAAAGGAGCCGGATCGGTGATCCGGCCGCTGTCCGTGGCGTGCAGGCCGTCGATCAGCCGTGACAGGTACTTGGGGGAACGGGTATTGCGGGCGATCTTTACGTACAGCGCCGGCACCACGAACAACGTCAAGGCCACGGCGAACACCGCGCCGAAGAACACCGTGGCACCGATGGACTGGCGACTCTCGGCACCGGCGCCGCTGGCCAGCATCAGCGGCACGGCACCGGCGGCCGTGGCCAGCGTGGTCATCAGCACCGGCCGCAGGCGCGCGGTGGCCGCCTCGATGGTGGCCTCCACGAAATCCCGGCCGCGATCGCGCAGCTGGTTGGCGAACTCGACAATCAGGATGCCGTTCTTGCTGGCAATGCCGATCAGCATCACCGAGCCGATCTGGCTGAATACGTTGATGGATGAATTGAACAGCCACAGGCCGAAGAACGCCCCGGTCAGGGCCATGGGCACGGCCGCCAGTATCACCAGCGGATGCACGAAACTCTCGAACTGCGCGGCCAGCACCAGGTACACGATCAGCAGCGCGAAGCCGAAGGTCAGCAGCAGGCCACCGGAGGAGCGCTTGAGCTCGCGCGACTCGCCGTCGTACTCGATCTGGATGGGCACGTTCTTGGCCTGCGCGTGCACGGTGGTTTCCATGTAGGTCAGTGCCTCGCCCAGCGAATAGCCAGGGGCCAGGTTGGCCGACACGGTGATGGAGCGCTGGCGGTTGAAGCGCCGCAGCTCGGAGGCCGCGCCGGTCTCCTGGATGCTGACCACGCTGGCCAGCGGCACCAGGTCGCGCGTCTTGTCCGAGCGCACGTAGATATTGTCCAGATCGTTGACCGAGGCGCGCTGTTCATCGCGCGCCTGCAGCAGCACGTTGTACTCATCGCCGCCCATCAGGAACGTGGTGACCACGCGCGAGCCCAACATGGTCTCCAGTGCGCGCCCAACGTTGGTCAGGGACACGCCCAGGTCGGCGGCCTTGTTGCGATCGATGCCCACGCGCAGCTGCGGCTGGCGCTCCTGGTAATCGGTCTCCAGGTTGAGCAACCCCGGGTTCTTCTCCGCGACCTTCATCACGCGTTCGGCCACGATGGCCACCTGCTCGTATTCGGAGCCCTGCAGCACGATCTGCACCGGCTTGCCGCCACCGCCCAGGCCACCCGGCGCGCGCGGCACGACGCGCACGCCGGGGATGTCCTGGGTCCTCAGCCGCAGCCGCTGCACGATCTGGACCGCCGTGTCCTTGCGTTCGCTCCAGGGTTTGAGCGGCAGCAGCACCATGCCGACGCTGACGTCGGCCTGGCGGTTGAAATTGCCGGTGCGCTGGATGACGCGCGTGGCGTTGCCGCGCGTGACCTCGTCCTTGGCGATATCGCCAACCTGCGTCAGGTAGCGCTGCATGTACTGCAGGCTGGCCCCCTCCGGACCGACCACGAACAACTGCACCCGGCCACGATCCTCGGCAGGGGCCAGTTCCTGCGGCAGGCGCATGCCGGCCCAGGGCCAGCCGACCACCAGCAGCAGTATGGCCAGCAAGGCGGTACCGCCGGAAAACCCCAGCACCAGCAGCGGTCGCGCCCCACTGAGCATCCACTGCAGGGCGCTGCGATAGGCCGCGGCCACCGAGCGGAACGCATCGTCGATGGACTGCGCCAGGGCACCGCGCTTGATGCCACCGGCAAACAGCTTCGAGGTCATCATCGGCGTCAGTGACAGCGCGACAAGGGCCGAGAACACCACCGCGGCGGCCACCGTGATGCCGAATTCGCTGAACAACCGCCCGACGTTGCCCTGCAGGTAGGAAATCGGCAGGAACACCGCCACCAGCACCATGGTGGTGGCGACCACGGCGAAGGCGATTTCGCGACTGCCGTTGATGGCCGCCAGCAGCGGCTGCTCGCCCATTTCAATGCGCCGCACGACATTCTCGAGCACCACGATGGCGTCATCGACCACCAGGCCGATGGCCAGCACCGCCCCCAGCAGGGTCAGCGTGTTGATGGAATACGTCAGCGCCAGCATCACCATGGCGGCGGCAAAAATCGATACCGGGATGGTGGCCGCCGGTATCAGGGTTGCCTTGACGCTGCCCAGGAACAGGAAGATCACCACCAGCACGATGACCAGCGTCTCGCACAGGGCCAGCAACACCTTCTTCATCGACTCCATGATGAACACGGAATTGTCGATGTTGACCTCCAGGCTGATGTCCTTGGGCAGGTCCTGGCGGATCAGCGCCATTTCCTTCTTCACGGCGGCCGCGACTTCCAGCACGTTGGCCGTCGACAGGGCCACCACCGGCATCAGGATGGCCGGCCCGTCGTTGGTGGCCGCGCCGCTGCGCTGGTTTTCGGCCGCCAGCTGCACGGTGGCCACTTCCCCCAGGCGCACCAGGTAACCGTCGGCACCGCGGCCGATCACCAGGTTGCGGAAATCATCCTCGGTTCGCAGCGAGGTATCGGTGCGCAGCGTGAATTCACGCTGCTCGGACTCGATGCGGCCCGCGGGCAGCTCGACATTCTCGGTGCGCAAGGCGTTTTCGATGTCGGTGACCGCGATCTGGCGTGCGGCCAGAGCCCCGCGATCCAGCCACACGCGCATGGCGAAGCGCCGGCCGCCATTGAGGAATACGCTGGCTACGCCGGGCACCGACGAGATGCGATCCACCAGGTAGCGTTCGGCATAGTCAGTGAGCTCCAGGCTGGTGCGCTTGTTGCTGGAGATGATGGCAAACAGTACCGGATCGGAGCTGCTGTCGGTCTTCTGGATCTGCGGTGCATCGGCCTCCTCCGGCAGGCGCGCCATGACGCGCGACACGCGGTCGCGCACGTCGTTGGCCGCATCATCGACGTTGCGATTGGCATTGAATTGCACGTTGACCGACGAATTCTCGTCGCGACTCTGCGAGGTCAGCTTGTCGACCCCTTCCAGTCCGGCAACCTCGTTCTCGATCACCTGGGTAACACGCGTCTCGATGACCGTGGCGTTGGCGCCGCGGTAGTTGACGCTGATGCTGACCACCGGCTGCGAGACGTCCGGATACTCACGGATCGACAGGCGCAGCGCCGCCATGACACCGACGATCAGCAGCAGCAGCGACAGCACGGTGGCGAACACCGGCCGGCGGATCGACAGCTCGGACAGCGTCATGACGTGGCGGGCGCAGGCACTGCAGCGGGGGCCACCGGCGCGGTGACGGCGGCCGGCAACTCCTTGACCGAGGCGCCATCGCGCAGCTTGATCGCCCCCTCGATCACCACGCGGTCCCCCGCAGAGATGCCCTCGGTGATCTCCACGGACCCCGGCTCGCGCCGTCCCAGGCGCACTTCGCGCTTGGCCACCACCTCGCCGTCCATCACATAGATGAACTGTCGCGCCTGCTCCGGCACCAGCGCCTCCTCCGGCACCAGCAGCGCGTCGCGGCGCTCCTTGGACAGGGCCACAGTCAGGAACATCCCCGGCTTGAGGGCCGAATCACGATTGGGCACCACCGCGCGCACGATCACCGCGCGCGTGGCCGGATCGATGCGCGAATCGATGCTGACCACTTTGCCCTCGAACATGCGCCCCTGGTAGGCGCTGGTGCGCGCCGTCACCAGCTGGCCGGGGCGCAGCTCGCCCACATAAAGGTCCGGCACGGCGAAGTCCACCTTGATGGAACTGACGTCATCCAGCGTGGTGATCACGATGCCGGGGCTGATCAGCGTGCCCAGGCTCACGCGACGCAGGCCCACATGGCCAGAAAACGGCGCACGGATGTACGTGTCCGACAGTCGCGCCTGCGCCGCGGCCACGCGCCCGGCGTTGGCCTTCATGGTGCCTTCCAGCTGCTCGAACTGCGACCTGGAAACCACCTGGGATTGCACCAGGTCGCGGCTGCGGTTGTACTGGCTCTGGCTTTCCACGAAGTCCGCCGTGGCCGCGGCAAGGTCGGCACTGGCCTGGGCGCGGTCCAGCTCCACCAGGATCTGGCCGGCCCGCACGGCCTGGCCATCAGAGAAATGGATGGCGGTGACGATATTGCTGGTCTTGGAACTGACGTTGACCGACTCATTGGCACCGGCAGTGCCGATGGCCTCGATGCCCACATTGATCTGGCGGCGCGTGGCCACGGCCGTGACGACGAACACCGGTGTGCCAGCGGCGGCCCCTGGTGCACTGGCAGTGGCCGGGCCACTGGGCGGCCGAGGCTGGCTTTGGGCCTGTGAACTTCCCGAGGCAGCCTCGTGCTTTGACTCGTAAATGGCCCAGCCGGCGCATAGCAGTGCCAGCCCCAGGCTCGCGGCGGTCACGATGGTCCGTGTATCAGTCATGTTTGCACGATTATTGAGCCCGGATTATCGCACCCGGTTTACTGCCCTTGGAGGAGTAGAGCTGCCAGACCCTCGGGTGGTTCCCCGGCCCCGGCCCATAAAAGCACCCGGCCTGACTCCGGGGCCAGCAGCAGGCGCCGGCCGGTGGTTGCCAGCTGCAGCAATTGCCGGCCCTGCACCTTGAGCACCTGGAACCCCAGGCCCTGGGCAGGATCCACCGGGGACGCGGTGGCGACCTGCTGCAGGAAATCCTGTGGCAGCACCTGCACCTGCCCGTTGCGGCCGGCGTTGGCCAGCAACACCGCCAGCCGCAGCCAGTCCCCGGCGCTGGCCGTGAAGCAGCAATGCGCGGCCAGGTCGCCGCGGCGGTGATCCAGCATGCCGGTGGCCGGCTGCGCGGCCAGGCGCGACCAGACCAACCGCTGCAGCGTGCTGCCGTAGTCCTCGCCGGTCAGTCGCGCCGCCACCAGCCCCAGCAGCTGCGCGTTGGCAGGGGATGCGGCAAAGTGCGACCCGGGTGGATAGACCAGCGGCGTGCGCAACGCGGCGCGCTCAAAGTTCGGCCCCGATGCCAGTTGCGCCAGGGGGCTGAAGGGATTCAGTGGACTGGACGGCCCGCCGGACAAGCCGCTCAATTGCCACAGCAGCTGGCGCGGGGTAATCACGCCACGCGGATCGTTATGCCACTGCGCCAGCAGGTTGCCCACCGGTTCATCCAGCAGCCGCGCGCGCCCCTGCTGGATCAATGCGCCGTACACCACCACCAGCACTGCAGTGCTCAGCGCCCGTCCATCCACCGCCGTGCGCTCATCCACGCCGTCGGCAAAATAGGCCCGGGTCTGCCCGGCCGCATCGGCCAGCATCAGCAGCGATGTACCGCTGCCCTGTGTCAGCGCCGGATCCCTGGTGATGCCAAGTGCCGAGGGCATCGTCGCCGGCTGCAGGGTACGCGTGGGACCCTTAAGTTTGTCGGGCCATCCCTGCGCGGCACTGTGCCACTGCCATGCCCGTTGCCAGAACGGCCAGTGGGCGGCCAGCGTGCCGGCCGAAATCGCGGCTGCCACGAGGGCCAGCATGACGATGACGATCAACGCGCGGCGCATTGCAACATGATACAGCTACACTTTCCCCATGCCCCTTCGCATCTGCCTTATTGCCTCTGAAGTCGCGCCCCTGGCCAAGACCGGTGGTCTTGCCGACGTGGCCGGCGCCCTGACCAAGTTCCTGCATGCGGCCGGGCACGACGTGCGCCTGTTCATGCCGCTGTACCGGCAGATCGATCGCCACGCGCTCGATCTGTGGCCGGTGGAGCTGCTGCAGGACGTGCCTTTGCAGCTGGGTGCACATGCCCTGTCCTTCTCGGTGTTCACCACCAACCTGCCGGGCTCGGAGGCCATGATCTACCTGGTCGACGCGCCGGCACTGTTCGGCCGCGACGCCATCTACGGCAGTGCCCCTGACGAGCATCTGCGGTTCCTGCTGCTGACCCACGCCGCGTTGATGAGCTGCCAGCGCATGGTGTTCGCGCCACAGATTCTGCATTGCAATGACTGGCATGCGGGATTTGGCCCGCTGCTGTTGCGTACGGTCTACGCATGGGACCAGCTGCTGCAGCCCACGCGCAGCCTGCTGTCGGTACACAACATTGCCTATCAGGGCGTGTTCGGTGCGGCGGCTATCGCCGACCTGGGATTGCCGGGCGCCGCCAATCACCTGGATGCCACAGAGCTGGCCGCCGGTCGCATCAACCCGCTGCGCGAAGGCATCCGCCACGCGGACCACGTCAGCACGGTCAGCCCAACCTATGCGCGCGAGATCCAGACTCCGGCATTCGGTTATGGACTGGATGCCGAGCTGCGCGCGCGCGCCCCCACGCTGACCGGCATTCTCAACGGCGTCGACTACCAGGAGTGGGATCCACGCAACGACCGGTTCCTGCCCCTGCATTTCAATGCCACCCAGCTGGGCGTCAAGGCCACGCTCAAGCAGGAATTTCTCCAGCGCGCCGGACTTGCCACCCAGGCGCGCAGCCGCCTGCCGCTGATCGGCATGGTCACTCGCCTGGCATCGCAGAAGGGCCTGGACCTGATGATGCAGGCACTGCCGAGCCTGCTGGCCGAGAGTGAATTCTGCCTGGCGGTGCTGGGCAGCGGCGATGCGCGCTACGAGCTGTTCCTGACGCAGCTGGCGCATGAGCACCCGACACGGGTGGCGTTTCGCAGTGGCTACAGCGAGGAACACGCCCACTGGATCGAGGCCGCCAGCGACATGTTCCTGATGCCCTCGCAGTACGAGCCCTGCGGGCTCAACCAGATGTACAGCCTGCGCTACGGGACCATCCCCATCGTGCGCAACACCGGCGGCCTGGCCGACTCGGTGCAGCACTTCGACCCGGACACACGCCAGGGCACCGGCATCGTGTTCAATGACTACGACGTGCCGGGCCTGACCTGGGCGGTCACCACGGCCCTGCAATGGCACGCGCAGTCGGGCCTGTGGCGGCGACTGGTGCAAAACGCCATGGCCATGGATTTCTCGTGGGAAAAACAGGTGCGCGAATACGTCGCGCTGTACGAACGGATGCTGGGGACCTGATCAGCGCAGCTTGAACACGCCCTTCTTCTCAAACGGGACGCTGCGTATCAGGCCCGATGACAGGGATACCTTGCCAACCAGCCGGTATTCGACGGCGTCGAGCTTGACGCCCTTGGACGCCAGCTTGAGCAATGCGCCGGCCGCGTTGGCAGTGACGCTGACGTCAAACTCCGTGGATCCCTTGGCCGGCACCTCGAAATTCTTTTCCGACTCGCCGTGTGCAAAGGGTTCGCCGCCGACTTGCATCTCGTAGGTAATGGCATGCACGGGCAACACCCGGTCATTGGGATTGTCCACGCGCATGCGCACGCGCAGCTCCTGTTGCAGCAGGTCGCTGCGGACCACCTCAACATTGACCACCTGCAGGTCGGGCGCCTCGAGCTTGGGCAGCATGGAACTGCAGCCGCCCAGCAGGCACAGGGCTGCCGCGGCAAGCCTGCGAACCAACATGTTCACGTTCCCCGGTTATAGAGTTGATTGAGGTCACGATACCTCATGGCCAGCGCCTGCGTCAGCGCCTCCTGCGGCAGGCGCCAATTCCAGTTGCCCGACACCGTGCCGGGGCGATTAAGTCGTGCCGCACTGCCCAGATCCAGCAGGTCCTGCGCCGGCAACACGGCCAGCTTGCCCACCGAAGCCAGTGCACTGCGACGCAGCGCATCGGCGACTTCATTGTCGGCACGACCCAGATAGCGACGCACCAGGTCGCGCGCGAACGGCGTCAGGGTCTCGTACCAGCCGCGCGTGGTGTCGTTGTCATGCGTGCCGGTGTACACCACCGAGTCGATCTCGTGCTGGTGGGGCAAATGTGGATTTGCCGGATCCCCATCGAAGCCGAACTGCAGGACGCGCATGCCGGGCATGGTCAAATGCACGGCGCAGCTGCCATCACCTCCGGCGTGATGACGCCGAGATCCTCGGCCACCAGTTCCAGCTGCGGCAGCTCGCGGGCACGGCCTGCAGCAGCGCAGCGCCGGGTGCCTTGCGCCATTGCCCTCGCGCGCGGTGGCGGCGCCGGCCGGCACGGCCCAGAAGCCTCCAGCGCCCGGAAGTGATCGATGCGCAGCAGGTCGAAGCGATCGGCCTGCAGCGCCAGCCGGTCCAGCCAGAAACGCGAAGCCGTCGCGTCGTTGCCGCTCCCAGTCGTACAGCGGGTTGCCCCACAACTGGCCATCGGCAGAAAAGTAATCCGGTGGCACGCCGGCGACCTCGGCCACCTCGCCGCTGTCGCGCAGCAGGAACTGTTCGCGGTGCCGTCCACGTGGCCACCGAATCCGGTGCCACGTAGATGGGCAGGTCGCCGAAGATGCGCACGTTGCGCGAGGCGGCATGGATGCGCAGCGCGCGCCACTGCGCGTCGAAACGCCACTGCTGCCGCGCCGTGCATCGATGGCGGGCGCCAGGCGCTGTTCGGCGCGGGCCAACGCGTCCGGATCGCGATCGCGCAGTGGCGACGGCCAGCGCCACCAGGGCTCACCCTGCTGCTCGGCACCGAGGGCCTCGAACAATGCAGATAGTCGCGAGCCAGCGGCGCGGATTCTCCACGCCATTGCTCGAAATCCCCTTCCTACCCGGATCAGGCGCGTGGCGATCGAGCAACGCGGGATCGCCGGCACGATCGGAGCGTGCCCAGTACGGCGAACCACTGGCGTCCACCGGCACCAGCGGCAACAGCTGCCAGACCGGAAAACCCAGCCGCGGACCAACCAGTCGATGAAGCGCCGCGCGGGATCTCGCCAGTGCCACCGCTGCCGGGTTGCAGCAGCGCGGACACCGGCAGCAACACGCCGGCCCGGCGACGTGACAGCACGCGCTCGCGCATGGCCACTCATGAGCGACGCATCACGCCACCGGCCTCGGGCGCGCCGTGCCCGGTGCTGATGCTGTGCTCCAGGGTCCGCGGGCGGTTCCAGATGCAGTGAGCGGTACAGGCTGGTCAGCTGGTGGCGGAACAGTTCGTCGAAATCGCGCACCGCCGCGGCCGGGTTGTAGTCACCGAACCACCAGAACCAGTCGGAGGCCTCGCAGGCGGCCAGTTGCTGCGCGCGCGCGGTACAGCTCGCTGTCGCGTCAGGTGCCCGCCGGCCACCGCCCATCGAAGGCCGCTTGGCGTCGCACAGCAGGTCCCAGCCGGCGTTCTTGTCGGCCGCGCCCATCCACGTGGACAGGGTGCCGTACACCCAGCTGCCGGCGCGCACGCGCGGCAATGGCGCCGGGGCCACCCCCTCGGCACGCATGTCGTCCACCACTTCAGACAATGTCATCAGCTTCAGCCGCGGATGGTCTGCCAATGCCTTGTACAAGGCGCGCAGGAAATAAAAGCCGTTGAACGGGTAGTACTCCCAGGCGTTCTCCCCGTCCAGCGCCACCAGCAAGGAGCGACCGGGCTGGCCGCGCGTCGATTTCCTCGGTGCGCCGCCAGCTCACGCACGAAATTGGCGGCGGCGTCGTCACCATGCCAGCCCGAGTAGGTGAAGCCGATCAGGTCGGAGATCGCGTCCTGGCGAAAGAAGCATGACAGCGACTGGCCGGCGATCTGGAAGGCGCGGTTGAGCTGCCGCTCGGCGACCTCGTCTGTCCGCGGCAACCGGCAGGTTCCGACGGGCCAGCGACGGCCGCAGCACGGCCACGCTGGTGGCCAGCCAGTCGAATCCCGCCGCCTCGATGGCGCGGATCGCCTGCTCGCTGACTGGCGCCCTCGGAAGGCCAGCAGCCGCGCGGCGCGCGGCCGAACACGCGCTCGTGGAACTGCACCGCCTGCTGCAGATGCCAGGCCGACGTGCTCGGCGCCCCCTGGATAGCTGGCGTGGCGCGGGCCCGGCAGGGCCGGGCTCGCTTTCCGCGCGGTGGCGAAATCGAGCAGCAACGGCAGTATCGGGTGACTGTACGGCGACACCGCCAGCTCGCAGCGCCCGGCGTCCGCAGCTCGCGAAAGCGCGGCAGCACGGTGGATCAGCAACTCGCCGATCAGCCGCAGCAGCGCACGGCGGTCCGCGGCATCAAAGCCGCGCGCCTTGGCCACCAGCGTGGCCACGCGCGCATCCTCGCGCCGCACCGATTCGCCCAGCCACGCGATGTGGTACCACACCGACAGGTCGTACAGCATCTGGTCGGACACATACTGCACTTGTTCGAGCGTGTTCACGGCCGTGGCCAGGTCGGCCAGCCGCGCCAGGGGCGCGAAGCGCCCGATCAGGTTCTCGCGATCGGCCCGCAGGCAGGCGCGCAGTATGGCCAGCCGGCCCGCCGCGTCGGCCGGCAGCGGCGTGGCACTCAAGGTCGCCAGCAAGGCATCGGGCAGCGGCACGCCGTCGTGCAGGTTGGCCTGCACGCTGCGATCCAGGTCCTCGATCTGCCCGATGAGCACCGGCGTGAAATTGACCACCGCCTTGGCCCCCGGCTGCGCCTCCAGGTGCCAGGCCATGTCGGTGTAGTCCTTGATGGCGTGCAGGTAGGTCCACGGCAGCACGTAGTGACCGGACAGGGCGTCGCGGTACGGCGGCTGGTGCATGTGCCAGAACAGCGTGACCGGAAGTGGGCGCTCGCTCATCCCTGTGCGGTCGTGGGCGTGCACGGTGCTGGTGGCGGCCAGCAGCGCCCTCGGGGTCACCAGCACGATGCCCTTGGGCGTGACGTCGAAGCGCACGCGGTCAAGCTGCAAGTCGATGCCAATCTGCATGCCGTCGGGTATGTCGCAGTGTTCATCGATGATGGCGTTGCGCACCGTGCAGCCGCGGCCGATGTGCACCCCGGGCATGATCACCGAGCGCTCGATCAGCGAATGCTCATCGACGCGCACCGACGAGAACAGCAGCGACTCGCGCACCACCGCGCCGGAGATGATCGAGCCACCGGAGACCAGGGAGTTGACGGCCATGCCTACCCGACCGGGATCCTCGAGCACGAACTTGGCCGGCGGGTTTTGCACCTGATAGGTCCAGATCGGCCATTCCTCGTCGTACACATTGAGCTCCGGTGACACGTGCACCAGCTCCAGGTTGGCCTCGTAGAACGCATCCACCGTCCCCACGTCGCGCCAGTAGTTCTGCGCGCGCGTGCGCACGTTGCGAAACGGGTAGGCGAACACTTCCATCGACTCGATGGCCTTGGGTATGACGTTCCTGCCGAAATCGTGGCTGGAGTGCTCGTCGGTCGCGTCCTCGTTGAGCAGCTTCTCGATCAGCTGCGCGTTGAATACATAGATGCCCATGGAGGCCAGCGCGACATCGCTGCGTCCGGGCATGGGCTGCGGCTGGGCGGGCTTCTCGTCAAAGCGCGTGACGCGGTTCCATTCCGTCACCGACAGCACGCCGAACTCGCGCGCCGCGTCGATGGGCACCTCGACCACGCCCACGGTGATGTCCGCGCCCTTTTCCACGTGGTAGGCGATCATCGGGCCGTAATCCATCTTGTAGATGTGGTCGCCGGCCAGCACCAGCACGTGCTCGGGATGATGCTGGCGCACGTAGTCGAGGTTCTGGTACACGCAGTCGGCGGTGCCGCGATACCAGTACTTGCCGACCTGCTGCTGGGCCGGCACCACGTCGATGAACTCGCCGAACTCGCCGCGCAGGTAGCTCCAGCCGCGCTGCACATGCTGGATCAGCGACTGGCCCTTGTACTGCGTCATCAGGCAGATCTTGCGGATGCCGGAATTGACGCAGTTGGAGAGCACGAAATCCACGATGCGGAACTTGCCGCCAAACGGCGTGGCCGGCTTGCAGCGATTCTCCGTCAGGCCGCGCAGGCGCTCGCCGCGGCCTCCGGCCATGATCATGGCCAGGGTGCCGCCGGTCAGGCGACTGACGTATCTGCCGGAGGATGTGCGGGAAACCTTCGCCATGCAGGCTATATTTAACACAGGTCGCCGGTACTCAGGGCGCAGAAGGTCTCCCCAGCGCATTCATGGATCCACAGCTGCAACGCATCGCCGATGGTCGCCATCATGATCCCCACACGGTGCTGGGGCGCCATGACGGCGCCGTTACGACCCTGTTTCGCTTTTATGCACCCGCGACCCGCAGTGCGCGCCTGGTCGATGGCACGCCACTGAAGCGCCGCGGGCGCTCCGACTTCTTCGAAGCCAAGCTCAAGCCCGCGGCCCTGCCGCGCCACCCGCGCCTGCAGTGGACCGACGACCATGGCGTCGATCACGAGCGCGTCGACCCCTATGGCTTTGCACCAACATTGAGCGAAGCTGACCTGCAACTGTTCAGCTCGGGCGGGCACGTGGAGGCGTGGCGCATGCTGGGCGCGCATGCGGCGGTGTTTGACGAGGTGCCCGGCGTGCGCTTTGCCGTGTGGGCGCCCAATGCCGAACGGGTCAGCCTGGTGGGGCCCTTTTGCGAGCTGGGACGGCCGTCGCCTGCCCATGCGCGTGCTGGGCAGCAGCGGCGTATGGGAGATCTTCATCCCCGGCATGGCCGTGGGGGCGATCTACAAGTTCGAGATCCGCAATCGCGCCACCGGCGAAGTGGTGCTCAAGGTCGACCCATACGCGCAGCAGATGGAGATGCGCCCGGCCACCGCCGGCATTGTCGTGGACGACGCCGCACACGCGTGGCAGGACGGCCACTGGATGCAGCAGCGCCCGCAGCACGACTGGCTGCACGCCCCGCTGTCCGATCTACGAGGTGCACGCGGGCTCCTGGCAGCGCCATGCGGACGGGCAGTTTCTCTCGTATCGCGAGCTGGCCGCGCAGCTGATCCCGTATGTGCAGCGACTGGGCTTCACGCATATCGAGCTGCTGCCGGTCACCGAGCATCCGCTGGATGATTCCTGGGGCTACCAGACCACCGGCTACTTCGCGGCCACCAGCCGCTTTGGTCCGGCGGCGGACCTGAAGTTCTTCATCGACCAGTGCCACCAGGCGGGCATCGGGGTGCTGCTGGACTGGGTGCCGGCGCACTTCCCGCGCGATGCGCATGGGCTGGCGCGCTTCGACGGCACGGCGCTGTATGAATACGCCGACCCGCGCAAGGGCGAACACCAGGACTGGGGCACCTACATCTTCAATTATGAGCGCCACGAGGTGCGCAGCTTCCTGCTGTCCAGCGCCTGCTTCTGGCTGGAGCAATTTCACTTCGACGGGCTGCGGGTGGATGCCGTGGCGTCAATGCTGTACCTGGACTTCGCGCGCGGCACCAACTTCGTCCCCAATGTGCACGGCGGGCGCGAAAACCTCGAGGCGGTCAGCTTCCTGCGCGAGCTCAATACCATCACGCACGCGCGCTCCCCGGGCACGGTGATCATGGCCGAGGAATCCACCGACTGGCCACAGGTCAGCCGCCCGGTGGATGCCGGCGGGCTGGGCTTCTCGATGAAGTGGAACATGGGCTGGATGCACGACACGCTGGGTTACTTCCGGCGCGACCCGATCTACCGCCGGCATCACCAGAACCAGCTGACCTTCGGCATGATGTACGCCTACACCGAGAACTTCATCCTGCCGCTGTCGCACGACGAGGTGGTGCACCTGAAGCACTCGCTGCTGGGACGCATGCCCGGGGACCGCTGGCAGCAACTGGCCAACCTGCGCCTGCTGTACACCTACATGTGGACGATTCCCGGCAAGAAGCTGCTGTTCATGGGCGGGGAGTTCGCGCATCCCTGGGAGTGGGACTTTCACGTGGCCCTGCCCTGGTTCCTGCTCGAGCACGCCGGGCATCGCGGCATGCAGCAGCTGCTGACCGACCTCAATCACCTGTACCGGCAGCAGCCGGCACTGCATCGCCATGAGTTCGAACCGGCGGGGTTTGACTGGATCGACTGCAACGACCACCAGCACTCGACGCTTATCTTACGTGCGCCGGGCGACGGCCAGACCCTGGTCGTGGTGCTCAACTTCACGCCCGAGCCGCGCACCGGCTACGCCATCGGCGTGCCGCAGGAGGGTCGCTACCGCGTGCTGCTCAACTCCGATTCCACCCACTATGGCGGCGCCAACCTGGGCACCATCGAAGTGGTGGCCACCGCGCAGGCACTGCACGGCCAGCCGTGTTCGGTGCTGCTGGACCTGCCGCCGCTGGCCGGCCTGATCCTGCAGCCGGTCTAGCCGCCCCTACAGCGTCTTCATCAGTCCCACTTCCAGCGGATGGCTCAGCAGCTCGTGCCACGGGTACACCCGCACCTCCAGCTGGTACTGGCCGGTGGCCGGTGGCACCGCCGACACCGTGTACACCGCGCCCCCGTCCGGGGACTCTTCCCCCGTAGAGGCAAACTCCGCGCGCCATTGCCCCTCGGGAATGCCGTGACCGAATGAATTGAGCGGCGCCAGGTCGAACTTGGCGTCCGGCAACAACCGTCGTGCCTTGAACTCCACACGCAGATCCGCCGGGACCAGGCCACCCAGGTCGATGCGCACCGTCATGCACAGCGGCGAGTCCGGTGCCGCACCGCGCGGCTCGTTCGTCACGGACAGGATGCGCACGCCGGCCCACTGGGTGCGCACGCGCAGCTTCCAGGCGGCCAGCGTCGCGGCGCCGGCGGCGTTGTCGGCCAGCAGGCGCTGGCCCTGGGCCGCGGCGGGCAGGTACATGCCCGATACGTAGTCGCACAACGTGCGGCGCATGTTGAACCGCGGGATGACCGTGGCCATGGCGTGCGCGCGACTTCTGCACCCAGCCGTGCGAGAAGCCACCGGCATTGCGGTCGTAATACAGCGGCGCAACCTCCTCCTCCAGTGCATCCAGCACCGAGGCGGTGTCCAGGTCGTCACGGCGATGTTCCTCGGCCACGTCGGCGCCGGGAATGCCCCAGCCATTGTCGCCATCGAAGGCCTCGGCCCACCAGCCGTCGAGTATCGAGAGGTTGAGGCGGCCATTGACCGCGGCCTTGATGCCCGACGTGCCGCTGGCTTCCAGCGGCGAGATGGGATTGTTGAGCCACACGTCCACGCCGGTGACCAGCCACCGCGCCAGCTGTATGTCGTAGTCCTCGAGGAACACGACCCGTCCGGCAAACTCCGGCGTCAGGCTCAGCTGCTTGATCTCGCGCAGCACCTGCTGCCCGGGCTGGTCGGCCGGATGCGCCTTGCCGGCAAACAGGAACAGCACCGGCCGCTCCGGATCCGACACCAGGCGCAGCAGGCGCTGGCGGTCGCGCATGATCAGCGCGGCGCGCTTGTAGGTGGCGAAGCGGCGTGCAAAGCCGATGGTCAGGACATTGGGATTTTCCGGGTCGATGAACCGCGTGATGTGCCGCAGCTGCACCGAGCCCAGGCGCTTGCGCCGGTATTCCTGCTCCAGGCGCGCCAGCACCCCCTGCAGCATGCGCGACTTGACGTCCTGCGCGGCGGCCCAGAACGCGGCATCCGGCAGCTGGTCCACCTCGCTCCAGTACTGCGTGTCGACTGAGGCGATCGCGCCACTGCGGCAGGCGCTCGTCCAGGTAGTTGGCCCACACCGAGGACAGGAACGTCGGCACGTGCACGCCATTGGTCACGTAGCCGACCGGATTCTCCGTCGGCGCGATTTCCGGCCAGGCATTGCTGCACAGCTGCGATGACACGCCGCCGTGGATGCGGCTGACGCCATTGATGCGCCGCGCGCCATTGAGCGCCAGGCGCGTCATGTCGAACCACCCATTGACGCCCGGAGCGCGTCCCAGCTCCAGCAGCTTGTCCACGGTCACGCCCATGGAACGGGCCATGGCGCCGAAGTGCGCGATGAACAGGTGATCGTGGAAGGCATCGTGACCAGCGGCCACCGGCGTGTGCGTGGTGAACACGCTTTGTGCGGCGATGGCCTCCAGCCCGGCCTCGAAGCTGCGGCCCAGGCCCAGGTGCTCGCGCAGCAGCTCCAGCACCAGGAACGCCGCATGGCCTTCGTTCATGTGCCACACCGCGGGGGCCAGTCCCAGCGCCCGCAGCGCGCGCACGCCCCCGATACCCAGCACCATCTCCTGCTTGATGCGCACCGACTCGTCGCCGCCATACAGGCGATAGGTGATGTCGCGGTCCGCCTCGTTGTTGGCCGCGGTGTTGGTGTCCAGCAGGTACACGCTCACGTGCCCCACCTGCGCCCGCCACAGGCGCGCCTCCACTTCGCGCTCGGCCACCGGCACGCGCACCGACAGCCACAGGCCCTGTTCGTTGATCACCGGTTCCAGTGGCAGGTCGCGCGGATCCGCGTCGCGGTAGCCCGCGTGCTGCACCCCGTCGCTGTCCACCGACTGCGTGAAATAACCCTGCCGGTACAGCAGGCCCACGCCGATGAAATTGAGCTGTTCGTCGCTGGCAGCCTTGCAGTGATCCCCGGCCAGGATCCCTAAGCCGCCGGAATAGATGGGCAGGCTCTCGTGGATGCCAAACTCCGCGCAGAAGTAGGCGATCAGGGGCTGTCCGGAATGTTCGGCCTCCTGCGACTGGTAGCGGTCGTACTCGGCCAGGGCTTCTTCATAGCGGCGCAGGTAGTAAGGATCCTCAGCCGCCTGGTCCAGCGCCGCCTGGCTTACACAGCGCAGCATCAGCCGCGGGCTGGAATGGGTCTGGCGCCACAGCGCCTGGTCAAGGTCCTCGAACAGGGCGCGGGTAGGCCGGTGCCAGCTGTAGGAAAGGTTGGCCGCGAGCTCCGGCAGGCGCGTCAGCGCGGCGGGTATGACGGGGGAGACTTCGATGAGTTGCATTGCCGGATAGTGTAGCGGGACGGTGTTGCCGAAAAACGCGTGCGCCGCCCCGAATGCTGCACATAGACTGTGCGCATGTCTCGTCCCCTGCACCTGTTGTGCGCCGCGCTCGCAGGCACCTTGGCTGTTGCCAGCGATGCGCCGCCTGCGGCCACTGCTTGCCTGGCAGCCGGCGACGGCGCGCTGCAGGCGCGCGTGCGCGGCGCCATTGATGCCGACGTCAACTGGACCAATGCACAGATGAGTTGCGAAGGGGGCATGCGGCCTGGCAACAAGGGCATTCGGGTCACCCTGGCAGGCCCGCTGCCCAAGGGCGCTGGCGGCACGTCCGCCAAGGAAACCCGCCTGCGCTTCGTGTTCGGGATTGCCCTCAAGGACACCGCGCCGGGTGCCGCGCAGGTGCTGCCCACCAACCTGACCGTCATCGTGGAAGGCCAGCAGCGGCTGTTTGCCACCCGTGGTGACGACAAGTGCGCCGTGGAACAGTTTGAAGTGACGCCGCTGCTGGCCGATGGCGCAGGCCGCCAGCGCGTGCATGCGCGCGGCTACTGCACCGGACCGGCGTCGGACCTGGCCGGCACCCAGCGCGTGCTGGTATCGACCTTTGAATTCACCAGTCAGATCAATTCCGGGGAAGAACCATGAAGGGGTTGCTGCTGGCGCTGCTGCTGTTGGGCTGGCACTGCGGGCGCGGGCGCTGCCGACGATGGCGCGCCGGCACAGCTCAAGGATTTTCCACGCGACAGCCTGACCATCCAGCGCGCCGCAGGGCGCGACCTCTTTCATATATGGATCGCCACCACGCCGGCCCAGCATGAGCAGGGCCTGATGTGGGTGCGCCAGCTGGCGCCGGACCAGGGCATGCTGTTCCTGCTCGACTCGCCGCGGCCCATGACCATGTGGATGAAGAATACCTACGTGCCCCTGGACATGGTGTTCGCCGACGAATCCGGGCGGATCCTGGGCATCGCGCGCAGCACCACCCCCCTGTCCACTGCGCTGATTACCTCGCCCGGAAACGTCGCAGCGGTGCTGGAGATACTGGCGGGTGAATCAGCGCGGCGCGGCATCGCCGTGGGGGATCGACTGGTGCATCCGGCCTTCGGCAACCGGTAAGGCCCTGGCTGTAGCCGCAGTGCAACAGCACGCGGATTTGACCCCTTTCAGCGCGCGTTGATCAGGGCCCGGATGGCGCTAGCGCATCTGCGCCTTTTTTGTGCACTCATCGATCATCGTGGTGCTCCTCACGCACAGTTGTTGCGTGAACCCTACAAATGAGTGCCCAGAGAAACCCTGATTTCTTGGCACGGTTTTCGCAGTGCTTTTGGTAGGCGGGGCTTTGTTGCGCCTCAAAATTCAAAGGTATGGACCCATTCCGACATGAACATCAGTGTTGCGCTTACACCACAATTCCTTTCTTCCGACAAATAACACGCATATGATCCGTTGCAATGCGTTGCCCACCGGGCCGCGCGCTCAAATTCAACCTTCCCGCAGGGGAACAGGGAGATTCGATAATCATGAATGTAAATAGCAGTTCAATTGCCCACACGCGCGTCAACGCTGCGGTGCGGCGTTCACTGATGTTGGCAGCAGTATCGGCAATGTCCATGGGCATTGCGGGCACGGTCCTTTCGGCCGAACAAACCGGCGAGCTCGAAGCCGTCGTTGTCACCGGTTCACGCATTGCTGCACCAAATCTGACCAGCACCAGCCCGGTGGTCGCGGTCACCGCGGAAGAGATCAAGCTGGGTGGTCGCACCGACATCACCGACATGCTCAACCAGCTGCCGCAGATGGCATTCAACTCGCTGGGACAGGACCTGGGCAACCGCACCAGCGGCCTGACCACCGCCGGTGGTGTGTCCACTGCCGACCTGCGTGGCCTCGGGCCCAACCGCACGCTGGTGCTGATTGACGGTCGTCGCCTGGGCGCAGGTTCGCCCAACACGGCCATCCAGTCGCCGGCTCCCGACCTTGACCAAATCCCAAGTGCGCTGGTGGAGCGCATCGACGTGGTGACCGGCGGTGCTTCGGCCGTCTACGGTTCGGATGCCATCGCCGGTGTCGTGAACTTCATCATGAAGAAGAACTTCGAGGGCATCCAGCTCGATGCCCAGGTTGGCGAGAATTTGCACGACAACCACAATGCTTTTGTGGCAGAGCATATGGCGGCCAACGGGCCTGACCCCGCTGACCGGCACCTCCGTCGACGGCCAGACCGCCAACGTCACCGTCACCATGGGCTCCAACATCGCCGACGGCATGGGCAACGTGACGGCGTATTTCGGCTACTCGAAGATGAACCCGGTGGCCAGCTCCCAGCGTGACTTCGGTGGCTGCCAGCTGAACATCACCACGCCATCGTATGCCGATGTCCACTGCGGCGGGTCTGCAAACTCCAACCTGTTCCGGCCGCAAAACGCGACCCTCAACCCCAATGCCAATGACTATTCGGTTCTCGGCAACCAGTTCGTGGACTACGGCACGCCGGGCACCACGCCAGCGGCCATATTCAATTCGCAGCCTTACATCTACATGCAGCGTGACGACGTGCGCTACAACGCCGGCTTCATGGCACATGTGGACGTGGATGACCACTTCAAGCCGTACATCGAATTCAACTTCATGAATGACAACACGCACCAGGCGATCGCCCCGGCCGCATTGTTCATCCAGTCCAATCCGCTGACCGCGGACGGCAACTACCTGATCAACTGCAGCAATCCGCTGCTGAGCACACAGGAGCGCAATCTGATGTGCACGCCGGCGGAGATTGCCGCAGGACACGGCGGTGCCGGGTTCGGCAAGCGCCAGCGTCCTGATTGGTCGGCGCAACGTGGAAGGCGGTGGTCGTTCATCCGACTTCGAGCACACCAACTACCGGATGGTGCTGGGCGCCAAGGGCGACATCGCCGAAGGCTGGAACTACGACGCCTATGGGCAGTACTACTACACCACCTTCTTCACGTCCAACAACAAGTACATGGACTTCTCGAAGATCACCAATGCACTACAGGTCACCGGCACGGCCGCCAACCCGGTGTGCATCGTTGGTGGGACCTGCGTGCCGTACGACATCTTCGAGGATGGCGGCGTTACGCAGGCAGCCGTCGATTACATGGACATCACCGGCACGGCAGCCGGCACGACCTCCCTCAAGACGATCCATGCGGATGTCACCGGCGACCTCGGGGTCTACGGCATCCGCATCCCGATGGCCCACGACGGCATCGGCCTGAACGTAGGCTACGAATATCGCGGTGAGCACGTGACTTTCCACCCAGATTCGGCCGAACAGAGCGGCTTGCTGTCCGGGTTCGGCTGCGGCTCCGGTTCCCATCGACAGCGGCTATTCGGTGCAGGAGTGGTTCGGCGAAGTGCGCGTCCCGATTGTCCAGGACAAGCCTGGCGTCTATGACCTGGTGGCCGACGCCGGCTACCGCTACTCGGACTACACCACCGCCGGCGGTATCGACACCTACAAGTTCGAGGTGCAGTACGCTCCGATTCAGGATCTGCGGTTCCGCGGCTCGTATAACCGTGCGATACGCGCGCCGGCCATCATCGAGTTGTTCAACCCGCAAGCTGGTGGGTCTGATCCAGTTCGGTGACGATCCGTGCGCCCGTACTCGCGACGCGAACAACAACATCGTTCCGGCATCGGCCATCGCTGGCCCAGTGCCAACTGCAGGGCGTGACGGCCGCACAGTACGGCAATGGCGGCACGACCAATACCATTCCGCAAGGCACTGCCTGACAGCTGTCGCAGCTGCAGGGCGGCAACCCGAACCTGGAACCGGAACAGGCCGACACGTACACCGTCGGGCTGACGTGGACGCCGCATGACATGCTCAACGGGTTCACCGGTAGTGTCGACTACTACTACATCGACCTGAAGAACACCGTCGGGGCATTGCCGGCGCAGGTGATCATGAACAACTGCCTGGCAGGTGACACCTTCTACTGCACCCAGATAGTACGGCAGCCGATTAATGGCGGTTTGAATGGCAATACCCTTGCAAATGGCGGCTACATCGTGCAGACCAATGTCAACATCGGTGCGGCAACCTTAAGCGGCATCGACCTGCAGCTGGGATACCACATGGATGTGGGCGACATGGGTTCCCTGCACTTCAACCTCAATGGCGCTTATCTGCTCAAGTCGACCTCTACCCCGATCCCGGGTGCCGGCACCTATGACTGCGCCGGCCTGTACGGGCCAACCTGCCAGACGGTAAACCCGGACTGGAGGCACAGCATGCGCGCGTCATGGGTCATGCCTCGCAACGTGACCTTGGCGGCGACCTGGCGCTACTTCAGTGGCACCAAGCTGGACAACAACGACTCGAATCCGCTCCTGTTGGGCAGCAAGTACAGTTCGCATGGCGTTCCCATCATTGCCGAGTTCGGAGCGCAGCTGCCGTCCGGCAGCTACCTGGACCTCTCGGGCAGCTGGGATATCAGCAAGAACGTGCAGATCCATGGCGGCATCAACAACGTGTTCGACAAGGATCCGCCGATCATCAACACCGAGATCGCCTCTGGCGGTTCGCCCAACTACCCGGAGGCCTACGACGGCCTGGGTCGGCAGCTGTTCATTGGCATCACTGCCAAGTACTGATCTGACCTGATAGGGTTTGTCACCCAAGGGGCGATCTGGAAACAGATCGCCCCTTTTTCTTTAGCGCGGCGGGATGCCCTTGCGGTTGGCAGCATTGCTTTCACAGGCAGCGCAGCCGGTGGCCGTGCGCTGCCTGGCCGCCAGCCCCTGCAGCCATCCGGCACCCCGCGACTTCGCGCTTGCCGGCAGCAGGCGCAACAGCGCTTCGATGGCGCGCAGGCGCAGGGCGGCACTTGCCAGGCGCCAGGCTGCAAACACCATGGCGGCGGCCACCAGCAGCGCGACGATGACGGTCTGCAGGGCGTGGTTCATGCCAGCGCCAGCGCGATGCGATAGGTGAGCAACGACGCCACGTAGGCCATGGCAAACAGGTAAGTGGCCATGATCAGCGGATAGCGCCAGGAATTGGTTTCGCGCTTGACCGTGGCCAGCGTCGACAGGCACTGCGGCGCGAACACATACCAGGCCAGCAGGGACAGCGCCGTGGGCAGGCTCCAGCCGGCGGCAATGATGGGGCTCAAGGCCGCATCCGTGTTCTGGGCCGTGGATGACAGCGCATATACCGTGCCCAGTGCGCTGACGGCGACCTCGCGCGCGGCAAGTCCTGGCACCAGCGCCAGGGAGATCTGCCAGTTAAAGCCGATGGGCGCGAAGACCGCATGCAGCGCATGGCCGATCATGCCGGCGAAGCTGTACTGGATGGCAGGTCCTGTGGCCCCCGGGGGTGCTCCGGGAAACGAACTGAGGAACCACAGCACGATCATCAGGGACAGGATGATCGTGCCGACGCGCGTCAGGAATATCTTGGTGCGCTCCCACAGGCCCATCACCAGGTTGCGCACATTGGGCCAGCGGTATTCGGGCAGCTCCATCATCAGCGGGTGGTAGCTGGACTTCAGGGTGACGCGTTTCATCACCAGGGCCACCAGCACGGCGCCGACGATGCCGGCCATGTACAAGCCAAACAGCACCAGCCCCTGCAGGTTGAAGATGCCCACGCCGTGCACCGGGATGAACGCGCCGATGATCAGTGCATACACCGGCAGCCGCGCCGAACAGGTCATCAGCGGCGCCAGCAGGATCGTGGCCATGCGGTCGCGGGTGTTGGGAATCGTGCGTGCGGCCATGATCCCGGGAATGGCGCAGGCAAATGACGACAGCAACGGGATGAAGGCCCGTCCCGACAGTCCGACGCGGCCCATCAGCCGGTCCAGCAGGAAGGCGGCGCGCGGCAGGTAGCCGCTGTCCTCCAGCAGCAGGATGAAGAAGAACAGGATCAGGATCTGCGGCAGGAACACCAGCACGCTGCCGATGCCGGCCAGCACGCCGTCGACCAGCAGGCTGCGTAGCGGTCCGGCGGGGAGGCCGGACAGCAACGTGCCCACGGCGCCCACGCCGGACTTGATCAGGCCCATGGGCACGGCTGCCCAGCTGAACACGGCCTGGAACACCAGGAACAGCAGCACCGCCAGCAGCACCGGCCCTGCCACCGGGTGCATGACTATCGAATCGATGCGCGCCAGTGCGCGGGCCCGCAACGGCTCGCGATAGCCGAGTAAGGTGAGGATGCGCCGCACTTCAAGCTGCGTCTCCTCGATGGTCTCGCGCCGTGGCGGGCTCCAGCCGCGAAACTGGCTGGCATCGCCGCGCACCACCTGCATCAGTGAAGCCAGCAGATCGCGCTCGCCGCCGGTCTGCACCGCGACGGTCTCGACCACCGGGCAGCCCAGCACGGCGGCAAGCCGCGCGGTATCCACGTTCATGCCGCGCTTGCGGGCAATGTCACTCAAGTTCAGCGCGACGATCATGGGATAACCCAGGCGCTTGAGCTCCAGGGTCAGGCGCAGGCCCAGGCGCAGGTTGGTGGCATCGACCACATTGACGATGAGATCCGGGGCCTCCTCGCCATTTAACCTGCCGATCACCACATCGCGCGTGATGGCCTCGTCCAGCGTTGCGGCCGCGAGGCTGTAGGTGCCAGGCAGGTCCAGCACGCGGTAGGTCCGCGAGCGCACCGGGTCGTGGCAGATGCCTTCCTTGCGCTCAACGGTGACGCCCGGATAGTTGGCGACATGCTGGTGGCTGCCCGTGAGTCGATTGAACAGCGCGGTCTTGCCGCAGTTGGGCACACCCACCAGTGCGATCCGCAGCATCTGCGGGCGCGCCACTTCCTTGAGCACCGCGTTCATGCAGTGGTCACCATGACCGCCGCGGCCTCACGCCGGCGCAGCGCAAAGCAGCTGCCACCGATGCGCACTGCGATGGGGTCACCACCCGGGCGCGACTCGGCAATGATCTCGAATGGCTCGCCCGGCACGAAGCCGATCTCGATCAGTCGCATGACGATGGTTGCGCCGGTGTTCTCGCCCAGGGTCGCCCCATCTTCAATGACGCTGTGCACCGTGCCGCGCGCACCAATATGCAGCCGCGACAAGGACACAGGCTGCGACCCCTTAAGGGAGCCAGGGGTTGGGTCGACCACGGCGTTGCGAAGCGTCACGCAGATCCTTAATGAGAATCGATCTCACTAAGATACTCCTTCAGGACGACTGCCGCCACTGGCATCGAAGTTGCAACTATTTGATTTAACTAGATATGGACGGTGACCAGATCGACTTCGTCGGTACCGCCCAGGATCACGCAGGTGCGCTGGTGAATTTCCGTGGGCTGTACGTCCATGATTCGCTGGCCAGGGCCTGCCAGGGCCTTGCCGCCGGCCTGCTCCACCAGCATGGCCATGGGATTGGCCTCGTACATCAGCCGCAGCTTGCCCTTGGGTGCCTTGCGGGTGGGCGGATACAGGAACACGCCGCCCTGCAACAGGATCCGGTGCACGTCGGCGACCATCGCACCCACGTAGCGGCTCGAGTAGCCGTTCTCCTGCGCCCAGTGCAGGTAGCGCTGGTAACCCTCCGGCAGCGACAGGCGATTGCCCTCGTTGAGCGAGTAGCACTTGTTGCGCGGCGGGATCCTGAGGCCCTCGCTCACGCGCACGAACGCGCCGATGGCCGGATCCAGGACGAACATGTCCACGCCGGTGCCCAGTGTCAGCACCAGCACTGTGGAGGAACCGTACATCACGTAGCCGGCGGCCACCTGGCGGTTGCCGGCCTGCAGCAGCGAATCCTCGATCTTCGACGAGCGGCGATCCTTGCGCAGGATGCTGAATATCGTGCCCACCGAGCCGCAGATGTCCAGGTTCGACGAGCCGTCCAGCGGATCGAACATCACGCAGTAGCGCGTGCTGCCATCGTTCTCGGAGCGCAGGATCACCGGCTCCTCGTTCTCCTCCGACGC
The DNA here is from genome assembly GCA_963726085.1 of uncultured Pseudomonadota bacterium. Lineage (GTDB taxonomy): Bacteria > Pseudomonadota > Gammaproteobacteria > Steroidobacterales > Steroidobacteraceae > ZC4RG30. Next base: position 337,771 of record CAVSAR010000007.1, on the reverse strand, counting down.
CACCACGGCCACGCCCTCGCGGCCGCCGAGATTGCGCATCAGGATGTCATTGGCGATGACGTCCAGCTTCTGCTGCTGCTCACCTTGCACGTTGTGTTCGCCGGCGTTGCCCAGCACGTCCTCGAGGCGGGCGCGACGCACCTGCGCGGCGATCATCTTGGCCGATATCGAGATGGCCGACAGCACCCAGGACAGGTCGCCGGTGGCTTCAGGGAAACGCGCCTGTTGCTGCAGGATGTGGGACTGGATGGTGACGATGGGGCGATTGCTCATATCCGCCTATTATGCAGCAATGGGCACATTGGCCACTTTCATGAACCTGGGTGAAGCGGAGCTCTCGGCGCTCAAGTTGAGCCTCGCAGTGGCCAGCCGCAGCGTGGCCATGAGCCTGGTTCCTGCGCTGTGCATCGCGTGGCTGCTGACGCGGCGGCGCTTTCCTGGACGCACCCTGTTCGACGCCGTGGTGCACCTGCCACTGGTATTGCCGCCAGTGGTGGTGGGTTACCTGTTGCTGCTGCTGCTGGGCACGCGCGGTCCGATCGGCGGATTGCTGGAGCGGCACTTTGGCGTGCAGCTGGTATTTACCACGCTGGGCGCGGCCATCGCCACCGCGGTGATGTCGTTCCCACTGATGGTGCGCGCCATGCGCATCGCGCTGGAGAACGTGGATCGCGGACTGGAAGACGCGGCGCGCACCCTGGGGGCCGGGCCCTGGGATCGCTTCCTGACCATCACGCTGCCACTGATGTTGCCCGGCGTGCTGGCCGGGGTGGTGACCGCGTTTGCCGCAGGCCTGGGCGAGTTCGGCGCGGTGATCACGTTCGTGTCCAACATCCCGGGGGAAACGCGCACGCTGCCACTGGCGCTGTACACGGCGCTGCAATCCCCGGATGGCAATGCCACGGCAGCGCGACTGGCCGTGCTGTCATTCGCCCTGGGCCTGGGCGGGTTGCTGGTGGCCGAGTTGCTGGCGCGCGGCATGCGTCGCTGGCTGGGCCGCTGATGCTCAACGTAGCGGTCCGGCTGCAGCGCGGCGCGTTCACGCTGGATGCAAGGTTTGACGCGCCGGTTCCCGGCGTCACGGCGCTGTTCGGCCGCTCCGGATGCGGCAAGACCTCGCTGATCAACGTCATCGCCGGTCTCACGGCCGACGGCACCGGCAGGGTGTGCCTTGATGAGGACTGCTGGCTCGATACCGCAAAGAACCTGCGCCGCCGCGCCGAGCAGCGCCGCGTGGGCTACGTGTTCCAGGAGGCGCGGCTGTTCCCCCATTACTCGGTGCTGGGCAACCTGGCGTACGGCGCGCGACGCGTGGGCAGCGTAACCCCTGGCCTGTTCGACGATGTGGTGGCACTGCTGGGACTGGCGCCCTTGCTGTCGCGCCGGCCCGGCGGCCTTTCCGGCGGCGAGAAGCAGCGGGTGGCCTTAGGCCGCGCGCTGTTGTCACAGCCGCGCCTGCTGCTGCTGGATGAGCCCCTGTCCTCACTGGACGCGGCGCGCCGCGAGGAAGTGCTGCCGTATCTGGAACGGCTGCGTGACCACTTTGCCATCCCCATGGTCTATGTCAGCCATCAGTTCGACGAGGTATTGCGCCTGGCGACGCATCTGGTGGTGATGGATGGCGGTCGCGTCACCGCCAGTGGCGACCTGGGCACAGTCAGCCGCTCAGCTGCGTTGCAGGCCATCGTCGGTCCCGATGCCATGGGCGCGGTGATCGACGGCAAGGTCACGGCCATTGATGCGGGCAGCGGGCTTGCCGATGTCAGCATTGGCCAGGACCTGCTGCGCGTGCCAGCCGGCGCGCTGGCCATTGGCCAGGGCCTGCGCGTGCAGTTGCTGGCGCGCGACCTGATCCTGGCGCTGGGCGAACCGCAGGGACTGTCCGTGCGCAATCACCTGCGCGGCAGCGTGCGCAGCATCGTGTCCAGCGGCGGCAATGACCTGGTCGAAGTGCAGTGCGCCGACGTCACGCTGCTATCGCGGGTTACCGGCGCGGCAACTCGCGAGCTGGGGCTGACCGTCGGCACCCCGGTGTGGGTGCTGGTCAAGGCCGTGTCGATCAGTGGCCTCGCTCGCTAGGTCCGGCGCCCCGCACGCCCGCGCGTAGGCCCTGCGCGCTGCGCGGCGTGACCAGCAGCTTGTCGATCACCAGGCCGTCCATGTCCACGACCTCGATGCTCAGGTCGCGCCACGCCAATTGCTCACCGGCCACCGGCAAGCGGCCCAGGTGCCACAGCACGAACCCGGCCATGGTGTTGTAGTTGTCGCCGCGCGCCAGGTCACGCCGTCCCAGTGCGCGTTCAGCCTCGTGGATGGGCAGGTGACCATCGATCAGCCAGCTGCCGTCATCGCGCGTCACCACGCTGGCGGAATCACGCGTGCCCAGGTCCGGCAAGTCCCCGGCAATGGCCTTGAGGATATCCGCAGGCGTCACCAGCCCTTCGATGCCGCCGTACTCGTTGGTCACGACGCCCAGGTGCACGCTGGAACGACGGAAGGTTTCCAGCAGCTTGAATATCGAGATGGTCTCGGGTACGTGCAGTGGCGCCTGCACATCGGCGTCCGGATCGATGCGCCCACGGCGCACTGCCTCACCCAGGTTGGCCAGCGAGATCACCCCGATCAGCTGCTCCAGTTCACCGCGACACAGCAGGAACCGCGCATGCCCGCTGCGCCTGGCCTCGTCCCACAAAGTGGTCACCGGTTCATCGACGTCCAGCCACAGGATGTCGCCACGCGGCACCATGATCGCATCGATGTTGCGATCGGCAAGGCGTAGCACCGAATCGATCATCTCGGCCTCGTGCCGATGCAATGCGCCGGTCTGCAGGCCCTCGGCCGCCAGGGCGCGCACGTCATCATCGGTCACGGAAGTCTGGGCGCTGCCCGCGGTGGGCAACAGCCGCAGCAATGCGTCCGTGGATTTCTGCAGCAGCCACACCACCGGCGCGCCGACGATCGCGATGACCTGCACCGGTATTGCCACCAGCGTAGCCCAGCGATCGGCGTGCGCCATGGCCATGCGCTTGGGCACCAGCTCGCCCAGCACCAGCGACACGTACGTCATCACCACGACGATTGCGCCGTACGCCAGTTCGCGGGCGTACGGGGCCAGCAGCGCAAACTGCGCGATCCAGTGCGCGACCCCATCGGAAAATGCCGCGCCGCTGTAGACGCCGGTAAGCACGCTGACCAGGGTGATGCCGAACTGCGCCGACGACAGCAGCCGCGTCGGATGTTCCAGCAATTTGAGCGCCGCGCGCGCCCCGGGATTGCCCTTGTCGGCAAGCGCCTTCAGGCGCGGCTTGCGCGCCTGCACCAGCGCCAGCTCCGCCGACGCAAACAATCCGTTCAGAAAGATCAGGCCGAGGAGGACCGCGGCTTGGTGCATGGTTTTTCGGGCCCGATTCTTGGGCCACATCGGCAAGTAGAACTGGCATCATACCGCGCAAAAGGAGCCCCCAGAGCATGCGACCGGCAATAAATATGCAACAGCCCATGTGGAAGACATTCCTCATGTTCCTTGTGCCGATGATGATGGCCAACATCCTGCAGTCCCTGTCTGGCACGCTCAACAATATCTTCCTGGGGCAGATGATCGGCGTGCAGGCCCTGGCCGCGGCCTCGGCGTTCTTTCCGGTGATGCTGTTCCTCATTTCGTTCGTGATGGGCCTGGGGTCCGGTGCCTCCGTGCTGATCGGCCAGGCCTGGGGCGCAAAGCAACCCGAACGGGTGCGCGCCATTGCCGGCACCACGCTGACCGTGGGCGTGCTGGGCGGGCTGGCCGTGGCACTGTTCGGCGGGACGTTCGCGCACCTGTTGCTGGGCAAGCTCGCCACGCCGCCGGACATCCTGCACGAGGCCACGGCCTATTCGCGCGTGATGCTCTACGCCATGCCCGGCTTCTTCGCCTTCATGCTGCTGACGTCGATCATGCGCGGCGTGGGTGACACGGTCACGCCACTGTATGCATTGATCGTGTCGACCATTGTGGGCCTGATCGTCACCCCGATGCTCATCAAGGGCTGGTTCGGGCTGCCACAATTCGGCGTCACCAGCGCCGCGATTGGCGCGGTCATCGCCTTCTCGCTCACGCTGCTGTGGCTGGGCTTCTACATGCATCGCAAGGGCCACGTGCTGGCGCCCAGCGCGGAGTTCGCGCGCCATTTCCGCATCGACGCCGGCATCCTCAAGTCAGTGCTGCGCATCGGCATTCCCACCGCCATGCAGATGGTGATCATGTCGCTGGCCGAGGTGGCGCTGCTGTCCATGGTCAATGGCTTCGGTTCGCGCGCCACTGCCGCCTACGGCGTCGGCAACCAGGTACTGGGTTATGCGCAGTTTCCGGCCATGTCCATCGCCATCGCGGCGTCCATACTGGGCGCACAGGCCATTGGCGCCGGGCACACGGAAAAGCTCGGCTCCATCACCCGCGCCGGCATCATGATCAATTTCGCGGTTACCGGGACGTTGGTACTGCTGGGCTACCTGTTCGCCCGCTCGATCATCGGCCTGTTCACCAAGGACGTGCACACCACCGAGATCGCGATGCAGATGCTGCACATCGTGCTGTGGAGCACGCTGATTTTCGGCGCGTCGGCCGTGACTTCCGGGGTGATGCGCTCCAGCGGCACAGTCATGATCCCCACGCTGCTGTCGATCAGCGCCATCGTGCTGGTGGAAGTGCCCACAGCCTATTTCCTGAGTCGGCGCATTGGCATCAATGGCGTGTGGGCGGCCTATCCGATCACGTTTTTAGCCATGCTGCTGTTCCAGTCGACGTTCTACCGCCTGTACTGGCGCAAGCAGAAGATCCAGAAACTGGTGTGATGCGGCGCAGCGCCGCGCTCACCTGATACCGAACAGCGGCAGCGCCTTGGTCAGCGTTGTCCAGATGCCCCAGGCCAGCGGCATGCCCACACCCAGCCAGGCCAGGGCCACCCACCACACAGCCGTTGGCGCCGTAGCCACCCCCGCGGTGCCGGACCCGGTCGCCGCAGCCACTTCATGCGCCTTGCGCCGCTCGGCGGCCAGCTGGTCATCGGACATGAAATGCCGGTCGGCCACCGGCCGCACCAGCAGGTTGCAGATCAACCCGCCCAGCAATAGCGCCGCCAGAATGTACAGCGTGGTGTTGTAGGCCTGGTACGGCGGCACGCCGTGCTGGAGCTGGAACTGGCGAATGTAGTTCACCGCCACTGGCCCGAGTATGCCGGCCACCGACCATGCGGTCAGCAATCGACCGTGGATGGCACCCACGTGCTGCGTGCCGAACAGGTCGGCAAGATAGGCTGGGATGGTCGCAAAGCCACCGCCGTACATGGTCAGGATCACGCAGAAAATAGCCACGAACAGCGCCACGGATCCGGCGGCTCCGGCCGTTGGCGCAGACGCGTACAGCACGATGCCCAGCAGGAAGAACACCGTGTACGTCGCCTTGCGCCCGATCACGTCGGAAAACGAAGCCCAGGCAATGCGACCGATGATGTTGAACAGCGACAGCAGCCCGGCGAATGCCGCCGCAATCGTCGCCACCTGCGCGCGCGCGTCCGGCGCCAGTTCTGCCAGTCGCTGCGTGCCACCCAGCAGGCGGCCGCCGAACACCTCCTGCAGCATCGGCGATGCCATGCCCACCACGCCAATGCCCGCGCTGACATTGAGGCACAGCACGGCCCACAACAGCCAGAACTGCGGCACGCCCAGCACCTTGTCCACGTTCACGTGGCGCGTGGTCTTGAGCCTGGCCGCCGTGACCGGCGGTGGCGTCCAGCCTGCCGGTTGCCAGCCCGCGGGTGGCACGCGATAGCCGAAGGCGCCGCACAACATCGCCACCAGATACAGGCAGGCCATCACCACCAGCGTGGGCGCGACGCCCACGGAAGTGGATGACGCGAAGTGTTTCATCAGCAGGTCGGCAAGCGGCGCGCCGATCATCGCGCCGCCGCCAAATCCCATGATGGCCATGCCCGTGGCCATGCCGCGCCGGTCGGGAAACCACTTGACCAGCGTCGACACCGGGGAGATGTAGCCCAGGCCCAAGCCAAAGCCGCCGATCACGCCGCAGCCCAGCCACAACAACCACAACAGATGCAGGTGCACCCCCAGCGCGCCCAGCAGCAAGCCACCCGACCAGGCCAGTGCCGCGACCACGCCTGCCTTGCGCGGACCGGCTGTCTCCAGCCAGTGGCCAAACAGCGCCGCGGACGAACCCAGCATCACGAAGAACAAGGTGTAGGTCCATCCCAGCGTGGCCACCGACCAGTCCCCCGGCGCTGCCTTGTCGATGCCGATGGCATGCGACAGCGGCAACCAGAACACCGAGAAGCCATAGGCCATGCCTATGCAAAGGTGGATGGCCAGCGCCGCCGGCGGAATCAACCAGCGATTGAACCCTGGCAGCGCGATGATGCGTTGCCGGTCGAGCAAGCCGGCTGCAGCTGGCATGACTGTCCCCTTTTGAATTCTTGTAAAATCATTCTATATGAAGGCCGCAGCATGAAAGCGCGCCACACCTTTCGCGGCGTGGTAATGGACAAGCCGGTGAAGGTGCCCGTGGCACGACCGGCGAACCTGGGTCCGCCGAAGATCCGCGTGGGCCGCGAAGTGGCCGGCCGCGGCGGCAAGGGCGTGACCGTCATTACCGGGCTGCCACTGGCGGCGGCCGCGCTGGAGGAACTTGCCGGCAGGCTCAAGCGCAGCTGCGGCGCCGGGGGCGCCGTACGGGGGGATCGCATCGAGATCCAGGGGGATCACCGGGACCGGGTGGTCGCGGAGCTGCAAAATCAGGGTTTCGATGCCAAACGCTCGGGGGGCTGACGCGCGCCGACAGGCGTATAATGGCTGCCATGAGACTACGAAACCTGCTGCTGTCTCTTGCGGTCGCGGGGCTACTGGCGCCGGCGACCCTGCTGGCCGCTGATGGCGACTCCCCCAAGCCGACCACCGACAAGCCGACCACCGACAAGGCGGAGGCCAAACCCGACGCCAAGCCCAAGGCTGCGGTGACCTGCGAGCACGTCACCGGCACGCGCATCCAGCCCAGCCCCAAGAACGGCTGCAAGTCACCGGTCACGCCTTATCGCACCTTCTCGCAGGAAGAGCTGCAGCGCACGGGCGAGATCGACCAGGGCGAAGCGCTCAAGAAGCTCGACCCAATCTTCCACTAGTCGCTAGTGTTTTGAGTGGTCCATGGCCGAATGGTCCATGGGCATGTCCGGCACGTCCGGCACCAGCGGCCGGATCTGCAGCTGCACGGTTAGCGGCTGCTCGTCCTCGAATTCAAAGGTTACGGCGACGGTCTTGCCCGCGACCAGCGGGCTGGTCAGGCCCGAAAACATCATGTGCTTGCCATTGGGCTCGAATCGCACCTGTTCGCCAGGCTTGAGTTCGAGCTTTGCCAGGGGCCACATGTGCGCCACGCCATTGGCATCCACGGTGCTCAGGTGCAATGACAGCTCATCGCAGACCGGCGTGGTAAGGCGCAGCAGGCTGCGCGTTTCGGTGCCGGTATTGCGCAGCGTGACATAGCCGACGCCCACCTTGGCCCCGGGCACCGTGGCGCGTGCCCAGCCATCCACGGCAACGATTTGCGCAGCGGCGGGCAGGCTCAGCAGCAGGGCGCAGGAAGCAAACAGCGCCAGCATGCCGCGCCTTGGGTTCATTGGGTTCTTCATGCGGCGAATTCTACCCACCGCTTGCCCTTGGCGCATGGCTTGCCTACGCTTCGCGGCCCCATGATCAAGTTCGATGCCGTCACCCTGCGCCGCGGACCGCGGATCCTGTTCGCCGAGGCCAGCTTCAGCCTATTCCGGGGCGAAAAGGTGGGCATCACGGGCGAGAATGGCAGTGGCAAATCCAGCCTGATGGCGCTGGTGCAGGGACACCTGCAACCGGATGCCGGGCATTTCGAGATGCCGGTGAACCTCGAGGTCGCGCACGTCGCGCAGGAGCTGGACGCCACCGAGCAGCCCGCGCTGCAGTTCGTGCTCGACGGGGATGCCGCGCTGCGCAGCTTGCAGGATCGCATCACGGCGGCCGAGGCGGATCACGACCACGATGGCACGCGCCTGGCCACGCTGTACACCGAGTACGCCGCCAGCGGTGGCTACGACGCCAGCGCACGCGCGGCGCAGCTGATGCACGGGCTTGGCTTCTCCTCAGCCGACGAAGAACGCCCGGTGCGTGATTTTTCCGGCGGCTGGCGTGTGCGCCTCAACGTGGCGCGCGCGCTGATGTGCCGCTCCGACCTGCTGCTGCTGGACGAACCCACCAACCACCTGGACCTGGACGCCATCCTGTGGCTGGAGGGCTGGTTGAAGGATTATCCGGGCACGCTGCTGCTCATCGCCCACGATCGCGAATTCCTGGACCGCGTGGTCAATCGCATTGTCAACATCGAGCATGAGCGTGCCCAGCTGTACCGCGGCAACTATTCCGATTTCGAAATGGCGCGCGCCGCGCAGCTGGCACAGCAGTCGGCGCTGTATGCCAAGCAGCAGCGCGAGATCGCGCACATGCATTCCTTCGTCGAGCGCTTTCGCGCCTCGGCTTCCAAGGCACGCCAGGCACAAAGTCGCCTCAAGGCGCTGGAGCGCATGGAACGCATCGCGCCGGCGCACGTGGACTCGCCGTTCGAATTCAGTTTTGCCGAACCGACCAAACTGCCGCGCCCGTTGCTGGCCATCCGCGAGCAGTCGGCCGGTTATGGCGAGCGCATCCTGCTGACCAACGTCAGCCTGACGGTGTATCCGGGGGACCGCATTGCCCTGCTGGGCCGCAATGGCGCGGGCAAGTCCACGCTGGTGAAACTGCTGGCCGGTGTGTTGGATTCACGCGGCGGCACGCGTGATGACGCGCGCGACCTGGCCACGGGCTACTTCGCGCAGCACCAGCTCGAACAGCTGGACCCGGACGCCTCCGCGCTGCTGCACGTGCAACGCATGGCGCAGTCGCTGGGCCAGCGCCCCAGTGAACAGGAGCAGCGCGACTACCTGGCCGGCTACGGCTTTCGCGGCAATCGGGTGTTCGAGCGCATCGCGCCATTTTCAGGGGGTGAAAAGGCACGCCTGGCGCTGGCACTGGTTGCCTACACGCGTCCCAACCTGCTGCTGCTGGACGAGCCCACCAACCACCTGGACCTGGAAATGCGCCAGGCCCTGGCCATGGCCCTGCAGGAATACACCGGAGCGGTGGTGCTGGTGTCGCACGACCGTCACCTGCTAACCACCGTCAGCGACCGGTTTCTGCTGGTCAGCGACGGACGGGTGCGCGACTTTGATGGCGACCTGGATGACTACGCGCGCTGGCTGATCAGTGGTGATACACCGGCCCCGGCGCCGGCTGCAAAACCTGCCGCCACGAAATCCGCAGCCGTGCCCAGCGCGTCCAAGGCTGATGCGCAGCAGCGACGTCGCGACACCGCCGGGCAACGCCAGGCAACCGCACCGCTGCGATCGCGGCTGGCGCGCTGCGACAAGCGCCTGGCGGAACTGTCGGTCGAGGCCAAGCGACTGGATGCAGAGCTTGCCGCGCCGGCAACGTACACGCCGGGCCTGGCCAGGCAACTGCAGGAACTGACCGTGCAGCGCGCGCGCATTGCCCAGGAGACCGAGGCGGTGGAAACCGAGTGGCTGCAGCTGACCGACGAGCTGGAGCGCGCCGGCCAGGTCTAGGGAAACCTCAGGGCTTGGGGATCAAGTGCCCGACGCGATCGCGCTTGGTTCTGATATAGCGCTCGTTGTGCACGTTGGGCGTGGTCGGCAGGGTTTCGATGGCATGCACGTCGATGCCACGGGCCCGCAGCTCGCGCACCTTGTGCGGCGAGTTGGTCAGCAGCCTGATGTGCGTGATGCCCAGCTGGCGCAGCATGGCCGCGGCGATGGCGTAGCTGCGCTCATCGGCGCTGAATCCCAGGTGCCGGTCGGCATCCACGGTATCAAGGCCCGCATCCTGCAGTTGATAGGCGCGCAGCTTGTTGGCCAGGCCGATGCCGCGCCCCTCCTGCGCAAGATACAGCAGTACCCCGCCGCCGGCCTCGTGCAGGCGCTGCACCGCCGTCTGCAGCTGCTCGCCGCAGTCGCAGCGCAGGCTGCCCAGCAGGTCACCGGTGAAGCACGACGAGTGCGCCCGCACCGGCACGATTCCGGAAGTATCCGGCGTGCCCACGATGACGGCCACGTGCTCGCTGGCGTCACGCCGGTCACGAAACAGCACCAGCTGCGCTTCGCCGGCATCACGCAGTGGCACGCGCGCCTCGCTGACACGCACCACATCCTCTTCGGTGGGCTGCGCATAGCGGTCGATCTCGCTGATGCTCACGGCCAGGGTATTGGTCGGCATGGCACCCTGCTGCACGCCCGACACCAGCAGCGCCGGCAGCAGCTGCGCGCTTTTCGCCAGGCGCACGGCCGCTACGCCAAAGGGGTCGGCGCACACCGCATCGGGCACTGTGCCACCCAGGGCCGCGCGCCAGCCGTCGGCCTCCCAGTGGTGCCCCAGCTCTACCACGCGCATCGCGTCGAAACTGGCGGGCAAGGCCAGCAACAGCACTTCATCGGACTCGCAGGGTACGCGCAGTGCCGCCGCGCGTTCGCCGGTGACCACGAGACTGGCGCCAGGGCCCTGCTTGAATACGTGCTCCACCAGCGCCGCAGCGGCGGTTTCTAGCGGCACGATCAGGCGCCAGATGCGCTGCGGCGCCGCGTACACGACCACTGCGCGGCCGCGTCGCAGTTCCCCCAGCGCGCGGTCAACAGCGACCAGAGCCGAATCGCCTTGGGGCGGTTCATTCATGGTGCAAAGGGTACCGCGAAATCAGCCCCCGATCGTGCGCCGCAGGAATTTCACGACGCGTTCCACAGGTTCCCCTTCAAAAAAGGGCCCGCCCACATGTCCCACGCCGTGCACCACCATGAATTCCACATCCAGCCCCAGCTTGCGGTAGGCCCCCTCCAGTTCGTGCGACTGGTTAATGGGCATCTGCGTGTCCTGGTCGCCGTGCAGCAACAAGAGTGGCGGATCGCCCGAATCCACCTGGAACACCGGGCTGGCCTGGCGCGCCAGCTCCGGCACCTTGTCGGGCAGTGCGCCCAGCAACTGCACCAGCGCTGGCTCGCGCACCTTGAGTCCAGCGGGCGTGGACTGTGAAAGGATGGTCGTGAGATCCGAGGCACCGAAGTAGCTGACTATCGCCTGCACGCGGGAGGACTGCGTGGGGAAATCCCCCAAGGTACCTTCCAGCTGCGCATTGCCACCGGTCACGCCCACCTCGGCCGCCAGATGCGCACCGGATGAAGCCCCGGCCAGCGCAATGCGCTCGGACCGATACCCGTACTGCGCGGACTTGGCGCGCAGGAAGCGGATGCCGGCCTTGATGTCATGCACGTTGGCAGGAAACGGCGCCACATTCGTCGAACGGAACTCGAGGCTGGCCACTGCAAAGCCATGCGCCACCAGGAACGCCGGATACTGCGCCTTGTCGCCGTCCTTCCAGGCACCGCCATGCAGGTACACGACCAGCAGCGGATGCGGCACGTCGGCCGGGAGGTACAGATCCAGCGCCAGCGGCTTGCCGTCGACCGTGGCATAGACCACATCCTTGAAGGAGCGTGCCTGCTGGGCAGCGGCCGTGCCCGTTGCCAGGCACAGCATTGCCAATGCAATACGGATCACTATTTCTTCTTGGCTGCTTTCTTCTTTGCAGCCTCAGGTTTCGATGTCTTTGCAATATCCGCGCCGTGTGCGCGTTCATACGTCTGGATATCCTTGAACTTGCCGCCCGCGTCGCGAACCGCGTAGAGCTTCTTGCCCGCGCCGCTGCGCAAGGTGGTCCTTTTTGCCTTTGCCATCTTGAGTTCCCCAGTGTGTAGGTCCGCAGCCGATACTACCTGCGCCCGGTGCGGTCTACCAATGGTTGCGGTGGGCTTGGGCTAAACTGGCGCGCATGACTGGCGCTCGCGTGGTGATCATCGGGGCGGGCTTTGGCGGCTTGGCCTGTGCGCGCGGCCTGGGGCGAACCCGATGCGATGTGACGGTGGTGGATCGAAGCAATCACCACTTGTTCCAGCCCCTGCTCTACCAGGTCGCAACCGCGGGACTCGCGGCTCCCGCCATCGCGGCGCCCACCCGTTTCCTGCTGCGCAAGTTGCGCAATACCACGACATTGATGGCCGACGTGCGGGCGATACTGCCCGCTCAGCGCAGGGTGATTCTGGACGACCAGTCCGAGCTTGCATACGACTACCTGGTCGTGGCCAGCGGCGCCACCCACAGTTACTTCGGGCATGACGAGTGGGCAGCGCAGGCGATGGGCCTCAAGACGCTGGCCGATGCGCAGGAGATTCGCCGGCGCGTATTGCAGGCGTTCGAGTTTGCCGAACGCACGGCCGATACCGTGGAGCGTGACAACTGGTTGCGATTCGTGGTGATCGGCGGCGGTCCCACGGGAGTGGAGCTGGCCGGCACGCTGGCGGAGATCGCGCGTCACACCTTGCCACAGGAATTCCGGCGCATCGATTCGCGGCAGGCCCAGATACACCTGGTCGAGTTATCAGATCGGGTACTCAGCAGCTTCCCGCAAGGGCTGTCGGCAAAGGCCCGCGTGCAACTGGAGAAGATCGGCGTGACTGTGCACACGGGGGCTCGGGCAACGGGCATCGATGCACAGGGCGTCAGCCTGCAGGATGGTTCCAGGCTGGCAAGCCACACCGTGCTCTGGGCAGCAGGCGTGCAGGCCTCTGCACTGGGTGCAATGCTGGATGCGCCGGTGGATCGCGCCGGACGCGTCAGCGTACTGGCGGACCTGAGCCTGCAGGCGCACCCGGAAGTATTCGTCGTGGGCGATCTTGCCAGCACCACCTCGGTTGGCCAGCCCGTGCCGGGGGTAGCCGCGGCTGCAAAGCAGATGGGCAAGATGGCTGCGCGCAATATACTTGCGCGGTGCGCCGATCGCGCAACCACGCCCTTTGTCTATCGCGACTATGGAATGCTGGCCACCATCGGGCGCAATGCGGCCGTGGGAACGGTGGGTGGGGTGCAGATCTCCGGGCGCGCAGCCTGGCTGTTCTGGTTGTGCGTGCACATTTTCTACCTGATCGGCTTTCGCAATCGCCTGCTCGTACTAATAGAGTGGGCGTGGGCCTATGTGACCTTCGAGCGCTCCGCACGAGTATTCACCAATGGACAGCGTTGAACTGCAGGCGCCCGGCGCCATTAGACTCACCGGCACGCAGACCGCAAAGGTTCGCCTGCTGCGCAGCCACCCGGTGGAAGAGTTCTACCCGCTGGAGGCCAAGCGCCAGGGACTCGACGGCATCGTGACCGTGGACCTGTTCATCAATGAGGTGGGCCTGGTCGTCGAAGCGGAAGTGCTCAGCGAATCGCCCAAGGGCCAGGGCTTTGGACTGGCCGCGCTGGATGTGGCCAAGACCTATGAATTCGACAACACACTCAAGAGGCTGGTGTTGATGTCGATGACCATACAGTTCCAGCCGTAGCCTTCACCGATCCATACGTGCCGCGCTGACGCGTTCAAGACCGCCACCGTCGGCAACCTGCACCGACAGCATGATGGGTTGGCAGCACACCTGGCAGTCCTCCACATAGGACTGCGACCCGGCGGACAGGTCCGCACGGACCATGATGGTTTCCGCGCAGTACGGGCAGCTCACGTCAACAAACTGCTCAAGCGCATCGCTGCCGGCTTCCTGGCCCGGCTCGAATACCGGCTCCAGCCCGTAGAGACGATCAACATCAGTCTTCCGTGATTTCATAGCGGGTACTTCGTCCTGCGCCCAAGGTAACAAGATATCCCAGTTGCACCAGCTCGGCGAGATCGCGCTGCGCGGTAGCGGGACTGGTTTTCGTCAGGTGCGCATACTTCTCGTTGCTCATGCCGCCGACAAACCCATCCTTGCCCGCGTCGAGCATGGCATTGAGGGCCTTTGTCTGGCGGGCATTGACCTGCTTGCCAGCATGCTGGGCCCAGAATCGGGCCTTGTGCAATACGCCGGTAACCGTTTGCTCGCTTGCCCTGGCAGCCGCGGCCAATTGTTGCAGGTACCAATTCAGCCACGGCGTGGCGTCCAGAGTACCGCGCGACAAGTCCTCAAGTGCACTGTAGTAGTCCTTGCGCACTGCCATGAACCGCGCCGACATGCTGTAGAGGCGAACGGCACGACCTTCATCCTGCGCCAAGGCGCGGTCCAGTACCGCTCGACCCACCCGTCCGTTGCCGTCTTCAAACGGGTGAATGAGTTCGAACCAGGCATGCCCAATGCCCGCACGCAGCAGTCCGTCGAGACCGGTAGGCGGAGAGTTGAACCACGTCAGGAAGGCATCCATTTGCGCCTCGAGTCCCTTGCGAGGGGGCGCTTCATAGTGAACGCTTTCGCGACCGATGGGTCCGGACACGATCTGCATGCGCGCGTTGCCGCGCATTGTCCCAACTTTTATTTCACGCAATCCCGAACGCCCCGTGGGAAACAGTGCTGCTTGCCAAGCGCACAGCCGATCCAATGACAGCGGTTGATCGAGGTCTCGCGGGGCGTCCAGCAGGACATCGACCAGTCCTTCAATGGACCGCGACGCTTGCGGCAACCCGGCAACCGGCAAGCCGAGGCGGCGCGCCAGGGAACTGCGCAGGGCAGCGGGGTCGAATTTCTCGCCTTCGATTGCGCTGGTCGCCACGCCTTCCTGGGAGAGGACCTGAAGCTGTGCCTGCAGGTCCAGGTTGGCGTTGAGCAACCTCGCCATACCCGTGACTTCACCCTGGGCCCGGCGGGCATCTGCCAGGGGGACTGCCAGTGTCCCCACGTCCCAAGTGAAGCGCGGCCAGCCCTTGAGCTGCCATATCCAAGGTCTGAGGTGTTTGCGAGCCATAATCGCCTCAAGTAGTGAGGTGATTATAGCGCCCAATCACCTCAGAGGGTGAGGTGTATGTCTCTTTCCCCGTGCGTATGATTTGGGCACAACACCTAAAAGGGGTCTTCGCCATGAACCTTCGCAACTCGCTGTGCCTGGTGATCCTAGCGCTCGGCAGCGCCCACGCGTTCGGCCAGGACGCAAAGTCCGTCATCGCCACTGCATCCAAGGCCATGGGCCTCGACGGCGTGACGTCTCTTTATTACTACGGCTCTGGGGCCAGCTACAGTCTCGGGCAGAACAACAACGCCAACATTCCCTGGCCGCAGACGCCGCTCAATGAGTACGTGCGCGCCATTGATTTGAGCGTGCCGGCTTCGCGCGCCACGTGGAGCACCTACATAACGCCCATCACCGGCGGCTCGCCCGCGCTGGTGGGCGCGCAACAGAACATCACTCCGGCCACACCAGGCGGATGGGCGCAGCAGCTGGAGATCTGGACCACGCCGTGGGGTTTCCTGAAAGGGGCGGCTGCCAACAACGCCACGGCGCAGCCGCGAAGTTTCGATGGCAAGAGTTACCAGGTGGTCAGCTGGACAACCCCCTACAAGTCGCCCGGCGGATTGCCGTATCGCGTGGTGGGTTTCATCAACGCCAGCAACATGGTCGAGAAGGTGCAGACCTGGATTGAGCACCCGGTATTCGGCGACATGCTGGTCGAATCCGAATACAGCTTCTATCGTGACCACGACGGATTGAAGTACCCCACCGAGATCGTGCAGACGCGCGCTGGCTGGCCGGTGCTCAAGCTGCAGATCCTGGGTGCATTTCCCAATCCCGCCAAACTGGCGCAGCTGATGAGCGTGCCGCCGCCGGCTGGCGCACCGGGCGCCGGGGGCCCACCTCCGGCCCCGCCCACGACGTCCGAGCAACTGGCCCCCGGCGTCTATCGCATCAAGGGCGCCTACAACTCCATGGCAGTCGAGTTCGCCGACTACGTGCTGCTGTTCGAGCCCGGCCCGCAGAACGAGGCGCGAGCCCAGGCCGGCATCGCCGAGGTCAAGCGCCTGTTCCCCAGCAAGCCCATTCGCTACGGGGTGATTTCGCATCACCACATCGATCACACCGGTGGGCTTGAAGCCGTCGTGGCAGAAGGCATCACCATCGTGACCCCTGAGGTCAACCGCGACTTCCTGATGAAGGCACTGACCGCACCGCGCACGCTGGCGCCCGATGCCATGGCCAAATCCGGCAAGCGGCCCATGGTCGAAGGGTTCAAAGGCGACAAGCGCGTGTTCCAGGATGCGACGCGCACGGTCGAGATCCATGTCATCAAGGGCCTGCCGCATGCCGACGGACTGGTGATCGCGTGGCTGCCCAAGGAGAAGATCCTGGCGTATGCGGACATGTTCAATTTCCCGCCGGCCGACAAGCCGGTGGCAGATCCGCCCGTGATCGGCACCAAGGTGTTCTACGACAACATCATGCGGCTGGGCCTGGATCCGGTGCAGATACTGTCCATCCACACCATGAACCCGGATCGTATCGCGACGCTGCAGGACATCAAGAGCTCGATGGGAATGGCGAACTGAACCTCTCGATGAGGGCGTAAAGCAGCATCCCGGCCAGCATCGCAGCGAAGAACACCAGGCCGCCAGGATTGGCCGCGCCTGCGGCGACGACTGCCGGACCGGGACACAATCCTGACAGTCCCCAGCCGACGCCAAAGGCCGCGCTGCCCAGCAGCAATCTTGCGTCAATGATGAGGCTTGGGTTTTGCGGCAATGGCTCGCCCAGCAACGCGACCTTGCCGGCCCGTCTGCGCCGCCGCGAAATCTCGAAGGCGACTAGTCCCACGGCAATCGCGCCAATCATCACGAAGGCCAGCGACGGGTCCCAGCTGCCGGTGATATCCAGGAACCCGTGCACCTTGCCCGGATCGCTCATGCCCGAAATGATCAGGCCGGCGCCGAATAGCAGACCAGCCAATAGCGCGCTCAGAACAGCCATCGTTGCACCCCCACCGTCACGATGGCGACCAGCATGAACGTCAATGTGGCAACCAGCGAACGCGCGGATCGATTCGACAGCCCACAGACACCATGGCCGCTGGTGCAGCCGCCGGCGTAGCGCGTACCCAGACCCACCAGCAATCCCGCCACGATGAGCGTGGGCGTCGCCGCGTACACATGGATTGGTGCCGGATGACCCAGGACCGAAAACAACAACGGTGAACTCGCAAGCCCCGCAAGAAAGACGGCGGAGATCCACCACTGCGAGCCTGCACCTACAACGCGACGAGCCACAACCCTGCGGACCACCTCTCCCAGCTGGCCGCTGATGCCCGCTATGCGACCATGCACCAGCAGCATCCAGGCGGCCGACAGTCCGATCAGTGCACCGCCGGCAAGCGAGGCGCCCGGACTAAAGTGTTCGAAGTCAATGCTCACCGCAGCAAGTACAACACGCTAAAGGCTGCGCGAGAACCCTATCCCCGGCGAATCCTCGGCAAGGTGCACGTTGGCCTCGCCGCCGCCAGAGCCCGCAGGGATGGAACAATTGCCGGCGACGTTGTTCCTGAAGGCATGCAGTTAATACAAGTTGATCTCGCTGCGCTCGCCAACCTTCCAGCTCGCACCCAACGTCATGTAATCACTCACCGCGTCACTCGTTGCCTCGCGAACGACCTCCTGACTGCGCGCCGGTGACCGGTGTCATCGAAACGCAATCTTGGGTGAATAGAGTCCCACCCTCCGACTTTCCCAACCAAAAACCCAAAGGGACACTCAATGAACAGGATTCTTGCATCGGCAGCAATGCTGGTCGCGGCAACTGCCGCGGTATCACCCGTGATCGCGAGCGAAAACGGGCAAAACTCCAGCAATGCCTTCACCGTGGCCGTGTACGGTGATGCGCCCTATGGCTGCAAGCTCGCCACCGCGGCGCATGCACCGGATGAATGCCCAGCCGGTGGGGTGTACGTGCCGGACAGCCCCAATGGTCCCAATCCTGGCGATCCGCGGCAAATCCAGGCCACGCCTGCATTCATCCAGTCGGTGAACCACGACCCCAAGGTAAGCCTGGTGATACATGTGGGCGACATCCATTCGGGCTCCGGTTATTGCACCCTGGGCTACAACCAGACCGTGCTGGACCTGTGGTCGCAGTACAAGGCACCCCTGATCTATACCCCAGGCGACAATGAATGGACGGATTGCCAGAAGGCCAAGGAAGGTGGCGGGGTCAAGAATTCAGCCGGGGAGTACGTGGACTACGCGGCCGGGCATCCGGTGGCCAACCTGGCGCTGGTGCGCTCGATGTTCTTCCCCGTTGCCGGGCAATCCCTGGGCGGCAAGAAGAAGCTGGTGACCTCCCAGGCACAGGCCTTTGACCCGGCACATCCCTCGGACGCGGAGTACGTGGAAAACGTCATGTGGGAGGACTCAGGCGTGCTGTTCGTGACCCTCAACCTGCCCGGCGGCTCGAACAACGACGACGACCTGTGGAATTCCGGCGCGTTCGGCACCGTGCGTTCGGCGCCGCAGATCCAGGAAGTAGCCCAGCGCAACGCGGCGGACCTGCGCTGGCTCGACGCGGCGTTCCTGCTGGCCAAGGCCCACGGAGATGTCGCCGTGCAGATCATCGAGCAGGCCGACATGTGGGACCTGGACGGCACGGGCCCGTCGGTGGCGCACATCGCCAACTACGAGCCGTTCATTGCCAAGATCCTGGCGCTGACACAGGATTTCGCCAAGCCGGTGCTGCTGATCAACGGTGATTCACACCACTACCGCTCGGACAACCCGTTCACGGACAACGATCCCAGCTGTGTATACGAGACCGGCGTCGGCACCAACGTCGGGGTCTGCCCCAACGACGCCTACGACAGTCATCCGTACTATCCAGCCGGGCTGGCCAACTTCCACCGGCTGGTGGTGCACGGCAGCTCGTTCCCGCTGGAATATGTACGCATGACCGTGGATCCGAAGGCCAACAACGCTACCAGCTCAACAAGCTTCGGCCCGTTCAGCTGGCAGCGCGTGATTCCGTAGTCGCTACTTGCGGTGACTGATGGCCCAGACGTAGGCCGCGACGGCGTCCACGTCTGCGCTCTGCAGCGGCGCACCCCCCATCGGTGGCATCCCACCGATGGACGCCTTGGGCTTGGCCACGCCCTTGGCGATGGTGTTCTTGATGGCCGCCACGCTACCGTCGCCCCACAGCCAGGTCGCGTCGGTAAGGTCCGGACCGACCATGGTGCCGCGCCCGTCCGAGCCATGGCAGCCCATGCAGTTGCCGCCCGAGAGCTTGCCGTGGAATACCGCATCGCCCTGCGCCAGTTGCTCGGCGCTTGAACCCGGCGGTGGCGTCAAACTGGCCAGCATGGTCGCGGCCGCGTTGACATTGGGTACCACCGCCGGTGCAGCCGCCACCGCGGTGCTGGCGCCAGCACCCAGGTGCGTCACGCGCCAGATGCGGCCCTTCATATCATCGCTGATATACAGCGCGCCATCCGGGCCCACCGCCAGGCCCGCCGGCCGATGTTCGGCACGTCCGGGTGCTTTTTCGGCGCCCGCAAAGCCATCGGCGAAGACCACGTAGTCGCCTGCCGCCTTGCCATCGGCCATGGGCTGGAACACCACGTTGTAGCCACCCTGCGGACCGGGGGCCCGGTTCCATGAACCATGGAAGGCGATGAACGCGCCGCCGCGCCAGGCATCCGGAAAGCCCTTGCCGTTGTAGAACAACAGATCGTTGGGTGCCCAGTGCGCCGGAAATGCCGCCGCCGGCCCGCTCTTGTTGGCGCACAGCCCCACGGTCTTGCCATCGCCGCCGTATTCCGGCGCCAGCACCAGCGACTTCATGCCGCCGTCGTAGTAGCAGGTGGGCCAGCCGTAGTCGGCGCCCTCCTTGACTTCAACCATCACCTCGGCCGGCAGCTCGCGGCCCGCCTCAGGTGTGTACAGCTTGGGCCAGCCGTCGGGCAGCTGGTCACGGCCGTGCTGCGTGGCAAAGAGCCGACCTGTCGCATCAAAGGCCTGGCCGCCAGAGTTGCGCAGCCCGGTAATGTAGCGCTGCTTGGGCGAGAATTTCTGGTTGACCGCATTGGCGTCAAACAGCCAGATCCCGGCGCGCATGGCCAGCTCCTTGCACGGGGTCTTGCCCTTGGCGCCCGGCTGACGCGCCGGCGACTCGCAGGTGTTGCTCTCCGAACCGGAGTTGATGAACAGCTTGCCCTGCGAGTCGATCACGAACGGATGCATCATGTGATCGCCGCTCTGTGGCAATCCGGTAATCACCTTGACCGGCGCGCCCTGCGGCACGGGACTGCCTGGAGTCAGCGCGAACTTGAGCACGTAGTCGTTCTGCTCGGCATATACCGCGCCGTTGTACAACGCGATGCCGGTGCCGCCCGTGGCCTTCTCCGGCACGCCGGCACCGAAGCGTTCGATCAGGTCCGCCTTGCCGTCACCGTCCTTGTCCTGCAGCGCGACCAGGAAGCCACCGGCCGGCGGTTTGTCGAAGCCAAAATACTGGCCGCTCCAGGTGTTGACGTAGACCACGCCTTCAGGGGAGACCGTCAGGTGTCGCGTGTGGCCCAGGTTGTCCGCAAAGATGGTCGCGCAGAAGCCTGGCGCTAGCGAGAGGCCGCCGTTGTCGCCGGGGCACGTGGGCGCAGGGGGCGGTGCTGCGGTGGCTACCGGCGGTGCGCTGCGGCTGCAGGCCGCCACGCCCACCAGGACGGCAATAGCGATGCCAATGTTGCGATTGTCCAGCTTGTTCACGATACCGCCCCTGTTAATTCGAGGGGCGTCACTTTACTCCGGATTGCGCCTTGCGGCTTGAGGCCGATCCTGAAAAGATCCTGTTGATGCATACATTGAGCCGCGTTGCGCACACCGTGCTGCTAGCCATGTCGATTTGCGCCGGGTGCGCGGGCGCTGGGGCCACTGATGTCCCTGCGACCGACAGCGCAGCGACCGATGCCAGTGTCGTGGTCGAAAAAGCCCCGCCCGAAAAGAAGCATCTGCTGCCATTCCTGGCCGACGAAGCCCTCAAGCGAGGCTATGAACTGCCCGAGACGTACGGTGCCGGCCTGATCCTGACCGGACTGGGAAACCGCCGGATCGACGTCACCGACGTGCGGGTGGGACTGAAGAATCCGCCCGGCTCGGTCAGCAACTTCCTCGCGCTGGGGTCCAAGAGCGATGTCTTCAACGCCAACTTCAAGTTCGATGCGTTCGTATTTCCCTTCCTCGATGTGTATGGGCTGATCGGCTACGTCAACAACCATTCCAGCACCCACGCCATCATCACCGTGCCGGCACCAGGGCCACTGCCGGGCAGTCTGCAGTTCGAGAAGGACATCGACACCCATCTCGAGGGTGTAGTGGGCGGCGTCGGTCTTGCACTGGCCACCGGGTACAAGAACTTCTTCTTTGTGCTCGATACCACCTTCATCCAGAGCGACCTGGGGTTCGACGACCGGTTCAAGGCGACCATCGCCACGGTGCGCGCCGGCTATCGCGGTCGCATCAACACCCTGCCGCTGCAGATGTGGCTGGGTGCCGGCAGCTGGGATACGGCGGCCACCGCCAAGGGCCACACGGACCTGGGCAATGGCCAGACGCTCACGTTCGAGGCTGACCAAAAGCCGCACACCCCGTGGATGTACGACCTGGGATCGAACCTCGAGATCAGCAAGAAGCTGCAGCTGGTGCTGGACGTCGGCGCTGACTTCCAAGGCGGCTTCTTCATAGTCGCCGGTCCCACCTACAGGTTCTGATCCCTACTTGGGTGGCGGGGGCAGCAGCGCCGTGGCCGGATCGGCCGAATTCTCGATCAGCCGCCACCCCTTCCAGCTGCCATCGGCTTCGCGCTTGAAGATGTGCACGTGGCGCGCCTTGACCACCGGCGCCAACGCGTCGGTCTTGGGGTCCTTTGCCTCGATGACAAAGGTACCGCGCTCATAGGCAAGATCGCCGGCGATCTCCAGCTCCTGGGTATCGAAGCGCATCTGCATCACCACACCCTTGGGCAGTGCGCCCAACCCCGTGCGCCAGGCCTGCTTGCCGACGATGTCCGGCTGGCCGGGGGACAGGATCACCACATCGTCGCGATACAGCTTGAACATGCCATCGTAGTCGCCCGCATTGAACGTGCGGGCAACTTCATCGAGTACATGGCGGATCGCGGCTTCATCGGTGGCCTTGTCGGCGACCACTACCTGCACCGTGGGTTTGCATGCACTCACCGCGAGCAGCAGCACCAAGCCCGCCAGCCATCGCTTTGCCGAGGGATTCACAAAAGACATTTCGCCTCCACGCTGCGTTGCGTCAGCCGTCCGTAGGTTGAGGATGACATAATTGCTGGGAGTGCGCCGATGCTGCGATAGGGACGTGCGCGGGTAAATAGTTCGCGTCATCCACAGCAGGGGAAACCCATGAAGACTTCATTGATATTCCCGGCGCTAGTGGCGGCGGTTATCGGTGCGCCCATGGTCTATGCAGCCGATACCTACAGCCCGCCAGCAGGGGACTACGCCAAGGACTCGCAAGTCGCCACGGCAGTCAAATCCAGGCTCAAGGAAGCCAATGTCAGCAGCTACGACCGCCTGCAGGTCAATGCGGATGCAAACGGGAACGTGTCGCTCAAAGGCACGGTGGATTCCCA
Source organism: uncultured Pseudomonadota bacterium (assembly GCA_963726085.1). Classification (GTDB taxonomy): domain Bacteria; phylum Pseudomonadota; class Gammaproteobacteria; order Steroidobacterales; family Steroidobacteraceae; genus ZC4RG30. The sequence goes on along the minus strand of CAVSAR010000007.1, from coordinate 315,238 downwards.
GGCCGATGCGGACCGCGCCGTTGCCCTTGCTAAATCCACGGCCAACGTCAAGTCCGTGCACAGCGACCTTGTAGTGGCTTCGAAGTGAGCGCCAAGGAACCAGCGACCAAGGATGTGGTCGCTGGTTCCCGAACCTACGTAACGCGGGCCGGCAGTTTCCAGTCCGGCCGCACGTAGTGACAGGTGTAGCCGTCGGGATACCGTTCCAGGTAGTCCTGGTGCTCGGGTTCCGCTTCCCAGAAGTCCCCTGCAGGGGCCAGCTCCGTAACTACCTTGCCCGGCCACAGGCCCGAGGTATTGACGTCGTCAATGGTGTCTTCCGCAACCTGCTTTTGTTCCTGGCTGGTGTAGTAGATGGCTGAACGGTAACTGGCGCCCGTGTCATTGCCTTGCCGGTTGTGCGTGGTGGGATCGTGCACCTGGAAGAAGAACTCCAGCAGTCGGCGGTAGCTGAGTTTCTGCGGATCAAACAGGATTTCAATGGCTTCGGCATGCGTGCCGTGCTTGCGGTAGGTGGCGTTGGGCACATCGCCGCCCGAATACCCCACGCGGGTTGCGATGACGCCGGGGCGCTTGCGGATCAGGTCCTGCATTCCCCAGAAGCAGCCGCCGGCCAGGATTGCTCGCTCGGATTTGGCCTGTTCTGGATTCATGTCGCCTCCTTAGGTGCAGTCAATTCTACTCTTCGTCAGGTCAGTGCCGTTCAACCCCGGGGCATCCCTGCTGGCGCCTTGCGGGGCTGGTCCTCGGGTGCAGTGCGCATCGCTGCGCATCGAACGTGCAGTTTGGCGTGGCTGCCAATTGTTCCAGTTCCAGTCCGGTCACGCCCGACACTTGATGCGCGTTTGGCCAAACCCGTGCGCGCGATACGGGATTTGACCCCGACCCGGGATGGGGCAGCGCGAACGGGCCGGGAACCACCGTGCGGGGTTGAACCCTATCGCACGACGCCACAGGCGATGCGATCGCCAGAATCACCCGCAGGTTGCGTCATGTAGTCGTCTGGCTTGTCATGCACGATCAGGGCCTTGCCCATCAGGTCATGGGGGCCACCGTCACGCAGCGTGGCACCGGCTATCGTCGCGTTTACCCTGGCGTGGCCCTGCCCGTCCGCCTCGATATTGGACAGATCGCCCATATGCCGCGGTGTGGACGTCGGCCCACCATGCTGGGCATGGTCCGGATTGAAATGCCCACCCGCGCTCGTGGCATCAATGGCCGAGCAGTCGCCGACTTCATGGACATGGATGCCGTGCACCGTCCCCGGCGGCAGGCCAGTGATCTCGCCAGTTATCGAGACGCCCGTGGCCGAAACCGACAACTGCAATTGACCGCTGGCCGGGCTGTTCGAAGTCCCGAACAGCACAGCCTTTGCGGCGGCCCCTGGCGCGGCGGACGCCGGATGGGTGACAGCCGTTGCCGTCGTAGATGCGCTGCGGCTGCACGCGGCCAACAAGGCGCAGCAAGACAGCAGCACCAGCATGGGCGATTTCATAGTCAAAGCATGCATGCGTATGCGCCGCCTGGCCGTCGCCAGGCGTATCGCCGCCGTGTAGGCCCAGTCCTACGCTTTAGTCCGTGCGCCGCACCGAGAGGATCTTCACCGGCTGTGCCAGCATCTGTCCCTGCATGCCGGATTCCTTGCCTGCAATCGGGTCGCGCGGCAGACCCATGATCTGATGGACCACGTCCATGCCCGATGTGACATGCCCAAACACAGCGTAGCCGGGATCGCTGCCGTCAGGCTTGCCATCGAGCGCCGTAAGGTTGCCCATCACGACGAAGAACTCGGCCTTGGCAGTACCGGGCGCCAGGCGTGCCATCGAGATGGCACCATCCACATGACTGAGGCCGGTTACGGCCGGCGCTTCGTGTGCAATCGGCGCGAACACCTTCTTGGGATCGGCGCGCGGGCCGCCCTGCAGCATGCCGTACTTGCCCTCATCCCCGATGGCGACGGCGCGATAGAAGTTGACGCCATCAAAGCGCTTGGTGTCGACGTAGTGAAGGAAGTTCTTCACCGTGATGGGCGCTCGATCCTTCTCCAGCGCAACCGAGATATCGCCCATTACCGTGTGGATGACAACGTTCACGAGCGCAGGTACAGGCGCCGGGGGCGCTGGTTGTGGTTCAGCAGGCTGAGACTGCTCGGGCGGTGGGGGCTGCGCAGACTCTTGAGCGAGGGCAAACCCTGCCACCAGGGAACAGAAAACAAGCAGTGCTTTCGGATTCATAATGGTGACCTTGAGGGTTTTCAGTGTCATCGGGCCACCTCCACCTGTGCGTAGCCGACGCCCAGAGGGTTGGGCACATCTGGGCCCTGATAGCGCAGGTCCTGGAATCGCACGATCCAGTGGTCCGTGGCTTCCTCCACCGTCCAGTACGGGTAACGCGTCCAGTTCATGAATCCCCGGACCGAGCTTGACGCCATTGCCTTCTGCACGATCGCATCCGGCTTCTGGCGCACCAGCTCGTGAACCGTGCCGTCTTCGGTGATTATGCGATAGGTGTCGTCTTCCACCACGACAAGACGATGTGAGAAGGGAACGGCGGGAGCCGGGTTCGCCTGCACGTAAACCGCCATGGGGAAGCGCTTGGCAACCTCTGATTCGGCCAATCGCCCAAGGCCGTATGCAGTACCTATGTAGAGCACCAGGCTGGCCAGACCGGCGCGAGCCACTGCGTGACTCGCGGCCCAAGAGGGTCGGCGCCAGCGCAGCACGATTAGCAACACCACGGCCGCGCACCAGATCAGCTTGACGCCAGGTGGAACCAGGTTGGTGCCCAGGACTAGCAGGCTCACCAGCGTTGCCAGAAGTGCCCAGCCTGCGACGGCGCGCCAGCCCTTAGAGCGCGCCATGACTACGCCTGCGGCCGCGAGCAGCCAGAACCAGGGGTCTACGATGAACAGCGTGTCACCATAGAACCAGCGCGAATCGAAGGGCATCAACAGCCGCACGCCGTAAGTGTTGAGCCAGTCCAGCAATGGGTGCGACCCAACGGCGAGAAAGGCCAGCGCGAGAATGGCGCGCGGGCGAAACGGTGGCGCACCAACCTCGGTGGGCTTGCTGCTGCGCCAGCGGTGCCAGAGCGCGACGGCTGCGGTGAGCAAAAACGGGAACACGAACATGGCCAGGATGCCGTGTGTCCAGCCGCGGCGGACATACAGCTCGACATCGGAACCCCAGAGTCCGGATACGACATCGATGTCCGGCAGGTTCGCGCCGATCAGCAGCGTCGCGGTGGCGTAGCGCGAGCGGTTCTTGAGGCCGCTCTCCGCCAAGGCTGCACCGAACAGGGTGTGGGCTACGGGGTCCACGCCTAGGAACGCTCCACCTGAAGGGACTGGACTGACCCGTCCAGGAGGCCGAGCGCAGGGTCAGCCTCGGAGGGCAGGCGCTGTAGTTCGCCGGTTATCGCCATGGCCGGGGTGGGAGGAAAAGGGGCAGGATTGAAAGTTCGGTAACCCTCAGGTTGCGTTTGGTGGGCGCCAGAACGAAACGCAGTATTTAACATGGCAGTCTTTTGTCTTCAAAGTAAACATTGCGTTTATTACGAAGCAAGTCTTTTCTCATGCTAAACACAGGGCCGAGCTGTCCGGGTCTCCCGATCTCATGGTCTGCAACTGGCCCTTGCAATGGCTACCCAACGCCACCCGACTGAAGGAAGCCCGTCGCGTCGTCGATTCGCTGCAACAAGACGTTTAGCGGGCTTTGCGAACCTTTGGCGGCGTAGCAAATCGGACTGGATGCGCGCCTACTCCCATCCCCCTTTCCTCTTTTCAATCGGCAGTATGCGAATGAACGCCTCCACCGCATGCAGCTGCCCGCCATAGAACTTGAACGCCTCGAACGCGGTGAGTTGATCCCCGCCTTCCTGCCGCACTCCCCAGGCCAGGCGCAGCCACGCGATGCCCATGCGCTCGTCCACTGCGACCACGCGCCAGATCGGTGGGCCTAAGCGCTTGAAGATGGCCAGTGACTGCGTGGAAATGTTCTGGCAGCCTGGTGCGAACTTGCAGTCGGGGCCGGCCATGATCTGGCCATTCTCGTAGCGATATGCATCCGGCGCGAACGGCGCATTGACCGCGGCGAAGGTCTCTGCCTTGGTGAAGCCTTCAGGATATTTCAGCGCGGCCTTCAGCACTTCCTCGCGCGTGGCCAGCTCATCGGCGCGCGGCGCGTAGTTCATCACCGCGCTGCCGGCCTTCAGGCCATCCAGGTTGAAGATCAGTCCCTCGGCGCGGCTGCGCGTGGGTACCAGCTCGATCTCGGTGATCTTGTTGTCCACCACCTTCAGGCGCACCACCAGCATGATGGGTGCGCCGCTCTCTTCCACCAACGTGTGCGCGCCGACGACGCCCATGCGCTCGTCGATGAAGTCCTGGCGGAAGCCCTGCAGCGCGGTGACGCTGCGGACCAGGCTGACATCCTTCAGTGCCTTCACGTCGGCATCTTCGGTGACGCGCACATTGTCAGCGACCGGCAACTTGCTGACGTCGTGCTTGACCAGGGCCCAGAGCAGCTGGGTGACGTGACTGCGCAGGCATTCGCGGTCACAGGAGAGGGTGGGAGCTGCGGCGACTTTGGCCGCGGACTTGGCGGCGTAGGCGGTGGTCGCAGCGACCGCCAGACCGCAGGCAGCCAGTACCAGGCAGACCAATTTCGCGCCGATTCTTGTTTTCAATTTGGCGTTCCCCAAGCTAATACCACTGTGGTTACCCGGTTATTGTGACCGAGAACTAGCCGATTCCCGCCACGATTTGCTATTGTTCGCCTCGCTGGCCCCTCGCCAGCCGCGCCGGATTTACCAGACTTACTTGCCTGGGCGCGTAACAAATGCATGGCTAAAGCGTCGTACTGCGCCTCTACCCCGCGCGCAGCAGACGTTCCAGACGTCTGCGGGGACAGGAGCCAGTCATGCGATCCACCATTATCGACCGCGCGGACTTCGTCTACATCGCGGATCTCGACCCCGTCACAGCGCCAGCCGGCCACTACAGCCTGCTGCTATCCACTATCTGGCGCCACGCCAGGAACCCGCAGGCCGAACACCTCAGGCTCGACCTGGTCATCGACCGCGATGGCCTGCTGGCCCTGCGCAGCCTGATCGACCAGGCGGTGGCCAACTGAAGCCGCTGCGGTACAGAAAAGGCCCGCCAGGCATCGCTACTTCGGAACTGGATCGGCCGAAGGCCAGAAGCGCGAGGTCGATATGGGCAGCCCTTTGAAGAAGGCATTGATGGCGTGGATCTGGCCACCCCACACCTTGAACGCCTCGAAGGTGACCAGCGAATTGCCCTCGCCATAGGATGAGCCGGTGTGCCCGAAGTTCATCCACAGCAGCACGATGCCGTTGTCTTCATCCACGGCCGCAATGTTGGCGATGATGCTCGGATGCACTAGCAGGTTCTGCTCGTACATGCCGCAGTCGGCGCGCCCGCAGGCGCCACCGGCCGTGACCACGCCGTTCTCGACCCGGTAGGTCTCCGGGGCAAACGGCGTGCCGCCATCGGTGAAGCTGCCGATGCGCAGGCCGGCCGGATAGGTCAGCGCGGTCTTGATCATGGACTCGCGCGGCTGGCGCTTGGCCGCCGGCACCGGATCCATCATGCCCCGGATCGGCTGGCCCAGCTCCTTGGGCTGGAACCGGGATTCAGGGGTGACGTGCGCCACCAGCGTTTCGATGCCCGCGATCTTGCGGTCCTGCACATGCAGCAGCACCGAATACAGCGCCTGGTTCGTGCCCTCGAGCACCACCAGATGTGCGGCTGCGACCTGCTTGCGCGTGTCCAGGTAATCCTGACGGAAGGGGCCCTTGCCGGTGACCGTCTTCCAGAGCCCGTCGCCCAGCTTGATGGCCTTGGAGTCCTCGGTGACACGGACATTTTGTGTCAGGGGCAGATGTGAGGGATCGTGTGCCACCAGTGCATCGACGTACTGATTCATGAGGCCGGTCAGGCAGGCGCGGTCACAGGTCTCTGCGGCGCCGGCGGGTGTGCAAAGGACTATCAGCAATACCGGTGCCAGGACATGGAGTCGTGTACGCATGGATCCCCCTTCTCATGTTATTGAGGATCCAAGCGTACACTTTTCTTCCCCCGTCTAACGCCGGTCGTGATCGTAGTCGCGGCCATGGTCCCGGTCGTCACGCAGGTCGTTGTTCCGTTCGTACTTTCGGTCCTGGAACCGCTCCTGGTTCCGGGCCTGGTCCCGGTCATAGTTGCGGTCGTAGTTGCGGTCATAGTTGCGCTCATCGCCCCGATCACGCCCATATTGCTGGTAGGCGTAAGGCTGAACGTTCGGGTGCACCCGGTGATACTGCGGCGCATACACGTTGCGGTACCAGTCGTCGCGCACGAAGTACACCGGCCGTGAACAGGCGTTGTATTGCCCGCAGTACCGGCGCCAATTGCTGTACTGGTACACGGGTGCGCGCACATACACCGGCGCCGGATTCCAGTAGCCCCGCTCGATCACCACCGGCTGGGGATACACCACCTGCGGCGGGCCGACCCTGCCCAGGTCCAACTGACCATAGAAGCCCGGCTGGCCAATGGAGATCGATACCCCCACATCACCGGCCTGGGTGGTTGCGGCGTAACCCGCGGTAATCAATGCCAATGCAGCGATTAACTTTTTCATGATCCTGCCTCCTCTTTCCTTGGAAGCAAGGTTGGCAGATCACAGCTGAACGGCAGCGTAATGGCCCGCAACAAGGGGCGCCGGGCCCTTCCACAGCCGACAGGGAAAATATGTTGCAATCAGCGACCACATCGCCAGGCCACACCGGCATGACCCCAGTCGCCGTCATCACAGGAACCACACACGGCATTGGTCGCGTTACTGCCACCGAACTGGCACGCGCCGGTTGCCACGTGGTCATGCTGTGTCGCAATGCATCGCTGGCCGAGGTCGTGGCACACGATATTCGCGCGCAGCTTCCCCTTGCGAGACTTGACCACCTGCACTGCGACCTTGCGGACCTCGCCAATGTGCGTGAGTGCGCCCTGGCCGTGCGCAGTCGGTTCGCTCCGTTGTCCCTGCTGATACTCAACGCGGGCATGGCCGCCACGGGCAATCGTCGCACCGACGCAGGCCTGGACCTCAACTTCGCGGTCAACCACCTGGGACACTTCCTGCTGACCGAACTGCTGCGTGGCCAGATGGCGCCGGGCGGCCGTGTCATCACGGTGGCCTCTCGGGCGCATTACCGCGGTCGGCTGGACCTGGCCCACGTTGCGGACCCACATGAGCGCATCCTGGCCGTGTCCTCCTATGCGCGTTCCAAGCTGGCCAATGTGCTGCACAGTTTCGCGCTGGCGCGGCGCATCACCGACCCCAGCATCGCCGTCAACTGCCTGCACCCCGGGGTCATCCAATCAAACCTGCTGCCACGCTGGGTGGGGTGGCTGCAGCGACTGCGCCACGGCGAGTTGTTCGATGAGGTGCGCGGCGCGCAATGCACGCTGGCCTTGGCATTGAAGCCTGAGTTCGCCGGCGCCCGCGGCCAGTACTTCGACGAATACGCACGACCGCAAATGGCCTCCGCGCAGGCCCGTGACGTCGACCTGCAGGAAACCCTGTGGCACCGCAGCCAGCAGTGGGTCGCCGGCTATGCCGGCTGACTTACGCCAGCTCGACCTTGAGCGTGATCGGCGCCCGGATGGCCTTTGACAGCGGGCAGTTGAGCTTGGCCTTCTCGGCCAGTTCCTGGAACCGCTCCTTGGTGGCGCCGGGCACCTTGCCGCGCAGCGTCAGGACGATGCTGGTAATTTCAAACCCGGCCGGCACCTGCTCAAGGGTCACTTCCGCGCTGGTGGCCAGTTCATCGGGCCGCAACTGCGCCTCGGTCAGTATCAATGAGAGTGCCATGGTGAAACAGCCGGCGTGTGCCGCGCCCAGCAGTTCCTCCGGATTGGTGCCGGGCATGCCTTCGAAGCGACTGGCAAATCCGTAGGGGTAAGCTTTGAGCGCGCCGGAAGCAGTGGTAATTGTCCCCTTGCCGTCCTTGATGCCGCCATTCCACACCACGTCAGCCTTGCGTGTGATCTTCATGAGTTCCTTCTCCTGGTGACGTTGATCAGGGCGTTTCGGTCTCCACCGGTGCGCGGACTTCAGCCACGGGCTTTGCGGGGCGGGGTTTCGAAGCACGCTTGGGCGCCGGTGCTGGCGCGAGCAGGGTCGCTGGCATTGGCGGCGGCATGGCCGTCACCTTGGCCTTGACCATGGCCCGCTTGGCCGCAACCTGTACCGCGCGCTTTTTCTTGGCAGCGGCAGCATTGCGCCGCGCGCGCGCCAGCTTGGCCGCCTCGGCCGCCTTGCGCAGGCGCTTGGCTGCCTTGACTTCCGCACGCACCAATTTCAATTGCCGCTTGGCCGCCTTGAGCTGAACCTTGGCCGCCTTGAGCCGCTTGCGCACATCGCGCTGGGCGTCTGAAGCCTTGCTGGCCTTCTTGTTCTCGGTCGACGCTTTCGAAGTCTTCTTTTTCATAGCCTCGCCCAACCGCGAAACAGACCCGAAAGTTTACACGCCTCTCAGGCTGGAGCTACGCCCAGTGGCTGTGCGCGCAGGCGCTGCACTTCCAGAACCTCGGCCAGATCCATTCCGGTCAACTCCGCGACCCGCACCATGATGGGATGGGCAGGATCCTTGGGCAGGCGCACCTGATGCAACCGCTCCCAGATGCGCACGCGCACCTCGGGGGAATTCTCCGGCGAACGCTGGTCGATCAGCGCGCGCTCGCGGCGCTGGGCAGCTTCAAACTGCATCTGCTCGAGGCGAGCGCGATGATCAATGAGAGGCTCAAAAGTGGTCATCGTTGCTCCGTTGTATGCTGGGTGGCGCTGACGCGAACGCTGGCGCCGATCGGGCAGGCCACGCGGCCCTTGAGGTCCAGGGCGCGCTGCCCGGCGCAGGACAGCGTCACGCGCCGATTGCGCTGCGGCCGGTCCGTCTTGGCGGCCAGCTCAGCCACGTACGTGGAAATATCAAATTCGCCGCTGCAGCTGTGGCAGGGGCAGGCGTAGCGGAAAAAACCGCGCGCCGCGGGAAAATAGGAGAACGCCTGCGGCGAAGGGGATCGCGAGGTACCGTCCTGAAACTCGAACTCCACGCGCACTTCTGCCAGTTGCGGGTAGAGGTCCCGTAACGGCATGGCGCGCGTAAAGTCGTGCGCCAGCCGTTCTCGGGTGTTCGTCGGCAGCACGTGGCGCGAAGGGCGACTCACGTTGTGCTGCCGGCTAGCTTGGGCTGGGTGCTAATGCTTACCAGCGTCCGCCGCCACCACCACCACCACCGCCGCCACCGCCGCGATAGCCACCGCCACCGCCGCCGCCACCGCCACCGCCGCGGGGCTTGTCCTGCGCTTCATTGACGCGCAGCGAACGACCACCGAGGTCCTTGCCGTTGACGGACTGGATGGCGCGGGCCGCATCGGCCTGGCTCATCTCGACGAAGCCGAAGCCGCGCGGGCGGTTGGTTTCGCGGTCCATGGGGAGGGCGACCGACTCCACGGTACCGTGCTCTGCGAACAGCGCGCGGACCTGGTCTTCGGTAGCAGTAAACGGCAGGTTGCCGACATAGATCTTGGCCATGTGAAAAATCTCTCTTAAGTATTGCGAACGGACTTTGAAGTCACCTGATCGGCAGGCGTGTCGGTTCGAGCGGAACGCGCCCGCAAGGGCGCACAGGACGAATCGGACGGAATACGATCGAGATCAGCTTAGCCTGAATCGCGCCACTGCGTGAACCTTTCGGCGAAACCGGCGTTAGTGGGGGCTGGAAGCCGTCGTGGACCCCTTGCCAAGCGTCACCACCCCGACCACCGCCGCCAGCAGCACAAAGCCCGCGCCAGCGCCGAAAGCCAGGTGGTAACCGGCGTTGAGGGCCTCCACTGCTGCCCCCGCTGCCCCTGCCGCGGCCTGCGTGCGCGCCGCCGCCAAACTGGCCAGAACGGCCAGCCCCAGCGCCCCGCCCATCATGAACGAGGTGTTGACCATGCCCGATGCCAGCCCCGCCTCGGAACTGGGCACATCGTTCATCGCCGCCAGCAGCAACGGATTAAAGGCAATGCCGGCACCGACGCCCAGCAGGGTCATGGCCGGCACCACATCCAGCCACACATTGCCCAGGACCGGTGCGCGCGCGAACAGCGCCAGGCCGGCAGCCGCCAGCAACAGGCCCATGGCCAGCGGACCGCGGATGCCAAACCGCATTACCAGCCGTGCGGAGATGCCCAGCGAACAGATGGCCATGATGACGTTGGCGGGCAGGAATGCCAGGCCCACCTGCATGGGCCCCAGGCCCAGCACCAGCTGCAGGTACAGCGCCGAGATGAAGAACCAGGCAAACAGGCCAGCGGCCCACAACACCGCGACAATATTGGCGGCCGAGACACTGCGCAGCCTGAACAGCGACAAGGGCATCAAGGGGGCTGGCACGCGCGACTCGATCACCAGGAACACGGCCAGCAGCCCAACCGCCGCACCCAGTTTCCACAAGGTGGCGGTCGAGCTCCAGCCGGCCTCGTTGCCATTGATGACGGCATAGACAGCGAACATCAGCGAGGTGGTCACGGTGATCGCACCGGCCACGTCCAGGCGCGGGGATTCTTCCAGGCCGCGGCCGGCGGGCAGCAGTGCGCGGCACAGCGCATACACGGCGACACCGATGGGCAGGTTGACCAGGAATATCCAGTGCCAGTTAAAGGAGCTGGTCAGCCAGCCGCCCAGCAGCACGCCGATGCTGCCGCCACCGGAGGAGACGAAGCCAAACACGCCCATGGCCCTGGCGCGTTCGCCGGGTTCGGGGAAGGCGTTCATGATCAGGGCCAGCGCAACGGCGGAAACCACCGCACCGCCCAGGCCCTGCACCGCACGTGCGGCAATCAGCAATTCCTGGGTATTGGCCAGTCCGCAGGCCAGAGAAGCCAGCGTGAATACGGTGACGCCCAGCAGGAAGATGCGACGGTTGCCGAACAGGTCCCCCAACCTGCCGCCCAGCAGCAGGAAACCACCGAATGTCAGCAGGTAGGCATTGACCACCCAGACCAGCGAGGTCTGGGAAAAATGCAGGTCCGTACGGATCGACGGCAGCGCGACATTCACGATGGTGGTGTCGAGCACGATCATCAGATCGCCCAGACACAGGATATAGAGTGCCAGCCAGCGTCGGCCAGCGGTGCCAAGGGACATGGGGGCTCCGGAATCGGAGCCCCCATGCTACTTCATTGCACCACACCGCAGGCGATGCGATCGCCCGAGTCACCCGAGGGCTGGGTCTTGTAGTCGTCGGGCTTGGCATGGACGATCACGGCCTTGCCGACCAGGTCATTGGCCCCGCCATCACGCAACGTGGCCCCGGCAATCGTGGCGCTGACAATGGCATGGCCCGACGCGTCCGAACGGATATTGGGGATATCGCCCAGGTGATGGGTCGCCGTGGGTCCGCCATGATCTACGTGTCCCGGATTGAAGTGCCCACCCGCACTCTTGGCATCCGGTGCCGTGCAGTCGCCGGTTTCGTGCACATGGAAACCGTGTTCGGTATTGGGGGCCAATCCGGCGATCTCACCGGCAATCACCACGCCGTCACTGGCTGCGGTCAACTGCAGGTCGCCCTGGACGGAACTGCCGGACGCGCCGGCAAGCGTGGCCTTTGCGGTGGCGGCAATCACCGCGGCAGCCGGCGGCGCAGTCGTTGGCTGTGCAGCGGGCGCCGGGGCTTGCGTGCGACTGCAGGCTGCCAGTACGGCGCAGGCCACGGTTAAAGCCAAGAATGGCGCTTTCATTGCAAGGGTTCCTTAGTTGGCACTGCCGGTGGCCGAAGCTTGCACCTTGCCGGACGGACACGAAGTCTCCCTAACGTGTGACCGTTGCGTAGGAGTCGTCTGACGGTCCCGGTGCGGCGCTAAACTCGTATCATGCGTATGCGAGTCCAATAACAAAGGGGGATGTATGCGAAGTGCCATTTGTGCCGGTCTGATGCTGCTCCTTGGCGGCAACGCCTTTGCGGCGGAACCCGCGAGCCCCAACGCCCCATCCGGAACCCTCACCAGGGTGGACGTTCCCAGCAAGAGCCTGGCCGGCAATCTCTCCGGTGATCCGGCGCAGCGCGAAGTGCTGGTGTACACCCCTCCCGGCTACGCCACGTCGCAGCAGCGCTATCCGGTGGTCTATTTTCTGCACGGCTATGGCGTGACTGCGCAGTTCTATGCCAACACGCTGAATTGGCCGACGGCCATCGATCGCGGGATTCGCGACGGTCACCTGCAGGAAATGATCGTGGTGATGCCCGACGCGTTCACCCCCTTCGGCGGTTCGATGTATTCCAACTCGGTTACCACGGGCAACTGGGAGGCCTTCGTCGCACGTGACCTCGTGGGTTTCATTGACTCGCACTACCGCACCATTGCCAAGCGCACCTCACGCGGGCTGTCGGGGCATTCAATGGGCGGCTACGGCACGCTGCGCATCGGCATGAAGTATCCGGACACCTTCGTGGCCCTGTACTCCATGAGCGGGTGCTGCCTGAATCCGCGCGCCGTCGGCCCGGCTGATACGCAGCTGGAGAAACTCAAGACTGCAGCGGACCTGGCGACCATACCCACGCTGTTGCGAACCACGCTGGCGGCCTCGGCAGCCTGGGCGCCCAACCCCAAGCGACCGCCATTCTTCCTGGACTTGCCGACGGTCAATGGCCAGGCACAGAAGGACGTGATCGCCAAGTACGAGGCCAACGCCCCGACGGTGATGGTGGCGAAATACGCCGCCGGGCTGAAGAAGTACGCGTCCATCACCATGGACGTGGGCACGCAGGACGCACTGATCGCCGCCAACGAGGCCATGCACCAGGCGCTGACGCGCAGCGGCGTGAAACACAGCTACGAAACCTACGAGGGTGACCACACCAACCGGGTAGCAGCGCGCTTCGAGACCCAGGTGCTGCCGTTCTTCTCGAAGCAACTGGCGGCCAAATGACGGGCGCGGTTGCATGAAAGGCAGGTTGGCCGCGCTGGCAATGCTGGCCCTGGGCGTTGCGGGCATTGCCGGCGCAGCCGCGCCCGCGCCTGCTCCCACCGCCTTGGGCGCGCAGGCCGCGCAGCTAGAGGCCCAACTGGTGGCCAAGTACGGCGAGGCCGAGCGCCAGCGCGCTCAGCGCGGCATTGCGCAGGTGGCCACGCTGTGGCGTACGCAGGATGGCGACGCCAGTGCCTTTGCCAAATTCGTGGGCGCTAATTTCGCCGGCACACAGGCGGACGTGGATGCGATGTTCAACCGGTTCGAGCACAACTGGGAGGCTATCCAGGGGTATTCGCACGAGATCGGTCGCGAGCTCAACGCGCCGTCGGATCTGGACGTCGGCCCGATCGCCCCCTACGACGAGGTCTTTGCCGGGTGGAGTCCCACTGCGCACCTGATCGACGACCTGTTCGACAACAAGCTGGCGTTCATCGCACTGCTGAATTTCCCGCTGACCTCGCTGCAGGATCGCACCACGCAGGGCGCGGGCTGGACGCGGCGGCAATGGGCCGAGACGCAGTTGGTCGAAGCGTTCCGCCAGCGGGTGCCCGCCTCGGCACGGCAAGCCGACGCGCAGGCGTTTGCCGATTCCGGCCGCTACATCGCCGGCTACAACATCTGGATGCATCATCTGGTGGACGCCAAGGGCCAGCGGCTGTTTCCGGCCGGCAAGAGATTGCTGACGCACTGGAACCTGCGTGATGAACTCAAGGCGGACTACGCCGACAGCAAGGATGGCCTCGGCAAGCAACGAACCATCCAGCGCGTGATGGAGCGCATCGTCGCGCAGGATATACCGGCGGTTGTCATCGACAACCCCACCGTTGACTGGAACCCGTTCACCAACGCCGTGACGCGCTCGCCGGTAAATGACGCGCCCACCGGTGCGCCAGCCCATGCCGCACTTCCCCCGGGACCCATTGACGTGGCGCGCGAGCCTGATGCCCGCTACGCGCGCATGCTGGCCAATTTCCACGCCAAGCAGCAGATCGATCGCTTTTCCCCGGGGCTGGATACCCAGATCCTTCGCGCCTTTGAGCGCGACCGACAACTCTCCGAGCAGCGCGTGCAGGCCATGCTCGAACAGGTCCTGGGGTCCCCGCTGGTTGCCCGCACCGCGAAAGTCATTGCCGGGCGCCTGGGTCGCGGGCTCGAGCCGTTCGACATCTGGTACAACGGCTTTCGAGCCAGCGGTAATCCAGATGAAGCCAAACTCGACGCGCTGGTGGCCAGCAAGTATCCCGATGCCGCGGCTTACCAGCGGGACATCCCGCAGATACTGCGCCGACTGGGGTTCGCCCCCGATCGCGCCGACTACGTGGGACAGCACATCGTCGTGGACCCGGCGCGCGGTTCCGGCCAGGCGATAGGAGCCGAGATGCGCGGCCAGCCGGCGCACCTGCAGACCCGGGTAGAGCGCGGCGGCATGAACTACAAGGGCTACAACATCGCCGTCCATGAGATGTGCCACAACGTCGAGCAAACCTTCTCGCTGTACGACATGGACTACTACAGCCTGCACGGCGTGCCCAACACGGCATTTACCGAGGCGCTGGCCTTCACCTGCCAGAATCGCGACCTGGAGCTGCTGGGCCTTGGCAAGCCCGATGCCAAGAGCCGCTCACTGACGGCGCTGGATACCTTCTGGGCGACCTATGAGATCGCCGGTGTGTCGCTGGTGGACATGCAGGCCTGGCGCTGGATGTACGCACACCCCGCCGCCAACGCGGCGCAACTGCGTGAGGCGGTGCTGGCCATTGCGCGCGACACCTGGAATCACTGGTACGCGCCGGTGTTTGGCGTACGCGACGTGACACTGCTGGGCATCTACTCGCACATGATCAACGAGAACCTGTACCTGCCCGACTATCCCATCGGCCACATGATTGCGTTGCAGGTCGAGGCGCAGATGGACAAGGCCGGCAACTTTGGCAGCGAGTTCGAGCGCGTCGCGCGCATCGGCGCCGTGGCACCGGACATGTGGATGACGCAGGCCACCGGTGCACCGGTGGGACCCGAAGCACTGCTCACGGCGGCGGAAAAGGCACTCAACGGGCTCTAAACTGAGAGCCACGTCAACCGATCGGGGGCGCCGCGCGGCTAAGGTGCGGGACCTGCCACGGCCCACCAAAATGCTGCGCAATCCCCTTGTCATCCTCGATTTTGAAACCACCGGCCTGAGCCCAGAGCGCGGCGACCGGATCACCGAAGTCGGCCTGGTGCGCATCGAGTCCGGGCAGATCATCGATCGTTTCCAGTCGCTGGTGAACTGTGGCGTGCACGTGCCTGCATTCATCACCTCATACACTGGCATTTCCCAGCAGATGGTCGACGACGCGCCGTCTGCCCGGCATGTCATGCACCAGGTGGTCTCATTCGTTGGCGATACGCCGCTGGTGGCGCACAGCGCCAGCTTTGACCAGCGCTTCTACCTGCGCGAATGCCGCCAGCTGGGCATCAGCACGGTGGTCGAACCTTTCATCTGCTCGATGCGCCTGTCGCGTCGGGTGTATCCGCAATTCAGGAGTCACGCCCTGGGTGCATTGGCGCATGAGTTGAACCTCAAGCACTGTGGCGCCGCGCATCGCGCGGCGGCCGACGCGGAAATGACCGCGGAACTGATGCTGCAGCTGGGCCGCGACGTCAGCGCCAAGCACCCGGGACTGGCACTGACAACAAGCTTGCTGCGCCGCCTGATGCACCTGCCTATCGCGCAGGTTCAGTCAGACCTGCAGAAACTCTGCGCCTGATCGCACGGCTCTGCTATTTCCCGAACCTTTATGCGCACCTGGCACGCCCGCCCGGCGCTAGGGTTGCGCAAAGAATTCCAGCAGCGCATCCGCCTCGGCTGGCCCCTCGAATCGCTGGCCATTGACGAACAGGGTCGGCGTGCCGTTGACGCCACTGCGCACACCGCTCTTGAAGTCATTGCGTATCTTGGGCTCGAAATTGCCCTGCAGCGCAGCTTCGATCAGTCCCTCGTCCAGCCCCACCCGCTTCGCGTAGTCGACGAGGCTGTGATCATTGAGTCGCCGCTGGTTCTCGTAGAGCATGTCGTGCATTTCCCAGAATTTCCCGACCGTGGCGGCAGCTTCGGCAAAGCTGGCAGCCATCATTGCCTGAGGATGCATATTGGTCAGCGGAAAGTTGCGGAATACAAAGCACAGGCGATCACCCATGGCCTGCTGCACCGCCTTGATCTGTGGATAGGCAGCGCCGCAATACGGGCACTGGTAGTCGCCGTATTCAAGCAGCACGATGGCCGCATCGCGCGGGCCCTGCACATGATCAGCTTCACCGACCGGCGGCGTCAGTCCGCTCATTGTGGCAGCTCCTCAAGGGCAGCAAGGATTCCATCGGCACCGGGATTGATGGCAATCGGTGAAATGTATTTCCAGCGCACGATACCCTTGGCATCAATGACAAACAGTGCCCGCTGGCAGATGCCCGCGCTGGCTTCGTACACCCCGTATAGCCGAGCCACTGCGCCCTTTGGCTCAAAGTCGGCCAGCAGAGGAAATTGAAGCTTGCGATCCTGCGCAAAGGCCGCATGGCACCAGACGCCATCGACTGAGATACCCAGCAACTGCGCGTTGTATTCACCGAAGATCGACATCATCTCGCTGTACAAACTGACCTGGTCCCCGCACACCGGGCTCCAGTCCGCGGGGTAGAACACCAGCACAACCGGCTTGCCGCGCAGGTTCGAGAGGGTGACCGTCTGCTCGGACGTGGTCGGCAAAGTGAAATCCGGCGCCGCGTCGCCAGCTTCAGGGGATTTGGTTACGATTGCCATGGTGCCTGAGTCTACCGCAGCTGACTGTCCTTGCTGCCGCGCCGGTTGTAACCGGCCACCGGCGCGTTGTCCTTGTCCTCGATCTCCTGGCAATCAATGCACAGGCGCACCCCGGGAATTGCAACACGGCGCGCCTCAGGTATTTCCTGCCCGCAGTCGGCGCAATGCAACAAGCTCGGGCCCGTGGGCAACTGGCTCTTGGCACGATCGATCGCGTCCTTGACGGTCGCGTCGATCTGCTCCTGTACAGCGCCTTCCTTTGCCCAGCCGGTAGCCATTGCCGGAATATTGTAGTCTTTCCCGATGTTCCAGCGCCGCAAGCCGCTGCTTGTCATCCTGGCCGCCGGGCTGCTGGTCGCGGCCGTCGCCTGGGCCGAGCGCGAGTTTCGGGTTTACCGCAGTTTCGAGGAACAGGCCGATGACGTCGTGCTGCCACCGGACTGGGACAAGCCGGCCGGGTTCGTGGTCGCCCGGTTGATGTACCCCTCGGCGTTTCGCGGGTTCGGCCGCTTCAGCAGGGGCAGCGACTGGCACCAGGGTGGCACCACCTGGGCAGTGGACTACCCGCGCGGCGATCGCTACTACGCCAGCATCCTGCGGCGCCTGACCACCATTGACGTGCGCTCGGTGGAACAGCCGGTGAATCTGGAAGATGGCGATGACGTGTTCGACTGGCCCTTTCTCATCGTAGGACTACCCGGTTTCTGGGAACTTACCGACGCACACACCGCCAAGCTGCGCGACTACCTGCTGCGCGGCGGCTTTCTGCTGTGCGACAGCTTCTTCGGCAGCGACCAGTGGGAGGGATTCGCGGCCGGCCTGCACCGGGTGTTCCCGGACCGCCAGATCATCGACCTGCCCGACGATCACCCGCTGTTCCATGCGGTATACGACGTGGATCCTAAGGGCCAGGTGCCCAACATGAATTCACTGATGGCCGGTGGCAGCGGCTACCTGTTCGACGGCGCGGCGCCGCACTGGCGCGGCATCGTCGATGACAACGGCCGCGTGATGGTGGCCATCGCGTTCAACAATGACGTCAGCGATTCATTCCAGTGGGCGGACTACCCCGACTATCCGGCCGCGGGGGCTTCCCTGGGCCTGCGCATCGGGGTCAATTTTGCCGTGTACGCGCTGACGCATTGATGAGCGCCCACGATATCCCCGACGATCGACACCGCCTCGACAAGTGGCTGTGGCATGTGCGGTTCTTCAAGACACGCTCGCTGGCCACCGCCGCAGTCTCCGGGGGCAAGGTCAAGGTGGGGGGTGAACGCGTCAAGCCTGCGCACGCGGTGCGCACGGGTGACCGCCTTACACTGTCGGTGCAGCAGCAGATCCTTGATATCGACGTACTTGCCATCCCCGTGCGCCGCGGATCCGCCACGGAGGCACAGGCCTGCTATGCACAGACGCCGGAGAGCCTGCAGCGTGGCCTCAAGCTGCGCGAGCAACACCGCCTGGCGGCCTTGAGCCGCCCGCATACCGAAATACGCCCCGACAAGCGCCAGCGGCGGCAACTAGATAAACTGCGGCGCAGCCAGGGTTAGAATCGAACTTTTCAGGGGGACACATGCACATCAAGACACTCGGTACGCTTTCCATATTCTTGGCCGTTGCGGTATTGGGCACGGGCGCCGCCCTGGCGCAGGGCGCTCCACCGGCAGGCGGCGGATTCAAGTTGCCACCGCTGCTGATGCAGACCGATGCATTCGCGGATGGCGGCGTGATCCCGCCGAAGTATGTCGGTCGCACCGGCGTGCAGCCGGGTTTCACCTTCTCGAACGCACCGGATGGCACGGTGACCTACGCCATCATCTTCCACGACATGGACGTGGCAATTGGCGGTGGCACCGATGACGTGCTGCACTGGGTGGCCTGGAATATCCCCGCGTCGGCCAAGGGCATTCCCGAAGGCAAGCTGCCCGAGGGATCGGTCACCGGCAAGAACCTGATGGGGCAGAACGCTTACATGGGTCCCGGCGCCCCTGCCGGCCCGCGCTTGCACCACTATGTGTTCGAGCTGTATGCGCTCAATGCGAAGCTGGACCTGCCCGAGACGGCCAGCCGCACTGAGCTGCTGGCTGCCATGAAGGGCAAGACTGTGGCCAAGGCTGCATATGTTGGTCGCTTCGTAGGTACGCCGGCGCCCGCCGCGAAGTAAGTCCTACTGCGGCTCGTAGTCAAACACCACGTCCCGCTCCGGCCAGCGCAGGGCCGCGAGCCGGGCGTGGAACTGCGCGCCCCTGCCCTGCTTGCGCTCCTTGTAGCGCGCACCGACGCTGTAGTCGATGCAGATCGCCACCTCGCGCCCGGCGTAGTTGCGATGCCAGCCCACCGGCGGCTCGTCCACGAACAGGTCCGGCTCCCCCTTGCTGTAGTGGGCGTGGGATTCGGGATTCCACCACCGCCAGTAGTGACCGAACACCACGGGCGCGGCCTCTTCGTAGTGCTTCCACCACGGCGCGCGCTCGACGAACCGCCACTTGCCGCCCGCCAGAAATGGCACGCGGGCGGCGCGCTCGATGCCTGAGGTCATCACGCGTATCGGGTTGCTGTCCTGGTAGTACTCGTCGTATTCGGCCACAGCGTGCAGGAACGGCGGCACACGGTTGCGGTCCGTGAGCAGGTCAAGATTGGCCGCATGCTCGGTCCGATGCGCCTCGTGCAGCCGCCGGCCCCTGGGGGATTCGATGCCGGCCGCATCGAACGCCCGATACGCCACCATCAGCGGTCCCGCCGCGGCGCGGCAGGCGCCAACGTCCGCGGAATTCCAGCAGGCGTGCACCACGCGCAGGTCGGGGCGTTCCAGTGCCACCGGCAACGACGCAAAGAATGCGCGGATTTCCCGGCCCTGCTCCGGTGTGGCGTGATGCGCGGGGCCAAAGGTGGCCGCGTGATCGGTTTGCGGGCCCGGGACGATCCAGTGGTTGCCGTGCTTGGGCTCGTCGCGCAGCACGTTTATCTCATGGTTGCCCGCGACGCATTGGGCGTGACCGCGCGCGACCAGGTCGCGCACCAGCAGTACCACCCCGGGACTGTCTGGTCCCCGATCGCAAAGGTCACCGACGAATACCAGCCGTCGCCCGTGCGGGTGTTGGCCATGCTCGTCGTAGCCAAGGCGCTGCAGCAACTGGCGCAGCGCGCCGAATTCGCCATGCACGTCGCCGATGATGTCGAGCGGTCCTTCGAACAGCGGGCGTATGAGGGATTCGGTTTGCAAGTGGCCTCCTGCCTTGGGCCATTGTAGTCCCTTGACCGGGAATACCAACGCGATCACGGAATTCCGGCCCCGCGGGCATCAGGCTGCGCGCATGAAAAGCCTGATTCCTGCCTTCCTGCTCCTGGCCCTTGGCGCCAACGCGCAAGCCGCCAGCGAGTCCTTTGACGCTCACGTCATCGGCGTAACCGACGGCGACACGATTTCGGTGCGGGCGGGCAATACGCCGCCGTACAAAATACGCCTCGCCGGCATCGACGCTCCGGAGAAAAAGCAGCCGTTTGGCAACCGCTCCAAGCAGAACCTGTCGGACCTGGTTTTTGGGAAGTCGGTGCGTATCGAGTGGTCCAAGATGGACAAATATGGCCGCATCGTCGGCAAGGTACTGGTTGTGCAGCCGGGTGCCTGCGTCACGCCGTGCCCGGCCATCGACGCGAACCTGGCGCAGGTCGCATCCGGATTCGCCTGGCACTACAAGCAGTACGAGCAAGATCAGCCGTGGCAGGACCGGCAATCCTATGCCGCCGCCGAACTCAATGCCCGGCAGCACAAACTGGGCCTATGGCAGGACGCCAGTCCGGTTGCACCGTGGCAGTGGCGGCATACCGGCCACAGTCACTGGCGCGGGGCCGCCTTGAAGTTGGCGGCCACATAGGCGGAAAGAGCGCTCAGCTGCGCATCGGTGATCTCGGTCTTGCGAAACGGCGCCATCAGCAGCACGCCCTGGCGCACGAAGGTCGATACCGTGGCGGCAGTGAGGTCGGTTCGCTCCAGCAGCACGGCGGGCAGCTGGCCCTTGTACTTGAGCTGCAGGGACTGGGTGCCAGGATGGCCGGGACCGGGCGCATGGCAGGGTGCACACCAGTGCTCGTACACGGCAGGCCCGGCGGGCGGTTCAGCCGCGCTGGCCACGCCGCCAAGCACCCAGGCGCATGCGCCGATGGCCAGTGCTCGGGCCATGGCCGGGCGCCTCATTTCTTCACTTCCCGCAGGTGCTTGGGCCACACGCCATAGCGCCCAGGCGAAAGGATGCCATTGGGATCCACCGCGTCCTTGATGGTCTCGCGCAGCCTGCGCAGCGCATTGTTGTTGTAAGAGTAGGTATCGGCGACCAGGTCCTGAAAAATCGCCGGTGCCCGGTATTCTGCCCAGCCGCGCTCGGCAGCCAGCGCCACCCAGCTGCGAAACGCCGCGCGCATCTGCGTATTGCGCGCCTGGTCGCGACCGATGGGAAACATGATCATGGCCACCAGCGAGCGCTCCCAGTTGGTCATGAACACCGGCCCGATGATACCGAGGTTGTTGCCACCGGATACCTTGGGCAGGTTTTCGCGATAGAAGCGCTGGTACTCGAGCACCGACTCGCCGGTGCGCGAAATAATCGGCGAGAAGCCAATGTGCCCGCCTGCCGGCGATGGATCCTGCGCAGATCGACCCAGCATTGAAAAGGTAGATAGGTTGGGGATGCCGAAGTTGACCAGGCGCACGCGCTGTAGCGCCTCGGGCGACAGCGGCGTGCGCAGCAGCTCCCCTGCAGTGAAACGCGCGCCAGGAATTTTCGTCATCTTTTCCCTGGCGTATTCCAGTTGCGCCTGGATCACCTTCTCCGGCCCGTAGACGGGCAGCTGCACCGTCCATGCGGGTGCGCCTGCGGGAGTCGCCGCGCCAATCGCGCCACCGAACAGCGATGTAGATCCATTGACCACGTGCTGGTTTTCCAACAGGTTCATGGTGTCAATCAGCGGCACGATGTCATCTTCACGCATGACCTGCACCGTCGCCGACGCATAGGCTTCCGGTCGCGGCATCAGGTAGAAGCCCATCTTGGTGACGATGCCCATGTTGCCCTGCCTGAACAGGCCATCCACCCAGGGCCCGTAGCCCCACTTGTTCTGCTGCCAGGACTTGGCGTTGGGGACTGCGCCCATACCCGTGCGCACCACCTCACCGTTGGCCAGTACCACCTCCATGCCGCAGTGGGATCCGAAGTGGTCGCGAAAAGGATAGGCCGTCCAGCCGCCGCCGCCATCAAGCGCATTGCCGATCACACTGCCCCAGCCTGGATCAGGAGGATCTATCCAGACATCCAGTCTGGCCTTTGATATGTGCTCGTACAGGTCAAAGTAGCTGACCCCCGGTTCAACCAGGGCAAAGGCATTGCGCTCGTTGACTTCCAGCACGCGGTTCATTCGCTTGAGGTCGAGTACCACACTGCCCGAGTACACCGGAGCGGAACCACCGTAGGCCAAGTTGCGTCCGGTGGAGATGGCGTACAGCGGAATACGGTACTGGTTGGCGACGCGCACCACTGCCTGCACCTGCTCAAGTGTCGATGGCGCTACGGCGGCGGAGGCAACACGCTCATCGGGCTCGCCCCACAGGGGTGAATAGGCATCGCGATACAGCGCAACATCGGCCTCTGAAGTAAACACCCAGTCAGACCCCACCGCCGAGCGCCAGGCACTCAGGGCCGCGCTGAAGTCAGAGGCATTTACATTTGGTGGCAAGGCCATTGAGTTTTCCAGTGATTAGGCGGGGGCAATGATCCAGGCTGTCAGCAATTGCGCATCCTGGGTCGGCGCCGGCGCCAGCCCGGCGGAAGTCGGACCCCAATGGCGGATACGTGGGTTTGCGCCGTGCAGTGCGATGGCCGCCATGTTGCGGGCCCACGTATGCGCGGGCTGTGTGGGAGTCACCTTCTGTTCGGCATGAAACGTGACTCGCAGGCCCTGTGACCAGGCCAGCTGCTCCAGGCAGAACAGCGCCGGCGGACGCGTAACACCGGCGATCGCCACCGGCCCGCGCCGCCAGGCGGGTCCTATGCTGGCAAGCCACAGGGATGTGACATCCCCCTCAGGCACGGTATGAATGGCAGCGCCGCGGCCAGCCAGTACCGACCCGAACAGCCGGGCTTCGGAATGGCGATCGTCGATCAGAATGGCGTGGTAATTCGCGTTTGATTGGCGCGCCGACATGGCTGGCAGGCTGCTCACCAGCGGAGCCGCTGCCCAGGTCGCGTATCGAAGAAATTCCCGCCGGCTGGTCATCGATCTACTCGTTCTTGTGTACCACTAGCGTGGCGCCTACTGCCGATCCGCGTCAAGGACTGGACGCACCGGACAAATTCAGCCGGGCGCTCATTCCAGGTGGGCGCGACGCAAGCGAAGCGCATTGCCTATGACCGAGGCGGAACTGAAGCTCATCGCAAGGGCTGCGATCATCGGCGATAGAAGCCAACCGGTAAGGGGATATAGCACTCCCGCGGCAACGGGGATTCCCAGCCCGTTGTAGATAAACGCAAATAGCAGGTTCTGTTTCATGTTACGCACCGTGGCAACGGAAATCGCGCGTGCGACGGCAATTGCGCGCAGATCACCCTTGACCAGCGTGACCTGGGCGCTATTCATGGCCACGTCAGTACCTGTTCCCATGGCAATTCCGACATCGGCCTTGGCGAGCGCCGGCGCGTCATTGATCCCATCCCCGGCCATGGCAACTATGTGGCCCTCCTGCTGCAGTCGCTCGACCAGCTGAAGCTTGTCCGCAGGCTTGACCTCGCCCAGCACCTCGTCGATGTTCAGGCGCTTGCCCATGGCGCGAGCGGTGGTTATCCCGTCGCCGGTGGCCATCACGATTCGCAGGCCGGCGGCCCTGAGTGATGCCAGTGCCGCGGGCGTGCTTATCTTTACTGGGTCGGACACGGCCAGCAAACCCAGCAGCCCGGTGCCATCGGCAAGGTACATAACGCTGGCCCCCGCGGCGCGCAGCGCTTCAGCTTGGGACACTAGCGCATCCACACGCACGCCGACTTGGTGCATCAGGGCCGCATTGCCCAGCGACAGCGTCCTTCCTGAAACTTCCCCCGTTACCCCCATGCCCGTGCCGGACATAAAACTCCGGGGCTTCTCCAGCGTCACGCCCTGCTCGCGAGCCGCGCGCACCACGGCTTCGGCCAGGGGATGCTCACTACCTTGGTCAAGGCTTGCGGCCAGGCGCAACACCTCGCCTGCGTCGACTCCCCCCGCACCGACGGCGCACTCGAATGCGGGGTGGCCCTCAGTCAAGGTTCCGGTCTTGTCGACAATCAGTGTATCGATCCGGCGCAGGTTCTCGATGGCAGCGGCGTCGCGGAACAGGATCCCCTGGCTCGCACCCCGACCGGTTGCCACCATGATCGACATGGGTGTGGCCAGCCCCAGGGCACAGGGACAGGCAATGATCAGCACGGACACTGCGTTGATCAATCCGTACACCCAGCTGGGTTCCGGGCCAAATACTCCCCAGAGGACAAACGTCAGCAGGGCAATGCTTGCCACCGCAATGACGAAGTAGCCGGCCACCACGTCGGCCATGCGCTGCAGGGGCGCGCGGGAACGCTGCGCCTGGGCCACCATCTGCACTATCTGCGCCAGCACCGTCGCGGATCCCACGCGCTCGGATCGCATGACCAGCGCTCCACTGGTGTTGATGGTGGCCCCGATAACGTTGTCCCCGACCCGCTTAGTCACGGGAACCGGCTCGCCGGTGAGCATGGACTCATCCACCGCGCTGACGCCCTCGGTGACCACTCCATCCACTGGAACCTTCTCACCGGGACGAATGCGCAGGGAGTCGCCTACATGCACGTGGGCCAGGGGAACATCCTCCTCAATGCCATCGGCGCCGATGCGGCGCGCGGTCTTGGGGGCAAGTCCAAGCAGCGACTTGATGGCCGCCGACGTCTGGGAACGGGCCCTGAGTTCCAGGACCTGGCCCAGTAGCGTCAGTGAAATGATGACCGCCGCCGCCTCGAAATAGACCGCGACCCGCCCCATGGATACGAAGGAAGCCGGGAACACCTGCGGCGCCACGGTGGCCACCACGCTGAACGCGAATGCCGCCCCGGTGCCCAGCCCGATCAGCGTCCACATGTTGGGGCTTCGGTTTACCACCGACTGCCAGCCGCGCACGAAGAACGGCCAGCCGGCCCACAGGACAACCGGTGTGGCGATTGCCAGCTCCACCCAGCTCTGTGCGCCGGCAGCCATCCAGTGCAGGCGGTGGCCGAACATCGCTAGCACGAACACACTGGCGGTCAGCGGCAGCGTCCACCAGAACCGCTGTTCAAAGGCGTGCAGCTCAGGGTTGTCATCTTCCAGGCTTGGCAGCTCCGGCTCCAGGGTCATGCCGCATTTGGGGCAGTTGCCGGGATGGTCCTGGCGGATCTCCGGATGCATGGGACAGGTATAGACGGTGCCCTTGGCCAGCGGCGGGACGACAACGCTGGTGGGCTCGGACGCCACGAACTGGGCGGGGTTATCTGCAAATCGTGCCTTGCATCGCGGACCGCAAAAGAAATACCTGCGCCCAGCGTGTTCATGGCTGTGTGGCGATTGCTCAGTGACAGTCATGCCGCATACGGGGTCTTTCATGGCGACCATCAAGGCGAATAGAAGCTGGTCATGACTGCCGTGACCGCCAGCACTGCTGCCAGCAGCCAGAACTCCACCAGGATCGACCATTGCAGCAGGCCGCGGGCACCGGGCTTATTCGCGGCGACTGCCGGCACCAGTATGGTCTTGTTCCAGGCAGCGAATCCCATCGCCAGCGTGAAGCCGGTGACCTTGACGAGAATCAGCGCACCATAGGGCGCGCGAAAATCCGGCAGCCCGTGTGCTATCCCCAGCACCAGCCGCACGCCAGCCACGGCGATGAATGGCACCAGCAAAATCGCCTTGCTGGAAAATCGCTGCAGCGCCGCGGCCGCCACCGCGTTGGTTTCCCGGCGCAGCATTGCATGCAGGGGCAACAGCGACCCGAACCAGAACGCGACGATCAACACGTGGATCAACAGCATGGGGGCAAGTTCCACCCGCCACTCACCCACGCTGGTGTGTCCGGTCAGCAGGAACGCCGCCGCGGTCAGCAGGACGCCCGCCACGGCGACCAGGCGCAGGGACTTGGTGCGGCCTGTTGCGCCCAGCGCAATCGCGGCCAGGCCGATGGCCTGCAGCGCGTGAGTCCTGGCGCCGCTGGTGGTCAGCGCCAAAGCCTGCAGGGCCGGATCCAGCACGCCTGAGAAGTCGCCGGCCAGCCGTGCAGGCTCCAATGCCTGGTGCAGGGCCACAACCCCTGCTGCCGCCACTGCGCACCACAACTGCAGGCGCTGAATTCTCCCGGCGCTGCGGTCAAGCAGGCCGGATGCAAGGGACACAAAGAACACCGCCCCTGCCGCCTGGAACAACAGCACAAACCCGAGGCTGCGCAGCAGCGCCGAGGCGCTGTCCGGTGACATGGTCCGGTCTACTTGCCGGTCACGGTGAAATGCACGGTGCCGCTGGTGACATGCCCATCGTCGCTGAGGCCGCGCCAGTTGAGCAGGTATGCGCCTGCTTTGAGCTTGGGTGCGTCGGCGTGTACCGTGGCCCTGGCATCGGCGGGCGCCTTGAGAACCACCTTGTCCTTGCCACCCTTTTTCTCGATGGAAATTGCCGTAATCCTGACGGCCTCAGTGAACTGCAGCGAGACCTGTGCAGGCATGGCCAGGATCACGCTCTTGTCGACGGGAACCGTCACCAGCAGATGCGCGTGGGCCAGTGCCAGTCCCGGCACCAGTGCCGCAGCCAGCAATACAATTCTGCTCGTCTTCATTTTTCTCTCCTGTTAGAACCAGATGCGCAGGCCAGCCAGCGCTTGCAATTCGTGTACGTCTTCGTTGCTGCCATACCTGTTCACCCAGGCCACACCCACGTACGGGGCTGCTTCACGGCGAACCTCGTATCGAAGTCTCAGGCCGATCTCGATACTGGAGATCCCGGAGCTGACATTGTGACCGGGGTCGTCCTTGCCGTAGGCATCCAGTCGCAGGTGTGGCTGCAGGATGAGCCGATTCGTCAGCAGCAGGTCGTATTCGGTCTCGACGCGCACTGCCGTACGCCCGGCGTCGCCCAGGTAAGCCGTTGCCTGTACGTCGAGCCGGTACGGGGCAACTCCCATGACCCCCGCCGCCAGCCAACCTTGCGCAGCGCCGGGCCGCAAGTCCTCGCGCACCCCCAGCCCCAGATTCCACCAACGCGAGGCCGGGCGCGCCCAGAACGCCTCAATCGTGGCCTCGTCCACGCCATTGGTGATCAGTCCGTCGCTGCGCAGGTAGAGCCGGTTTCGGTCCCGCCCCACCCAGGCCTTGGCGTCCCACACCAATGGCGTGGTCGCATTGGCGTCCCGGACCTCCAGGCGATCCAGCATCACCATGTAGACCAGCGGATCGTCATCCATATGCTCCTTCATGGACATGTCGGCATGTGCGTGCTGCGCCAGCAGTGCGGCAAGCAACACTGTGGGTAGCGGCCACCTCATGCCACGTGCACTTCGCGAAACATGCCCAGTCCCATGTGGAACGTCAGGTGACAGTGGTAGGCCCAGCGCCCGGGCGCATCGGCAGTCACGCGGTGACTTCGCTTGGTGCCCGGCGGGATGGACAGCGTGTGCTTGCGGACCAGGAACGCGCCATCCTCGTCCTCGACGTCGCTCCACATGCCATGCAGGTGGACGGGGTGCTCCATCATCGTGTCATTGACCAGCACGATCCGCAGGCGCTCGCCGTAGGTAAACTCCAGCGGCTTTGCGTCGGCGAACCTCACGCCATCGAAACTCCACACATAGCGGTCCATGTGCCCGGTCAGGTGCAGTTCGATGGTCCTGCCAGGCTCACGTCCATCAGGATCGGCAAAGGTGCTGCGCAAGTCCGCAAGGGCCAGCACCTTGTGTCCGGGTGCGTGCGCCGCCCTGACCACCTGCAACTGCTCGTCACGCAGTCCAATGCCCGGGTCGGCAAGTCGCGGCAACGGATTCATGGCCTGCATGTCGACGAAGGGATTGCCCTTCTCGGTAAGCGGATGCTGGACCATGGAACCGTGATCCATGCCGGGCATGTCGGCCATGCCCCCGTGCCCCATGTCATCCATGGTCAGCAGTACCGGGCGATCCAGGGACGGCACCGCCGCCTGCATGCCCAGAGCCGGTGCCAGCGTGCCGCGCGCGTAGCCGGAGCGGTCCAGGGACTGCGCGAAAATCGTGTACGCCTGGCCAGACTCGGGCGTGACGATCACGTCCAGCGTCTCGGCGGCGGCCAGCCGGAATTCATCGACCGCCACCGGCTGCACGTACTGTCCATCCGCGGCGACCACTGTCATCTTCAATCCGGGAATGCGCACGTCGAAATAGGTCATGGCCCCGGCATTGATGAACCGCAGGCGGATACGCTCGCCGGGCGCATAGACACCAGTCCAGTTGCCCGCGGGAGTCTTGCCGTTGACCAGGTAGGTGTAGGTGGCAGCGCTGACGTCGGCGCGGTCGGTCGGCGACATGCGCATCCTGGCCCAGGCAGCGCTGTCGGTGAACATGGTCCTTGAGCGGTTGAAATAGTCCGGGTGCTTCTTGAGCAGGCCGACCATGTGCTCGGGCGCCAGGTCGCTCCAGTCCGAGAACATCACCACGTATTCACGCTCGTAAGCGAAGGGCTCGGGCCGACGCGGATCAATGATGATCGGACCGAATAGTCCCGTCTGCTCCTGGTAGCCCGCATGGGCGTGGTACCAGTAGGTGCCGCTTTGCCGGGCCGTGAAGCGATAGTCGTAACTCTGGCCTGTGGCAATGCCGTGAAAGCTCAGGCCGGGCACCCCATCCATGTCGACGGGAACCTGCAATCCATGCCAGTGAATGGCGCTCGCGGTGGGCAGGCGATTGACCACCGTAAGGGTCACTTCGTCGCCCTCGCGAAAGCGCAGCACTGGCGCGGGCAATGACCCGTTGACCACGGTGGCCAGCCGCGGGCGCCCGGTGAAGTTAACCGGCAGCTGGCTGATTTCCAGAGAGAACGCCGAACTGTGCGACGGCCGAATTCCCAGGCCGGCGACGACGCCGCCGGCCGCAAGTCCAGTGACGAACTGGCGACGCGAAAGAAAATCCATGTGAACTCCAGATCAACAGGCAACGATCAAATGCCATACCCTGGAGTCACGAGATCGGCGGTCGGAAATGTCGCGTCAGTGTGGGCGCAGGGAATGCGCCCTGTTCATGAGGAGATATCGAGGCCACACGCACCAGGGGCGCGCGCAGGACAACTACCTCCACGTCGCCCATTGGTGACGGCAAGGGGCAGTGGCAGCCGCCGGGCGTGCAACAGCCGCCCGAGGGTGCATGTTGATGCCGCGGCGCGGTATGTGCTGCGGTACTGCCAGTGTCGGCGGTCTGCGTCATGGATTGGCCGCAGTGCACGTGTGCAGCCACCGGATGCCCGGCTGCGGCAGGCGCGACCGGCGCGCCCATTGCCCATCCCGTGCCGAGCGCCGTGTTTATCAACAGGACGACCAACATTGGCAGACGGGACATCCTGCGGATACGCTTGGTCACAACCCTTGTAGACTGGCTCCAAATGCGCAAAGTTTCAAGGATGCCCGCGGCGGCTGCGCAGCAGCGGCCGTGGCTGATTGGCGCTGCACTGGCGTGGCTGGTGTGTGGGCCGGCGCACGCTGCGCAAACTGCGCCCCTGACGCGCGAAGCCAGCATCTCCCTTGGCAATGTCGAGGGACGCATCGATCACCTGGCAGTGGACCTGGTCCGGCAACGGCTGTTTGTGGCCGAACTGGGTAACAACAGTGTGGGGGTTGTTGACCTGGGACATTCGCGCCTGTCACAAACCCTGACCGGGTTCAGTGAACCACAGGGCGTTGCATATTCAGTGGCCGCGGACCGACTGTTCGTGGCCAACGGCGGTGGCTACGTGCTGACCTTTTCCGGTGAATCCCTTGCACCCTCAGGCCGTATCAGGCTTGGTGATGACGCCGACAACGTGCGCATCGCACCTCAGGGGCAGGTCATGGTCGGCTACGGACAGGGGGCACTGGCAATAATTGACGCCGCCACAAACACCAGATCGGCAGACATCGGGCTGCAGGGACATCCGGAAGCGTTTCAGATCCTCAAGGGTGCGGCGCGTGTGCTGGTCAATGTGCCCGACCGCAATGAGATTGCAGTGATCGATATGCGCTCGGCAAAACAGATCGCTTCCTGGTCCATGGGAACCGAGCACGCAAACTTCCCGCTGGCTATTGACGAGAGTGAGCACACGGCCTGGGTGGTGACGCGTCGGCCCGCGAAACTGATCGCACTCGATGCCATGTCGGGTGCCCGAAAGGCCGTGATGGATAGCTGCGGGGATGCCGATGACATCATGGTCGACAGCAGGCGGCAGCGGATCTATGTCAGCTGCGGTGCGGGCCAAATCGATGTCTGGGACACCCACGAGGGGCAGTACCTGGAGGTGGCCCGACTGGAGACTTCCCCCGGGGCGCGCACGGCGCTGTTCGTGCCGGAACTTGACCGGCTGTATCTGGCAGTTCCTGCCAATCGGGGCGTACCGGCGGCAATATGGATTTATCAGCCTTCCCAATGAATCTTCTGATCAATAAGGTGGACTTACCATGAGCAAGGTCGTGCGCATCTACCAGGTTGGTGGCCCGGAAGTCCTCAAGATCGAGGACGCGGTCGTCGGTGAACCGGGCCCGGGCCAGATTCGCCTGCGCATCGAGGCCATAGGGCTCAATCGTTCGGAAGCCATGTATCGCATGGGTGGCTACCTGACCCCGCCGCAATTTCCGTCGCTGATGGGCTACGAGGCCGCCGGGGTGGTGGAAGCCGTGGGCGCTGCGGTTACCAGCTTTGCGCCAGGCAACCGTGTCGGCGTGCTGCCCAACTATCGGATGGGCGATTTCGGCACCTATGCCGAGCGCGCGATCGTTCCGGTGAAGAGCCTCGTTGCCTCGCCTCCGGGGTTGACGCCCATCCAGGCCGCGTCCATCTGGATGCAGTACTTCACCGCCTTCGGCATTGTCGAGGCCGGCCGCGCCGCACTGGGGGATTACGTGCTCATCCCTGCGGCGTCCAGCAGCGTGGGCCTGGCGGCCATCCAGATTGCCAATTGGGTGGGCGCAGAACCCATCGCGCTGACGCGTACCAGCGCCAAGGCCAACGCGCTGCTGCAGTTGGGCGCACGCCACGTGATTGCCAGCACCGAGAGTGATGTCATCGCCGAGGTGATGCGCATAACGGGGGGCAAGGGCGTGCGTGTCGTGTTCGACCCCGTAGGCGGCCCGTACGTGGAGACGCTGACCAAGGCCATGGCGGACGAAGGTATCCTGATCATCTATGGTGGCCTCAGCGGCGAGCCATCGCCCTACCCGCACTGGTCGGCGGCGCTCAAGGGCCTGAGCCTGCGCGGCTGGGTCGCTTCCCAGATATGGAACAAACCGCAGCGCTTCGAGTCGTACAAGAACCTGATCCTGCGTGGGCTGGCGGGTGGCCAGCTCAAGCCGGTCATCGCCAAGACATTTGCGCTGGACAAGATAGTCGAGGCGCATCGCTATCTGGAATCCAACCAGCAGGTGGGAAAGATCGTGGTGACCACTGGAATGGAGTCCTGAATGAGCATCAGCGGTGGCTGCGCCTGCGGCGCGGTGCGATTCGAAAGTGCCACGGCACCGATCACGGTGCGCGTGTGCTGGTGTCGTGTGTGCCAGTACCTGGGCGCCGGCAATGGCACGGTCAACGCGACGTTCAAAACGGAGGGCTTCTCCGTACACGGCCCCACCTCCAGGCACCGCTTCATTGCTGACAGCGGCAACGTGGTGCACCGCGAGTTCTGTACCGCATGCGGCACACCGCTGTTCAGCCGCGCGGAAGTGCGGCCGCACATGGTGGGTGTTCGCGTGGGCGCGCTGGATGACCCGGAAGGTCGTGCGTCCGCAAATGACGATCTGGACTTCAGCGGCCCCCAGCTGGGCCTGCTTTGCGCCGGACATTGCGCAAATGCCCGGCCAGGCGCCCTCGCCCAAAGCCTAGAATTCGATCCCTACTACACTTTAAGTTGCTGGAGTAATTACATGAAATTCGACCCCAGACTCCTTTGTGCATTGCTGGTCACGGCCCTGCCCCTTGCATCGGCCCCCGCGGCCGCGGCACCGCCCCAGGCACAGCAATGCCCGGCATACCTGGATCACGACTTTCGCAAGCTGCATTCCTCGCAGAGCATTAACCTGTGCAAGGCCTACGCCGGCAAGCCCATGCTGATCATCAACACGGCCAGCCATTGCGGGTTCACGCCGCAGTTCAAGGGACTGGAGGCCATCAACGCCAAGTACAAGGGTCGTGGACTGGTGGTGGTGGGATTCGCATCCGATGATTTCAACCAGGAAGCCAAGGACGAGTCCGAGGCCGCCGAAACCTGCTTCCTCAACTATGGCGTGACGTTCACCATGCTGGCCCCACAGCACGTCAAGGGACCGGACGCCAACCCGGTGTTCAAGGAACTGGCCCGGCAGACCCAGGCCCCGGGTTGGAACTTCAACAAGTACCTCGTCCGGGCCGATGGCACGGTTGCCCAATACTTCGACAGCAAGGTAACGCCCGACTCAGCCCAGTTCAGCGAGGCGGTCGAGAAGATTCTCAACTGACTCGGCCAGGCCAGCCGTTACTGCATCGCCGGTATCGGCAGCACTTCCATGATCTCCACGGCGTCGCCGGGGAAGTTCGCGAAGTGCGGGTGCTTTTCGAACAGCTTCGCCGCGGCGTCGTGGGTCTCGGCACGAACTATGCTGTAACCGCTCATGTCATTCTTGACGTCAGCGATGCCCTTTGCAGATACCCGCTTGGTCTTGCCCAGCGGGCCACCACCGTCGGCCAGCACTGACTTGTGGCTGTTCTGCCAGCCATGCCAGGCGGCCATGCCGGCCTTTTCACGCTGCTTGCGATCCGCTTCGCTCAAAGCCATCCAGCGTTCGCGACCCGCCGCGCTGCCAAGATAAATTGCCAGAAACGTCTTCATGGATCCCTCCAGGTTGGTTCAAGCACACGCTGCCCTGCGACTGACTCTCCGCTACCGTCCGAACGCTTCGCCCCCGGCTCGCGGGCTCGGCGGCGGCATCGGATTGCCGGTCACCGGATTCGGATAGTGGAAGGGCTCGATGTAATAGCTCGGATACGTCAGATAAATGACCGTCGGCGGCAAATCCGGCCACGGCGGCAACTTCTCGGGGAAGGTATTGACGATCATCTTGTCGAACCAGCCCAGCTTGTAGCCTGAATACATGTTGAACGGCCCGTGCAGCTTCTTGAACTTCCACACGCCGTTCTCCTTGATGAAACGTGTCCTCGTAGTAGTTGTGGCCCCAGCCCCCAGAGCTCATCACAAAGGCGATGCAGCGCACCTGGGCCGTGACGCCATCGTCGATTGATGGTGGGCAGGCACTGGAACTGCTGGTGGTCGATCAGCGATCCGTTCTTGGGCCCGATGGCGCCGAAGCCGTCGTGTCATGTACTCGTACACGCGCTGCTTGCCCAGAAACACGCCCTTGCCGCCAATCTCCAGGGTGGCATCCTCGGCGAACAGGTCGGACAGCGATTGTCCACTGCGCCTTGTCGACGTAGTAGCCATAGGCGTCCTGCACGATCTCGACCTCGGTCAGGTCCTGCAGGCGCTGGATGCGACTCGCCCAGCGCATTGAGATCTGTTCGCCACGGCCTTGAGGTCGGCATCCTGACGGCCGCATTGGCGGCCAGTGCAGCGCAAACCAGGGCCAGCACCGAAAGAACTTCTTGCTTGGTTGTTCATGGCCTTACTCCCCCGCGTGCGGCTGGTTGCCGCTGACAGGATTGTTGTAGTGATACGGCACCACCTGCAGCTTCGGGAAGGACTGTACACCAGGTCGGCGGCAGGTCCGGCGGGATGGCTGGTACTGGGCGGATCCATCGGGAATGGGCTTGGCGAGCCCAGCCCTGGTCGTAGTCACCCCAGAAGGTGACGTAGTAATGCAGCTTGCTGAACTTCCAGGTGCCCTTGTCGTTGACGTACTCATTCTCGTACACGCCACCGCCCCAGCGTCCCTTGCCGGCCCGCGCCAACTGCACGTCGCTGCGCCAGCGGGCCTTGGCGGTGCGGTTGTCGGCGGACACGTTGATGATGGGCTGCACCATCACATAGTTGTTGAGCTGGCCTTCCTCGCAGGCCCGGCGGCCCCATCAGCGTCAGGGCGCGCTCGACATGGGCATTGCCGATGTACACGCCGCTCTGCCCGAACTCGTAGGTGCCATCGCGGCTGAACAGGGCGGCGGCTGTCTTCCACTGCCCCTTGTCGATGTAGTAGCCATACATGGCCTGCAGGTTCTCGATGGCGCGTACCGAATGCGTGCGTGCCAGCTGCAGCTCCTTGGCATCGGCCAGTGCCTCGAGCTTGCCCAGGCTGTCATCGGGGCGCTTTGGAGACATCGAAGGGCGGCCTGCTCTGGATGGCCCTGAGGGTGCCGTCGCATAGTGATACGGCGGAACGAACACGGCCGGAAACGGCTGGTACTGCGCGGGCCGGGGCATCGGCCGGGAATTCCGTGGCGACCGCGGTCTGCCAGTTGCCGGACACCGGCTTCAATGAAGCCCAGCCGCCCTGGTAGGGCGCCTCGAAATTCAGGAAGTACCGGCGCGCGGCGATCTTCCACACGCCGCCTTCCTTGCACATAGTCGTCCTCGATGAGGCATCGCCCCAGATCGCGGCCTTGCTTGTATTGGCCCAGCAGTCCCCATTCGCGCCAGCGGGCATGCGCAGCTCTTGCCATCCGCGGCGACGTGACCAGCGGTTGCAACTGCATGCGCAGGTTGAGGCGACCGAAGGGAAGTCCCGGGGCCTCCTTCATGCTGCCGCCGCCGTGGCGAGTCAGCAGTTCCCGGATGCGGGCCTTGCCCTTGTACACGCCGTCGACGCCCCACTGGAAGGTGCCGTCGTCGGTAAACAGGTCGGCCGCTTCGCCGAAGTAACCCTTGTCGGTGTAGTAACCGAAGGCGCGGCCCAGCCGCTGGATCTTGGTGATGGCTCTCGACGTAGGCGGTTTCCTCGGCCATCGCCTTGACGCGAAGCTGCAGTGCTGCCAGGCGCGACGCATCGCCTTGCGCAAGAGCGGTTCCGCAAACAACCAACCCCAGGCAAAGGCTCAACGCCAGCCGGACGGTCCTGAACACTGCAGTCATAGGCACACCTGATCTGATTTGTTTGAGTGAGGTGTAAACGCGGGGGCATTTTGCCGTGATTGCGGGCAGCCCGATACAGGGCGGCATCGGCGGCTACTGGACCCAAGGTCACGTTTTGGGCCGTAACTGCGTGATTTCCCTCACATCTGGCGGGACTTCGCGCGGGCAACATTCGACATATCGTCCCGCTTACACGGATGTCGAATGCATTCTTGTCCGCCCAGTAAATCCAGGAGGGCCAGCCGCTGCGCTGCCGGCTGGCTGGCCGTGTACGCCCTGGTCATCGCATTGCCTGCAAGGGCGCAGGTGCCCGGGGCATTTCGCCCCAATGCCGGCACCATCATCAATACCTACGCGCCACCCTCCGATGCGCTGGCGCTGCCTTCGGCCGCATTGCCAAAACCTGCCGACGACCTCCCAGCGGCCGCTTCCACGGACACCAAGGTCCTGGTCTACAGCTTCGAACTCGAAGGCGTCACCTTGCTGCCGGCTGCCGAGGTCGAGGCACAGCTGGCCGAGCTGATTGGCCAGAGGGTGACGCTCGATGACTTGCGCCAGGCTGCCGCGCGCGTGACCGCGCTGTATCGGCAGCACGGCTATTTCCTGGCGCGCGCCTATGTGCCGGCACAAACCATCAATGGCGGTGGCATCCGCATCGCGGTGCTTGAAGGCCGCTACGATCGCGTTGAGACCAATGGATCGGCGCGCCTGGGTGGCACACACGCCGACAAGACCCTGCTTTCGCAGGGCGTCGGCCCTGATCAGCCCATAGAACAAAAGTCGCTGGAGCGCGGCCTAATCCTGCTTGAACAGCGGGCCGGGGCGCCCGCCGACGCTGTGCTTAGACCCGGCGCCGGCCTGGGCACCTCGAGCCTGCAGGTCAACGTACCGGACGGCCCGGTGCTTTCTGGCTCCCTGGCCACTGACACTTTCGGCAACCGGTACACCGGCGAGCAACGGGTGGTCGGGGCGGTCAACCTCAACAGCCCGCTGGGCATCGGGGATGCCGGCCAGCTGTGGGGCGCGTGGTCGACCGGCGCACGCGCGGCATATGCGTCCTACCAGTTGCCAGTGGCGCACCACGGGCTGACCCTGGGCGCCAGCTACGCGGACTACCACTACGAACTGTGCTGCGAGTTCGAACCGCTGCAACGCGCCGGCGACGCCAAGGTCGCGGCCCTGCAGGCGCGCTACCCGTTGCTGCTGACCCAAACCGCACTGCTCAACGTCGGCCTCAGCCTGCAGCACAAGACCCTGGTGGACAACTGGGCCGAAGGCGACCTGGCCGACCGCGACGCCGACGTCGGTGTCCTTGATCTTGATGGCATCGCGGCCGCCTCCTGGGGCCAGGTGCGTTACCAGGCGGCGCTGACGCATGGGGACCTGAAGATCAATGGACCGGCGGCATTCATCTCCATCAACGCCGCGACCATCGACACCGCCGGCCACTACAACAAGCTGTGGGGCCAGCTGGAAGTCATTCGCCCCATCAGTGACGGCAGCCTGCTCAACTTCAGACTGTCCGGGCAGCTGGCCAGTCGCAACCTGGATTCTTCGGAGAAATTCCTGCTGGGCGGCTTCAACGGCGTGCGCGCCTATCCCGAGGGCGAGGCCGCCGGCGATGAAGCCCTGCTGGCGCGACTTGAATGGGTAAGGCCGCTCAACATCACCGCCTTGTCCGGGACGGCCGCACTGCACGTATTCGTGGACGGCGGCACGACCTGGATAGTCGATGACCTGCGCGGCGGGCTTGCCGATCCAGGCATCCCCAACCACTACTCCATTGGCGGTGCCGGCCTGGGTTTCAACTGGAGCATTTTCCACGGCCTGGCACTCAACGCCTACGTGGCAACCAAGATCGGCAGCAACCCCGGGCGCTCGGCCAGCGGCAACGATGCCGACGGCAAGAGCAGCAGCACGCGCGGGTGGTTCGGCATGGAATGGGCGTTTTGACCATGAACAGGATCTACCGACTCATCTGGAACCACCGGCTCAACAACTGGGTTGTCGTATCCGAACTGACGCGTGCCCGCGGCAAGCGCAGTTGCGGTCGTGTAAGCGCCGGTCTGGCGCTGGCGCTGCTGTCGATGGCCGGCGCAGCCGCAGGGGCCGGCGACCTGGCCACCGGCGCATTGCCCACGGGCGGCACCGTTACGGCCGGACAGGCCCAGATCACCAGCGCCGGCACGCGCATGGACGTCACGCAGGACAGCCAGCGCGCCATCATCAACTGGCAGGGATTCGACATTGGCAGCGATGCCAAGGTCACCTTCGCTACAGCCCAACAGCACCTCGGTGACGCTCAATCGCGTCAGCGGCGCCAACATCTCGCGCATCGAAGGGCAACTCTCGGCCAATGGCCAGGTGTTCCTGGTCAACCCCAATGGCGTACTTTTCGGTGCTGGTGCGCGCGTCAATGCGTCGGCACTGGTTGCCTCGACGCTTGACGTCCACGACGATGATTTCCTGGCTGGCCACTACGCGTTCAGCGGTACCGGTGGCGCCATCACCAACTCCGGCTCGATTGCCGCCGCGGCGGGCGGCTACCTTGCATTCATTGCGCCGACCATCACCAACTCAGGCACGCTCAGCGCGCCGCAGGGCACGGTTGCCCTGGGCGCCGGTGAACGTGTCACGCTGAATTTTTCGGGTAATCGCCTGGTTGGCCTCAGCGTAGGGGCCGACACCCTCAACACGCTGATCGACAA
Organism: uncultured Pseudomonadota bacterium; assembly: GCA_963726085.1. GTDB lineage: Bacteria > Pseudomonadota > Gammaproteobacteria > Steroidobacterales > Steroidobacteraceae > ZC4RG30. Next base: position 277,443 of record CAVSAR010000007.1, on the reverse strand, counting down.
CCGCCAGGCCATCCGCGCCGCCGGCGGCGCCATCCTGCTGACCGCTGCCGGGGCCGAGTCGGTGACGCGCAGCGTCATCAATCAGTCCGGCATCCTGGAGGCCTCGAGCCTCACCGCCAGCGGCGGACGCATTGCGCTCAATGCCGACGACATCAACGTCAGCGCCACTTCGATCATCGCCGCCGACGCACTGCATGACGGGGATGGCGGCACGGTCAGCATCCTGGCGGCTGACGCCGCGCGAATGTACGGCGCCATCAGCGCCCGTGGTGGCGCCAGCACCGGCAACGGCGGATCCGCCGAGGTGTCGGGCAGGCAGTGGCTTGATTTCCAGGGACAGGCGGACCTTCGTGCGCCTAACGGCAGTGCTGGCACCCTGCTGCTGGACCCAACCGACATCACGATCAGTGGCGCCACTAGCACGCCGACCGCAACGTTTGGTGGCGGCGCATTCACCGACCCGACGACCGCTGCCTCCAACCTCAATGTCACGACGCTGACCAACCAGCTGGCCTTGAGCAACGTGGTCGTATCGACGGCATCGGCCCTGGGCGGCAGCGGCGACATCACCGTCAACAATGCCATCAACTATGCCTCGGCAAACACCCTGACGTTGAGCGCCAATCGCTCCATCGCCATCGTCGCCGGTAGCGGCGGCATCAACAACACCGGCGCCGGGGCCGTGACCCTGACGGGTGGCGGCGCCGGCTCGATCGCCGTCAATGAAAACATCACCACCGGTGGCGGCGCTATTGCGCTGACCAGCGGCAGCGGCGGCGTGAGCCTTGCTGCCTCAAAGTCCATCGATGCGGGCGCAGGAACCATCGCCATCGATGCGGGGGCCGGCGCGGTCAATCTGAGCACCGGCACCCTGCGCACCGGCAATGCCAGCGCAGCGGCAGTAAGCGTCGCCAATGCGGCGGCGCTGACGCTGGGCAATGTCGTGCTCACCGGCGGCGGCACGCTTGCCGTTAGCCACAGTGGTGCCGGAACGCAGTCCGCCGGCACCATCATCAGTGGCAGCGGTGCGCTGACCAAGGCCGGCGCCGGAGCGCTGACGCTCTCGCAGGCAAACACCTACACCGGCACGACCACGGTCAATGGCGGCACGCTGGCCCTGTCTGGCGGCAGTGCCATCGCTGACTCGGGAGCCGTCGTGCTGGCCAATACGGCTGGCGTGGCCCTTGACGTGGCCAGCAGCGAGACCATCGGCAGCCTCGCCGGCGGTGGTGCGGCCGGTGGCAATGTCACGAAATCCGCGGCCGGCGCCGTCACCCTGACCACGGGCCGCAATGGCGCCACTACGAGTTTCGACGGCGTCATCCAGAATGGCGCTGGCACGGTGGGCCTGGTCAAGGAAGGCACGGGCACGCTTACCCTGACCAATACCGATACCTACAGTGGCACGACTGCAGTCAACGGCGGCACGCTGGCATTGGCCGGCGCAGCCGGCAGCGTCACCCTCAGCACTGTCACTATCAACGACGGCTCGCGACTGCTGCTCGACAACAGCGCCGCCAATAACACCAATCGCGTTTCCGACACCCTCGCCCTGACCCTCAATGGCGGTGAATTGGCGGTCACCGGCAACTCATCGGCCAATACCACAGAGTCACTGGGTGCGCTGACGCTGGCCAGTGGCTACTCGACCGTGACGCTGGCACCCAATGCCGCCCGCAATACCCAGGTTACGTTTGCCTCGCTGGCGCGCACCGCCGGGGCTGGGGGCTTGTTCCGTGGCAACAATCTGGGCGCCAGCACCATTGCCTCGCAGACAGCGGGCACTTCGAACATTGTTATTACAGCTGCACCGGCGCTAACCGGCGGTGCCACCGGCGACGGTACGCCCACGATCAGTATTGTCGCGGGGGTGATTGGCGCCGGCGGCGCAGCCGGCAGCACCAGCTCCGGCACGGACTTCGTGACCTACAACCAGATCGGCGGTTCAGCGAATGGACTGCGGCCGCTGCTGGCCAGCGAATACGCTGCCGCGCCCGCGACCAACGTCAACCTCAAGTTGACCACCAATTTGTCTTCCGATGTCACGGCCTCGATCAACTCACTGCTGCTGTCCGGTGGCGTTACCTTCAACCCCGATGCCACCGGTGGTGCCAACACGGTGACCATCGGCAGTGGCAACGTGCTCTCCGTGGGCGGCACCAACACCATCCAGCCCACACTATCGGCAGGTGCGGTTGCATTTGGCGCCACTGAGGCAAAGCTGTTCACGGTCAGCGACCTGGTCCTCGGGGCCAACGCCCCGATCACCGGCACCGGGATTCTGGCCAAGTCCGGCGCCGGCGTGCTGTTGGAAAATCGCGCCGTGGTCCGCACCGGCGGCATCGTCGTCAACTCCGGCACGCTGCGCGCCGGCGTCGCCAACTCATTTGCATCCCAGGCCATGACGCTGCGCTCCTCCAGCGCACTGGATCTGAACGGCTTTAGCCACACCGTTACCTCCCTGACCCTTGAGAGTGGCGCCAGTTCGGGCGCGGCCGTGGCCACGGGCCTGGGTGTACTGACCCTGGGCGGCAACGTGGCACTCAATGCCAACGGCAGCGGCACCACCGGCGCCAGCATCAGCGGCAACCTGACCTCCGCAGCAACCCGCACGTTCACCATAGCCAACGGCGTGGCCGTGGACGACCTGACCGTCGCCGCCCTGATCAGCGGCCTCGGCGGAGTGACCAAGGCCGGCGCCGGCACGCTGACGCTCACCGGTACCAACACCTACACCGGGGTGACCAGCATCAGCGCCGGAACGCTCAGTGCCGGCACGCTGGCGAATGGCGGCAGCGCCAGCAGCATCGGCGCCTCGACCAATGCGGCAGCCAACCTGGTGCTGGGCGGCGGCACGCTGCAATACACCGGCGCCACTGCCGCAACGGATCGCAGCTACACGCTGTCGGCCGGGACGACCAGCTCCATTTTCGTGGCCAATGCCGCGACCAACCTGACGATGAGCGGTGCAAGCACCGCCACCAACGGGGCGCTGACCAAGGCAGGGCCCGGCACGCTGACGCTGTCAGGTGCCAATAAGCACACCGGGCTCAATACGGTTACCGCCGGTACGCTGGCCCTGGGTGCAAACAACGCCCTGACTACCGGCGGCGTGACCGTCAACGGCGGAACGCTCGACATCGGCGCCTCGTCAGATTCCGTCGGCGCTGTGACCCTGACCAACGGCACGATCGCCGGCACCAGCGGCGTGCTCAGCCCCACCAGCACGTCGGTTTCAAATGGTGTCGTGAGTGCAATCCTCGGTGGCAGCGGCGGCCTGACCAAGCTCACGGCAGGCACGGTCACGCTTACGGGGGCCAATACCTACACGGGTGCCACCACGGTCAATGCCGGCATCCTGGGCGTCTCGTCGCTGGCCAACGGCGGCGCCACCAGCAGCATCGGCGCCTCGGGGAATGCGGCGGCCAACCTGGTGCTCGGCGGCGGTACGCTGCAATACACCGGCGCCACGGCCTCCACCGACCGCAACTACACGCTGACGGCCGGGACAGTCGATTCCATCGATGTGGTAAATGCCTCCACCAACCTAACGGTTGGCGGCGCCAGCACGGCCACCACCGGTGCATTGACCAAGCTCGGCGCCGGCACCCTGACGCTGACCGGTGCCAACGCAAACACCGGCGCCACGACCATCCGCACCGGGACCCTGCAAGTGGGCAATGGCGGCGCCACGGGGGCCCTGGGCACCGGTGCCGTGGTCGACCTGGGTGTTCTCACGCTCAATCGCAACAATGCGGTGACCTTTGCCAACGCCGTTTCCAGCTTCGGTGACCTGGTCCTGCAGGGGATAGGCACCACGACACTGACGGGCGCACTGACCAATGCCGGCGCGACCACCATCAACGCTGGCAGCCTGCAGCTGGGTGCCGCAAACCGTATTTCCGACGTCAGCGCAGTAACAGTGGCCTCGGGCGCGACACTGAACCTTGCGACCTTCTCGGACACCGTGGGCTCGATCGCTGGCGCAGGCAATATCGCCCTTGGCACCGCAACACTTACTTCCGGTGGCGACAATACGTCGACGACATTCTCCGGGGTGGTCAGTGGCACCGGTGGACTGACCAAGGCCGGCACCGGATCGTTGACCCTGTCGGGCAACAATTCTTACAGCGGCGCAACCAGCATCGCTACAGGCACCCTCGTTGCCGCCAACGCTAACGCGCTGGGCACCACGGCAGCCGCCACCACGGTGACCGCCGGTGCGACGCTCAACATCAACAACGTGGCGCTGGCGGCCGAGCCGATCACACTCAACGGTGCCGGAGTGGCCGGCGCCGGTGCGCTGACGGGCACGGGCGCGGCATCCGTCGCCGGCACGGTGACTCAGGCCAGCGCCAGCAGTATCGGCACGACCTCCGCTGCTTCGACCCTGACGCTGGGCGGTGTCGTGACGGCGCCCAACACCCTGACGATAACTGGGCCTGGCAGTGTGACCGCCAGCAATGCGGCAAACGATTTCAGTTCCGTCACGGCCTCCGGCGCCGGCAACGTCACGCTGCGCGATGCCAACAGCATCGTCCTCAATGCTTCGACCTTGAGCGGGGCCCTTTCAGTTCGTGCAACCGGCACCGTGAACGTGGCCGGCGCCGTCAGCGCGGCTGGCGCCGGCGACGCCATCGTCTTGTCGGGGAGCCGGTTCGTCAACAGTGCCGGGGCATCGGCCCTCACCGCGACCAACGGCCGCTGGCTGGTCTGGTCGAGCAACGCCAATCCGTTCGCCGGTGCGACGCCCGACAATCGCAATTTGTTGGCCTACGCATTCAAGCAATATGCGGCCACCTTTGGCGTTACCCCGGTCGCCCAGGCCACCGGCAATGGCTTTCTCTACACCCTTGCGCCCGTGATCACGCCCAGCCTGACTGGCACCGCCAGCAAGGTCTATGACGCGTCCACGGCTGCGACACTGCTGGGCGCCAACTTCTCGGCTGCAGGCGCAGTCGATGGCGATGCGGTGACATTGAGTTCGACCGGCGCCACGTACAACAACAAGAACGTCGGCACGGCCAAATCGGTGACCGCCACCGGCATTACTGCCGCGGCGACCAATGGGAGTGCCACGGTGTACGGGTATGGGCTGTCCTCGGCCTCCGCCGCGGCCAACATCGGCACCGTCACTGCCGCGCCCCTGACAGTGACCGCACACGCGGACAGCCGCGTCTACGACGGCACAACTGCTTCAAGCGCGGCACCGGTGACCACCGGCGCAACCTACGATTTCGTCGGCACGGCAGCGACCCAGACCTTCGACAACCGCAACGCGGGCGTGGGCAAGACCCTGACCGCCAGCGGCCTGGTGATGAACGACGGCAACGGCGGCGCCAACTACGCCATCAGCTACGTCACCAACACCGCTGGCGTGATCACACCTGCAGCGCTGACGGTGACCGCACAGACCGACAGCCGCGGCTACAACGGCACCACGGCCTCCAGTGCCGCCCCACTGCTGTCCGGAGCTACCTTCGACGCGGTCGGGACCGTCTCCACACAGGCATTTGCCAGCAAGAATGCCGGCGCTGGCAAGACATTGACCGCCAGCGGCCTATTGATGGCCGATGGCAATGGCGGCGCCAACTATTCGGTCAGCTACGTCAGCAACACCACCGGGGCAATCACGCCAGCGGCCCTGATCGTCACAGCCCAGTCTGACAACCGCGTCTATAACGGAACCACGGCCTCATCTGTAGCCCCTGTGGTCAGCGGCACGCTCTACGACACAATCGGCAGTGTCGCGGTACAGACGTACAACACCCGCAATGCTGGCATCGGCAAGACCCTGACTGCCAGCGGCCTGGTGATGAACGACGGCAATGGTGGCGCCAACTACTCCATCAGCTACGCAAACAACACCACCGGCGTGATCACGCCAGCGGCACTGACTGTCACCGCGGTGGCCGACAGCCGCGCCTACAATGGCGGCACCACGTCCGCAGCGGCGCCAGCCATCAGCGGGACCCTTTTCGACCTGGTGGGTACTGCCGCAACGCAGACCTTTGACAACCGCAATGCCGGCACCGGCAAGACGCTGACCGCCGGCGGCCTGGTGATGAACGACGGCAATGGTGGCGCAAACTATTTCATCAGCTACGCCAGCAACACCGCCGGCGTGATCACCCCGGCAGCGCTGACCGTGACGGCGCAGGCCGACAGCCGTGTGTACAACGGCACGACGTCCTCCAGTGTATCGCCGGTGATGATCGGCCCCTTCTATGATGCCGTTGGCACGGTGGCGACACAGTCGTTCGTCAACCGTAACGCCGGCGTCGGCAAGACGTTGACCGCCAGCGGCCTGGTGATGAATGACGGCAATGGCGGCGCCAATTACGCAGTCAACTACGTAAGCAATACTGCCGGCGTGGTCACGCCGGCAGCCCTGACGGTGACCGCACAAACCGATAGCCGCATCTACAACGGCACCAACTCCTCCAGCGTGGCCCCTGTGGTCACTGGCGCGTCCTATGATTCGGTCGGCACCGCAGCCGTCCAGACTTTCGACACCCGCAACGCCGGCACGGGCAAGACCCTGACGGCAAGCGGACTGGTCCTGAATGACGGCAATGCGGGCGCCAACTACGCCATCAGCTACGTAGCCAACTCCACCGGCGTGATCACGCCGGCACCACTGACGGTGACGGCGCAGACGGACAGTCGCGTCTATGACGGCACGACCGCCTCCAGTGGCGCACCGCTCGTCACCGGCGCGACATACGATGCCGTGGGAACGGCTGCGATCCAGGCGTTTGACACCCGCAATGCCGGCAGCGGCAAGACCCTGACCGCCAGTGGCCTGGTCCTGGCCGATGGCAACGGCGGCGCCAACTACGCCATCAGCTACGTCAATGACTCCTCTGGCGTCATCACCCCAGCGGCCCTCACCGTCACCGCCCAGCCTGACAGCCGCGGATACAACGGCACCATCTCATCGAGCGTGGCTCCGGTGTTAACCGGAGCGACCTACGATGCCATCGGCACCGCGGCGACGCAGAGCTTCGACGACCGCAATGTGGGCACTGGCAAGACGCTGACCGCAGCGGGCCTGGTACTCAATGACGGCAATGGCGGTGCCAACTACGCCATCAGCTACGCCAGCAACACCGCGGGTGTCATTACCCCGGCCGCGGTGACCGTCACCGCACAGGCGGACACGCGGGTTTATAACGGCACCACCGCATCCGGCGTCGCGCCGGTGGTGACGGGCGCCACCTACGATGTGACCAGCACGGCGGCGACCCAGAGCTTTGACAACCGCAATGCCGGTACCGGCAAGAATCTCACGGCCAACGGATTGGTGATCGCCGACGGCAATGGCGGCGCCAACTACGCCATCAGCTACGTCAACAACACCGCGGGCGTCATAACTGCGGCACCCCTGACCGTGACCGCACAGGCCGACACGCGGGTGTACAACGGAACCATTGCATCGAGCGGGACACCGGTGTTGACCGGCACCACTTACGACGCGGTCGGCATCGCCGCGACCCAGGCGTTCAACAATCGTAATGCGGGCACCGGCAAGACCCTTGCCGCCCGCGGCCTGTTGATGGCTGACGGCAACGGCGGCGCCAACTATGCAATCAGCTACGTCAACAACACCGCTGGCGTGATCGCCCCTGCGCCACTGGCAGTGACGGCACAGCCTGATGCCCGCGTCTACAACGGCACGACCGCGTCCAGCGCCGCCCCGGTGGTCTCGGGTACGGCCTACGATCCGGTGGGAACCGCCGCAACCCAGGTGTTCGACGATCGCAATGCAGGCAACAGCAAGACGCTGACCCCCAGCGGACTGTTGATGGCCGACGGCAATAGCGGCGCCAACTACACGATTACGTACACCAGCAGTACTGCGGGCGTGATCCTGCACGCGCCGCTGTCGATCGTTGCCGACGACGCGCAGCGCCCGGCCAGGACGGATAACCCGGATTTCACGGCGACGTATACAGGTCTCGTGGGTGGCGACACGCCCGCCAGTCTGGGTGGAACCCTGAGCTTCACCACGCCGGCGACGTTCGAATCCCCCAAGGGCACCTACCCGATTACGCCGTTGGGACAGAACTCCAGCAACTACACCATCGCGTACGTGGATGGCGTGCTCACGGTGACCGCGCAGCTGCGCCCGCCCGCATACGAACCCTGGGCCCGGTTTGATCCGCAGGCCGTCGCCCCCGGCTACACCAACGCGGCGCTGCCGGACCTGCACGCGCCCAGGTTGGGCCTCACCATTGTGTCCGGGGGATTGAACGTCAAGCGTTGACCGGCAACTTGCGCAGGCCTCAGTGCGCCAGCGAAAGTGCTACTGAAATCTCCGAAACGCGCGTGAGCAGGAACGCAGTTGGCGCGGCGCAGTGCCTAGCAGGCGATAGACTGCGCGGCAGGAGACTGCAGGAAACGGCTGTGCGCCTGTTGGCTGAGCTGGCCGCGACGATACAGCCGCGGTGACACCCCATAGCGATCGCGGAAGCTGCGCGTAAAGTGCGAGGCGCTATTGAACCCCCAGGCAAAGGCGATCTCGGCGATGGAGTGGCCACTCCATTGTGGATCCGCCAGCTGCCGGCCGCACTCCTCCAGGCGCCGGCGCAGTATGTACGCCGACACGGTTTCATTGCTGGTGGCGAAGATCATGCGCAGGTAGCGCGAGGACAGCTTGAGCTGGCTGGCAATGGAGCAGGGAGTCAGCTCCGGGTCCCGCAGGTGCTGCTCGATGAACAGGCGCGCCTTGGCATGGCGGCCGCTGACGATCGACGAGGCGGTGATCTTGGCCTCAAAGGCAATGGCATAGGATGTGGCAATCAGGTCCAGCAGGTGTCGCGAGACCCGGTCTTGCACCCCGGGGGCCAGCCCACGTTCCAGCTGGGCACACAGGCTCAGCACCACGGCCGCGACGGTGTGCGTGAGCCCCTCGGCGGCAAGCAGGCGCCGGCCGCAGAAGTACTCGGGTGACGGCAGGTGTTCCTTGAGCAGGCGCGCCGGCACGCGCAGCATCACCACTTCGGACCCTTCGCCCAGGTGCAGCGAATGCGGCGCGGCACTGTCACACAGCGTGATGTCCCCGGCGCCAAGCAACGTGTCATGCCCGTAGTGCGCAAGGGATCCGGTGCCGCGCGCCTGCAGGATGAAGGAGTAGAACCGCACCGTATCCTGGCCAATGTGCTGCAGCTGGCGATCGATGCGGCTGCCGCTGCAACTGAGGCGCACTACGCGGATCGGGCCCAGGTCACCGACCCGGAATTCGGCATCAAAGCGGTCGCGATCGGCCTGGGTCACATCCACCTGATCCAGGCGCGATGAGTACAGCCGGCTCCAGGCAGCGGCCTTGGTTCGCCCCGACAGGCTGGCCGCGTTGTAGGTCTCCATGCCCTCCTCCCCCGATTCTTGGACTTATGCCTATATCCTATAGGATATGTTCCGGAAGTTGTCAAACCCCGGGCGCAATCGGGTCGCGGTGATAACCAATTGGGCGCGGCGGGCTCGCGGGGCGCGCTGATCAGGCGTGCGCGAAGGGCACAAGTCGCTGGTAGGACTTCTCGATGTGGGCGCGCATGGCCGCTTCGGCGTCGGCCGGACGGCGTCGGCTGAGCGCCTCTATGAGTCGCGCGTGCTCGGTATAGGCTTCCTTGGTGACCTCGCTGTGGAAGCGCAGGCGGAAGATATGCAGGTGGGCGTGCAGGCGCGCCAGTGACTCCTGGATGAGCTTGTTGCCACTGCCCAGGGCGATCATGTTGTGCAGCTCGGAATCCTGGTCGGCGAACCGGTCGTAGGAGGTGCGCGACTCCCCCGGCAGCATGCTCTGCGCCAGCGCCCGCAGTTTCTGCAGGTCGGCACCGCTCATGCGTTCCGCCGCGCAACGTGCCGCGTAGGGCTCGATCAGCAGCCGCACTTCATAGAGCTCGTCCAGCTGCTGGCGGTTGAGCTGCGGCGCGCTGCAGTAGCCGACAAAGTGGCGTTTGGTGACGAGGCCAATGGCCTCGAGCATGCTCAGCGCCTCGCGAATCGGTGTCTGGGAAACACCCAGCTCGCGCACCAGGCTGTCGATGGAAATGCGCGTGTCCGGCGGAATGCGCAGCGACATGATGTCGGCGCGAATCAGCTGGAACACCTCTTCGACAAACCCCTGCGAACGTGGCAGCAGGCGCCCCGCGCGTGGCGCGTCCTCGGGCTTGGCGCCGTGCTTGCCGCCCTTCGGCCCGGCAACGCGCTTCTTGCGGTCGGAGGGTCCCTTGGCGCGGCGTTGCAGGCGGACTGGGCTGGGCATGGCGTGCCAAATATACGCATCCCCCGTGCGTTGCGCGATCAGTTGTAGTTCAACATTCAATTTGATGTGCCGCTGCGGGCAAGTTTTCAGCTCGTGGCCCCACTAGCTTCCTGTCACTTGCCTGCGCTTGCCACGCGCGGGTCTCGACGGGATTTCACAGGGGTCACCAGCTTATGCGTACTCGGTTTGTTTCCACATCGCTCGTCGCCATCGCAGTCAGCGTCGCCCTTTCTTCCGTGCAGGCTGCCGAAGCCGCCAAGGACAAGGATGAGCTGACGGAGATCACCATCACGGCTACCCGGCAGGAAACCAACCTCCAGGTCACGCCCATCGCCATTACCGCGGTCACTTCCGAGGCGCTGGAAGAGCGCAGCCTGGTGGATACCGCGGACCTGGGCTTCATCGTGCCCAATGCCACGTTCCGCGACGCCCAGGGCGCCTTTGGCAAGGCCGTGACGGCCTTCATTCGTGGCATCGGGCAGGGTGACAGCAACCTGGCGGCCGAGCCGGGCGTCGCCTTCTACATCGACGACGTCTACTACCCGCTGCTGTTCGGGTCGAGCTTCGACCTGCTGGACCTGGACCACGTGGAAGTACTGCGCGGGCCGCAGGGCACGCTGTTCGGCCGCAACGCGCTGGCCGGCGCCATCAACATCGTCAGCAAGCAGCCCAGCATGGACCCTTCGGCCTATGCGGAGGCAACGCTGGGCGCCTACAACCGCCACGACCTGCGCGGCGGGTTCAACCTGCCCATCGGCGAGTCCATGGCGCTGCGTGTGACCGGGTTGTCAAGGCGCCGCGACGGCTACGAAAAGCGGCTGGATTTCCGCTGCGAGATGATCAAGCGCGGCACGCCGCAACTGGCCGGCAATTTCCCGTTCTCCGAAGGCCTCAAGGTCAACACCCCGGACTACACGCCTGACAACTGCACCATCGGCACACTGGGCGGCGAAGACCTGGACGCGGTGCGCGGCCAGTTCCTGTGGAAGGCCAGCGATCGCTTCAAGATCACGCTGACCGGCGACTGGTCCCAGGACAATTCCTCCGGCGTGGCGGACGTGCTGCTCAACGTCAATGCGACCACCGCCAACAACAATGCCTCGCTGCGCAACATTACCAACACCTATACCGCCCCGGGCGGCCCGACATTCGCGTACGACAATCGCTTCGTCACCGGTGACAAGTACACGACGTACGCCACCTACGGCGACCCGATTGCTGCCGGCACGGTCATCCCGGGGGCGCCCTTCTACAATGGCACGCCGACGCGCGGCGGATTCCGCTACACCCCCTATAGCCCGGTGCTCAACTGGGGCTTCTCGGCCAAGGCGGTATACGGCATCACCGACAGCATCGACCTGACGCTGGTGGGTGGCTATCGCAAGATCGACACCGTGTTCTCGTTCGACGTGGACGACTCGCCAATTGCCCTGGAAAACACGCGCAACAACACCGGCGAAGACCACACCAGCGGTGAAGTGCGCCTGACCGGCACCGGCAGCCTCATCGACTGGACGGGCGGCCTGTTCTACTACCGCGGGCACGGATTCGTGCATACGGCGCTGGCCTCCCCCTACAACAACCTGCAGCGCTTCCAGAACAACCTGTATGAGCCGGAGAGCAAGGCGGCCTACGTCAACCTGACCGTCAAGCCCATCGACAAGCTCAACCTCACCCTGGGCGGTCGCTACTCGGATGACGCCAAGCCGGTGCAGTACCGCAACCGCTCCGAGCAGGCTCCCAGCGGCGACATCGTCTTTGACGTCGAGCCCAAGGATTCGCGCTTCGACTGGAAGCTGGGCGCCGACTACCAGCTGATGGACTACACCATGGTCTATGCGTCGGCGGCCACGGGCTTCCGCCTGCCGTCGTTCAATTCGCGTCCGCTACAACCCAGCCAGGTCACGCAGATCCCCGGCGACGATATCCTCAACTACGAGCTGGGGATCAAGACCGACCTGTTCGACCGCAAGGTGCGCATCAATGGCGACGTGTTCTACACCGACTACAAGACGCGCCCGGCTGGCGTGTCCGGCCAGGAATACCGCATCGGCTCAACCGGCGTGCCGGACCCGGGCAATTCGGTAACGATCCCGCTGGTGGGCGGCCCCGAAGGCTCCACCACCTGCCGGGCGCGCACGCCGGCGGAAATCGCGGGCGGCGTCGCCGGCTACACCTGCATCGGCCGCACCTACTACCTCAACACGCCGGGCAAGGTTCGCGGCGCAGAGATGGAGCTCCAGGCGCGGCCCCTGCAACACCTCTCGATGGACATGTCGGTGGGTTACCAGCAGTTTGATTCCGCGGACCTCAATGCGGCCACCCGCGTGAACAAGGGCCTGCTGGGTATCCCCAACTGGACCGGCAGCGCGGGTGTGCAGTACGACTTCGAGACCCCGGGGCTGGGTGGTTCGATCACGCCGCGGCTGGACGCGTTTTACCAGGGTGCTATTGCCTACAGCGCGATCTCCACAACCTACAACCAGAACCCTTACACGCTCGTCAATCTGCGCATCAGCTACCAGAACGACGCGCACGACGTGAACGTGGCGATAGGTGCAACCAACCTGCTCGATCATTACTACTTCCGCAACTTCTTCATCTATCAGGAACTGGGTTATCCGAACGTCAATGCCCAGCCCGGTCCGCCGCGTGAGTGGTTCCTGACGATCGGCAAGAGTTTCTGATCCGGACCGGCGCTGCGCCAGCAACCCCCGCTGGCGCAGTGTTCGGTAAGGGCCCATGATCACGGCCGTGGATGGGGTCAATGCATCGCCCTTGCAGTCGCTGATCGACCGGGGCCCGATCACCGCGCTGCAGGTACGCGTGGTAGCGCTGTGTGCACTGGCCTTTGTTACTGAAGGCATAGACCTCAACCTCATACCCTTGCTGGCGCCGACCATCGAGCGCCACTGGGCGCTGCCGGCATCGGCGTTTGGCGCAATCTTCGCCGCCGGTCCCATTGGCCTGGTCATCGGCGGCTTTATTGCCGGCTACGTGGCGGACCTTGTCGGCCGGCGCTGGTCGCTGCTCATCGCCATGAGCATCATGACCCTGTCCACCCTGGCCACGGCATGGGTCAGCAGCGTGCCCGAGCTGCTGGTGTGCCGGATCCTGACCGGCATCGGGTTTGGCGGTGTGATCCCCGCGGCCACCACGCTGGTTTCGGAGTTCATGCCGGCGCGCGTGCGCACCAGCCTGGTCGCCCTGGTGATCCTGGCCACGGCCCTCGGCACTTTCCTGGCGGCGGTGTTCATGAAGGTCCCGCTGATCGCCAGCAGCGAATGGCACACCATCATTCTGTATGTCGGCGCCGTGTGTTTGGCGACGACGCTGCTGCTGTTCGCCTTCCTGCCGGAATCCCCGCGCTACCTGTTACTGCGCCAGCCGCAAGGCGCGCGCCTGCAGGACATCCTGCGGCGCCTGCGCGTGACGGAACAGCCGGCGGCGCACAGTGCAACGGACGGTGCTGCCATCGGCGGCAACCAGGTGGTGGAACTGTTCAAGGGCGGCAAGGCACTGGGTACCTGCCTGCTGTGGGTCACGTTCATCGGCGTGTGCTGGACGGTCAGCTTCTTCAGCACCTGGCTGACCCTGATCTTTACCCGCGCCGGCATGACCGATGCCGATGGCGTCAATGCCAGTGCCGCGTACTCGCTGGGGGCCATGGTCGGCGGGCTGGTGCTGCCGCTGTTCTGCGTGCGCTGGAACGTCAATCGCGTGTTGATGCTGGCCATCCTTGCCGGCGCGCTGAGTTCCGGGGCGCTGGGATCGGTGCTGGCGCTGGGGGCAACTGTCAGCCTGGCCCTGACTTTCGTCTGCGGCGTATTCATCTCCGGCGCTTTCTTCATGCTCTATCCGCCGGCCGTGCGCTTCTATCCCACCGTGATGCGTTCGACCGGCATCGGGTCGGCGGTGGCCTTCGGTCGTATCGGCAACATCCTCAGTCCCAAGTCGGCCGGCTGGATGCTGGGCGCTGGCTACACGCCCGACGCGGTGTTCTGGGCCATGGGCGCGCCCATGGTCGTATCCTTCGTCGCGTTGCTGGTCTTCCACCGGCTTACCGCACGCACGGCCGATGCGGACCTGCCTATGAGTACAGCGCCAGTGGGTTCTGCACCAGGATCCGCTGGCGCGTAGCGGCATCCGGCACCCATTCGGCGAACAGGTCCAGCAAGTCGCCGTCATTGGGCATGCCGCGCCCGTTCATCTGAACATGCGGCCAGTCCGATCCCCACAGCAGCCGCTCGGGTGCGTGGCGCACCAGGACTTTCGCGAACGGCAGCATGTCGGCATACGGAAAGTCCCGGTCCGAACAGCGCATGGGGCCTGACAGCTTCAACCAGACCTTGCCGCTGTCGAGCATGCGCAGCAGCGTGATAAAGGCGTCCTGCCCGGTACCCAGGGCTGGATCAAACGCCCCGCAGTGATCGATGACCAGCGGCGTGGGCATGGCCAGCAACTGGTCGGCCACGTGGGCCAGGTGGCCGCGCACCAGACTCTGGTACTGCACATGCCAACCGGCGTCGTGCACCAGCCGTGCCAGCGCCGGATTGATCTGCGGCAGGTGACTCCATTCATGGCCAGGCGGACCGGCAAACATGCGGATGCCGCGCACCCCCAGCCGGTGCAGCGCCACGACCTCGCTGGCCTGCAGGTCATCGCGCGGCAGGATGATGCCGCGGAACTGTTCGCCAAAGCGCGCCAGTACCGACTGCAGGTGCCGGTAGTCCTTGCCGTACCCTCCGGCGCTCACGATTACCGCGCGCCGCAGGCCCAGCTGTTGCTGCATGCGCAGATAGTCCTCGGGCAACGCATCGTCGGAGACGTACGGGCTGGAGCCTTCAAACGGAAACTGGCTGACCGGGCCGAACAGGTGGATGTGGCAATCCCAGGACATGTCCGGCACGGGAAATTGTGGCGTGCGCGGATTGGGGTCAGGCGGCTGGTTATGCAGGCCGCGATGCGGCGGCAGCGACACGGACATGTGAGCTAGACTAGCGCCAGTCCGGCAATAAAGCTTGTCTAAGAAGGCAAGCATATTTGCCATTTCAATCAAGTTCCGCCGAGGCCTGCGCCGTAGCGTTGGCGCTGCTTTTGCAAGGACAGGTGAGAGGGTGACCGCACCAGTATTTCTGATCACCGGGGGCAGCCGGGGCATTGGCGAAGCCATTGCGGTAGCCGCTGCAGCCCAGGATTTCTTCGTCGTGCTCACCTACGCCAACAACGCCGCCCGTGCCGAGGGCGTCCTGCAACGCATCCACAAGGCCGGCGGGCAGGCCGTGGCCGTCCAGGCCGACACGGCGCAGGAATCTGACATCCTGCGAATATTTGCCGAAGTCGATGCCCGGGGCCGGTTGGCCGTCATGGTCTACAACAGTGGCGTCACCGGCATGAATTCGCCGCTGGCCGAGGCCAGCACGCAAACCATCGACCAGGTACTGGACGTCAACCTGCGCGGGGCGGTGCTGTGCAGCCGCGAAAGCGTCAAGCGCATGTCGACCCGCCTGGGTGGCAGCGGCGGCGCCATCGTGCTGATCTCCTCGCGCGCGGCCTTCTATGGTTCGCCCAACGAATTTGTCTGGTACGCAGCCTCCAAGGGCGGGATGGACAGCTTCAACAGCGGCCTGGCACGTGAAGTGGCCACCGAGGGCATCCGCGTCAATGCGGTGTCGCCGGGCCCGATCATCACAGAGATGCATCGGCCGGGGAAAATCGAAGTGGGTGCCAAGCGCGCTCCCATGCAGCGCGCCGGGACTCCCGAGGAAGTGGCTTCCACGGTGATGTTCCTGGCATCCGACGGCGCGTCGTACGTGACCGGCGCCAATCTCGTGGTTTCAGGCGGGCTCTGAGGACAACACATGCAGCGTATCCGACCATTTCTGGCGTTGCTCATTCTCGTGGCGCCCACCAGTGCCACCCTCGCCGCCGATGCCCCCGCGGCCCCCACCCTCGCCCAGCTCGAAGCCGGCGTGCAGGCCGAAGAAGCCATACGTGCAGTCAAGCGCCTGCAGCATACCTACGGCCATTACCTTGAAGCGGGCATGTGGGACGACCTTGCCGACCTGTTCACATCTGACGCCAACGGGCAGTTCGGCAATGAATCCGTGACCGGCAGATCGCAGCTGCGCGCCCATTTCATGCAGGAGGCCAATCGCAAGTCTGCCGGACTGGCCAAGGGACAGCTCAATGCGCACCTGATGCTGCAGCCCATCATCACCGTCAGTGCCGATGGCCGGACCGTCAAGGGCGCGTGGCACGAAGCGGACCTGCTGGGCATGTACGGCAAGTCCGCCAGCTGGCGCGGTGGCATCTACGAGAACGAATACACGCGCGAGAACGGCCGCTGGAAGATCAGCCGCGTGCATTTCTACCAGCAATACGCCGGCGACTACGATGACTACGGCCACAAGGCACCGGCCCGCTGGGACATTCCCTATCACTTCGAGGCCAAGCATGTCGGCGTGAGCATTCCGACCAGCGCGCTGCAGGCGCCCTCGGCAACCGCCGGCAAGATGTCCGAGCTGGTGCGCCTGTCGCGCGTCGCCGCCAGCGTGCAGCGCATGAACGATGAGACGTCCGTGGAGAACCTGCAGCACAGCTATGGCTACTACCTCGACCGCAAGATGTGGGACGACATCGCCGACCTGTTCTCCGACGACGGCACTTTCGAAGTGGGGCAACGCGGCATCTACGTGGGCGGCCCACACATCCGCCGCGCACTGGAGGAGTTCTACGGCCCCGCCCCCTTGCGCTATGGCGAGTTGTTCGACCACCTCAACCTGGCAACGGTGGTAACCATTGCGCCTGATGGCATGAGCGCCAGTGCACGCACCAGCCAGCTGTCGCAGCTGGGACTCAATGGCCAGTACGCCCAGTGGGAGCTGGGCGCGTACGAGAACCAGTTCGTCAAGCAGGGCGGCGTGTGGAAATTCAAGGCCCTGCGCTACGTGCCGCGGTTCAACACCGACTATGACGCGGGATGGGCGCGGGATGTGCAGCCGATGGCCCGCCCCAGCATCAAGTTGCCGCCGGATCATCCGCCCTCGCAAATATACGCGCAGTATCCGCAGCTGCAGATGCTGGGCTTTCACTACAGCAATCCGGGCACGGGCAAGCCGGTTCGCTACCCGGGCGCGGTAGTAAAGGTGCCCGTGCTCAAGGATCCGCCTGCGCTGCCGGAGCGTGTGCTGGACGTGGGCAGCAAGGTCGTGACCGATGCCGACGTCGCCGCGGCCCAGAGACCGCTGGACGCGGCCATCGCGGTGGACGCGGTGGAGAACCTCAACAGTTCCTATGGCTACTACATCGACGAGTCCGCCTGGGACAACATGGCCGACACCTTCGCCAGCACCGGCTCAAAGGAACTCACCGGGGCCGGTGTCTACGTCGGCACCGAGCGCATTCGCACGGCGCTGAACCTGCGCGGACCCAAGGGCGGTCGTACGGCGACATTCTTCACCATCCACCAGCTCACGCAGCCAGTGATCCACGTGTCCGCCGATGGCAACAGCGCCAACGCGCGAGCGCGCTTGTTCCAGGCCGGCGGCAATGCCGACGGCTCATCCGGTTCGTGGATCGGCGGCATCTACGAAAACACCGCGGTGAAGGAAAACGGCGAATGGAAGTTCGGCCGGCAGGACCTGTTCCATATCTTCAATGCCTCGTACCGCAACGGCTGGGCCAGGATGGGCAAGGCGGCGGGCCAGCCCCTGGCCGGTCGCCCGCCGTCGCCACGCGATTCACGCGGCGGCGGGATTACCCAGGGCCTGGGTGGTGCGACCTCGCCCAACAAGTTCGCCACCGAGTTTCCGCCCGATCACGCCATCCGCTCCAAGCAGTACATGTTCCCGGAAATCATCGAGCCGGCATTTCACTACCGCAACCCGGTGACCGGTCGCATGCCCGGAGAATTGCTGCCCTAGCCGGGGGCCGGCCGGCGCACCGCGGGCAGCAGTTGCGCCAGCAAGGCGCAGCCGGCCAGCGTCCAGACGATCATCGCGCCGCTGGGCAGGTCGAACATGGCCGACAGCACCAGACCCGCAGACATAGCCCGCGACGCCTCACGGCGTAGGCGGCGACCAGCTGACGCTTGCCTGACATTCCCGAGGTCGCCAGCGCCGGCACGATCAGGCTGGCGAACACCAGGTACACGCCAACCAGCTGCACCGACACCGTGATGGCGAGCGCGAACAGGCGCGTAGAACACCGCGCCGACCAGTCGGCCAGCGCGCAATCCACAGGCACGCCAGCAGCGACCGCCGACAGCAGCGCGGCCGGAATCAACTGCCGGTAGCTGACCCACAGGATCTGGCCGACGAGCAGGTCCTTCAGATGCTCGCCGCCCTGCGGATTGTTAGCCAGCAGCAGCAGGCCGCCGGTGGCCGCGAGCACGAACAGCGTGCCGATCAACGGCTCCTGCATCTTCGGCCAGCGCTTGCGATCGGTCCAGGCCAGGATGCCCGCACCGGCCAACGCCGCGGCGGCCGCGGCGATCTGCACGCCGTAGCCGTGCTCGTCGACGCCCATGTACTGCGCGGCGATCACGCCGAGCGCGGCGATCTGCGCGATGGCCAGGTCGATGAAGATGATGCCGCGCGCCAGCACCTGCCGGCCCAGCGGCACATGCGTCGACAACACGATCACGCCGGCGAGCATGGCCGGGCCCAGGATGCTGATATCGAGTCCTTCAAGTGTCATTTGGCCGCACCCAGCAGTTTGTCGATGGTGGAATCGAAGAGGCCGAACAGGTCCTTCGACTGCGCATCGCCGCCGACCGTGAACGGCAGCACCACCGCCGGCACGCCGGTGCGTTCGGCCAGCCACTGCGCCGGGCTTCGGGTCCTGGTACGCGGCGCTGATGATGGCGTACGCGTGCCTTCGCTCTTGGTCGTATCGATCAGGCCGCACAGATGCGCGCTCGTCGGCGGCACGCCGGGCTTGGGTTCCAGCGCGCCGACCTGCTCCAGGCCAAGCCACTTGTTCCAGATACACCCACGCCCACGTGATGCACGACGACCTTCTTGCCCTTGAGCGGCGCGGCCTTCGCTTCCCAGCGCTTTCGTGGCGGCCTGCCAGCGCGTGCGTGAAATCGGCGAGCGCGCTGCTGGTAAGTCGCCGCATTGGCGGCATCCAGCTGCGGCGAGGCGCGCGCCGAGCGCGGTGGCGATCTTGAGCACGCGGTAAGGATCCATCTGGAAATGCGGATTGCCCTGTGGATGCACGTCGCCGGCAGCCGGTCCAGCTCCGTGGGCTTCTCCAGCGTCGTGACCTGGCTCGCGGCCATGAAATAGCCGTTGCCCGTGGCGGCGACTTTCTGGATTGCCGGACTGCTGGATCAGCTGCGGCAGCCAGCCCACTTCCAGGTCGGCACCCGTGCACACCAGCAGATCCGCCTTGCGCACCTTCGCGATCAGGCTGGGCTTGGCATCGATCTGATGCACGTCCTGCAGGGCCGTGGTGCCGACGCTCACGTCGATCTTGTCGGCGGCCAGTTCCTGCAGCAGCGAACCCCATTCGGGCTCGCAGGCAAAGACCTGGAGCTTGGCGAAGGCCGGCAACGTGAACATCGATAACAACAACAGGGACGCGATTTGCTTTTTCATGGATGAGTCCTCGAATCAGAATTTGTGGGCGCCGTGGGCGCCGAGTGCGGTCTGGATCTGCAGCGTATATGGCGTTGTCGGTGTCGACCGGGTTGGGGGTGTCGCGGCTGAGCTGCAGGCGCACGAGGCTGAACTCGCTGTTGCGCCAGGTCAGCATCGAGCTGTGGCGGTACGGATCGAAGCTGCTGGCGAACGGGCCGCTGTCGCTGCCCCACAGCCGGTCATAGCGATACCCGGTCTCCCAAATGCGGTTGATCCGGTAGACCCCCTCGATGTACATGCCTTCGCGCTTGCCCATCCACTCCTGGACCGGCAGCAGATTGGCCGGGTCGGAGTACCGCTGCAGCCATTGCGGTCATCGAGGAAATACTCGGTGCGCAAGACAAACCCCCCGTCCTTGGTATTGCCTTGCGGCGCCCATTTCCAGGTGGCGTCGGCAATGTACAGGTCGACGTCCCCGGTAAATCCGTCGGCGACATCGATGGTCCTGGAGCGCAGCATCGACACGCCGGCCAGCCAGGACGATTCTCGACGCCCACGTCACCGCCCACGTGTGCGAACAGCGTCGTGACCCCGGCGCCGTCGTGCGTTCGCCGCCGCCGCTGGGTAGTTCTCGCCGTGGAACACTTCGCCACCCAGCTCCAGGAACATGTCCGTCGGCGCGACCCAGCGAACCTGCACGCCGTCGTCGCCGTACTGGCCGCCGAGAAAGGCCTGGTAGGGAAGCGGCCGGTCGGACGAACTTGTCGGTGTGCGCGTGATGGCTGTTGAGATAGCCGATGTCGGAAAAGAAGCGTCCCACGCGCAGAGTGAAGCCCGCTGGCAGGGCCGTGGTATCGACAAAGGCTTCCTCGATGCCCAGCGTGTCCTGGCCGTTCTCGCTGTGCATCGCCAGCGTCAGCTGGCCGAAGAACTTCTCGTCCACGCTTGCCGCGAGCGAGACTCTCGCTTTCACCCAGCGACAGTCCCTGCGGCGCCTGGGCCGGCATCCCCGACCAGTGGAAAGCCGGTGCGCACGTAGTCATCCGGATCCAGGGAGTGATGCGCGTACTGGCCGTTGAGGATGATGCTGATGGCGGGGTTGAACGCATTGGCGTTGGCCGGCGGTGGCGCGGGTGGCTCCGGCGCAGGTTCGCTGGCAGCGCTGGCCTGCTGCTGCTTGAGCTGCTGGACCTCCGCCTGCGTGGCCTGTAGCGCCGCCATGGCGTCGTCGGCCTGCTTGCGCATGGCTTGCGCGTTGTCCTCCAGGACCTTGAGGCGCGCCTCTAGGTCCGCAATGTGTTGATCCGGTGTAGGGCTTGCGGCAAATGCCGGCGACCCCAGCGCCGCCAGCACGCCCAGTGCGATTAACGAATGTTTCATGGACTGTTCCCGATATGCGTTGCAGGGGCCAGTCCTTGCTGCAACTCTGACGCAACGATGGAAGTCGTATGCGACCGGCCGCGCCGGTGAGTGCCAGGGATAGACTGACGCGTAGGGACGGGCTGCTGAAGGCAGCCGGTGGCGGCTACGCTATCGGGGGTCGAAACAGCCTAGCGATGGGTTGTGGCGGCATGGGCAACTGCATCGGCAGTGGCATGCGCATGGATTCAAAGCGCACCACAGGCACTGTGACAACCGCCGCAATGTCCGCATACGTACTGCCCTGGTCTCCCCCATGCAACAGGCCATGGGCACCACTGGCGTGGTCGGCATCCAGTTGCCGCTCGGCGGCGGAGTCATCGTGGAAGTGCTGTTGGCTGAGCGCGGAAATCGTATGCACCAGCTGGTGCGTTTCGCACCAGGTGGATGAAATAGGCTTGCTCACTACCGCCAGAAACAGCAATCCCAGCAGCCCGGCGCGCAGCAGGACCGGCAAGTGCTTGAATGAGGTGGCCACCGCGAAACTTTACGTCGTGGGATCCAAAACCGCCACCCCTAACCACAAAATGCGCACTAGCGGGGGCCGGCGGAGGGTTCGATGCCTGGACAGCTCATCCAGTCGTCACCCGGCAGCGCTGGCGAACGTCGCGAACCGCGCAATGACCTCGCGGTTCGTGGATCTCGCCATTCACGATCCGTCCAATCATTGGGGTGCGCGCACCACAGGACGACTCACCCGCCGTTGCAGTGAATCGTGTACTGCAGCGAATTACTCTTGTTGCCATCGGCATCCATAATATAGGCGCTGAGGGTCGCGAAGTACTGCGCGGTTCCGCAACGCCAGCTGCCGGAAACTACCGCACCCTTCTTTTGGACCTCGGCCGGCGTGTCGATCGCCGTAGTTGCCGGGACAACCAGGTGCGACGGCGCACCGCTGGTGGCAACGAGCTCTCGGTGTATCAGGACGGCGTTTCCGTTCGGAGCGATAAAATGAAAATCCGGCACAACGCTAATCACGGCGCCGTTACCCGTCGGAACGTCGTACCTCATCGACACTGACTGCAGCACCGGAGCAGCCACCGGTTTCTGGGGCTTCGCAGGCGCCGGGTCCGCGGCCACGACCGGCGTCTGGCAGGATGCCAGGCAGCCACTTGCAAGCAAGACGCCAATCACAATCACATGATGTTGAGTTCGCATGTGTAGGCCTACTTTGTTTCTGACCAATTTTTGTATCGCGCGCACGAACTATACTCGCGAGTGGCCGCCACGCTCAACCGCCACCGCGCGGCGCGCGCCGCGCGCCGCGGTCTAATCGCGGACCTCGGTCATTCTTACAAACGACATCGCACGTTTCATCGACAGGTTATGGCGCTCTGAAACGCCGCCGTCTGGGGCCAGCCGAAACTGTTCGCTATTTAATCCGGCCAACGCTGATTGGTTATGGGATAGCGTTCAATTCGCGCCGGCAGACACATCGTCAGGAGTTGCCCCCACCCGCCTGTGCGAGCGAAAGCGATTGGGCAACCAGATCCTGTACCGTCATACGCTGAAATCATCGGCTCCGGTCATTGCTTGGCCGCGTGGTTCCAGTTCACGATGAGCGTGATCGGCGCAGCGGCGCTCTTCAGCACAGATCAACGGGCATCAGCAGTGCCAGCAGTTGGCTCGCCGCTCCGGCGAGAAAAAACGCCGACCTGTCGGACGGCTCTGGATAGTGAAATGGTGCCAGAGTCGGAATAGCAAAACTCACCTACCGCCTTGCTTTCCTTAACAATCCAAATGACTACTAAAGGTTGATGCCCCCAAAGATGCCCCCGCCTCCGTCCCCAGTGAGTCTGGACGAGGTGGAGCGGATTTTGGTCTGGGGCGCCAATGCAATCACGATACCTGTTAGCGACCAAAGCAGAATTTAATTCTCATGACTTTGCGCGAATTTGCAGCGCTCGGCCATGTCGGCGAGATCCAGGCTTAGAAAGCTCCGAGGAACCCACAACTTCATTCTGCCGATGGGCATCAAACGAGCTTTGCCTACTCGGGAATCCCTCTTCGGTTAACGCTGAGGCCCCCTGTCTGCGCTGAGATTGCCTTAGGGTAGTGCACCGAGTAGCGGAGTCACGATGCGTTGTAGCCGCTCTGGCGTCCAAGTCGGTTGTTTGTCCTTCCAGCCGTTGTCGATCAGACTTCCTCTACGGTCAATCGTGAAGTTCACCGGAATGCGCCAAATACGCCCGTAACCGGGGGCGCTCGAGTGAGCCAGCAGACCCACCGGGAAGCGCAACGGCTGCGCGACTTTCTCGACCTGACGCAGATCCTCCGGTGCATCCAAACTGAATCCGAGGACAGTCAGACCCTGCGAAGCGTGCGCCGCGGCGTAGTCGGAGAGCAGGGGCAACTCCTCCCGGCAGGGCACGCACCACGTGGCCCAGAACGTGAGGATCACAACCTCTCCGAGCAAATCTGCCGTGGAAATGCGTTGGCCCTCCAGGGTCATGAGGCTTGCCGGCGGCGCCGGCTCACCGACGTGCAACGCATTGGCGTAGGCGCTCGACTCGCCCAGCAGACACCCGCCGAGCAAACCCAGCGTCGTGGAGCCTTTAAGCATCGCACGGCGCGTGAGGGCAAGACGCTGCGATGATTGGTCAGAAGGCATAACTCGCCCCGACGCTGGCGGTCCAGCGCGGAAACAGTTGGTAGCCTTCGAGTTTGCTATAGACAGGCACCTGGACAAAGCCGAACGCATGCAGGTTGTGCAGCACCCTTACGGTTACGCCCGGACTCAGATAGACCACCGTACCGGCCGTATTCTCCGTATCCGCCAGTGCGCCCTGATCCGCCTCCTTGCGCGACAGATTCACTTGTAGCTGCGGAACCCAATGTGGATTGGCTTCATAGCGCACACCGACGCTCAGCGTGGCAAAGTTCCCAGGGCGAAAATCGTTGCCTGGCTGATCCATTCGATGCAGCACTGCACCTTGAAATTGGCCGTTCGCGAACATATCAAAGTCTTGGCTAATGGCCCGGTAATAGTAGGCCCCCACTATCACATCTGTGCTGCCGGTACCGGGTTGCAAGCTCGCGTCGAGCGGCGTTCCGGCACTGGGACCGCTATTGAAATTTACCGCCGTGCCATACTGACCTGTCGGCAGTTTTACGCCCAATTGCAACCCAAGGTTGTGGGTCGGCAACAATCCCTGGTAGCTGGCAACGAGCTTGATATCACCCATACTTGAACTGCGCGACCCGCTGAGTTCAGGCAAGGGTTGCGTGGAATCATAGTCCCCGTAAGTCGAGTGCGTCCGGACTACATAGGGCAACCGCAAATCGATATTCCACGAAGAGTTGGGATTGAAACTCACCCCGACAGTCATGTAGCGGCTGAGCGTGTCGTGCTCCAGCTCGTTGCCGTCCGGGACACCCGAGACCTGGTGAGTGCCGCTATGCAGTTCATCCTGGTGAATATTGTCGTATTCGACATTGAGGCGCCAACCTGCACTGATCGAATAGCCCATCGCCGCATCGGCACTGAGCGTGCAGCCGCAGGTGGCGCACGCGAAGCCCGGCATCGGCGCGACCGACGCCAGCAAGCCCGCTAGCGCGAAGCGATAAATCGAAGTATTCATAGAAATCTCCCGCCCTCGTTTCCACGAGGGTTCAAATCAAGCTCTAAGACGACTGGATCGCACGGCCAAATGAATTGGCCGCGCGATCAGCAGAGGCAGCTCGATCTAAGTGAGGCGGGGTGGAGCTCGGGGCTGGTGCGCGCGATCCAGGCGTGCAACAAGGCGCACAAGTTCGAAATGAGCAGCCGGAGCAAGGGCAATCTGCTCGAGCACCTCGGGCGCTGCAAATTGAGAGATCGGCCCGGACGCTGGCACACTGCCAAACGGACAGTGCGTAAACTTGGCGTGACCATCCCCGTGGTGGTGCAGATGATGCATCGCACTGGGTGCCGGAGCGCCATCGGGACAAAGCTCCACAGCAAACGGCGTCCCGGCCGCCGGCATGAAACCAAAAGGCACGTAGGCGCGGAACGCTAGCGCGACCAGCAGAAGGCTGGTGACTAAGTCACGGGATCGACGATTGAGGAGGCGGCGCTGCATATCCGAGGGTGCTACGGGCCCAAGCCTACACTTCTAGTAGATCGAATACCGCGAATCAAGGTAGGCAACCACCCCATACGCGCGAGGAAAGCACGATCTCGCAATATTCGCCACAGAGCTTCCCGGGGCGGGCGCGATTACGTCCAATGTGGACGTGGTGAATTCCCTTCGCCAGCCGATATTCCTCCCGGGGTACAGGCACGCTCCGCTCTTGGCGATTGTCGGTCTGCAACGCTGCGCGATGGGTCACCAAGTACTGCCCAAGGCTTGGCTCAAAAGATGCGGGTAACACGCATGTGGGTGACGCCCCGTGTCCACTTGCTCATGCCTCAGAACCTGCGATCCAGCGAACTGGCGCCGTAGCCGTCAGTCCAAATTCTTTGCGGGGGTGTCGGGGTAAGCGCGTCAGCGCGCACCCTGACCGCACGATCGGCGCGCAGCGTCGATTCGAGTTGTCGGACGGGCGCAGCCCGGCCGGCAACTCGTAAGTGCACCCTTCTCTGGATTTTCGGCTCTTCCATGCGTCGCGCCGGCCCTGCACGACAGCGCTCGTTTGGGAGCGACCATTCGGGGCGAGACAGAGCGTGCCTACCCGCCGCGTCTCTGGGAATTGACTACAAATTCAACCGGTACGTACGCGTCGCATGCAATGTACCGCTTTCGCTGCAATAACTACGATTAGCCCCCACCAAATACTCCCCACCACGACGTGCACCAGCAGAAACGCCCCTGGGAACGAATCAAGCAGCATGGACCACGGTATATCGACAATTATCCACGGTACCCACAACAAGGATGCCTGTCCGTCTGAGGAGGCCGCCACGACCCAATGCGTCGCCAGCGCTCCACATGCATGCAGTATTGCGACTCCTATCGCCAACCATTGGTAGGTTTTCATTGCGGCCGGACGCTACCGCAAATCTGCAGGCGACGTAGTAAGACCATGGATTGCTCCCCATACTTATCCCGCCACAAGGCACGGCGCAATTCTGGTGTCGGCGTCAGCTAGCTCTGTGTAACGGGATGATGTCCGCACCCAACCTGAGTCCGTCCAAGTAGTCCGCCCAATGCTGCATCATCTCCCGGCGTTTATCCGGATAACTGGCGCAGTTGTAGGCTGCACGCACCTTGTTGCGCTCGGCGTGGGCTAATTGTTTCTCAATGATGTCCGGCGGATACCCCTGCTCGTTTAGCAACGTGGACGCCATGGCCCGAAAGCCGTGGGCGGTGGCCGTATCCTTGTCATAGCCTAAATTACGCAGCGCTGCGTTGAGCGTGTTGTTGGACATCGGGCGCGCCCGGCTGCGTAGCCCAGGAAACACATAGCGGCCGCTGCCTGTGTGGCGATGGGTCCACTGCAGGATCGCGACAGCCTGAGTGGGTAACGGCACAACGTGCTCTTCTCGCATCTTGGTCCGTTGGGCCGGGAGACGCCATACAGACGGATCTTTGTACGAACCGTCCCCTGCCACATCGAAGCTGAACTCGGCCCACTCCGCGGCCCGTAGTTCGCCAGGCCGCACAAACAGCAGCGGTGCCAGCTTCAGCGCTGCACAGGTCGTGGGTTGTCTGGAGTACCTATGAATGCTTCGCAACAGATCGCCCACCTTGCGCGGATCCGTGACCGCAGGCCGGTTCTTAGTCACGGGTGTCTTCAGAGCTCCACGAAGATCCGCAGAAGGATCCCGCGTCGCACGCCCCGTGATGATGGCGTACCGAAATACTGCGCCGGCCAGCTGCTTGGCACGCTGGGCAGACTCCAGGCGATTGCGGGACTCCGTCCGTCGCAAGGCCGCCAGAAGCTCGGGGGCATCGATCTCCGCGATGGGGCGATTGCGCAGCCAGGGCAGCAGCAACTCGTCCAGGATCCATTGCTTCTTGGAGTAGGTGGAATCGGAGAGCTCATGCCGCTCCTTGGCCATCAACTCCAGCGCGATCCCACCGAAGGTCAACTCCGCCGTCTTTCTCGCCGTTAGCCTCTGGGTCTTCTTGACAGTGCCGGGGTCGCACCCGTCGCGCAGTTGTTTGCGGGCAGCGTCTCGACCGGCTGGCGCTTCAGCGATTGAGACTTCCGGATAGACGCCCAGGGCCAGGCGCTTCTCCTTGCCGTGCAGGCGGTACTTGAATCGCCAGTAGCGGCTGTCGTTGGGCTGGATCTCAAGGTACAGGCCCCCGCCATCTGTGAGCCTGTAGGGCTTGTCTTTGGGCGTGGCGTTGCGTATCGCCAGAACTGAGAGTGCCATGGCTACCTCGTGGGGGCATATTGCGGTGCACACGAAGGGAATCGAAATGAGATGCCCCCATTTATGCCCCCAGCTGCGATTGGATTCAAGTGATCACGGTTGGATCATCTCAAATCGGAGGTTCTCTAAAAACGCTGCAATTTAAGGGTATTTCAATGAAAAAAACCGTCCTGTTGGACGGCTCTGGATGTCGAAGTGGTGCCCAGGGTCGGAATCGAACCAACGACACGCGGATTTTCAATCCGCTGCTCTACCAACTGAGCTACCTGGGCATTCAGGGGCTAAGGGGCGCGTATTAGACCGGTCGCGGCTTCTGGGCGTCAACCCCGCCAATTTCAGGCCGGTGGGGCCTGGAAATCGGCAGGTGCGGCAGAACCGGTCCCGAAGAAGAATTTCTCCATCTCCGCTTCCAGGAACTTGCGCGCCTTGGGGTCCACCGGCGTCAGGCGATATTCATTAATGAGCGTGGTCTGGTGGCGTACCCAGCTGCCCCAGGCCTCCTTTGACACATTCTCGAAGACCCGCTGCCCAAGGGCACCCGGATAGGGCATGCGCTCGAGGCCTTCGGCCTCGCGCTTGAGCAGTACGCATTGCACGGTGCGGGTCATTGGGGCTCAAGATTGCGGATCAGCTGGGTGACGGGCGCCGGCAGGCCAACGGCCGTGGGGCGCGCAGGGTTATACCACATCGACTTCGCGGCGCTATCGGCTACGCCTGGCACGCCAATGGCCGCCGCACCTGGTTCGATATCCAGCCGCACCGGGCGGATTACCAGGTCGAAATGCGTGAACGCGTGGCGCACCTCCTCCAGCGGCTGCAGCGCGGTGGCGGCACCTGCGTCCTGCAGCACAGCGCGTTCGACTTCCTGCTGCGACGCGTATTCGGGTGGCGACCACAGTCCGCCCCAGATGCCTCGCGCGGGGCGCTGGACCAAGCGCACCGCGCCGTCATCACGACGGGCCAGTAACATCCACACCTGTCGTTCGGGGCGCGCCCTGGTCTTGCGCGGCGCTGGAAAATCCTGCGGCCGGCCCCGCGCATGCGCCTGGCAGTGGTTCTCGAACGGGCACTGCAGGCACGCGGGATTGGCCCGCGTGCACACTGTCGCGCCCAGGTCCATGATGGCCTGCGTGTAGCGGGCGACACCCACTTGCGGGGTCAGCTCGCCAGCGCGCTGCCACAGCTGCGTTTCCAGCCCCGGGGCACCACTGCGTCCCGGCAAGGCGAACACGCGTGCCAGTACGCGACGCACGTTGCCATCGAGGATGGGATGCGACTGGTCGCAGGCCAATGCCAGTATGGCCCCCGCCGTGGAACGACCGATGCCCGGCAGCGCGGCCACGCTGGCAAAGTCCGTCGGGAATTGCCCCGCGTGCTGGTCACGAATCACCTGCGCCGCGTGTTGCAGGTTGCGCGCGCGGGCGTAGTAGCCCAAGCCCGACCACAGGTGCAGCACTTCATCCACCGGCGCATCGGCCAGTGCGCGCACGCCGGGAAAGCGCGCGATAAACCGCTCGAAGTACGGGATCACGGTGGCTACCTGGGTCTGCTGCAGCATCACCTCCGATACCCATACCCGATAAGGGGTGCGCTGGCGCTGCCAGGGAAGATCGTGCCGCCCGGCGCGCGCATGCCACGCCAGCAGCTGGCTGGCGAAGGCCTCGTGCGCTAACGTGCCGGCGCCCGAGGCGCTACTGGACATCAAGGCGCAACTCCGAAGCCTTGGCGCCGGATACCGTCGCGGCATTGATCCGCAGCACGCCCTGCACGTTCAATGCCTTTAATTGCGCCAGCGGCAATTCAAACGGCTTGCCATGGTAGTCGGCAGGTTCCAGATAGCGGTCAAAGTCGATCGTGTCTCCGGCCAGGTCGAAGCGCAACGCCAGCGGCACGAACTGCAGCACCGTCACCGTGCCACCCAGCTGCGTATCGTCCAGGACCATGTGCAGGTCGGTGACAGCAAGGGTCGAAGACTTGAACTCATAGGCGCCCTCAGCCTGCAGCCTGCCCAGGGACTTCGGATCAGCCGTGGGGGGCGGGGAAATATCCAGCTGCGCCAGCTGCGCGCGCACCGACGGCACGCGCAGCGCCAGCTTTCCGCGTGCTGCAACGGAGGCGTCATACGCGGCGGCGATCGAACCGGACAGTTCGCTCTGGCCCCATTGCGCACGAAACGCCGGTATGGCCAGCGTCCCGGCCGTCTGAGTCATGGACGCCGATTCCCATGAGACGGCCACGCCCGCGGCGGGCAGTGATCCGCCGGACAGGCGCGCACGCAGGCTGACCGCGCGCAGTTCACGGGCAGATGCATGCAGGTCCGGCGGAAGCCTGGCGTCCAATTCAAGGTCGCCCAGGCGCCAGCTCGCCGCTGCTCCCGCTGTCATGTTGCTTGCATCCGTGTACGTCAGCTGCGAATTGCGCAACCGGACAGCACCGACCTGCAGCGCCAACGGCGCTGCGGCACTGGCGGCGGTGGCTGGCGTAAAGTTCCAGTTGCCATCCCCGGCGGCGTTGCGCTGCAGGTTGGCCTGCAGTCCGTCAATCACCAGCCGGTCCACCACGATGCGCCGTCCCAGCAACGCGCGGGCATCGAGCCCCAGCTGCAACCGCTGCCACCGCGCGAACGGCTCAGGCCCGAACCCGGGTGCATTGGCGATGGACCCACCCTGACTGGCGATGGCAATGTTCCAGCCCACCTGCCACTGCAGCTTGCCCAGGGATACCTCACGGCCTACGGCATTGGAGGCCACGTGCGCGATGCGCGGGCGCCAGATATCGGGATCGACCAGCCACACCAGTGCCAGCACGGCCAGGACCCCCAGCAACAACAGCGCGAGGATCCCGCCGCCGATCCAGATGATCAGCCGGCGGGTGTGCCGTGCCATTTGATCGCGTATTGCACCAGTTGCGCATTGGTATCCAGTCCCAGCTTGCGCTTGATGGTCAGGCGATGCGTCTCGACTGTTTTCACGGAGAGGGAAAGGTTGTCGGCGATCTGCCGCGTGCCCAGGCCGCGGCCAATCAGGCTGATGACCTGCAGTTCGCGGGCCGAAAGCCGGGTGCTCGCGCCGCCATCCAGGTCGCTGCGTGACACCAGGTTCTGTTGCAACGCCTCGCTGACGTAGCGCTCGCCGCGCAGCACCGCGCGCAGCGCATTGATCAGCTGCGCGGCAGCGGCCTGCTTCATGATGTAGCCGGCGGCCCCTTCGGCCAGCAGCCGCTGGGCATAGATCAGCTCATCGTGCATGGACAGTACCAGGATGCGGATCTGCGGAAAGTGCGCATGCACGTCGCGCACGACGTTGAAACCGTCGCCCTCTTCCAGCGACAGGTCGACGACCACCGCATCCGGCAGCAGCGCGCGCACCTGGCGCCGGGCCTCCTGCTCGGTTTGCGCCTCGCCGCAGATCTGCAGGTCCGGCTCCGCGTCAATCATCAGGCGCATGCCCTGGCGCACGATCGGGTGGTCATCGACGATCAGAATCCGGCGCGCGTCCTGTTGCATGCCGGTGGTACTCACGCGACGGCTTCATCGCGCTTGAGCAGGCAGCTGCAGCGCAACGTCGTGCCCACGCCGGGCCGCGATTCCACCGCCACATAGCCGCCAATCATCTGTGCCCGGAAACGCATGATGCGCAAGCCCATGCCGCGCCCCACGCGCGAGGGGTCAAAGCCCTTGCCGTTGTCGCTGACCAGAAGGTCGATGTCGGTACCCGTGACCTTCACCTGCAACTCGATGGAATCGGCCTGGGCATGGCGCGCGGCGTTATACACACCCTCCTGCGCGATGCGATACAGGTTGGTGGCCGTGTCTTCGCTGAGCTCAAGATCCGGTGGCAACTGCAGGTCCATGCTCACGCGCGCCGGGAATCGCCCCGACATCTGCTGCACCAACTCCTCGAAGCCCTCAATGAGTCCTTCGCGCCCCTCGCGCACCGGGGACAGGCCGCGCGCCAGTGACCGGGTGCTGCGGGTCGCGGCGTTGACCAGCTCGACGATCTTCTCCAGGTCCTTGCGCAGCGACGGCTTGCGCAGGGTGCCGGCGCTGTTGACCATGCCCTGCAGCATCATAGCGATGCCGGCCAGCTGCTGGCCCACCTCATCGTGCAGGTCGCCGCCGATGCGCTGCTGGATGCGCGTGGCAACCTGCAGCACCTCGCGCTCCAGCTCCTTGCGCTCGGAATTGTCGTTGAACACGCAGATGATGCAGTCACGGTCCCCGTACACCATGCGCGAAAAGTGCGCCTGGATCGGGCACAGCGTGCCGTCGCGCCGCCGGGCGTCCAGGTCGATCACTGAAATCTTGCCGTCCTCGGTGCCATTGAACACTGCGTCAACCAGGCGGCGGAAATTAGCGGGCGTGCGAAAGCTCAGGACGCAGGCGTCGCGACCCTTGAGCACGCCGGTCTCGTAGCGAAACAGGCGCTCCAGCGCCGGATTGGCAAACTGGATCTGCCCCAGGCGATCCAGCAGCATCACCCCTTCGCTCATGCGCTCGATGATGCCCACCTGCAGCTGCAGCTGGTTGCGCTGGCGCTCGGTCTCGGTAATGTCCTCGACCAGGCCGAAGGAGCGCACGGCCTTGCCGTCCGGGCCGATCGTGAACGTGCCCCGATGCAACACGTTCATCAGCCGGCCGTCCTTGTGGCGGATGCGGTAGGTCAGCTCGAAGTTCTTGCCCGACTCGCGGCTGGCGTGGAACGTGGCAGCCACGCGCTCGCGATCCTCCGGGTGCACGACATCCATCCAGGCGCTGTGACCGGCGACATCCGGCAAGTCGTCGTAGCCCAGTAACTGCTTCAGGCCATGACGCACGGCTTTCTCGGCCACCAGGTCGCGGTCGTAGACCAGTCCGCGCAATGCCGACAGCGACAGGCGAAACCGCTCTTCGCGCGTGCGCAGCAGGTCGAACTCGGTATGCCGGGCCGTGACATCGACCACGTACCCGATCAACCGCTTGCGGTCCGCCGGCGCTAGCGGATCGGCCCAGCGCGCCCGGGCCAGCACCCAGGCCCAGTGGCCGCGCTCATGGCGCACGCGGTAGATCTCTTCCAGCGTCGCCGTGTCGCCGCGTACAAAGGCCAGGTACGCCTCGGTCTGTCCGCCAACGTCATCCGGATGCACCCTGCGGATCCAGAAATCCTGTTCGCCTCGCCCTACCGCCGGATCAACCCCGACCAAGCGGTACATGCTGTCCGAACAACTGGTGGTGCCGGTGGCCATCTCCTGTTCCCAGAATCCCAGCCCGTCAAGCGAGGGGTCGCCACGTGGGTCGGGCGCAAGCGGCACCATGAATACCGAACGGAACGGGATGGGCTTGGCCGAGAAGTTGTTCATGTTGCCGCAGCAGTTTGCCTCAAAATCAGGACAGCCGGGCGCCGCGAGCGCTGTACGGGGCCTCGCAAGCACGGGTTTTGTGCGTGGCAACATAATCGGGCTGATAAGCTGGCCAAAGAGGGGGAAACGATGCTCAGAAATGCTTGCCTGGCAGCCGCAATCGCAGCGCTGCCCTGGGTAGTCTCGACCGCCGGCGCGCAGGAACTGCCCAGCGCAAAGCCCGAGGCGGTAGGCATGTCCAGCCAGCGGCTGGCCCGCATCGACTCGGTGATGCAGCGGCACATTGCCGCCGGCACCCTGGCCAACGCGGTGACGCTGGTGATGCGCGATGGCAAGGTCGTTCAATACAGGGCCTACGGTCAGGCGGACCCGGCCAAGGGCACGCCCCTGCGCCCCGACGCCCTGTTCTACATGGTCTCCTCTTCCAAGCCGATCACGGCGGTGGCCGTGCTGATGATGATGGAGGAAGGGTTGGTGCGCCTGGATGATCCGGTGTCGCGCTTCATCCCCGAGTTCAAGGGTCAGCGCGTTGCCGTGGGCAAACCTGGCGTGGCGCTGCCGCCGCCGCTGCCACCGGGCACTGTCGCCAGCGGGCCCAAGCCCGAGGCCGATTACGTGGCGGCCAGCCGTGACATCACGATTCGCGACCTGCTGACGCACACCTCCGGACTGGTCAGCGGCGGACTGGGCACGCTGGTGTCCAGCGATATCCAGCGCAAGCCCACCGACAAGCTGGCTGACTTTGTCCCGCAACTGGGCAAGGTGGCACTGGACTTCCAGCCCGGCACGCGCTGGAGCTACAGCGCCTCGGCGGGATTTGAAACCCTTGGCCGCATCGTGGAGATCGTCTCGGGCAAGCCCTATGACGTGTTCCTCAAGGAGCGCATCTTCGTCCCGTTGGGCATGAGCGACACCGGCTTCGTGGTGCCCGCGGACAAGCAGTCGCGGCTATTGCCACTGCTACGGCGCAACGCCCAGGGACAGTGGGCGGTCAGCCCGCTGCCCCCGGTTACCAGCGATGTGTATTTTTCCGGCGCCACCGGCCTGATCAGCACCGCGCGCGACTACGCGCGCTTCGAGCAGATGCTGCTCAACGGTGGCGAGCTCGATGGCGCGCGCCTGCTGGCACCGCGCACCGTGGAGCTGATGCGCCGCAACCAGGTGGGCGATCTCTACCATGGTATGCGTGGCACCGAGAGCGGCATGGGATTTGGCCTGGGCGTCTCGGTCACGCTGGATGAGACGCGTGCGGTGTGGCCGCGCTCCGAGGGCAGTGCCGGGTGGTACGGCGCGTTTGGCACGCTGACGTGGAACGACCCGCGTGAGGGCATCGTGGGGGTACTGATGATCCAGCAGCCCAGCACCCAGGTGCAGTCGGACTTCGGCAATGCGGTGATGCAGTCCATCACCACGTCACGGCCGAAGCGCTAGCGCCGGCCGTTGCGCCCTACAGCTGGACGCTGAAGTCACCGTCCTTGGCATTGACGGTGAAGCGGCCGGCCTGCACGGCTGACAGCCACTTGCAGGTCTTGAGGAACCCGCCGAAGGCAAACAGGTGCACCCCGGCGAAATTCGACGCACCGCTGCCCTGCGATGCGGCCAGCGTGGTGACCACTTCCTCAGGACCGCTGTCGCCCAGCAGCTTGCCGATGAGGCCGGCCTTGCCGCTGGTCAGCGCGCGCATCGAGGCGCCGGCGCCGCAGATTTTGGCGTAGCGCAGCAGCGTCTTGATGCTGGCCGGGCCGGCCAGGCCCGGGCGGCACGGGGTGACGATGCCATTGGCGCGCAGGGTTTGCTCCCAGGCGATGACCGGCTCGGCCTCGAAGCACACCTGCGTGACGAAGGTCAGGTCAACGCCCTGCTCGCGGGTCAGCTGTACCTTGCGCGCTTCGTACTGGCGCAGCTGGTCGGTGGTCATGTGCGCATGGCCTTCCGGGTGACCGGCCATGCACAGCCGCTTGATGCCGGCGCGCGCAAACTCGCCGGACTCCAGCACCCCGATGGTGGAATCAAACGCGCCCTCGGGCGCGGGCATGTCCCCGGCGATCAGCAGCATCTTGGTGGCGCCGGCTTCCTGGGAAAGCTTGCGGGCGATTTCTGCCACTTCAGCGCGGTCCTTGATGCGCCGCGCCGGCACGTGCGGCACTGCATTGAGGCCGGCCTCGCGCACTGCCCTGGCGGCCTGGGTCAAGTCATCCCATGTCTGGTTGGGAAACAGCGCGATGAAGATGTCGGTGCCGGCGGGCACCAGGGTGGCCACCTCCGCCAGATCGGTGACGTCCTTGCACGTCATCTCGACGGAAGCATTGCGGGTCAGGGCGCGAATCTGTTCGCTGGAACTGGCTGTGATGGTCGCGGACATGATGAGTTTAAGTCTCCTGGAATATCAGATGCGTTGCCGGTGGCGCGCCAGGCACAGCTTGCCCAGCAGTGCGACGCCCAGCAGGAACAGCGGGAGCCATGACAGGTTGCCACCACCGCCGCTGCCGCCATCCACGGGAGTCTGGGGAGGCGCGGTGACCTGCAGCGTTACGTACGCGTAGCGGATCACGCTGGCCGGGTCGGTACAGCTGAGCACGTAGTTGTAGATGGCGGGAAAACTGGGCGTCACGACCAGGGTGCCTGATGTGGCTACCAAGTCGGACCATGCCCCTGAAGTGGTGCAGCCGGTGGCCGAGGGCGAGGACCAGGTCAGGGTGGCCGAATTGCCCACCAGCATGGTGGTCGGTGAAATGGTTACCTCCACCGGCAGGTTGACCCCATCGCCCACGTCGAGCTTGAACAGGGTGCCAAGCTTGACGCTGCCGATCGCTGTACGCGGCGCCATAGAGGTAGCCATTCAGTGGCAGCAGCGTCGCATACGGGGTGTAACCATCCACGAGGGTGCCGGTGAACCCGTGCAGCAAGCTGAACTGGCCAGCGGTGTTGATGCGCCAGGCCGAACCCTGGTTGGCCCCGCCGCCGTGCTCGGTGGTGCCATAGAGGTTGCCCGCCGCATCCTGCGACACCGAGGACAGCGGGAACGCGCCATCGCCGGTAGGTCCGCTGAATGCGTGGACTACCGAGATGCTGCCGGCCGGCGTGATGCTGAACACCGTGCCGTAGCCATTGGGTCCGCCCTGGTAGGCGGTGCCATAGAAATTGCCATCGGCGCCCAGCATCAGGCCGGCGCGCGGGTTGGCGCCGGTGGCGTTGGTAGCAACCCCGGCGGTACTGAACGCGCCCAGCCCGGGGAACGAATACACCGAGGTGACCACCCCGGCCAGCGTCACGCGGAAAATCGTGCCGCGAGAGGCCGTGCCACCCTGCAGCGTCGTGCCATAGAGATTGCCGTCTGGGCCGACGGCCAGCGTCCCCTCCGGGTTCTCGCCGTCATCGCCGGTAAAGTCGTGCAACGAGGTGTACGTGCCATCCAGCCCGATGCGAAACACCGTGCCCTTGTCGTTGACGCCGCCGCGCAGTAGGACCCCATAGAGGTTGCCATCGCCCGCCTGCACCAGTCCGGCATATGGATAGTGCGGCTCGGTCTTGGAAAACTTAAACGAATGCAGGAGCTTGAAGGTTCCGTCCAGGCCCAGCCGATACACCGTGCCGCCGTTGCCATCGCCACCGACATAGGTCGTGCCGTAAAGGTTGCCGTCGCTGGCCTGGATCACGCCGGCAAAAGGCGACTGCCCGTCGTCGGTGCCCCCCACGAAAGAGTGCAGCGGCGTGGCAACGCCATCCGGCGTCATGCTGGCCACGCCCCCGATGTTGTTGGTGCCGCCGGTCACGCCGGTGAAATAGATGTTGCCGTCGTTGGCCAGCAGCAGGTTGCCGCGCGGCGCGGCGGGAAGATTGGCCGCCGGGATCACCAGCGTCGCGAGGGAGATGACGTTTGCATCCTCGGTACGCGCAAACGCGCTGCCCTGCCCCAGTGACAGGAGTGCAAGTACCGCAGTGGTCGATACGGCTGGCAGCGCGCGCAGGCGCCGGGGGACGGAAAACAGCATTCAGGCACCGGGTCGTTGGGGCGCGGAATTACAGCACAGCCCCGCCGCAAGACCAAATCCGCCCAGCCCCACGCGCAGAACCGCTGCCCTCGTCCTGAACTAATCGTGCCGCAGGGCGTCTATGGGGCGGCCCTAGGGGTCGCCCCTACTCGTAGCGCAATGCGTCGATGGGGGCGAGGTTGGCCGCCTTGCTGGCGGGCAGGATGCCGAAAATCATGCCGATCAGCATGGAGAACAGCGCCGACCCCACCACGGCCCACCAGGGCACCGACGGCGGTGGAAAATTAGGGATCAGCGCGGCAACGCCATAGGCCAGCCCAAAGCCGATCACCATGCCGATGAGGCCGCCGATCACCGCCAGCATCATTGCCTCGATCAGGAACTGCAGCATGATGAAGCGCCGCGGCGCGCCTAGCGCCTTGGCGATGCCGATCTCGCGGGTGCGCTCGGTCACCGACACCAGCATGATGTTCATGATCCCGATGCCGCCGACCAGCAGCGAGATGCCCACGACGCCGCCGACCACCAGGGTGATGGTGCTGGTGATTTGCTTGAACGTCTTGGAGATCGAGTCCGACGCCTGGACCTGGAAGTCATTGGCGTCATTGCCCCTTAAGCCATGGGCGCGCCGGATCAGTGCGATGACGCGCTGCTTGACGTTGTCGACCAGGTCCGGCTCGTCCACGACAAAGGTGATGTTGAAGTCCGGCCGTATCTGCGTGCCGGTGAACGACAGCGCCGTCTGGTAGGGCATCAGCATGAACAGGTCCAGGTTCTGCCCGAACACTTCGCCGCGCGGCTCCATCACGCCGATCACCTTGAACCACTCCTGGCCCAACTGCACGAATTCCCCTTCGGGGCGCTCGGGCATTTTGAGGTCCTTGCGGATCTTGTCGCCCAGCACCACGACGCGGCGCCGGCTCTGGTCATCACTGTCGGTGATGAACCGGCCGGTGCGCGGAAACAGCTGCTGCACATCCTGCAGGCTGCCGGTGGTGCCGAAGAACTGCCCGCCCGCGCTCTGCGATCCCCAGGTGACCGAGCCCACGGATACCGGCACGATGGGGGTGATGTGCGAAATGCCATCCATGCGATAGCGCAGTTCGTCCAGGTCGGTCAGGCGCAGGCGATTGACCTGGCCGCGCAGCCGATCGGCCAGCGGCGTATCGGCCTGCAGGGTCAGCGTGCTGGAGCCCAGGCCCGCGAACAGCGAGGAAATCCGGCTCGACAATCCCTGCACCATCGCGATCACGCAGATCACCGAGGCCACGCCGATGATGATGCCCAGCATGGTGAGAAAACTGCGCAGGCGGTGCGCCTGGATGGCCCCCAGCGCCGAGCGCACGCACTCCTGGATCGCATACCAGAGTTTGCGCGAGGTGCCCGGGTCGCGCACACCGTCCAGCCCATCCATGGATTCGATGGCCTCAGATGCCTCAGACACTTCGGTCCTCCGCGATGCGCCCATCGTGCAGGCGCACCAGGCGCTTGGCGCACGCGGCAATCGCCGGGTCGTGCGTCACGACCACGACGGTCTGGCCCTCCGCATGCAGCTGCGCAAACAGGTCCATGATCTCGCGGGCCGTGCGGCTGTCGAGATTGCCGGTGGGTTCGTCTGCCAGCAGCAGCTCCGGGCGACCCACCAGCGCGCGCGCCACGGCGACGCGTTGCCGCTGTCCGCCGGACATCTCGTTGGGGCGGTGCGTCATGCGCTCTCCCAAGCCCACGCGCTGCAGGGCGCGCATCGCGAACTCGCGCCGGCGCGCCGGCGCCAGGCCACGGTAGATCAGTGGCTGCGCGACATTGTCCAGCGCCGTCATGCGTGGCATCAGGTAGAAGTTCTGGAACACGAAGCCGATCTTGCGGTTGCGCACATCGGCCTGCTGGTCCTCGTCGAGCCCGGCGACCTCGATACCATCGAGCTCGTAGCGTCCGCTGGTGGGCGTGTCCAGGCAACCGAGGATATTCATCAGCGTCGACTTGCCAGAGCCCGACGCACCGGTGAGTGCCAGGTACTCGTTGTCGCCAATGGTCAGGTTGATGTCGATCAACGCCGGGTAGTCGACCTCGCCCAGCCGGTAGGTCTTGCCGATTTCCGACAGCCCGATCACTGGCCGGTCGCGTCCGCGGGCTTGGCCGCCTTGACTGGCTTCTCGGTCTTGGCGATAGCCTTGTCCTGCTCCTCCGCCAGGCGGGTGACCCGAGTCCCCGTTCTGCATGAACCGCAATTCGCGCGCCGGACCGACCACCACTTCCTGGCCTTCCTCCACACCCTTGGTGACGGCGATCCAGGCGTCATCGGCAGTGCCGGTCTCGACGGTCTTCTGCGTGGCGCGACCGTCCTTGACGACGAACACGCTGGCCTTGGCAATCTTTCCGGCGTCAGGGGTGTCCTCATAGCGGATGGCCTGCACCGGCACCGCCACCTGCGCCGAGGCCTGGCCCAGGCGCGTGACGATCTCGGCGCGGCAGCTCATCCCGGTATGGAACTTGGGGTTCTCGCCGGGCTGCAGGCGGATCTTGACCGGGTAAGTCTTGCCCTGGCCTGCCACCTGGCGCGGCGACACTGCGACTGTCTCTACCGTGCCGGGCCAGATATCGTCGGGGAAAGCGGCGGGCGCGATGCGCGCTTCCTGTCCGACATTGACGCGCGCCACGTCGGTCTCGTTGACGTTGACCTCGGCGTACAGGTTTGACGTATCGGCAACCACCATCAGATCGGAACCGGCGATGCTGGTGACACTGGGCACCGCGGTCTCGCCGATCTTGATGGTCAGCTGCGTGACGCGCCCATCAATGGGCGCGCGCAGCACGGTCTTGGCCAGCTGCTCGCGCATTTGATCGAGCTGCGCCTGCGTCTGCAGCAGCTGCTGGGCGGAACTGTCCAGCTCAACGCGCGCCAGGTCGCGCTGCGATCGCAGGTCCTCGTAGGTATTGGCATCGACCAGCCCCTCGGCCAGCAGCTTCTCGTAGCGAGCCAATTTGGTCTCGATGGTTGCCAGCGCCACCTTCTGGTGCTGGATGGCCAGCCGTGACTGCTGTGCGGCCGCTTCCAGTTGCGACACCTGTGCTTGGACTGCGGCGGGATCCAGGCGCAGCAGCACGTCGCCTTTCTTGACCTTGTCGCCTTCCTTGACATTGAGTTCCTTCACGCGACCCATCACTTCCGAAACCATGCGGATCTCGGTCTGGTAGGTGAGGTTGCCCGAGGCCAGGATGGTGGGGGAAATCACTTTCTTTCCCACCACCTCGATCTCGACCTGCTTGGAGTTGCCGCTGCGATGGCTGCGCAGCACCACCGGCACCGCCAGCAGCGCAAGGATGCCGACCGCAATCAACCATTTGCCACGATTAGTCATTTTGTTTGAGCACCAGCATTGCGCGTCAGCATGGATTAACCCGGGGGAAGATACAAAGATATCAGGTGACTGATATACTATCAGCCACCTGATAATCTGCAAGGGCACGGCAACCGGCTCAATGGCACCGGTTCTGCGTGCCCGATCTCCCTATTTGAGCGCGAAGAACGCCCATATACCCCCGATCAGCACGATGGGCAGCAGCGTATATACAAGGGCAAACAGCCAAGTGCGGCCCGACCACAGCTTGACGCCCAGCACCACCAGGAACGCAGTGAACAACTGGATCACGTTGATGTTGGTAAACAGCTGGTAGCCGGTCTCGCCCATAGCGCGGTGGAAGAACAGTTCATTGAGCGACAACGGCGAGATGGCGCTGGCGGCATCGATCTGCGGTGACTTGGCGGTCAGCAGCAACGGGATCGCCGGCAGCACAGCCAGGATGCCGGGCAGACTGGTCCAGGTGGCCAGGGCAAACCACTGCTTGAAGCTGCGCTGGACATTGGTCACCTTGCCCGCCAGCAGGTACCAGGTCGCTTCGAGCACCCTGACAATCACCACGGCCAGCGGCACGGCGATCAGCGACGACCACATCACGACATTGCGGCTCATCAGCCGGGTGGCCTGGGCCAACTGCTCTTCGGACAATCCCTTGGTGCGCGGATTGGAGCGAATGCTGGTGTCGATCAACCAGTCGACGTCGACAATGCTGTAGTACCAGAACAGCACGGCGCCGGTCACCAGGATCGTGACCAGCAACGGGAACAGGAAGCGCGGCCGCTGTTCGATCTCGCCCATTGCGCGCTTGGGATCCAGCACCAGTGCTGTCGCCAGCTGAAAGTTATTCATTGCCGCCCCTGTTGGTTTTGGTATGCGCCTGCCCCGTGGCGCGGTCGCCATTATAAGGACAGGGGCCGCGGCTTCACGGGATTAGCAATAGGTTATCGGTGCCGCGCCTTGGCCACGACCCTTGCCCTTGAACCGGCCCTGGCCTTGGTCTTGGCCCTGGTTTTGGCTTTGGACTTGGGCGGGGTCTTTTTCCCCGCTGCCGCAGCCCGCCTCTTTTCTATCTCGGCCGCATAGATATCCGGGTGGAGGAACCCCGAGACATAACCGCGGTCCGCCGGCACCGGCTTGCTCGAGAAGGAATCCAACAGCAGTGCACTGCGCTCCTGCGCCATGGGCAGAAATTCCGGATGCGAGAATATGTACAGGTCGTTGCGCCGTATACCGGCCAGCACATATTCGGCCGCCTCGATGGGGTCCATGGCCGCACCCATGAGGTCCAGCGGGGGGCCCTCGTGGCCCATGGGCGGGGGTGTCGGCGCCCCTTTCTTGCCATGGGACGCTGGGCGGTTGCGCTCGGCATCAAAGATCTGTGTACGCACCAGGCCGGGACAGAATATCGATACGCCGATGTTGGTTCCCGACAGCTCCGTGCGCAGGGACTCGAACATGCCCACCACCGCGAACTTGGTCGTGACATACACGCCCAGCGTGCCGGCTATCAGGCCCGCAGCCGAGGAAGTGACCATGATGTGGCCGCCTTCACCATGCTTCTGCATGCGTGGCAGAAACGTGCGCACGCCATTGAACACGCCGTTGACGTTGACATCCACCGCCCAGTCCCAGTCCTCCCACGACACCTTGCTCAGCAGTGCCGGCAGCCCCACGCCGGCGTTGTTGACCAGCAGGTGCACGTTGCCGAACACGCGCTCGGCCTCGTCCGCCGCGCGCACCATGCCCTCGCGGTCCGTGGTGTTGAGGCGGATGGCATGCACCCCCGGGTTGCCTTGCGGGAATTGCGCCAGCGCGCTGTCGCGATGCTGCTCATTGAGGTAGGTGAAGACCACCTTCATGCCCGCTGCGGACAGCACGCGCGCCAGTCCCAGCCCAATGCCACTGGAGCCACCGGTAATGAATGCCACCTTGCCGCGGACCTCTGACAGCGGTGTTAGCACCGGTCGCGGGCCGGCCTTGACGCTGGACTTGGGGCTGGACTTGGGGCTGGACTTGGACTTGGTCTTGCTGGGCATGGATCCCCCTGGGTGAGTGGCAAGCTTAGCGCGGGCGATTGGTTGTTGCCGTTACTGAAATTGTTTTTCTGCATTACGGCAGCACCTGCTCATTCCCCTAAGTAATCGAATCCTGCGGGGCGGCAGACACGGGTCCACCAGCGTGCTCAGCGGATGCAATGAATTCGCGAGCAGGTGGCCACTTGATCGGCGGCTTGTACGCCTCCGTTACGCGTAGCGCCCGGCGACTTTGGCCATACAGCCCGTCCGGTACGCCGAAGTGATGTGTCAGAGCGCTGACAGCGACCGCGAACCATGGCGGCGCGTTGGCGCATGGCCATCTTGAACGATTGACGTTTCGCGTCGGGTCGCGTGGGTGAACGGCACGGGACGCAGCCCTGGGCCAGCTTGCTTGAGGTCCAATTCCAGTCATCGGCAAGGTGCAAGGCCGCTTGCGCCGCTGCATGCTCAATCACCGGGCAAGGTCTAACCTTATCCCGCGTGCCAAATCAGCCAAGATTCCGTAGGTCCCCACTGCGCGGGCAAGGTATGTTGGCCAAGTGAGGATTTCCTGCCTAGAATCGCCCCCGGGTGCGGGTGTAGTTCAATGGTAGAACTGCAGCTTCCCAAGCTGCTAACGTGGGTTCGATTCCCATCACCCGCTCCACTTCAAAGGCAGATGCGCCATGAATCCAGGTAGCCCGGCCAGGGTTTTGTTGCTGCTCGCGGCACTGGCCATCATTGCCGGCTGTTCCGGCAAGCAGCAACCCGTTGCGGCTGGCACCTCCGCCACCCCGGCCACCAACGCGCCCGTCGCGGACGCCCCGCTGCCGCCCCTGGCATATGAATCGGCGCTGCCGGAAGACATCCGCAACCTCCTCAACCAGACCTATACCGGGGACCTGGACGGGATGGTCAAGCGCCGGCTGGTCCGCGTCGGTGTCACCTACAACCGCACACATTACTTCGTGGAAAAAGGCGTGCAGCGCGGCGTGTCCTTCGAATACATCAAGCTCATGGAAGAGGAGCTCAACAAGCGGCGCAAGACCGGCAAGCTCAAGGTCCTGTTCTGG
This sequence comes from uncultured Pseudomonadota bacterium, assembly GCA_963726085.1. Taxonomy (GTDB): domain Bacteria; phylum Pseudomonadota; class Gammaproteobacteria; order Steroidobacterales; family Steroidobacteraceae; genus ZC4RG30. The sequence goes on along the minus strand of CAVSAR010000007.1, from coordinate 234,090 downwards.
CCCATCCCGCTGCCGCGCGAACGGCTGTTGCCGGCACTGGCAGACGGCAAGGTGGACATGGTGATCGCGCAGCTCACGGTCACTCCCGAGCGCCAGCAGCTGGTGGATTTCACCAACCCCACGCGAAAGAACGTCGACGAAGTGGTGATCAGCGGCGCGGGCACGCCGGCGATCAGCACGGCCGATGGCCTTTCCGGACAGGAGGTATTCGTCCGCAAGTCCAGCTCCTACTACCAGAGCCTGCTGGCCCTCAACGCGCGGCTGCAGGCAGCGGGCAAGCCACCGGCAATACTGCAAGACGCGCCAGAATCGCTCGAGGACGATGACCTGCTGGAGATGGCCAATGCCGGGCTCATCAAGTACACCGTGGTCGACAACTACCTGGCGGACTTCTGGAAGCAGGTATTCACCAACATCACCGTCAACAGCGCCGCGGCCGTGCGCACCGGCGGCACGCTGGCAGTGGCGATCCGCAAGGACAGTCCGCAACTGGCCAAGGGACTCAACGCGATCATCAGGAAATACGGCTTGGGCACGGCGTTTGGCAACATGATGCAGGAGCGCTACCTGCAGGATACCCACTACGTGACCAACGCCACCTCGGAGGCGGACCGCAAGCGCTTCCAGGAGCTGGTGACGCTGTTCAGGAAGTACAGCGACCAGTACAGCGTCGATTACCTGCTGATGGCGGCGCAGGGATACCAGGAGTCCAGGCTCGACAACAACGTCAAGAGTCGGGTCGGCGCGGTCGGCGTGATGCAGGTCATGCCGGCGACGGCCAAGGAAATCAACGTCGGCGACGTGCGCAAGCTGGAACCCAACATCCACGCCGGCATCAAGTACATGCGCTATGTCATCGACCAGTACTACAAGGACGAGCCGATGACGGAGCTGAACAAGGAACTTTTTGCGTTCGCCTCCTACAACGCCGGTCCGGGCCGCATCCGCGGCTTGCGGCGCGAGGCCCAGCGGCGCGGCCTCGATCCGAATGTGTGGTTTGGCAATGTCGAGCAGATTGCGTCCGAGCGCATTGGGCGCGAGACGGTCACCTACGTGAGCAACATCTACAAGTACTACGTGGCGTACCGCCTGGTCATGGAGGAGCGGGAACGACGCAGCGCCTTGCTTGAGGCGCACAAGGCCAAGAGCAGCGCGCCCAAATAGGGAGGGCTCCCCCGGCCGCCATGCCGGCCGGGGGACGGCCGGACCTACGGCTTGAAGCGGTTGACGATGTTTATCAGGATGATGGCCAGTGCCGCGCCCGCGGCCATGCCACCGATGTTGGCGACTATGGACTGCAGGTACGAGCCAATGGCCGGCACCGCGGCGAAAGCGCCGGCGAACATGGCCAGCGCGATGGCGCTCACGATCACCCGGACATGATGCTCGCCGGCGATGCTGTAGCCGACGGCAAGACCGATCACCAGCAGGATCAGTCCGATATACGGAATGACGACAAACGCGCCGACCACGGATACCAGCAGACCGATCAGGCCAAGGATTTTCTGGACGTTCATTCTTCTTTCCCCTAGATGTTTTGTTTATTCAGGGCACCGAAGGCCGCAGGGGCGGCTGTCGGCGGGGCAGGACAACACAACCGCGGCCCGGAGGCAATCGGGGTGTCCCGGAACGCGTCGTCTCGTTATTGCTCCCGACGCAACAACAGGCGTGCCTTGGCCAGGTCGGCCTGCCGCGCCCTGGTGGCCTTGGGCAGGGCCAGATCCATCGCCGCCAGCGCCTCGACAATAGCGGCGCTCACGACGATGCGTGTAAACCACTTGTGATCCGCTGGCACCACATACCAAGGCGCCGCGGGTGTTGCGGTGGCGCGAATCGCCTCCTCGTAGGCGCTCATGTAGTCATCCCAGAACGCGCGTTCCTTGACATCGCCCAGCGAGAACTTCCAGCTCTTCTGCGGCTCGTCGAGGCGCTCCTGGAAGCGCTTCTTCTGTTCCTTGCGCGACACATGCAGGAAGAACTTGAGCACCGTCGTGCCGTTGCGGGTGAGGTAGTCCTCGAAACGGCCGATGTCGCCCAGCCGCTCAGTGAAAATACTCCTGGTCACCAGCGGCTGCGGCAGCTTCTGCGCGGCCAGGATGGTGGGATGCACGCGCACCACCAGCACTTCCTCGTAGTAGGAACGATTGAAGATGCCGATGCGGCCGCGCTCCGGGAGCGCCTTGCAGCAGCGCCACATCCAGTCGTGGTCAAGCTCCTCTTCCGAGGGCTGCTTGAACGATGTGACCTGGCAGCCCTGGGGGTTCACGCCGCTCATCACGTGCTTGATGGTGCTGTCCTTGCCCGCCGCATCCATGGCCTGGAAGATCAGCAGCAGCGAACGCCGGTCCTGCGCATAGAGCTTCTGCTGTGCATCGGCCAGTCGCTCGACCCCAGCGGCCAGCAGCTTTTGTGCCTTGGGCTTGTGCTCGTCAGTCAGCCCCGCGGTGTGCCCAGGATCCATGTCCTTGAGCCGGAAGGCGGATCCATTGGTTATCCGGTAGCGCGCAATGAGCTTGCTGATTTTCTCGGGCGTCATGCCAATGCCCTCCTTTTTTAAAATGCCGCGATGCGCTCGATCAACCAGAAGCTTGCCACAGCGCCGATGGCGTACGGGGCCACCCGCCACAACCCGGGCAGCATGCGCAGGCGCAACCGCTGCAGCGCCCGCCCCGCCACCCAGGCCAGGCTCAGCACCGCCGCGATGAACAGCAACTGGCCGATTTCGACGCCGACGTTGAAGAACAGCAATGCCGTGGGGATGGAAAGCGGCGGCAAGCCGACCTGGGCCAGTGCGCTGGCGAAGCCCAGGCCATGCAACAGCCCGAACGTGAAGGCGACCACCCAGGGATAGCGCTGGGTCAGTCCCGGCCGGCCCTGGCGGGCGTGAATGATCTCGCTGGCGACAAACACGATCGACAGTGCGATCGACGCTTCAACCGGGGGACCGGGCACGCGCAGCACGCCCAGCGACGCCAGTGCCAGCGTGATGCTATGGGCCACGGTAAATGCAGTGATCGTGAACAGCAGCCGGCGGCGACCCCTCACCAGCAGTATCAGGGCCAGCACAAACAGCAGGTGGTCGACGCCGGTGAGGATGTGCTCGATGCCCAGCACGGTGTAGGTGCGCACGACCTCGAACTGGCCCGGGCTTGCGCTGACCACGAAGCGCGGATCCCCCGGCAGGATGCGCGCCAGCTGCGCGGTGCCATCGGCCCGGACCAGCCGCACCAGCACGTCGACGCGTGTGCGGGCAACGCCGGGAAACTGCACCACCTTGCCGACCATACCGCCTGGCACCCGCATCGACCAGCGCTGCACGCTGGCGCCGGCGGCGAAACTGGAATGGCGCGGCGAGAGCTCCTGCGCTTCGGCGGGAAACTGCGGCTTGATCGCCAGCGTGGTGGATTCATCCAGCGCCGGGACTTTCCACAGCACGTCAAAGGTCTCCTCGCCGGTCTGCCGCAGCTCCAGGTAGGCTGGCTTGAATTCATCGGCCAGGGCCGGGACGACCAGGGCAACGCACAGCATCGCCAGCAGCAGCGCGCTGACCCTGCGGGCTGTCATTTGGCGGCCGCGCCAGATCCGGCTGTCATGCGCACCTGGTAGTGGCGCCGCGCCCGGGCGTAGAACGCATTGGCGGCACGCTCGCGCCGGTCCTGTTCGACGTCGCGCGCCACCTCGGCACGCGCTTCCTCCAGCGTCGGCGCACGGCCCGGCACACGATGGACGATCTTGACGAAATGCAGCCCGAACCCCGAGCGCACCGGACCCTGCCAGGTGCCCTCGGGCAGCACGCGCAGTGCGCCGATGAACTCCTCGCCGAAGTCGCGCGCCACCAGGTCCTCCGGGGTATCGGCAATGCGTGCCGGCAACAGGCGCGATTCGGTCACCGCGTCGGGATCGGCCCCGCGCTGCAACTGACGGCGCAGGTTTTCGCTGACCTGCTGCAGGTCATGCGCATGGCGCGTCGGATCGATCATGGCCTGCTCGAAAGTCAGGACCGGTGGCAGCGCATAGCGCGCGGCATTGGCGCGCAGCCACTGCGCCAGCTCGGCGTCGGTGGGCGGCTGGCTGGGCTGCGATTCCTCTGCCAGCACGTCCACCTTCTGGCGCACGCGGCGCCGGATCACCGGGTCGTCGCGATCGAGCCCGTACTGCACGCCCTCCCGGTACAGCACCTCTTCGCGAACCCAGCCATCGATGAGTCCCTGCAGCTCCTTGGCGCTGGGTGGGCGCTGCCAGACGCCGCTGAACTGCTGCACCAGCGCGGCGACCACCTGGTTATCGACCACGATCTCGCGCCCGGCGACAGATCGATCGCCACCGACGACCCGGTACACCAGGAACAGCAGCAACCCGATTGCTAGAAAGTGGGCCAGCGGCTCGCGCAACAATCGGCCCAAGAGTGACGCGTTCAGTAGATAACTCCGTTTTGCGCCGCGTACCGGGTCCATTCGCGCTGCAGGCGCGCCAACTGGTCCGGCTGGCTGGCGCTGAGGTCGTGCTGCTCGAACGGATCCTGTCTGATATTGAACAATTCCCAGCGGCGCTGGGCTGCCGGGGGCGCCATGTCCCAGACCAGCTTCCAATCCCCCTGGCGTATGGCACGCGCGCCGAACAATTCCCATCCGTAGACCGTGTCGGCCGCGTGCACCTGGGTGGCCTTGCCACTGAGCATCGGCAACAGCGACATGCCCTGTACCGGCAACACGGCCCGCCCCTTGTAGGTCGCGCCCGGCAGCGATGCGCCGGCCAGCTCGAGCAGCGTCGGCAGGATGTCGCGTACCGTGCCCATGGCATCGCTGCGCGTGCCGGCCTTCACCTGCGGTGGGTAGTTCACAAATCCCGGCACATGGTCACCCCCTTCAAAGGCGGTGGCCTTGTGGCGATACCAGGGTGTGGCACTGGCGCTGGCCCAGTTGGGGCCATACATGATGTAGCTGGTGCGATGGCCGATGTTTTCCAGGCTGTTGTCGTATTCCTTGCCGACATGATCCTTGATCGGCGCGACCAGGTCGCGGCGCCCGGCCTCCGCGCCGTTGTCGGAAATAAACATGATGAAGGTGTTGTCGTACTGGCCAGTCTGCTTGAGGTGCGCGATGACCTTGCCGATGTAGGTGTCCAGGTCACTGACCATGGCCGCGTACACCTCCATGCGGCGCGCTTCCAGTTGCCGTTCCTGCGCCGACAGTTCACTCCAGCGTGGCTTGAACCGCGCGTTGTCGATGGGCTGGGCGTCGCGCGCCACCAGGCCCAGCTGCTTCTGCCGCGCGAAGCGGCTGGCGTACAGCGCCTCGTAGCCGGCGTCGTACTTGCCCTTGTACCGCGCAATGGATTCGGTCGGCGCCTGCAGCGGCCAGTGCGGCGCGGTGTAGGCCAGGTAGGCGAAGAACGGCTTGCCTTCGGCACGATCCTGGTCGATGTACTGCAGCATGCGCTCGGTGTAGAAGCGCGTGGAGTAATAGTTGTCCCCGACGTGCACGATCTGGTCGTCATCGCGATAGTTGGCAGGTTGCGGCCCGCGCCAGTCCCAGCCACCCAGGTGTGCTGCACCATCCAGCGATACAAACGAATGCCGGAAGCCGCGCGCATGCGGTCCGTTCTCGACGTCCGCACCCAGGTGCCACTTGCCGGTCATGTAGGAGTTGTAGCCGGCATCGGTCATCAGTTCTGCCAGCGCCGCGACGCGGAAGTTGAGGTACCCCTCGTAGCCGGGCTTGCCCTGCTGGTCGGCACGGGTCGGCGCCCCTTGCGTGCCGACACCGGCAAGGTGGTTGTCCATGCCCGACATCAGCATCGAGCGCGTGGGCGAACAGGACACGTGCGCGTAGAAATTCGTCAGCAGCATGCCGCCATGGGCCAGCCGATCCAGATTGGGGGTGGGGATCTCGCCCCCGAACACTCCGATATCGCCGTAGCCCAGGTCGTCGGCGACGATCAGCAGAATGTTGGGGCGCTTGGCCTGCGCGACCACGGGGCCAGGGGACGGCCGCTGCATGCAGGACGCCAGCGCGGCCCCGGCCAGCAACAGGCAGGCCAGCCGCAGGCTGCGTAGCGTTTGCCAAGTCATCCGTTCCCCCTGGATACGGCCGTGAAATTACAGTACCGGCCGGTGCCGCGTCCACGCGACAGGTTGCTGGCTATCAACGGTGACAGCCGGGGGCTTCATTCGATGGCCTTGGTCATTTCCTCGACGATCTTCTTGGCATCGCCGAACACCATCATGGTCTTGTCCATGTAGAACAGTTCGTTGTCGAGGCCGGCGTAACCGCTGGCCATGGTGCGCTTGTTGACGATGACGGTGCGCGCCCGGTACGCCTCGAGTATGGGCATGCCAAAGATCGGGCTGCCCTTGACCAGGGCCGCCGGGTTCACCACGTCATTGGCGCCCAGGATGATGGCCACGTCGGTCTGGCCGAACTCCGGGTTGATGTCCTCCATCTCGAACACCTGGTCGTAAGGCACCTCGGCCTCGGCCAGCAGCACGTTCATGTGGCCGGGCATGCGCCCGGCCACCGGATGGATGGCGTATTTCACGGAGATGCCCTTGGCAGTCAACTTGGTCGCCAGCTCCTTGACCGCATGCTGCGCGCGCGCCACGGCCAGTCCATAGCCGGGCACGATGATCACGGACTCGGCGTTGCCCAGCAAAAAGGCCGCGTCATCGGCGCTGCCGCTCTTGACGCTGCGCTGTTCGGTCGCAGCGCTGGCCGCACTGACCTCGCCGCCAAAGCCGCCCAGGATCACGCTCAGGAAGCTGCGGTTCATCGCCTTGCACATGATGAAGGAGAGGATGGCGCCGGAACTGCCGACCAGGCTGCCGGCAATGATCAGCATGCTGTTGTTGAGGCTGAAGCCGATACCGGCCGCGGCCCAGCCCGAATAGCTGTTGAGCATGGACACCACCACCGGCATATCGGCGCCGCCGATGGGGATGATCAGCGTCACGCCCAGCACAAACGCCAGGAAAATGGCCGACCACAGCAAGTGGTCCGCGGCCCCGGCCATATACAACCCGATGGTGGCCAGCAGTGCTGCGCCCAGCAGTGCGTTGAGTAGGTGCTGACCCCGGAACACCACCGGAGCGCCGCGGAACAGGCGGAACTTGTATTTGGCCGACAGCTTGCCCCAGGCGATCACCGAGCCGCTGAAGGTGATGGCGCCGATCGCCGCACCCAGCCCCAGTTCCAGGCGGTTGCCGGTGGGCACGGCGGCGCCCGGCGCCGCGATGCCGAAGGCCCAGGGCTCCACCGCCGCGGCAATGGCGATGCACACCGCGGCCAGGCCGATCATGCTGTGGAAGAACGCCACCAGCTCCGGCATCTTGGTCATCTCGACGGTGCGCGCGCGCCACGCGCCATATCCGCCACCGATGACCAGCCCCAGCAGCACCCACCCCAGTCCGGCCAGGTTGCCATGGGCCAGCCGGTGTATCAGCGCTGCAGTGGTGACAATGGCAATGGCCATGCCGACCATGCCGAACAGGTTGCCACGGATCGAAGTGGTCGGATGCGACAGCCCCTTGAGCGCCTGGATGAAGCAGACGCTGGCAACCAGGTACAGCAGCGTGACGAGGTTGAGGCTCATGGCTTGCCCGGCGGCTTGGCGTCGCGCTTGCGGAACATTTCCAGCATGCGGCGCGTAACCAGGAAGCCACCGAAGATGTTGACCGAAGCCAGGACCACCGCCAGCAGTCCCATGCCGCGACCCAGCGTGGTGGTGGTCAGTGCCGCAGCCAGCATCGCCCCGACGATGACGATGGCGCTGATGGCATTGGTCACCGCCATCAATGGCGTGTGCAGTGCCGGGGTGACGTTCCATACGATGTGGTAGCCGACGTAGACGGCCAGCACCAGGATGGTGAGGTTGATGACGGTGTGCGACACCACTTCCATGTTCAGGCCCTCTTCACTTCGCCCGCGTGGGTCACGAGGCAGGCGGTGACGATGTCGTCGTCGGCAGGCAGCGCGAAGGAACCATCGGCCGCGGTCACCAGCTTCAGGAAGTCGAGCAGGTTGCGCGCATAGAGCGCGGAGCTGTCGGCAGGCACCAGCCCCGGCAGGTTGGTCTCTCCCACCAGCGTCACGCCATGCTTGACCACCGTTCGATCCGCCTCGGTCAGCGGGCAATTGCCGCCCGCGGCGGCGGCCAGGTCAACGATCACGCTGCCCGGCTGCATGGACCTGACCATGTCCTCGGTAACCAGCACCGGCGCGGGGCGGCCCGGGATCAACGCCGTGGTGATCACCACGTTGGCCTGTGCGATCCGTCGCGCCACCTCCACCTTCTGCCGCTGCAGCCAGCCGGCAGGCATGGGCCGGGCATAGCCGCCCACCCCCTGTGCCGCTTCACGCTCCTCGTCGGTTTCGTAGGCAACGTCAATGAACTTCGCACCCAGGCTCTCGACCTGCTCCTTGACTGCCGGGCGCACGTCGCTGGCCTCGATCACCGCACCTAAGCGCTTGGCCGTGGCAATGGCCTGCAACCCGGCCACGCCCACCCCCAGCACCACGACGCGCGCGGCCTTGATGGTACCGGCGGCCGTCATCAGCATCGGGAACAGTCGCGGGTATAGATTGGCCGCGATCATCACGGCCTTGTAGCCGGCGATGTTGGCCTGGGAACTGAGCACGTCCATGGACTGCGCGCGCGAGGTGCGTGGCGCTGCTTCCAGCGCAAAACCGGTGACCCCGGTTGCGGCCAGCGCGGCCAGGCCCTCACGATCAAACGGATTGAGCATGCCCACCAGCACGGCGCCCCGGCGCAGCAGCGGCAGCTGCGCGGCGGTGGGTGCGCGCACCTTGAGCACCAGGTCGCAACCCAGCGCCGTGGCAGCATCGACAATGTCGCAGCCGACGGCCGCATAGGCGGAATCCGGGGCACTTGCGGCGACGCCGGCACCTGCCTGCACGCGCACGACGTGGCCGGCGGACCTGAGCTTCTTGGCAACCTCGGGGGTCACCGCCACGCGGGACTCACCGGCGAGCGTCTCGGTAGGCACGCCGATCAGCATGTACATACCACCATGGGCCCAACTCTAGCGCGAGAACTGGTCCAGTGCGCGGATGTACGCGCCCGGGTCGGTCACTGCCACGAACAATAGTCCCACCAGCGCGCCGGCCAGGTGCGCGTCGTGGTTGATCCGGCCGCGCACCTGGCGCGCCGACCAGATGCTGTAGGCCAGGTAGCCCACGGCGAACAGTGGCGCCGGTATGGGGAAGAACGGGAAGAACAGGATCACCAGCTTCGTGGTGGGGAAGTACACGATCGAGGCAAATAGCACCGCCGAAATCGCCCCCGAGGCACCCAGTGTGGCGTACGCCGGGTCATCGCGATGCTTGGCCAGCGACAGGCTCAGGCTCAGTACCAGCCCGGCCAGGTACAGCAACGCAAACCGCGGCGAGCCGATGACCCGCTCCAGCGGCACGCCGAAATACCAGAACGTGATCATGTTGAAGATCAGGTGCGGCAGGTCGGCGTGCAGGAACCCGCTGGTCAGCGCCGTGTAGCGCCGGCGGCCGCGCGCGAACTCAAACGGGCGGAACAGACCGCCCTGGATGATTCTGGGATAGACGAACAGGCCGGCCAGGCCCAGGGCCAGGTTGGCCGCGAGGATGAACAGCGAAACCGGACCGACGCCTGAATGCATGGCCAATGGTAGCCTGCGCGCCATGGCTCCGGTAATGCGACTCGACAATGTACATCTCGCCTTTGGCTCCCGGCCGCTGCTGGAGCAGGCCAGTCTCGTGGTGGAACCAGGCGAGCGCGTGTGCATTGTCGGACGCAACGGCGAAGGCAAGAGTTCGCTGCTGCGGCTGGTGGGCGGGGAGCAGTTGCCGGATTCCGGCGCCGTGTGGGTGCGCCCGGGAACGCGCATCGCCACGCTGGCCCAGGACATCGTCACGGTGCAAAACGCCACCGTGCGCGCCGTGGTCACGGCCGGACTGGATGACCACGCCGGTTCGCTTGACCACTGGGAGATACCCACGCGGGTCGAAATCACGCTGTCGCAACTGGGGCTCGACGGCGAGGCGCAGTACGAGAGCCTCTCCGGTGGCTGGCGGCGTCGCGCCCTGCTGGCGCGCGCGCTGGTGGTGCAGCCGGAGCTGCTGCTGCTCGATGAACCGACCAACCACCTGGACATCGTGACCATCGAATGGCTCGAGGAACTACTGGTCGCGTTTCGCGGTGCCCTGCTGTTCGTCAGCCACGACCGCCGGTTCGTGAACCGCATCGCCACGCGCATCGTCGACCTGGATCGCGGGCAGCTGTCCAGCTGGCCTGGCAACTATGACAGCTACGCCGAGCGCAAGGCCTCGCAGCTGGCCAATGAAGCGCGCGAGAACGCCCTGTTCGACAAGCGCCTGGCACAGGAGGAAGTGTGGATCCGCAAGGGGGTCGAGGCGCGACGCACGCGCAATGAAGGGCGGGTGCGCGAACTGCAGGCCATGCGCGAGGAGCGGCGCGCGCGTCGCGAGCGCCCCGGACAGGCGCAGATGGCCGCGCAGGAAGCCAACAACTCCAGCCAGCTGGTATTCGAGGCCGAGGAAGCAGCCTTGTCGTACGGCGATCGGCAGGTATTTCGCGGCCTGACCACGCGGATTGTGCGTGGCGATCGCATCGGCATTGTCGGGCCCAATGGCGTCGGCAAGAGCAGCCTGCTCAAGTTGCTGCTGGGCGAGCTGGAACCCACCAGTGGCCGCGTGCGCCGTGGCGGGCGGCTGGAGATCGCCTACTACGACCAGCAACGCGCCCAACTGGACCTGGCCGCACCGGTGACACACAACATCAATGCACGCAGCGACTTCGTATCCGTCAACGGCGAGAACCGCCACGTCAGCGGCTATCTGCGCGACTTCCTGTTCCGGCCGGACCAGTTGCTGACGCCGGCCAGCGCGTTGTCGGGCGGCGAGCGCAACCGCCTGCTGCTGGCAAAGCTGTTTGCGCAGCCCGCCAACCTGCTGGTCATGGACGAGCCCACCAATGACCTGGACATCGATACGCTGGACCTGCTGCAGGAACTGGTGGCCGGGTTCCCGGGCACGCTGCTGCTGGTCAGCCACGACCGTGCCTTCCTGGACAACGTCGTGACCAGCCTGCTGGTGCTCGAGGGCGATGGTCGCGTGCAGGACTTTGTTGGCGGCTACAGCGACTGGGCGCGGTGGCGGGATGCGCGCGATGCGGCGCGCGCAACCAGTGCCCGCGCGCCGGCGCGCCCCGGTGCGGTGGATGCACCGGTTGCCGCCGCCAAACCCGCCCGCAAGCTCTCCTACAAGGAGCAACGCGAGCTGGCCGCCCTGCCCACCCAGCTGGAAGCGCTGGAAGCACACAAGGCGCAGCTGCAGGCCGAAGTGGGCGATCCGGCGTTCTATTCCCGGCCGCACGCGCAGGTCGCCGCGCAGCTGGCGCTGCTGGCCCAGGTCGACGCCCAGATCGACACCGCGTTCGCCCGCTGGTCGCAGCTGGAACAGGCGTGAGTGCGGACCCAGCCGATCCGCGCCACCGCAGCGTGCGCAGCTACGTGGTGCGCGGCGGCCGGCTCACGGCGGCACAGCAGCGCGCGCTGGACCTGCACTGGCCGCGATACGGGGTGGATTTCGCGTCGTCACCCATGGACCTGGACGGGCTGTTCGGGCGCAAGGCGCGCCACATCGTGGAGATTGGCTTCGGCAATGGCGATCACCTGGTGCAACTCGCCGCCGCGCAGCCGCAGGACGATTTTATCGGCATCGAGGTGCACCCGCCGGGGGTCGGCCACCTGCTGCTCAAGGCACACGCGGCAAACCTCTCCAACCTGCGCGTGTTCAACCACGATGCGATGGAAGTACTGGCACAGGTAATTGCGCCGGACACACTGGACTGCATCCTGGTGCTGTTTCCGGACCCATGGCACAAGGCACGGCATCACAAGCGACGCCTGGTCAATGCCGCGTTTGCAACACTTGCCGCATCGCGCCTGCGCTCAGGCGCAACGCTGCAGCTGGCGACCGACTGGACGCCGTACGCTGAATGGATGCTCGAGGTGTTGGGCAGGCACCCGCAGTTCAGGAACCTGTCGGCGGATGGCAGCTGGGTGCCCCGCGATGTCGCCCGCAGCCCCACACGTTTCGAGCGGCGCGGCGAGCGACTCGGTCATGCCGTGCATGACCTGCTTTTCGAACGTCTAATCAGGCCTTCGAGCGATGGCTAACCAGTTGTACAACCGTCGCGACCATTACCGAGAACAGGGCGACAGAGGCCAGCGAGTGGAATATCGTTACGGCAAACACTACATCTTTCATGATCTGGGCTTCCTTATTGGGTTCAGCAATTGGACATCACTGCCGCGACAATGTTCCGGCATTTCCATGGTGTTTTCATGACACTTTTAGCGCGCGTTGGTAGATATGCGACACGGCGCACAACAGTGATTGCCACTGGCAGTCGCGCATGAACATGCGCGCTTCTGCCCCTGGCAGTAATCGCATGACGCTGCTGCGTGCAATGGCTTTTCCACTGCATATGTCCAGTGTGCTGTTCATCGTGATTTCATCGCTGATCCTTGCGTTGATCACCCGTGGACAGGGCGCCGCGATCCTCATGTCCATCCTGCCCATCTACATGATGATGGTGTGGCTGACGCAGTTCGCGTTCACGATGATCGACGATGTCGCCAACGGCAGGCGCGAAGCGGCAACTGCGACGGCGGAGATGTTCAGTCCGTTCGGCGATCCGCGCTGCTGGGTGCATCCGGCACTGGCCGCCCTGATCGCGATCCTGCTGTTCTGGCAACCGCAGATTCCGCACGCACCGGTCTTGGTGGCAGCGTGGCTGCTGTTCCCGGCATCCATCGGGGCCATCGCCGTGTCCAGCCGGGTATTCGACGCACTGAACCCCGTCGCCATGTGGCAGGTGATACGCGGCCTGGGGCCGTACTACGTGCTGCTGGTGGTGGCGACGCTGCTGGCCGGGGCGCTGGGGCTGTGGATCGCGCAGTCGGACCTGTGGAGCGTGGCGCGCTTCGCACTGTGCGAACTGGTGCTGCTGGAAGTCTATGCGCTGATCGGTGGCACGCTGCATCTGCGGCGCCTGCAACTGGGGTTCGACCCGATCAGCGATCCGGAACGCGAACTGCAGCAGGCGGAAACCGATCGCCAGCTGCGGCGCCAGAGGGTCTTCGATGATGTCTATCGCAAGCTGCGGGTGCGCGAAACACCCAGGGCCGTTGCCGCGGCCTGGGAATGGTTCGGGTCACTGCCCAATGTGGAGCTGCAACGCGACATTGCCGGGCTGCTGGAAGCCAGCCGCAGCTGGTCGGAGCCACGGGCCTTCGGCCTGTTCGCGCAGGGGCTGATCACGCAGCTGCTGGCGGCGCGCCATCCGGGACAGGCGCTGGCAATCGCGGAGGAAGCCACGCGCCAGGCAGCGGCATTTGCGCCCGCATTGGAGAGCGACGTGGTCGAACTGGCGCGCTACGCCATGCAAACCGGACGCCGCACCACGGCGCGCTGTCTGCTGCAGAATTTCGTCGCCAAGGTGAAGGACCAGACCCCGGGCGCCGACCTGCTGGCCTTGCAGCAGCAGCTCGCGGGCGCCGCGCTCCCTAGCGCTTCCGGCACTAGCTGAAGAAGCTGCCGCGCACGCCGTCGATGACGTACTGCACGGCCAGTGCCCCCAGTACCACGCCAAATATCCGGTTGAGCACCTGCGCACCGGTCACACCCATCAGCTTGATGATCGGCGAGGCCAGGTACAGAGTCAGCAGCACGCACACCAGCGCCACGAAAATGCACAGCAGCAGGCCGATGATCATCATCGGATGGTCATTGGCAGGACCGAAGGCCAGCAGGATGGTGGCCAGCGAGCCGGGGCCGGCAATGAATGGGAACGCCAGCGGGAATACCGAGATGTCCGTGCGCTGCATGCCCTCCTGCTCCTCGGTAATGGAGGTGCGCGAGCCCGAGGGCCGCGCGAACACCATCTCCAGCGCAATCAGGAACAGCAGCAGGCCGCCGAAAATCCGGAAGGCATCGAGACTGATATTGAGCGTACGCAGGAACGCACCGCCGCCCAGCGCGAACAGCAGGAAGATCAGCCCCGCGATCATAACGCCCTTGCGTGCCATGCGACGACGCGCGGCCTCGGTATCGCCGCTTGTCATGGCAACGAATATGGGGATCACGCCAATCGGTTCAACCACGACCAGGAAGGTCACGAAAAATTTCAGCAGCTGATCGATCATTGGTGCTGTGCAGAAAAATTGGCGCTTGCCGACGCTGCGGTTGCGGAGCAGGATAGCAGTCGGAGGGCATCTCATGACGAGCTCCCTGAGCATCGACCCCATAGTGGGCGACTGGTATCTCAGCTACGGAAAGCTGTTCGAGGTCGTCGCGATTGACGATGACGAACGTATCCTCGAAGTGCAGCACGCCGACGGCGACCTTGAGGAAATCGACATGGACGACTGGGCCACGCGCTGCCGCGCCGGCGCCGTGCAGCTGGCCGATCCGCCCGACGACTCCGTGGGCAGCGACCATTACGACGAGGGGTCCGGTTTGTTTCCTGCCGGGCTGGAAGACGCGCAGGGCCTGCACGCCAATCCGCTCGAGGATCTCGACCTGTTCGAATAGCCCGGCCCGGCTACCAGCGGCCCTTTTCCAGTTGCTCCAGGTCCAGGTCCTGCGCCAGGCGCACCACCCCGTCGACGACCTCCATCGGCAGGCGCCTCAGTGCTTCATCCACGCACGGACCGGCTATGCACAGGCCCGTGGCCTTCTCGAACAGCGCGCCGTGCGACAGGCACTGGATCAGCTCCCCGTCGGGCGTCAGGAATCGATCCGGCAGGAAGTTGAGCTGGCGGCCGGCATGCGGGCAGCGGTTGAGGTAGCCATGCACCGAGTCGCCAATGCGCACCAGGAACCCGCGCAGCGGCCATTCGCCGTCCCCCAGCGTGATGCCGCGCGTGGCGCCATCGGCTATCTGCTCCAGCAGCGCGAACCGGGTACCGGCCGGGAGGATCACGGACGGGATGCCGCCTCGGACCCCTGCAATAATGCTGCGGGCCGGTAGCGGCTGGCCACGAACCACAGCAATACCAGGGCGGGCAACGACAGCGACGCGGTGTAGAGAAAGAATTTCGGGTAGCCCATGTGATCGACCACCATGCCCGAGGTGCCCATGAGCAGCTTGCCAGGCAGGGCATAGATTGATGACAGCACTGCGTACTGCGTGGCGGTGTAGCGCGCACTGGTCAGGCTGGCAAGGAACGCCAGCAGCGAAGTCCCGTGCACGCCAAGTGACAGGTTATCGAAGCTGTTGACCACCGCCAGGGCGGCCAGGTTGGTCGATCCGGCCGTGGCCAGCAGCGAGAAATTCAGCCCCGACAGGACCACCAGCGCGGCACCGACAAACAGCGCACGCAGGACCCCCAGACGCGCCACGATGACGCCACCGATGGCAACGCCTGCCAGCGTCGAGGCCAGCCCGAACGCCTTGACCACCGCGGCAATCTCCTTGAGCGAGTAACCCTGGTCGAGGTAGAAGGGATTGGCCATCACGCCCTGGGCATAGTCGGCCATGCGGTAGGTGCAGATGAAGGCGAACAGCAATGCACCGACCTTCACACCGTTGCGCACGAAGAAGTCCGTCAGTGGACACACCACCGCGCCGATGAAGGTGGCGCCCATGGCGCGCAGCCACTCCGGCCAGTGCGGGCGCCGCGCCAGCCACTGGACCACCGCCTGTTCCTGCAACAGCGATTCGCGCGCCACGCGGGGCTCGGGCTCACGCGACAAAAGCGTCGCCAGGATACCGACGCCCGTGAATGCGGCCATGGTCAGGTAGCTGGCGTGCCATCCATAGTCAGCCGCAATCCACAACGCCCCGCCGGTGCCCACCAGGATCGCAATCCGATAGCCCAGCTGGTACCCGGCCGCCATGGCACCCTGCTCATCCGGCGGCGCGGACTCGATGCGCCAGGCATCGACCGCGATATCCTGGGTCGCGGAAAGAAAGGCAATCGCCATGGCACCGATCGCCACCAGCGTCAGGTCGCGCGCCGGATCCTGGTTGGCGACATTGACCAGCGCCAACGCTATTCCTAGCTGCGTCACCAGCAACCAGCTGCGCCTGCGGCCCAGCAGCCGGAACAACACCGGCAGCTCAAAGCGATCGACAATCGGCGCCCACAGGAACTTGACCGAATAGAACAACCCCACCCACGCCAGCATGCCGATGGTGGCGCGCTCGATGCCGACCTGTCGCAGCCACGCCGACAGCGTCTGGAACACCAGCATGTATGGCAAGCCGCAGGAGAATCCCAGCGCCAGCGATGCCGCCATTCGCGGCTGCCGGTAAACCAGGATGGCCTTGCCCCAACCGCGCCACCAGGGATCCTGCGCCGCGACTGGGCTCAAGTGCACCCCTGGCGTGCGGCGGAACAGATCCTGGCGTAGGGCGTTATGATGCGCACCCGCAGCATCATAGCGGCTTCCGGTGGACGGCATGCAGCAGTACCAGACTGAATTCATCCGCCTGGCGCTGGCGCGCAACGCGCTGCGCTTTGGCGAGTTCACCTTGAAGTCGGGGCGCGTCAGCCCCTATTTCTTCAATGCCGGAGCATTCGATGACGGCGCATCGCTGGCCGTGCTCGGCCGCTGCTATGCCGCAGCCATCGCCGCCTCCGGCCTGCAGTTCGACATGCTCTTTGGACCTGCCTACAAGGGCATTCCGCTGGTGGCAGCCACCGCCGCGGCGCTGTATTCCGAGCACGGCCGCAACCTGCCCTTCGCTTTCAACCGCAAAGAAGCGAAGTCACATGGTGAAGGCGGCAGCATCGTGGGTCGGCCACTGTCCGGCCGCGTGCTGATCGTCGATGACGTGATCACGGCCGGTACCGCCATCCGTGAATCGGTGCAGATCCTGCGAGCCGCGGGCGCAACACCAGTGGCCGTGGCGCTGGCGCTGGACCGGCAGGAACGCGGTCGCGACGCACAGGGCGTCGACACTGCTGAGTCGGCGGTGCAGGAAGTGGCTCGCCTGTACGACATTCCCTGCACCAGCATCCTGAACCTGGACGGGCTGATCGCTATGCTGCGCAGCGGCGACGGCCTGCTGCCAGGCAGCGCGCTGGAGGCCATGGAGGCCTATCGCCGCCGCTACGGATCAGGCAGCGGCGCGCAGTAGCCGCAAGCCTGACAAAACCTGTGAGCTGGCACGCATTCGCAGAGCAAAGGCTTTGCATTCCCCGCCCCAATGGAGTGAGGATTACATAATGAACGTGCGAGCCATCACGGCAGTCTTGGCGCTGTGCCTTGCGGCGCAGCCGCTGGCTTGGGCGGCAAGCGCCCCGAAACCCAGCACGCCCGGCGGCAAGTGGGCCGGCAAGACCTACAAGTGGGTGGACGAGAACGGCATCACCCACTACGGCGATTCGGTGCCGGCGGACTCGGCGCAGCAGGGCCGGTCGGAACTCAACAACCAGGGCGTCGAGGTCAAGCAGGTTCCCAAGCAGCTGACCGGCTCCGAGGCGGACAAGGCACAGCACACGGCTGCGGAAAAAGCCAAGATGCGGCAGCACGACTCCTTTCTCTTGACCACCTACACGTCGGCCAAGGACATCGAGCAGTTGCGCGACGAGCGCCTGGCGCTGATCAATGGCCAGATGGACATTGCCCGCGGCTCGGTGGAATCGACGAACCAGCGCCTGGCGACCATCGAGACACGGATGCGCAGTTTCAAGCCCTGGTCAGCAGCGCCCACTGCCCGGCGACTTCCGGACCAGTTGATGGAAGAAGTGGTGCGAACCCTGCAGGAACGCAATTCACTGCAGGCGACGCTGACATCGCGCGAACAAGAGAAGAAAGACTTGCGCGAGCAGTTCGATGGCGACCTGACTCGCTACCGCGAACTGACCGAGTCGCCCAAGGGCGCCGCCCCCGCCGGCGAGCCGCCCGTCACCGATTACCGCACCCAGGCCAAGTCCCCTTAGCGGACTGTGTAACCGCGGCCCGTGAGGCACGCGGTCATGGCGCGATCGTATTCGGCCCGGCGATCGGCGTCGAACGCGGCGCTGGTCGGGTCATACTGGGTCTGGCTCACTGCCCACAGGTGGCACTCATACTTGTCATTGTCCTGCTGCTGCTGGCTCTGGCCCTGCGCAGGGTAGATGTACATTTCGGTCCCAGCAGTACCCGCAGCGCCCTCGTCCTTGTGTTCATCGTCGTACGGAGAATGGGTGACTACATAGCCGCTACCTGAAGGGGCGTGGTTGTAATAAACGCCATCGGAGTAGAAGTACTGCGCGCTACCGAACCAGAACGCGCTGTAGAAAGGCAATGTCGGCACGTACAGTCCGTAGGGCGCAGCCACTACGACGAAGCTGCTGCCATACGGCCGGTACCAGTAGCCGCTGTGATAGTAGTAAGGGCTGCCGTGCCAGTAGTAGTTATGGTAGCCAACCGGCAGCGCCGGCACGATATACGGCGCATGCGCATAGGACGGCGGACGGCCATAGGCCGGTGGGTAACCATGCACGGGCGTGTAGCCGTAGCTTGGCGGATAGGCGTGCGCCGGCGGGGAGTAATTGCGCGGCGGCACGAGGTTAGCGCCCGGCCCGTGATAGGGAAACTGCGGTACACGCGGCGCACCGACCACGAGGTGATTGCCGTTGTCTGCGGGCACGTGCGTGCCAGGATTCGTCACCAGCAGGCGATTGCCGTAGTGGTTGCCGTTGTCGCCAGGCACGCTCCCGTAGTGATTGCCGTTGTCCCCGGGCGTGCGCGGCGTGCCGGGATTGGCCGGCTGGCCATTGCCGTAGTGATTGCCGTTGTCGCCGGGCACGCTCCCGTAATGATTGCCGTTGTCCCCGGGCGTGCGCGGCGTGCCAGGATTGGCCGGCTGGCCATTGCCGTAGTGATTGCCGTTGTCGCCGGGCACGCTCCCGTAATGATTGCCGTTGTCCCCAGGCGTGCGCGGCGTGCCGGGATTGGCCGGCTGGCCATTGCCGTAGTGATTGCCGTTGTCGCCGGGCACGCTCCCGTAATGATTGCCGTTGTCCCCAGGCGTGCGCGGCGTGCCGGGATTGGCCGGCTGGCCATTGCCGTAGTGATTGCCGTTGTCGCCGGGCACGTTCCCGTAGTGATTGCCGTTGTCCCCGGGTGCGCGAGGCGTGCCGGGTATCGCCAGCGGCAGGCCAGCCCCGTAGTGATTGCCGTTGTAGCCGGGCGTGTGCTGCGTGCCGGGTATTGCCAGGGGCGAGCCCTGGTGCGAGGGCCCAGGGTTGTAGGCGTAACCGCCACCATGCGAGCTTGGCACCTGGCGCTGTTCCTGGTGTTGCTGTTTCTCGGCGCGATGAGGGTCGCTTGATGCGCCGTCCATGGCTGATGCTGCGCCCGTGGTAATTCCCCCAATGACTGCGCAGACGACGGCGAATCGGATCTTGGCGTTCATGGCAACCTCACTTCACAACGTAACCGCGGCCTTCAAGGCACGCGGACATGGCGCGGCGATACTGCGCCGCCTGCTGTTCGTAACTGGACCGTGCGGGCGACGGCTGCTGCGCGCTGTGCGCATTGGCCTGCGAGGTGGCGGCCAGTGCGCCCAGCGCAGTGCCGGCAATGGCGCCGACGGCCGCGCCATCGGCTCGATGCCACGGATCGGAGACCGCGGCCCCGATTGCCGCGCCCATCAAGGCGCCGCCGACTACCGTGGCGCCATCCGCATGCACCGGGACCAGCCCTTCCTTCTGGCCGGCAGGAGCCGCGCGGCGTGACGGATCAAAGCCGGTCTGCTGCGCCGCCCAGTTGAAGCACTCATACCGGTCGCGGTCCTGCTGCGCCTGCGACTGGCCGCGCTGCGCATAGAAATAGACTTGCGTCAGGTTGGCAGGTTGCGGTGCAGCTGCCGCCGCAGGCTTGGCAGCCGGGGCCGTGGCACAGCCTGCCACCAACCCGACGACCACCAGTGCGCAAATGCTCTTCGTGTTCATGGATACAAGGCTACGCCGGAGCCCTGAACCCTTCCTGAATGCCGGCCGCGGTTCTGCGAGCCTCATCTTTCATATTCCGGGCCAAAGCTGACCCAGATCACGAACCGCAGGATTACTTTGGCGTAATCCTCATCAGCGCATCCCCTGCAAGGATGTACAGCGCGCCGTCGGGCCCCTGGCGCACATCGCGGACGCGGCGCTTGAGGTCGGTGAGCAATCGCTCCTCGGCCACCACGCGCTCGCCCTTGAGCACCAGCCGTACCAGCGCCTGCCCGGCCAATGCGCCAACGAAAAGGTTGCCCTTCCAGGCGGGAATCAGGTTGCCGGTGTAGAAGGCCAGGCCTGACGGGGCGATAGAAGGCACCCAGAAATAGATGGGCTCCTCGACGCCGGGCATGGAGGTCTTGCCATTGCCGACCAATACGTTGGTGCGCCCATCGGCCTGGCGCGCATCGTACTGGCGCCCGTAGGACACATCTGGCCAGCCGTAGTCCTTGCCAGGGCGAATGATGTCGATCTCGTCGCCCCCCTGCGGGCCGTGATCGCAAATCCACAGCTCGCCGGTATCCGGATTGATGGCCGCCCCTTCTGGGTCCTTGAGCCCATGTGCATAGGTCAGCGCGTCGACCGTGGCGCGGCTGAGCCAGGGATTATCCTTGGGGATGGAGCCGTCCTTGTTCACGCGCAGCACGCGCCCGGAGAAGTTGCGGCGGATATCCGGCTCGGCGGTGAAGTCGTGCTCCATGCCGTCGAGCTTGGATTCATAGCGCCAGAAGCGATCCGAGCCGGTGATCAGCACAGTGCCATCGCGTGCCAGCGCGATGCGGCGCTCGGCCCCTTCGGCGATGACATCCACGTCTTCAAGGCTCAGGTCGTCGGCACTTAACTTGGCGCGGGCCACGCGCTCGATGCCGATCTTCATCACGCGCCGCTGCGCCAGCGGCACGCTCCAGACATTCTCGTAGAGTTCAGCCAGCGGGAAATTGCCGCCCGGCTCGCCCTTGAGCGGCGAGAAGTACGCGAAGTACAGCGTGCGGTTGTGCGCGAAGTCCGGATCCAGCACCACGTCGTGCAGCCCTTCGGCGCCAATCTGCTTGATGGGGGGCAACCCAGTGAGCGGCGCGGACACGTAGCCACCCTTGCGGGCGATGCGCATCTGTCCGCCGGCCGTGACCAGGAAGCGCCCGTCGGGCAGGAAGGCCAGCGACCAGGCACCGGTCAATCCGCTGACCACGGTTTCGACGTTGAGCGGTGGCGAGGGTTTGGCCGGCGGCGGCGCCAGGGTCTGACCGGGGAAGGCCGGCGTGGGCTGCGGGCTCAGTGCGACGGCTGGGGCTGCGACCAGCAGCAACTGGACAGCGGCGGCAAGGGCCACGGCACGCATGGGATATTGATTCATATTCGCCCCCGATTTTTTTGATTTGCTACAGGACCAGATTCTAGTTTCGCCCGGAATGCCCGAAGCCACCGGCGCCACGGCTGCTGGCGGCAAAATCCGCCACGACATTCAGTTGCACCTGCACCACCGGCACGATCACCAGTTGCGCAATGCGCTCTCCGGGCTGGATGGTGAACGCTGCCGTGCCGCGGTTCCAGCACGACACCATCAGCGGCCCCTGGTAGTCCGAGTCAATCAGGCCCACCAGGTTGCCCAGTACTATCCCATGCTTATGACCCAGGCCGGAACGCGGCAGTATCACCGCGGCCAGGCCCGGATCGTCGATGTGGATGGACAGGCCGGTGGAGATCAGCGTGGCCGCGCCGGCGGCCAGCTCCAGCGGCGCATCCAGCACGGCGCGCAGGTCCAGGCCGGCGGAACCGCCGGTGGCGTAGGCCGGCAACGGCCAGCTGGTGCCGATGCGTGCATCGAGCACCCGGACATTCAACTGCTGCATCAGGCAACCCGCGCGGCGATGAAATCCATGAGCTTGGCGCCCAGCTCGGTCTTGGCGCCGGCGCCCAGCTCCTGGCGGCCACCGTTGGGCCACAGCAGTACCAGTGCGTTGTCATCCTGCTCGAACACCTTGTTGTCGCCGACCTCATTGGCAGCGATCAGGTCCAGCTTCTTGCGCACCAACTTGGCGCGCGCATGCTCCTCGACGTTGTTGGTCTCGGCGGCGAAACCCACCACGTAGCGCGGGCGATCGGGCCGCGCGGCGACCGCCTGCAGGATGTCGATGGTGCGTTCCATGTTGAGTTCCAGCGTGTGGGTCACTTTCTTGATCTTGCAGTCGGCCGGCGCACCGGGACGGTAGTCGGCCACCGCGGCGGTGGCGATGAAGATGTCGGTGCCGGGCAGCTCGCGCATCACCGCGTCGTACATCTGCGCCGCGCTCTCCACGTCGACGCGGCGCACCCCCGGCGGCGTGCACAGACTCACCGGGCCACTGACCAGCACCACCTGCGCACCGCGTTCGCGCGCGGCCTGTGCCACGGCGTAGCCCATCTTCCCCGAACTGCGGTTGCTGATGAAGCGCACCGGGTCGATGCGCTCGCGCGTTGGCCCCGCGGTGATCAGCACCTTGCGGCCCAGCAGCGGGCCGGCCGCCGGCAGCACGCCAAACGCGGCCGTGGCAATGTCATCCGGTTCCATCATCCGGCCTTCGCCGACCTCACCGCAGGCCTGGCTGCCGCTGTCCGGACCGAATACGTGCACGCCACGCGCGCGCAGCTGGGCGATGTTGGCCTGGGTGGCCGCGTTGGCCCACATCTGGCGGTTCATGGCAGGGGCAATGGCCACCGGCGCCGTGCTGGCCAGGCACAGCGTTGTCAGCAGGTTGTCGGCCATGCCATGGGCCAGGTGCGCGATGAAATCCGCCGTGGCCGGGGCGATGACGATCAGGTCGGCCCAGCGCGCCAGCTCGATGTGGCTCATGGCGCGCTCGGCCTGTTCGTCCCACAGGTCGCTGCGCACCTCGTGGCCGGACACGGCCTGGAAAGTCAGGGGCGAGACGAACTCGCGCGCGCCGGAGGTCATCACCACCTGCACGTCGGCCCCGCGCTCGATCAGCCGACGCACCAGGTCCGGGCTCTTGTAGGCCGCGATGCCGCCAGTGACTCCCAACAGGACACGTTTTGCGCTCATTGAGGGATTATCAGGGTGCGCAAGAGCTCTTTTCCATGATCTGCAGTGGATTTGCTTATCGCTGAACCGGCGCGACGCCGGCAAACTGGCGTGCATGACCATTGTTGATTGGCCAGTTCACGAGCGGCCACGCGAGCGGTTGCTGTCGCTGGGCGCACAATGTCTCTCCGACGCGGAGCTGCTGGCCGTGCTGTTTGGCTCCGGACGACCGGGCTGCAACGCCGTGGACCTGGGACGCGAGCTGCTGGTGCAGTTCGGATCGCTGCGCGGTCTGCTGGCCGCGGATCCGGCAACCGGCTGCGCGGCCCCTGGCCTGGGGCCGCGGCGCTTCGGACTGCTGCAGGCGGCGCTGGAGCTCAGCCGCCGGCACTACGCCGCGCAGCTGGCCAGCGGTCCCGCGCTTGAGGCCCCCAGGCTCACCCAGGCGTTCCTGATCGCGCAGCTGCGGGACCGGCCTTATGAGGTGTTCTGCATCCTGCACCTGGACAACCGGCACCGGCTGATCGCCTTCGAGGAGCTGTTCCGGGGCACCATAGACGGGGCCAGCGTGCATCCGCGGGAGGTGGTCAAGCAGGCCCTGGCACGCAATGCGGCGGCGGTGATCCTGGCCCACAACCACCCTTCCGGGGTGGCCGAGCCCAGCCAGGCCGACGAGTTGATCACCTACCGGCTGCGCGATGCCCTGGGGCTGGTCGACATCCGGGTCCTGGACCACCTGATCGTGGGGGACAATCGCTGTGTGTCCTTTGCCGAGCGGGGGCTGCTCTAGGGCGGCCCCGGCGGCACCCGGCGGCCCGGAAATGACCAAGCCTTGCCCCGGTTGCCCGCCAACTGGTATAAAGCACCCCCTTTTTTTCGGCGACCTCAGGAATTTCCCATGTCCCGTGTATGTGAAGTCACCGGCAAGCGACCGGCGGTAGGTAACCGCGTTTCGCACGCCAATAACCGGAAGCGCCGCCGGTTCCTGCCCAACCTGCACGTCCAGCGGTTCTGGATCGAGGACGAGAAGCGCTGGGTCAAGCTGCGCGTGTCCGGCAACGGCCTGCGCACCATCGAAAAGAACGGCATCGACACCGTGGTGGCGAAGCTGCGTGCCCAGGGCACCAAGATTTAAGGAGCAACGACGTCATGCGCGAAAAGGTCAAACTGCTGTCGTCTGCCAACACGGGCCACTTCTACGTGGCCATGAAGAACAAGCGCCTGCACCCGGAAAAGATGGAACTCAAGAAGTACGATCCGGTAGTGCGCAAGCACGTGGCGTACAAGGAAACCAAAATCAAGTGACGGCCTCTCCAGCCTGACTTGTAGTCCGCGAAGAACCCGCTTACCGCGGGTTTTTCGTTTTTGACGTGGCATGCTATGCGACGTGCCCGAGCTTCCTGAAGTCGAATCCACCCGCCGCGGCATCGCCCCGCACATCACGGGTCGCCGCATCGAGCGGCTGGTGGTGCATGACCGCCGCCTGCGCTGGCCGGTCGCGCGCGCCCTGCCCGACTGGGCCCAGGGTCAGACCATCAACCGCGTGCGACGGCGCGCCAAATACCTTGTTATTGAGCTCGAGCGCGGCTACTTGCTGCTGCACCTGGGCATGTCCGGCAACCTGCTGATCCTGCCGGTTTCCACCGCCCGCGAGACGCATGATCACTTCGACGTGGAGCTGGACTCGCACTGGACCCTGCGCTTCAACGACCCGCGCCGCTTTGGCAGCCTGCACCACGGCAAGGGCGAGCCGGAGTCCCACCGGCTGCTACGCAACTTGGCACCCGAGCCGCTGGGGCTGCAGTTCGATACTGACTATTTGTTTGCCGTGACGCGCAAACGTCGCGTCTCGATCAAGCAGGCGATCATGAACGGCGCGCTGGTGGTGGGGGTCGGCAATATCTATGCGAGCGAGGCCTTGTTCCGCGCCAAGATCCGGCCCGGTCGCGCGGCGCGGTCGCTGACTCGCGCCGAATGCATGGCCCTGGTCCGGTCCATTCGCTTTGTACTGACCATGGCCATTCGCCATGGGGGCACCACGCTGCGCGACTATGTGGGCGCCAGTGGCGAGCCGGGCCATTTCCGGCAAAGGCTCTACGTCTACGATCGGGCCGGCCAGCCCTGCCGCAACTGTGGCACCAAGATCCGGCAGCGGCGCCAAGGACAGCGTTCCACCTACTTCTGCCCCCGCTGCCAGGTGTAGGGAACCGTGAAGGCGCACCTCAAGCGACATTTTGACGCCAATGACCCCACAATTGCTGCAATTGTTTCATTGACGGGACAATACAAGCTTGGCGAGGCCTCGGGTTGGACGGTGTTCGAGGCGCTGGCGCGATCCATCGCCAGCCAACAGATCTCAGGGGCCGTGGCCCGCAAGATGATCGAGCGGCTGGCGGCCTTGCATGGCCGGTTCCCCACGCCCGCGCAGATTGCCGCGGCCTCGCCCGAACAGCTGCGCACCGCCGGATTCTCCTTTGCAAAGATCGCGGCACTGCAGGACCTGGCAGCGCATTGCCTCGACGGGCGGCTGCCGCCGGACCAGGTGCTCGAGAGCATGGATGACGAGCAGATCATCGAGCACTGCGCCGCCGTCCGCGGCATCGGCCGCTGGTCGGCCCAGATGCTGCTGATGTTCCACTTCGGCCGGCAGGACGTGCTGCCGGCTGACGATTTCGGCGTGCGTCACGGCTTTCGCCTGGCCTACGGACTCAAGGGCATGCCCAAGCCCAAGGCACTGCTGGCGTTCGGCGCGCGCTGGGCACCCTATCGCTCCGCGGCCGCCTGGTATCTATGGCGGGCGGTCGACCTGCACAAGGAAGGCAAGTTGCCAAAACGCGCCGGCCGGGCGCCACGTGTCGCGATCGATGCGCCCAAACCGCCGCGGCGCAAGCCGGGCAAAGTACTGAAGGCAAAATCAGCGCGGACCCGGTGACGCGTTGCTACCGGCCGCCGGCCGGCGCGCCACGTGGCGCGAATGTTCTGAGCACCTATTGCGGCGGGATCTCGATTTCATGCCGGCGTCGCTTTTCAGCAATAGTTCCAGGATCCCGACCTGGTATCCGGGCGCAAATGCGGCGGATCTTGGCGAAACATTGCACCGCACTGGATATCTTGGCTGTCGCGCAAGGGCCGTCGCGCAAGCTGCACCTGCACAACTCGGCGGACATCACGCGCTTCGCACTGTGCGGGCTGATTCAGGATCGGCGACCAGGCGCCGGCAGCACGGGAACTGGTCTCGGTGTTCCTGGTCAGCCGGGCAAGACTGCGTCTTCAGTAGATGCCAGCCATGCCCACGCCGCGTGGATCCGACGCGGCGTTTACCGCGCCAGTGGCGGCATCGAAAGTGACCACCTGCAGGTTGCCCCAGGACTCGCGTTCGCGCAGTTCATGGCCGCGGCGCTTGAGCTCGGCGACTTCGTCCGCCGTGAGCGCCTTGGTTTCATACATAAGCGTGTCCGGTTCATATTGATGATGGATACGCGGCGCGGCCACGATCTCCTGCGCACTCTTGCCATCCATCCAGTCCAGCGTCGCCAGTAGCACCATGCCGATGATGAGGCTGCCGCCGGGCGAGCCCACGATCATGAAGCCGCGCGGGGATTCGACAAAGGTCGGGGTGATCGACGAAAGCATGCGCTTGCCCGGGGCGATCTCGTTGGCGCTGGCGCCGATCAGGCCGTAGATATTGGGCACGCCGGGCTTGATGGAGAAGTCGTCCATCTGGTTGTTGAGGATCATGCCCGTGCCGTCGACCATCAGGCCGGAGCCGAACCCGGCATTCAACGTGATGGTGCCAGCGACGCGATTGCCGCTGGCATCCAGCACCGAGAAATGCGTGGTGTTGCCGCCGCCGGCTGCCGCCTCAGGCGCGGGCTCCAGGGCACTGCTGGGCGTGGCCTTGTCCAGACGAATCGAGGTGCGCAGGCCGGCCGCGTAGTTCGGGTCGGTGAGGCGCGCAATCGGCACCTTCACGAAATCCGTGTCGCCCAAGTACACGGCCCGATCACGATGCATGCGCTGCATGGCCTCGATGATCAGGTGCTTGCGCGTGACCGCATCCACCTTGTCCAGGTCATAGCCGGACAGGATATTGAGGGCTTCCACCAGGGCGATGCCACCCGAGGACGGCGGTGGGGCGGAGATGATGGTGGCACCACGGTAGTGCCCAACGATGGGTTCGCGCTCCAGCGCCTTGTAGTCTGCGAAATCCTGCAGCGTCCAGATCCCGCCCATCTCGTGCACACGGGCCACCAGTTGCCTGGCGATGCTGCCGGTGTAGAACGCCGCGACGCCCTCGCGTCCCAAAGTCTCCAGGGTGTGCGCCAGCTGCGGCTGGGTGATGCGCGTGCCCACCGGGGGAACCTGGCCATCACGCAGCCAGATGGCCGATGCCTCGGTGGACTTGGCCAGCTGCGCCTGCTTGCCACGCAGCCCGGCCTGCAATCGCGGATACAGGTCAAAGCCCTGGCTGGCCAGGCGAATCGCCGGCTGCAGCGCCTGGGCCAGGGTGAGCTTGCCGTAGCGCGATTGCATCAGCGCCAGTCCGGCCGGCTCGCCCGGCACGCCGGCTGCCAGCGCAGTATTGATCGACATTCCACGCACCGGATTGCCAGCCGCGTCGAGGAACATGTCGCGCGTGGCGCCCAGCGGTGCCTTTTCGCGTGCGTCGATGACCACGTTGCGACCGTCACTGGCCCGATGCAGCAGGTACATGCCGCCGCCCAGGAAGCCCGAGCCACTGGGTTCCACCACCATCAGCGCGGCACTGACCGCCACGGCCGCATCAAAGGCATTGCCCCCGGCCCGCAGGATCTCGTAGCCGGCCTCCGACGCCAGAGGATGTGCACTGGCGATGGCGGACTTGCCCGGTGCGCGATCGGCCGCGATTGCCGGCGCCATGCCGGCCGCCGCCACCGCACACAACACCAGCGCAAGCAGGCCGCGTCGCGTGACCGCGATGACGCCCAACCCTGGCGCACTCATGGCGCGCGCTTCTTTCTGCGCAGCTCCGCGGCAACTATCGGGTCGACGAACTCGGCCACGTTGCCACCATATATCGCGATCTCGCGGATCAAGGTCGAAGAGATGAATGTGAACTGCTCCTGCGGAGTAAGGAATACGGTCTCAAGGTCCCGTGACAGGTGGCGCGTCATGTTGGCCAGCTGGAACTCGAATTCGAAATCCGAGACCGCGCGCAGGCCGCGCACCACCACGTTGATGCGGTGCTGGCGCGCGAAATCCACCGTCAGGCCCTCGTAGCCGGCGATCTCGACATTGGGGATGTCGGCCAGCACCCGGCGGGCCAGGTCCACCCGCTCTTCGAGGTTGAACATCGGGGCCTTGCCCGGATTGGAGGCAATGGCCACCAGCACATGGTCGAACATGCCGGCGGCACGTCGCACCAGGTCCTTGTGGCCGTTGGTGATGGGGTCAAACGTTCCGGGGTAAATCGCTCTGCGAGACATGCAGCAGATGATAACCGACCTCGCCGGCGGTCCCGCTGCGGTGAAGCGTCCAGCCACCCGGCAGCGGCGGCAGCGTGGTCCGGCGCGGGCTCTCTAGGTAGCAGAACCCACCGGCGGCCAGCACCCCGGCACTGCGGATCAGTCCCAGTGCCGGCCCCGTCAGTCCGGCATCAAAAGGCGGGTCGAGGAAGATCAGGTCAAAGGGTGGCTCCCCGGTACCCATCACGCGCTTGAGGTAGGCCATGGCATCGGTCATTTCCACGCGCACATTGCCCAGGCCAAGCCTAATGACTGACTCGCGCAGTTTTATTGCCGCTGTCTGGTTGGATTCAACCAGCACCGCCTGCGCGGCGCCACGGGACACGGCCTCTATGCCCAACGCACCGCTGCCGGCAAACAGGTCAAGCACGCGCATCCCGCCGATGTGTGGCGCCAGCCAGTTGAACAGGGTCTCGCGCACGCGATCGGGTGTCGGCCGCAGGCCCGGGACATCCGGGAACCCCAGCTTGCGTCCGCGCAGGCTGCCGCCCACGATGCGCACTTCCTGAACGCGGCGAATCATCGCGCAAGACTATTACAATGCGCGGCCCCCACCGTAACCATCCTGACCCACCGGGACCGCAAAAGGCGCCGTGATCCATGCCTGCAACTGAAGCCAGCGGATTTCTTGGCCGACTGCGCGAGCGCCTCGCGCGCAGCGCCAGCCGACTGACGGGCGACTTCGCCAGCTTGTTTCGCGGCCGGCAGATTGATGCGCAACTGCTGGACGACCTGGAGGCGCGCCTGATCGGCGCCGATGTGGGTGCCGAGGCATCGCATGCCATCCTGGAGAACCTGCGGGCGCGGGTGGCGCGGCGCGAACTGGGCGATGCCGAAGCGCTGGTGGCCGCCCTGCGTGCGCAGCTGGTGCAGATCCTGGCCCCCTGTGCAGTGCCGCTGGCGATTGATCGCGCCCACCGGCCCTACGTGATCATGGTGGTGGGGGTGAATGGCTCGGGCAAGACCACTTCCATCGGCAAGCTGGCCGCGCAGCTGGGTAGCCAGGGATACAAGGTCATGCTGGCCGCAGGGGATACCTTTCGCGCCGCCGCCGCCGAACAACTTGAAGTGTGGGCGCAGCGCAGTGGCGCGGCGATCCAGCGCCAGGCCGCCGGCGCGGATCCGGCATCCGTGGTGTTCGACGCGCTGCGCGCCGCGCAGAGCCGCGCGGTGGACGTGGTCATCGCCGATACCGCTGGCCGCCTGCACAGCCAGACCCACCTGATGGACGAGCTCAAGAAGGTGCGCCGCGTGATCCAGCGCATCGACCCGACGGCCCCGCATGAGGTGTTGCTGGTGCTGGACGCCAATCAGGGCCAGAACGCGCTGGCGCAGGCGCAGGAATTCCAGGCCGCGGTTGGGGTCACCGGCCTGGTGCTGACCAAGCTCGACGGCACGGCGCGCGGTGGCATCGTCGTGGCGATCGCACAACGCCTGGGATTGCCGATCCGTTTTATCGGCATCGGCGAGCAGACTGCGGATTTCGGCGTGTTCGACGCCGGAGCCTTCGCGGATGCATTGCTGGGTGTAAAGTCCCCGCCATGATCCGATTTGATCGCGCCTGCAAGCGTTATCCCAATGGGCGCGAAGCGCTCAGCGGCGCGTCCTTTGAGGTCGCTGCCGGGGAGATGCTGTTCCTCACCGGACGCTCCGGCGCCGGCAAGAGCACCATCCTCAAGCTGATCGCCTTGCTAGAGCGGCCCACGCGCGGCATGGTGATGGTCAACGGGCGCAATACCGCGGCGCTGTCCTCGCGCAAGATCCCGGCATTTCGGCGCGAGCTGGGCATGGTGTTCCAGGACCACCGCCTGCTGCCGGAACGCAGCGTGTTTGACAACGTGGCACTGCCACTGCATGCCGCACACCTGCCCCTGCGCGACATGGACAAGCGCGTGCGCGCCGCGCTGGACCAGGTGGGCCTGCTGGACCGGGCGCAGTCGCTGCCGCTGGAGCTGTCGGTGGGCGAGCAGCAACGCGTGGGAATCGCCCGCGCCGTGGTGGTCAAGCCCAAGCTGCTGATCGCCGACGAGCCCACCGGCAACCTGGATCCGGCCTTGTCGCTGGAGATCATGGGCGTGTTCAAGCGCTTCAATGAAGTCGGCGTCACCGTGGTGATCGCCACCCACGACGTGGACATGGTCAGGTCCTGGGGCGCGCGCGAACTGGTGGTGGCCGACGGACGCGTGCAGGACCCGGATTCGGATACCGCCGAACTGCCCGTCATGGAGGCGCAGCGGTGATTGGCTGGCTGACCCGACACCTGCAGTCGCTGCTGTTCGCCGCTGGCCGGCTGGCGCGCGCGCCCTTGTCCACGGCGTTCACCGTGCTGGTGATCGCCATCGCGCTGACCCTGCCCACTGCATTTGGACTGACCATCCTGAGCGTGCGCGACGCCACGGGTAATTTCGCTGACGCGGTGGGCGTGAGTGTGTATTTGCGCCAGGGCGTGTCGCTGGAGCAGGCGCACCGGCTGGCCAACAATGCCCGTGCGCGCCCCGGGGTGGCGCGCGTGAATGTCATCAGTGCCGATGACGCCCTGAAGTCCTTCCGCGTGCAAAGCGGCTTTGGCGCGGCGCTGGACGTGCTGGGGGACAACCCCCTGCCCCATGCGCTGGACGTGCGGCCGCGCCCGGATGCCACCAGCCCGGCACAGATGGAGTCGCTCAAGAAATACTTTGCCGCGTGGCCCGAGGTGGAACTGGTGCAGGTGGACAGCGAGTGGGTGCAGCGCCTCAACGCCATCCTGGACCTGCTGCGCCGGCTGGTGCTGGGCACCTCGGTGCTGCTGGGCGTGGGCGTGCTGGCAGTGATTGGCAATACCATCCGGCTGGAGATCTACAGCCGCCGCGCGGAGATCGAGGTCACCAAGCTGGTCGGCGGCAGCAACGCCTTCGTGCGCCGGCCGTTTTTGTATACGGGAATCTTCTACGGACTGCTGGGGGCACTGCTGGCGGCGGCGCTGGTGGCGCTGGGCATGTACCTGCTGGGCCAGCCGGTGTCACGCCTGGCCACCAGCTA
Organism: uncultured Pseudomonadota bacterium; assembly: GCA_963726085.1. Classification (GTDB taxonomy): domain Bacteria; phylum Pseudomonadota; class Gammaproteobacteria; order Steroidobacterales; family Steroidobacteraceae; genus ZC4RG30. The sequence goes on along the minus strand of CAVSAR010000007.1, from coordinate 202,538 downwards.
CGGCAGCAGCTTCCACCTGCTGACCCCCGGGGTGCGCGAAATCGGCGCCCTGCTGGGCATCGGCATGGTCCTGGGGCTGGCCGGCGCCTGGCTGGCGGCCACGCGCCACCTGGCCAGAATCGAGCCGCGGGCCTGAATTTAAGTAATTGATAAATAACAATTAATAATGAGACCTGCCGGGAACCTGCCCGGGTCTTAGCACTCCAAATACGGGAGTGCTAACATCGACCCAAGAGGTGCCTATTGAGCGCAAACAGTCTTTCCATCGCCCATCCGGCGGACAGCCTGCTGACAGGACCGCTGGGCAGTTTTGAGGCTTATGCCGAGCGCATCAGCCGCATCCCGGTGCTGACCCGCGAGCAGGAACTGGACCTGGCCACTCGTTTTCGCAGTGAAGAGGATCTGGACGCTGCCCGCACGCTGGTGATGTCGCACCTGCGCTTCGTGCTGCATATTGCTCGCGGCTATTCCGGCTACGGGCTGCCCATTGGCGACCTGGTGCAGGAAGGCAATGTCGGCCTGATGAAGGCCGTCAAGCGCTTCCAGCCGGACATGGGTGTACGGCTGGTATCGTTCGCCGTGCACTGGATCCGCGCCGAGATCCACGACTATGTGCTGCGCAACTGGCGCCTGGTCAAGATCGCCACCACCAAGGCGCAGCGCAAGCTGTTCTTCAACCTGCGCCGCATGAAGAAGAACCTGGCGTGGCTGTCGCAGGACGAGACCCAGGCGGTGGCCAGGGACCTGGGCGTGACCGTGGCGGAAGTCACGGAAATGGAGAAGCGCCTCTCGGCCCGTGATCTGTCGTTCGACCCGCCAGACGCGGACGACGAGGACAGCTACGGCCCCTCCGTGTACCTGCCCGCCCCCGACGCCGACCCGGCCCTGCAGGCCGAGGATTCGGAATGGGATGCGGATGTTCGTGAAAGACTGGCCGGTGCCGTGTCGCGCCTCGACGCGCGCAGCCAGGACATCGTGCAACGCCGCTGGATCGCCGACGACAAGGCCACGCTGCACGAGCTGGCAGGTGAGTATGGCGTGTCGGCCGAACGGGTCCGCCAGATCGAAGTGGCCGCCATCAAGCGCCTCAAGACGCTGATGGCCGCCTGAGTTCCATGAACCCCGGCTATCCCAGGTTGCGCTAGCGCGTTGATTGCCGCCAATTGCGGGCGTGAGCGATCATGTGCGCGTGACAGGCCAATTCGACCGGCTGGACTTCCTCGACGTCGCTTCGCAGCTGAGCGCTGAAGAGGCGGCCGTACGCGACAGCATCGCGCGCTTCGTCGATGAGCAGGTGCTGCCGGTCATCCGCGAGTGCTTCGAGCAGCATCGCTTCCCCGGTGAGTTGATCCCGAAACTGGCCGCACTGGGCGTGTTCGGTGCGCAGCTGGACGGCTACGGCTGCGCGGGCCTGGGCGCCGTGGCCTGCGGACTGATTGCCCAGGAACTGGAGCGCGGCGACAGCGCGATCCGCAGCTTCTACTCCGTGCAGAGCGCGCTGTGCATGTTCCCCATCCATCAATACGGCAGCGAGCAGCAGCGCCAGCGCTGGCTGCCGGCCATGGCGCGCGGCCAGGCCATCGGTTGCTTCGGGCTGACCGAGTCGCAGGGCGGCTCAGACCCGGCCAACCTGCGCACCCACGCGCGGCGCAGCGGCGGGGACTGGCTGCTGTCGGGATCCAAGATGTGGATCACCAATGGCTCCCTGGCGGACGTGGCCATCGTCTGGGCACAGACCGACGATGGCATCTGCGGCTTCCTGGTGGAGCGCGGCATGCCGGGATTTTCCAGCACCGAAATCGACAACAAGTTCAGCCTGCGCGCGTCGGTTACGGCCGCCCTGTTCCTCGAGGACGTGCGCGTACCGCAGGCCAACCTGCTGCCCGGGGCCACTGGGCTCAAGGGGCCGCTGTCCTGCCTGACGCAGGCGCGCTACGGCATCTGCTGGGGAGTCATCGGCGCGGCGCAGGCCTGCCTGCAACAGCTGCTGGACTACACCGGCACGCGCCAGGTGTTCGGGCGGGTGCTGGCGCAGAACCAGGCAGTGCAACTGCGGCTGGCCGAGATGAGCCGTCGCATCAGCGCCGCGCAGCTGCTGGCCCTGCAAATGGCGCGCCTGAAGGACGCCGGCACGCTCACCCCTGCGCAGGTATCGATGGTCAAGTGGAACAACTGCCGCGCAGCCCTCGAGGTGGCACGCGATTGCCGGGACTTGCTCGGCGGGGCGGGAATCAGTGCCGAATATGTCCCGATCCGGCACATGCTCAACCTGGAAAGTGTCATCACCTACGAAGGCACGGAAACCATCCATCAGCTGGCAGTGGGCCGGGAGCTGACCGGACTCAACGCCTTCTGAATGCGTTATGTCGCGCTTGCGAGACAAGTGCATTTTAAAAACCACAGGCGTAGACTTCGATCCACGGGTCGTAGCGTAATAGCTAGACCTAAGTTGCTGGAGAATTTGAAGATTCGGTCCGCTGTTGGATCGGAGAGACAAAATAACCCAGGCAGTCAGAGTGGGCACGGTGCGGCGACAACCCCCTTTGTCGGGTACGTCGCGATGCGAACGACGGGCGGATTGCCGCCCGGGCTTGAAGGATCGGCCGGGCAGAGGCCCGACGCGTCAACCGGAGAAACTTTTGATGTCCATTGGGCGCATAGCGCCCTTGTTGATTGATCTAGGGACGGTCGAGAGCACTGAACAACCCCGCTTCATGGCGGGGTTTTTTTTGCCTTGCCGCCCTGCTCCAGATAGGCGATTTCCTGCTGCAGCGCCTCGCGCCACGGCCGGCCGCGCGCGTCGTGCTGGCCACAGGGGACGAAGTTGGCGTAGCCCGGGTAGCTGTCGGTCGCATAGGGATCCTCGTCGGGACTCGCGATCGGGGCCGCCGGCTCGCCCGCATCATCCTGCAGCGGAAACATCCAGCAGGTGGTGGGCTTGTACGTCCACGGATGCTGGCCCTGCGCGATGGCCAACTTCTGCAGCTCGCACAAACCCGCCGCATCGGCGAACACGCAACGCGTACGCGCGAAATGCGCCGGATAGTCCGGGCTGCGATAGTCATGCGGCCGGGTCGCGGTCTTGCGGCCCAGCGGCCTGCCCTCCCAGTAACCATCGACAATGAACTGCGCCGGCAGCAGTGCCCGCAACTGTGGCTCACGTGCCACCAGGTCGCGCAGCTCGCGTTCCTCCCCGGCCTGCAGGTACACGCCGTCGTAGCAACAGCGCGCCTCGCAGACCCGCACGTCACAGACCGACAGGCACAGGCCACGGGACTTGCTGGTCAATCCTCGGTCCCCAGGCTGCGCAACTCGAAGGATCCGGCGGCCCGCCGCCGCTCGCTGCGCCGCAGCGGCAGCACCATCTCGAACCTGGCGCCGCGTCCCGGCGAGGTTTCAACCCGGAACTCGCCGCCCACTTCGCGCACGCGCTCCTCGATGCTCCACAGGCCAAAGCCGCTGGTGCGGCCGCCAAACAGGTCGATTTCCCAGACGAAGCCCTTGCCCGTATCGCGCACCTCCACCTTCACGCGCTCGCCATCGCCCAGCACCGTCACGGTGGCCACGCTGATGTCCGCATGCTTGACGACATTGCGCAGCAGTTCGCGCACCAGCTTGAAGATCAGCACGCGCATGTCCACGTCCACCAGTTCCTCGCGCACCCGGCAGTCGAGCACCACCTGCAGCTTCTCGTGGGTGCGCAGGTAGATGGCCAACCACTGCAGCGCGGGACACAATCCCAGGTCGTAGAGTCCCGGCGGACTTAAGTCGGAAATCATGTGCCGGGTGCGCTCCTGCACTTCACGCAGCCGCGTGCGCAGTTCATCCAGCAGGCCCTGCGACTGCGCCGGCGCCTGGGCCCGCAGCACTTCAAGGGTCATGCCCATGCCGATGAGCTCCTGGCCTATGCCGTCGTGCAGGTCCACGGCGGTCGCGCGCCGCGCCCGCTCCTCGGCGGTGACGATCTGGCGCGCGTAACCGCGCAGCCGATCCTGCTCGCGCGCCAGCCGGGTATTGAGTTCCACCAGGTCGGTCACGTCACGGGCCACGCCCCAGATGCGCAGCAGGTACCCATCGCGCACCACGCCGGTGAACGAGGTGATGAACGTGCAACGCTTGCCCAGCAGCGTCACGTCGAAGCGCAGGCCGTCCATGGTGTAAGCCTGCCGCGCCGCCTGCTCCAGGTGCTGGTCGTAGATTGCGTTCCACGGGATTTCGCGGCGCCACGGGCGCAGCCCCGGCGTCTCCGCCGGATTGAGCCGGTCATAGGAGAGGCTGCACTCGGCCACGTGGGCGTGTTGCTCCAGCCACTTGCGCTGCTTGGCCACGGACAGGGATATCGACATCGGCTGTTCCAGCTCTACGCGCCACACGGCCTCGTTGCTGTGCTCGACGAAGCTGCGATAGCGCCCTTCGCTTTCCACCAGCCGGTTCATCGCGATGCGCATCTCGGCCAGGAACATGGTGAACAGGAACGGAATCACCACCAGCGATGCCAGGAACATCTGCACCTGGATGAGACGCACGAAGGGATTGCTGACCACGAAGGGCCCAATGCGCTGCGATGCCATTTCCGCCGCAATCAGGGTGGCCAGCATGGCCAGGGTCGCGGCCCAGCGCGGCGGCACGCGAAACGCGGCGAAAATCAGCAATGCTTCCAGTACTACTGGCAGCTGCAGCAGCGAGATCGCCCCGCCCGGTGCCGCGGAGAACACGTAGAAGGTGCACGCCGCCACCGCAACGGACAGCACCGCCAGGTCGACGCGCGAACGCAGGCGTAGTTCCGGAAACAGGTTACGCAGGTTGGGCACGATCCAGCCGATCACCACCGGCAATACCACCAGTGAGCCCAGCCAGTTGCCCGCCCACCAGACCTGGAACTGATGTTCGTAACTGAACGGATCGGACGACTGGGTTGCGGCCCAGGCTCCCAGCAGCGCGCTGGCGGCGGCTCCGGTTGCCGTGGCCAGCGCCAGCTTCAGCACGTGCCAGACTTTTACCGAAGCCAGGTCGCGAATCAGCCATCGCGCGACCGACGCGCCCACGATGGCGTCGATGGAGTCGGCAATGCAGTACTGCAGGGTGAGGCGCGGGTTGAACGAATCCTCGAGCAAGGCGCCCAGCAGCAATTCAACGGCAATCTGGATCCCGATGAATACCGGCCACCATTTGCGATCGGCGACCCACAAGGCCGTGAACAGCAGGCCGGCGGCCGGCCACATGATGGTCAACTGCTGCTCGGGCTCCTTGAACAGGTAACCAAGCCAGATCAGCAGGGCATAGGTCAGCGCAAACACCGCCAGCATTCCGGCCTGGCCGCCCAGGCGATGGAGAATGACCTCCCATGCTCCGCGGCGGGTAACCGCATCCTGCTGGCCCAGTCTTGTCACTGCATCCTGCCTGTGAATCCATTTTCTGCTGTGTCGAAGACTAGACCGACTGCGTGCCGCGGTCCACGTCCAGCGCGCCGCCACGGCCGCCTCGCCGGTACCCCCGGACGGTAATCACGTTTAGGTTATTATTGGCCGCAAACGGCACGGGGAAACACCCGGCCTGGCCAAGGGGAAGGGGCTATGAAGACTCTGGCTGTATTGGTGCTGGTCTGCAGCGGCCTGGCCTGCGGGACCCGGGGCATGGCTGCCGAGCAGGGTTGCGCGCCATATGGCGCCCTGAAATTCGTCTGCGGACCGCAGGCAGCAGAAGACCTGCTGCGCATCGGTGATTCACCCTGGTTGATCGCCAGCGGCCTTGCCGAGGCGAACGGCGCCGGCCACCTGCACCTGATCAATAGCAAGAACAAGTCCTGGGCCAGCGTCTATCCGGCCAGCAACGCCGCGGCTCCCGACACCAAGCGTTTTCCCAACTGCCACGCGCCGCCCGACCCAGGGAAATTCTCGGCGCATGGGCTGGCGCTGCGCGCCCTGAGCACCGGTCGCGAGGAACTGCTGGTGGTCAATCACGGACGCGAGGCCATTGAGTTCTTTGAAATCCGTACTGGCAGCGGCAAGCCGGCGCTGCAGTGGAAAGGGTGCGTCACAATCCCGGGGGATGTTTACGTCAACTCCATCGTCGCGCTGCACGACGGGGGATTCATCGCGTCGCATTTCTATTCACCGGGCAAGGGTGGCATCAATTCCGTGTTCGCGCGCCAGGTCACCGGCGGCCTGCTGGAATGGCACCCGGGGCGCGCGGTCACGCTGATCCCGGGCACGGAGCTGTCCGGCGCCAACGGCATCGTGGTTTCGGCCAATGAAAAGGTGCTGCACGTGGCCGCATGGGGGACACGCGAGCTGGTGCGCTTCGAGCGCCATGGCAACACGGTGACCAAGCGCGTTGTGCCCCTGAATTTCGCCCCCGACAACCTGCGCTGGTCAGCCGATGGCCGCTCCATCCTGGCGGCCGGCCAGAAATTCGTGGCGCGCGAGGGCGGCCCGGCCAGCCTTGACGGCTGGACAGTGCTGCGCGTCGATCCGGATTCCCTGGCAACCAAGGTGCTCTACGACACGGATGCAAAGGCGCCGCTGCAGGGCGTCAGTTCGGCGCTGGAAGTCGATGGCCAGATCTGGGTGGGCACTTTCCGTGGCGATCGCGTCGGGTACTTTCCCCTGGCTCACTGAACCGCGATCCGATGTCGATCACCTTTCGCCAGCTGGAGATCTTCGTCGCCGCCGCGAGTGACTGCAATTTCCGGCGCACCGCCGAACGTCTGGGCGTAAGCCAACCGTCCATCAGCAACCAGGTGCGCGCGCTGGAGGAACAGGTCGGCAAGAGTCTATTCGAGCGCCGGCGCGGATCCCCACCGATGCTGTCTCCTGAAGGCATCCAGTACCTGGAAAAAGCCCGCGAACTGGTGCAGGGCCGCCAGGACATGGAACAGCAGAGCCTCGACCAGCCCGGCACCCGGTCGGTACGCCTCACCGTAACCGCCGGCCTGCTGCTGCTGGATGTCTACATCCGCCCGCGCCTGCCCGCGTTCTGCGAAAGCCATCCGCACATCGTGCTGGACTTCATACCCCTGCACCCGACGCGCGGCGCCGTGCCCATGGTGCTCAGCGGCGAAGTGGACCTGGCTGTATTTACCGGGGACTTCGTCGTGGACCAGCGCCTGGAATCGGAAATCATCAACACGGTGGGGTGTTCCATCTATGCCTCCCCGGCACTGGCCAGGCGCGCCTCCCGGCCCGGGGTAAAGCTGGGGGACCTGCCGTTCCTGATGCCGCCGGCAGAGTATCGTCCCACGCGATGGATGCACCGGGCGCTAAAGGAGGCGGGCGTCGATCCGCGCAACATCGTCGCGCGCTCGCAGTTTCCCGATGTCATCTCCAACATGGCCATTGACGGACGCGGCGCCGCGGTGCTGTTCGATCACTTTGCCACGCAGGGTGTCGCGGCAGGCAAGCTGGTGCGCATCGGCCCTCCCATGCCCAGCACCCAGCGCGTGCTGCTGATCGGACCGCGGGCCAAACGCCCCGCGGCACAGCCGGCCGTCGAATTGTTCCGCCTGGCCACGCGCTCACTGGGCACGTTGCAGCGTCAGTGACTCCCCTGGGCCCGGGCCTGTGCCTCGCGCAGCACGCGCAGGACGTTGCCGCTCCAGATCTGTTGCAGGTCCGCCCGTGAGTAGCCCGCCGCCAGCAGCCGCGCGGTGATCTTCGGATAGTCCGCGGCATCCTCGAAACCCTGCACGCCGCCGCCACCATCGAAATCAATGCCGATGCCGGCATGCTGCACGCCTGCGACCCGGATCACATGCAGCAGGTGCTGCATGTAATCCTCGAATGTCGCGTGCTCAATCGGATACTTCTGGTCGATGGCCGCCAGGGCCTGCTGCATAGCCTCGCGCTGGGCCAGTGTACCGGAGCCGGAGCCGCGGGCCGCCGCCACCGCGGCCTGCCGATCCGCATTGCGCGGGTTGGCGATCATGTAGTCATTGTAGGCGGACACCTGGATCACCCCGCCGTGCGCCGCGATGCGCCGCAGATGCTCATCGTCAACATTGCGCGGATGGTTGAACACCGCGCGCGCACCCGAATGCGACAGGATGATTGGCGCCCTGGACAACTCGAGCAGTTCGTCCAGCACCGCGTCCGACGAGTGCGACGCGTCGATGAGAATGCCCAGCCGGTTGCACTCCTGCACCCATTGCCGGCCCAGTGGAGTCAATCCCGGATAACGCGCCGGCGCGGCATCCGTGGCCGAGGTGCCCAGGTCATTGTTGAGGAAATGCACCGGCCCCGCCATGCGCACCCCTCCCGCATAAAAGGCGCGCAGCTGCGTCGGGTCCTCGCCCAGCGGATACCCGTTCTCCATCGACAGGTACACGATGCGCTTGCCGCTGGCGGCGATGCGCGGCGCATCGTCGGCGGTCAGGGCGATCGCAAACTGGCCCGGATACTGGTCGACCATGGCATGGATCTCGGCCATGCGCCGCAAGCCCGCAGCGTGGGCCGCGGCCCGTCCCTCCGGCGTCAGCGGACCCTGCGGGATGTAGATGGCGAAGAATCCGCCGTCCAGTCCGCCATCGATCATGCGTGGCAGGTCCACCTGCGAGCCGTCGCGCTGGACGCTGTGGCGCGCGGTGATATCCCAACCGGGCACGGCAAACAGCATGGGCACGTCCAGGTGGGTATCCAGCGTGAGCAGGGACTGGTGGATACGGGCCGGACCGGATGCACATCCGTCCAGGCCGGTGGCGCAGGCCAGGGCCATGCACAGGATCAATAGCGGTTTCATCCGCTGCATATTATCGTTTGTGGTCGGTGCTTTGTGCCCAGAGGTGCCCATGGACGCTGAATCGGTCTACCACGCCGGCATGCGCGAGCTGCAGGACCTGCGCGACACACGCCGCCTGGCCAATCGCCTCGCCGCGGTCACGATACACAGCACATTCACGGATCCGGACCGGGAGTTCATCCAGGGTTGTCGCATGCTGTGCGTTGCCACCGCCGATGAACACGGCAGCCCGGACTGCTCCTACAAGGGCGGACGTGCGGGGTTCGTGCAGGTACTGGATACAGACACGCTGGTGATCCCGGACTACGACGGCAACGGCATGTACCGCACCTGGGGCAATGTCCTGGTCAATCCGCAGGTGGGCCTGCTGTTCCTGGACTTCGAGAACCAGAAGCGCATGCGCGTGAACGGCACGGCCAGGATCTCGCACGACCCTGCCCTGTGCGCACAGTTCCCGGGTGCCGTGTTCGTCGTCCTGGTCACCGCGCAGCGGATCTTTCCCAATTGCCCGCGCTACCTGCACCGCATGCAGCTGGTAGAGGAGTCGGTCCATGTCCCGCGGCCCGGCTACGTTCCCCCGGTGCCGGCATGGAAGACTTCCGAGCAGTTCCACGATGCACTGCCCCAGCGTGATCGCGGCAACACGTGAGCACAACGCTTAACCGACGCGACCTGCTTTCCGGACTATCGGCATTGCTGATGGGGCCCGCCCGAGCGTTGCTGGCGCAGGGCACGCCGGCCGCCAAAGCCGCGCCCAATGACATGCGCGTCGTGCTGCTGGGCACGCAGGGGGGACCCAACTTCAACGCAGTGCGCGCGGAAACGGCCAGCCTGGTGATCGTTGGCAACCAGCTGCACCTGGTGGACTGCGGCTATGGCGCGCTGGCCGGGCTGATCCGCGCCGACCGCAACTATCGCGACGTGGCGCACGTGTTCCTGACCCACCTGCACGATGACCACACCGCGGACCTTGCCGCCCTCATGGGGCACCAGTGGACCGGTGGTCGCGTGGCGGCCACCGAAATCTATGGACCAGATGGCACGCGTCGTCTGGTCCACGGTGCGCTGCTGTTCAATCGCGTCAGTGAGGAAATCCGCCTGGTCGACGAGGCGCGCGCGGCACGCATGGCGGACCTGTTCCACGCGCATGAGATCAAGGCCAGTGCCACGCCGCAGCCGGCCTATCGCGATGCGACGCTGACCGTAAGCGCAGTGGAAAACACGCACTACCCGCCAGAATCACGTCGGCGCATGCCGCACCGATCCCTGGCGCTGCGCTTCGATGGACCGGGGCGCAGCGTCGTGTTCTCCGGCGACACGAACTATTCGGCAAACCTTGTAAGGCTTGCCCATGACGCGCAGGTGCTAGTGTGCGAGGGCATGGACCTGGCCGCCACGCGCGCGTCGTTTGAGGTGCGCGTGGCGGCCGGTGCCTACGCCGACAACCCGGAAGGCGTCTGGCAACATATCGTCGCGGCGCACACGCCACTGGATGTGGCCGGGCGCATGGCGCGGGAGGCCGGCGTGCGCACGCTGGTACTGAACCACATCATCCCGGGCGGCTGGAGTCCGCAGATCGGCGACGACGTCTATCGCAGCCAGGCGGCCAAGGAATTTGCCGGCGAGATCATCGTCGGGCGCGACCTGCTCGAAATCTGAAGGAAATCGTATGCGACTGATTGGAATGCTCGACTCGCCATTTGTCAGGCGAGTTGCCGTATGCCTCGCGCACCTGCAGGTGGACTTTGAGCATGAGCCAGTCTCGGTGTTCAGCGACTTTGCGCAGTTCCGGAGCATCAATCCCGTCGTCAAGGCCCCGACGCTGGTCTGCGATGACGGCACCGTGCTGATGGACTCGACGCTGATACTGCAATACGCGGAAGCCACGCTTGCCAGCGGACGCTCGCTGTGGAACCCGGACCCGGGACAGCTGGTGCACGATTACCGCGCCATCGGCCTGGCACTGGCTGCCTGTGAAAAGTGCGCGCAGCTTATCTATGAACACAATCTGCGACCGCCGGAGGCGCGGTTCGTACCCTGGATGGATCGGGTCAGGGGACAGTTCCTGGCCGCGTACGCAGCACTCGAGCACGAGCTGCTCGCGCACCCACAGGTGTTCGCGCGCAATGATCGCCACGCCCCGATTGCCGTAGCGATAGCCTGGCAGTTCTCGCACTCGATGCTGGCAACGGATTTGCCGGCCAGAGACTATCCCGGGCTCGTGCAGCTTTCGGCTCGCATGGAACGCAGCGCCGAGTTCCTCAGGTTTCCACCCGATGGACCGGGGGTTATCGGTCTGGGCGCGTAAGCCCGGGCTTGAAATCGCTAGAAGCCCGTCACAGAATCCTGTTGCGGGTTGCGTACCCTTACGCCTCACGCACAAAAGAAGAAGATTTCACGGGCTCGCGGGCCTCCAGCTACATCGGTGAAGGGGAAAGTTCATGCGCTTGCTGCTTGCAGTACTCCTGCTCGTGCCGGTTTCATCGGCGCTGGCTGCGGACCCAGTCTGGCGAGAGACGAAAACGGAGCATTACCGCGTCCTGTCCCAATTGAACGACTACGCCACGGCCGAGTGGATTCGTGAGTACGACCAGTTCATCGCCTCCACTTCGAACATGCTGTCGATCAACGTGAAGGCGTTGCCGCCACTTACCGTAATACTGTTTGCCCGCAGCCGCGACTTCATCCCCTACACGCCACCACGCCCCAATGGGCAGGCCGCCAACCTCGCCGGATTGTTCGTCCGCCAGCCAACGTGGAGCGTCATTGGCCTGGCCCAGGATTCAGAGGACGAAAACACCAAGCACACCATCTTTCATGAGGGCACCCATTGGCTGATGAGCGTGGATCCTGCGCGGCAGCCACCCTGGTTCACCGAGGGAATCGCCGAACTGTTCTCGACGTTTGAGCGCCATGGCGGGAAGGTCAATTGGGGCAAGCCCATTGCAGGCCACCTGTATCAACTGCAGCAGGGCGGGACCATGCCCCTGGGCAATTTCCTGGTGCAGGACAGTGCAATCTTCGATCGCGACGATCATACCGGTCGCTTCTATGCACAGTCGTGGGCGTTTGTGCATTTCCTGCTGGTGTCCAATGATCCGGCCCGACGCGAACTGCTGATCAAGTACCTGCAAGCATTTCGTACGAATTCTGCAGCCGCAAGCGTGGACCTTGTGTTTGGCAGCAAACTGAACGATGTGGACCGCACGTTCAAGATCTACCTGTCACAGCCCACATTCGCCTACATCACCAAACCCGCCGCCCCCGCTGCGGACCCGCCGCCGTTGACCGTTGCGCCGCCTGCAGAAGTGGAATCCGCCCTGGCATTCTTTGCGCTGGGTGGCGACAAACCGGACCTTGCGCGGCAGCATGTGGCCAAGGCCATGGAGCTGGACCCCTCCCTGCCCGGGCCACATGAGGTGCTGGCCTACCTGGCCTCGTTCGAGCAGCAGCCTGATGAGGCGGCCACGCACGCAGATGCGGCGCTGCGTAATGGTTCGCGCGACGGCGACATGTTCTTGATGCTGGGGGATTCCTACCGGGCAGGCGCCAATTCGCACAAGACTGACGCACTTCGGCAAAGCATCAAGTCGTATGAAAACGCGATCAACCTGAATCCACACCGGCTGGCAGCCTATGAACGGCTCACCGAGGCACTGTTCGAAATGGATACGCCGACGGCCGAAGATGGCAAGTTTCTTGACGTGGGGGTGAAGGGGTTTCCGGACGAGGACTGGCTGAAGGTTGGCGTGGCGTCAATTGCCTATCATCGTGGCCAGCGCGATGCGGCCCTGGCGGGAATCGACGCGGTGCTGCGCGCCAACGGCACGCTCGACGGCCAACAAAGAGCCGCCGCCATGAATCTGCGTCGCAGCTGGTACCTGCGGGAAATGAACGAGGAAGTGCGCATTGCGATGGAGAAGAAGGACTTCGCCGCCGCGCACAAGAGCCTGGACGCCTATCACAGCCGCATCGCCGGCGACACCCAGTCCGAGGCACAACTGCAGGACATGCAGAGCTACGTTGAGGCCTTCGAGCAGGTGAATCTTGCCGCGCAGGCGCGCCAGGCAGGCCACAAGGCAGAAGCAAACGCGATTCTGGACAAGTTACTGCAGCGGCCGGACCTGTCGCCGGAGCTGCGGCGCTATGCCGAACAATCCCGGCGCTAGCCGGTCGGCTCAAGCCACGTGCGTACAAGCACTTGGATTTGTGTAGTCCGCCAGGCCACACATCGAGCTGCGCCACCAGACCCGGATAGGTGACGCCAGCGATGCGCACCGCCTCTGCTCATCGTCATTGCCACCTCAACCACCCGCGGGGCGGGTGCACCGGGTGACGCAGCCGTAATTTTGCTGACCAGATACCTCGCGTAGACTGCATGTGCGGCTAGGCCACGCTGACTGGCAGGCGCAAAGGGGTAGAGGGCTCTGTATGAGCGCATTCAACTAAAGGAAGAGGTATCAAAATGCGACGTGCAAACTTGGCGTTCGGATTGGTCACGGTCGGAGTGTTAATGGCGGGCGCCGCCTTTGCACAGATTCCCGCCGGCGCACCTGCAAACTCCACCGGGCAGTGCAAGGACGGAAGCTACTACTCTGGCGCCAACAAGCAGGGAGCCTGTCAGGGACACAAGGGAGTCAAGCAATGGTGGGGACCAGCCGCCACGGCATCTGCGCCACCCATGGCCACTCCCGCCAAGTCCGCGCCGCCGGCGGCGGCTGCCGCGCCCCCGAAGCCTGCTGCGGCCCCGGTCGTGGCTGCGGCCAAACCTGCCGGCTCGACGGGACTGTGCAAGGACGGCACTTACTATTCAGGTGCAAACAAGCAGGGAGCCTGCCACGGACACCAGGGCGTCAAGGAATGGTGGGGTCCGGCAACCGCTGCGGCCAGCACAGCTCCTGCACCTGCGGCCACAGCCGCGCCCAAGGTAGCTGCGGCCCCTGCCGCGCCGGCAGCGGTGCCTGCCCAGCCTAGGCCTGCCGCTGCCACCAGCGCACCGGTGCAGAGCGCACCGGCCGCAGTGGCCGCGCCGGGCGGCGGAGCCGGAATGGTATGGGTCAACAGCAGCACCAAGGTCTATCACTGCCCCAACACAGAGTGGTATGGCAAGACCAAGCAGGGTCAGTACATGAGCGAAGCGGACGCCACGGCAAAGGGGTTCCGCGCAGATCACGGCAAGCCCTGCCACTGAAGCGCTGCTGTCTGAGTCGGGCGGGTGACACCCGCCCGACCACGCAGGTCAGGTGGCTTTGCCCGCCAACGCCTTGAGCGCAGCGCCCAGCAAGTCAGCGGATGGCTGTTGCAGGTGCGACTCCGTCGGCAGCACGCCATTGGGCGTGAGGTGGTTGATCACCTCTGGCAGTACCTGGGAAAGCAATCCGCCGATGTGCTGCGGATCGATGCCCAGCTGCTGCGCCATCTGCCCGAGCTGACCGCTGCCCAGTGCCTGCTGGATCTGGGCGGCAGAGACCGGAAGGTTCTGGCCAGCACCGATCCAGGACTGCGCGTGCTCGGCCAGCCCCCCTTTCGACAGCTGGGCCACCAGCCCGTTGAGTCCGCCTTGTTGCTGCAGCAGGTTCTGCAGCAGCTGCGTCATCTGCGAGGGGGCCGCCCCCGACGCACTTGGATTCAGAACCGAATTGAGTATGCCGTCCAAGACGCCCATGGATCCCTCCGTTGCGCTACAGCCATCATCGCTCTCGACTAGGCACCCGATGATGCACGAGGCTTGGGGCTGACGCTGATTTGCCCGTTGTTTTCCAGAATGGCGAAGTGCACCTCTTCAACACAGGAGCAGCTGGCCCGGCGCAATGCCGCATTGAGCTCTTCCTTGGTCAACCGTTCGCGATCCATCACATCCTGGTACACATGCCCGTTATGGATCAGGACCTCTGGCTTGCCCTCAATGACGGTTGCCAGTCGCTTGCTGCGGAACGACACATATCCTACCACCCAGTTCACCCCCACCAGCGTCAGCGCGGAAAGCACTCCACCCACAACCGAGTTGTCGCCGCCGTTCATTGCGTTCTGCAGTGCATTGCTCAGCACCAGCAGCAGCACGAGGTCAAACGGGGCCAGCTGCCCCACCTGGCGACGGCCTGTCACTCGCAGCAGCACCATCAGGAATGCGTACACAATCAGTGCCCGGACAGCGAACTCCCACCACGGGATCGACATGTTCCACACGATTCAGACTCCTGTTAATCAGTCGGGGTTTCATGCGGCCTTGCGGGTCGGCATGTATCGTTCTGCAATGCACGCTAACACGTACGGGCGCATTGACGCGCCATCCCACCGGTCCTTAGCCGATGGCCATGCACACGTACTTGAGTTCGGTGTAGTCCAGCAGGCCGTATTTCGAGCCCTCGCGCCCCTGCCCGGACATCTTCACGCCACCAAATGGCGCCACCTCGGTGGAAATCAACCCGGTGTTCACGCCGACAATCCCTGCTTCCAGCTTCTCGGCCACGCGCCACGCCCGGGACAGGTCGCGGGTGTACACGTACGAGGCCAGGCCGAAGTCGGTGGCGTTGGCGAGGCGTAGCGCTTCTGCTTCGTCCCGGAACCTGAACACCGGCGCCACGGGACCAAAGGTTTCCTCCACAGCACAGCGCATCTGCTCGGTGACGTCCACCAGCACGGTGGGCTCGAAGAATGTGCCGCCGCGCGCGTGCCGGTGTCCGCCGGTGAGGATGGTCGCGCCCTTGGCGGTGGCATCGGCAATATGCTCCTCGACGGTCTGCACGGCACTGGCGTTGATCAATGGCCCCTGCTGCACACCCGGATCCGTGCCATCGCCCACCTTGAGCGCGCCCACTGCAGTGGCCAGCTGCCGGGTGAATGCCCCATACACAGCCTCGTGGACGATGAATCGGTTGGTGCAGACGCAGGTCTGGCCAGTGTTGCGATATTTGCTGGCCACCGCCCCTTCAACGGCGGCCGAGATATCCGCATCCTCAAACACGAGGAACGGTGCGTTGCCGCCCAGTTCCAGCGACACCCGTTTCAACGTCGGGACGCATTGCTGGGCCAGCAGCACGCCCACGCGGGTGGACCCGGTGAAGCTGATCTTGCGCACCAGTGCACTGCTGGTCAGTTCGCCGCCCACAACGCTGGCCTTGCCGGTGACCACATTGAACACGCCGGCGGGTATGCCCGCGCGCTGTGCCAGCTCCGCCAGTGCAAGCGCGGTCAACGGGGTTTCCCCGGCGGGCTTGCAGACGAAGGTGCAGCCCGCGGCCAGTGCCGGCCCGCACTTGCGGGTAATCATGGCGGCTGGAAAATTCCAGGGTGTAATCGCGCCGACGACGCCGATGGGCTGGCGCAGAACCAGGATGCGCCGGTCCGTGGTGTAGCCGGGGATCACGTCGCCATACATGCGCTTGCCTTCCTCGGCAAACCACTCGATGAACGACGCCGCGTAGCGGATTTCCCCACGCGCCTCGCCCAGAGGCTTGCCCTGCTCGGCGGTCAGCAGCCACCCCAGTTCATCCGCGTGCGCGATCATCAAGTCGAACCAGCGCCGCAGCAGCAACCCGCGATCGCCCGCAGTGCGCGCGGCCCAGCCAGGAAACGCCGCGGCGGCAGCGGCAATCGCCCGGCGGGTCTCGGCAATTCCGGCGCTGGCGACCTGGGCGATGACTTCGCCGGTGGCCGGATTGTGTACCGGCAGGCGCGCGCCGCTGTCGGCCGCAACCCACTGGTTGTCGATGAAGCAGTCTTCCCGCAACAGGCCGCTGGATTTAAGTTCGGCGAGCGAAGTCATGGCGTGCTTGAGGATACCATTGGGGTCACATGAATCCCGACCTGACCAGTTTGATGCTGCACCCCATCGGCATCGTGCGAACGGACTTCGTGGCCAAGGATGAAGCCCCACGCCAGGCAGTCGTGGCCGATACGGTCGAGGCAATCATCGAGCTGTTCGCAGGCCGCAATCTCGAGCATGCCATCGAGGATCTGGCCGGCTGGGAGCGCATCTGGATTATCTTCTGGTTTCACGGAATCTCCGGCTGGCGCCCCAAGGTGCTGCCGCCACGCAGCACCACCGGGCGCAAGGGCGTGCTGGCCACACGCTCGCCGCATCGGCCCAATCCGCTGGGACTGTCGGCCGTACGGCTGTTGCGTATCGATGGATTGCGCCTGCATGTACAAGGGGCGGACATGATCGACGGCACCCCGGTGCTGGACATCAAGCCCTATGTGTCCTACTCCGACGCGTTCATGGAATCCGGCAGCGGCTGGCTGGCAAGCACGGATCCGCAACCTGACTACCTGGTGGAATTCGACGAGCCCGCAGCCTCCCAGATGCAGTGGATACTGGATCACGGCGGTCCGCAGCTGCGGCAGCGGGCACAGGCGATTCTGCGACTCGGCCCACAACCTCACCCGTATCGCAGGATCCGCGCAACCGCCGGCGGCTGGGTGCTGGCGGTGAAGGACTGGCGCCTGCACTTCACCTCGGAGCAGCGGGTGATCCGCGTACTGAGCGTGCAGACCGGCTATCGCGAATCACAGCTGCTGAAGGCAGAACCTGATCCCCAAGGATCCCTGGCGCTGCATCGCCAGTTCCTCGCCACTATTCAGCAAGCCACGCGTACTGGAACGTCATCCCGACGGACTTGAAGTCGCTGCCCAGGCGCGTCACCGCGCCATCGCTGTAAGCCAGCTTCACGGATAGCCCGCGCACCTTGGGCACCGGCAGGGAAACGGTCAGGCCGACACGCAGGTTGCTCTGGCGACTTGAATTCTCGACGCCGTCGACCTGGGTGTTGCCGCCGCTGTAATGCGTTGCATCCAGGGCAACCCACAGGCTGGGTCGAATCGTGTAACTGACATGACCCTGGAAGCTGGCGATGGGATCCTGGGAGCGACGATGGCCACCAAAGTAGTTGGTGTTATCCGCGAACAGCCACATGCCCGCGTAGGCATCGAACTGCCAGTGGCCCACCGGATAGGAAAAGCCCAGCTCCGGCTTGAACGCCCAGCGATTCAGCCCGATGTTGATGAGCTTGTCCGGGTCGTATTGGCCCAGCGGCGCCACGACGACGAGGCTGACGCCCAGGATGGGATTGCGCTTGCTGTTGACGAAGGCCGCACGATCCAGCGCCTGGCCGCCATAGAGCAGGACGCCAAGGCGCAATCTGGGATCGCCCAGTCCTGAACGGGTGATCGATCGCTGTTGTTCACCAACATTGCCCGATACGTTGGCCCAGGCATACGGCAGGCCGAAGGCCACGGTGGCCTGGCGGCCGGCGAGATCAAACGCCCGTCCGAAGCTGACGGTGGCAGAGTTCACATTGGCATGAACGTCGGAAATCTCGGTACTGGGGTCAAAGACGACGTCGCCGCTGGTATTGCCGCCACTCAGAATGGCAAATGTCGTACCGATCGGGCTGGCCGAATAGGCCCGTGGATCCAGTTCCTGAGTGCAGCCAATCGTCGGCATCGCTATTGCCGTCACCAATACCAGTCCTGCGATTAGGCGGCCCGCGGTCACAGGCCAATCAGACCCGACACCAGCTTCTTGGCGAGGTCCGTAAGCGGGAATCTGAATAGCGCCAGGGGCAGCATCGGTACTACCACTGCCCCGATGATGTAGGTCACCGCGCGCATGTTGCTCGGCACCAGGCGCATCTTGAGCACTATCTGCACGCTGTTGGACAGGTCCGACAGGCTCTGGATGTCCGGCGTGCCCAGGATCGGCTCGGTGCGCGGCGAAGTTCGCACCCATTTGCGGTCGAACTGCCCGACGTAATCCTCCGCCAGAACCATGTAGTCGGCCAGCCCATCCAGCCGGCACTTCCACAGTTTGGGTGTGAACACCAGCAACGGCCCGATGATCAGTGCCAGGTTCAGCAATATCAGGACGGCAATCCCGGGATAGATCGTGTCCAGCGCCATCGTCCCGGAGCTGATTTCCTCGGCAAACTGCGCGGATCTGAGCATCGCAAAACCCAGCACCAGCGGTAAGAACTGCATCTGCACGGTCACCAGGTTGCCCAGCCCGGCTGAGCAGTCCGGGTGCATGGCGTACAGGCGCAGGTTCAATCGCGACACGCGCCACAGAAAATGTGCCCACAGGATGATGCGCAATAACGTACGCACCAGCAGGAATCGAAATACCGTCAGGCAGATTGCCCCGTACCACCAGGCAGCCCACACCCCACCGCTCGCGATCCGGTCAGCCGAGATGTCGGCCGAGTTTCCGGAAGTGTCCACCTGGCTGATCCCAAACGACGCCAACAGTGCCAGCAACAGGCACAGGACCTCGAGCAACCACGAGTCCCGCCAGCGGCAGACGCGGCTCACTATGGCTTCGTACCTGGCGGCTTGATCCGGCGACACGATTCCCCGGCGCAGCAGCCCATGGGCAAATGCGCTCATGCGCGGGTTCAATACAGTTTCGCTGACAAACATCAGCGGAATGACTACCAGCAGCCGCACGTGGGCACCGATCAGCTTGAGACTGAACAGCGACTCGCCGCTGCCCCCACCTACTGCCAGCACGACCAGGACCACCCACAGCAGCAAACCGATTACCAGGCCCAGGGCTACCGAGTTGGTGCCATCGCGGATAAGGCCCAGGCGACAGCCAAGTCGGTACAGCGGGCCGCCGAGTAGCGAAAACTCCACACCCGAGTCCTTGGTGGCCGTAGACATTCTGCAGGATGATCCCACAATTCGGGCGACCGGTGGACTACCAGTAGAACTTGGCCAATACACCTAGGCGATTCGTGTAAACCACGGATGGCGTGCTGTATCACCGGCGCCGCGGGTTACTCGCCAGCAGCGCCGCTTGCTTTGCTGATTCGCCGTGAGCCTAGTTAGCGCCCTTGTGCGGCGCTGTCACCGAAGCCATGACATTGTCCAGGTTGAAGCTGCCCGGTTTCTGGCGCGGCGGAAATTCGCGGAAACTCTGCAACCAACGGCCGACAAAGGTGCCAGCAGGAGCGAACAGGAACATGCGCTCCGCGAACCAGCGCCCATAGTCCATGGCGATATCCTGGGCCAGCTCAAAGGGATCCATGCGCAGATTAGTAAGAATCGGCGCACGCAACTCTTCAAAAGGATTAATCCATACATGGAGGCCATGCGCAGACTGCTTTAGGAACGAGATCTTCCAGTTGTCGTAGCGCAATGCCGCGACGCTGCCGTCATCGGTCCAGTATATGAAGTCCCTGCGAGGCCACTTGGCGTCGCCCTTGAGCGCGGGACCAAGGTTGTAACTGTCGAGATGCACCTTGTAGTTGCGCCCAATGGCCTTATGCCCCGTGAGCAGCTTTTCTGATACGTCAGGTTCACCAGCGGCCGCGAGGATTGTGGCGCACATGTCTTCGTGCGCTCCGATGTCATTGATGATAGAGCCGGGCTTGATGACTCCGGGCCAGCGCATGACGCAGGGCACACGGTAACCACCTTCCCACGGCGTGTTCTTTTCGCCGCGGAACATTGTCGTGCCGCCGTCCGGCCAGGTGAACGCCTCGGCACCATTGTCCGTCGAATACATCACGATGGTGTTGTCGTCGAGCCCAAGTTCCTTGAGCTTGTCGAGCATCTCCCCCACCTGGCGGTCATGTTCAACCATGCCGTCGGCATAGATGCCCAGCCCGGTCTTTCCAGCAACCCCTTCCTTCAAATGCGTGAATACGTGCATCTTGGTGGAGTTCCACCACATGAAGAAGGGCTTGTCGGCCTTCTTGGCGCGCTCCATGAAGTCGATGGCCTTGACGTTGACCTCCTCGTCGATGGTTTCCATGCGTTTCTTGGTCAGCGGGCCGGTGTCGGTGATCTTCCCGCCGGCAAAGCTGTGGATGACGCCACGCGGACCAAAGTTCTTCTTGAAATCCGGAAATTCCGACGCCTTAGGGTAGTCGGGGTTCTCCGGCTCCTCTTCCGCGTTCAGGTGGTAGAGGTTGCCGAAGAACTCATCAAAGCCGTGATTAGTCGGCAGCATATCGTCGCGATCGCCCAGATGGTTCTTGCCAAACTGGCCGGTCATGTAGCCATGGTTCTTGAGCAAGCCGGCGATAGTCGGATCCTCGATCTTCATGCCCTCCGGCGCGCCCGGCAGGCCCACCTTGGTCAGTCCGGTACGGATCGGCGACTGCCCGGTGATGAATGCCGCGCGACCGGCAGTGCAGCTTTGCTGCCCGTACCAGTCGGTAAACAGCGCACCTTCTGCGGCTATGCGATCGATGTTGGGAGTCTTGTATCCCATCATCCCGCGGTTGTAGGCACTGATATTGAACTGGCCTATGTCGTCGCCCCAGAGGATGAGGATGTTGGGTTTCTTTGCTGCCATGAGAGCTTCCTTACTTGTCTGACAAAACATTCGTTGCGCCATGGCTTTGATCGCCATGTACCCGGCACGCGTTTGAAATCACAGGAAGAGTGCGCGGCGCCTTGCGGCCATCGATGCGTGGTCGCGATCGAATTTGCCGTCCCTTCCATGGTCCTTAGCGGCGCGGCACTCTAACACGGCGCCTGTGGCGCAATTACCCCAATCGCCAGCCAACTCAGGCAGTCCTCCCTACAGGATCTTGCTGATGATGCTGATGAACAGGAACAGGCCGCCGATGGACATGGCAATGGCGATGACATACGCCGGTCGCCACAGCCGCACGCCGTGTTCACTCCTGAGTTGCCGCATCGTGTACCGGTACTCGATCGTCCCGATCAGGATTGAAATGCTTCCCAATCCGGTAAGGAATATGCCCAAATTTCGCGGACTGTGTTCGTGCGGCAGGAGGGCTCCCGATTCCTGGAAGGCCTGCAAGACTTTGTAGATCGTAAATCCAAAGCTGATCATAGACAGGCCGGTGCGCACCCATGCCATCAGCGTGCGATCCGCCGCCATCGCCGTGCGCATAGTGGCCAGATCAGTTCGGTCCTGCGCCAGGTCAGTTCGCTCTGCCGCCAGCTGGTTTGAGGTCTTCTCGGGTTCTGGCACAACAGCCTCCTGCGTTCATGCGCGCGTTGGCTAACGTACTCGTTGGCCAGCGCGCTCCGCAATCGGTAGTCAGTGGGTCATGGCATAGACGACGTAATTGACGCCGAAACGATACCCCAGCGCCGTCATCGGCTCCGGGTACCGCGGGTTGTCGGCCTCTTCCCACGAATCCCCGATGTCCTGATTCTGGTTCATCGCCACCAGCAGCCGGCCCTGGTCATCGTAAATGCCTCGCCAATGCGGCTCCGGCAGCTGGTCCAGGCGGCCAAGGTGCCGCAGCCCGGGAATCTGCGTGAACTCGTCAATGCTGAATACCAGGTGCAGAACCGGATCGTCACCCGGAATGTCCACTATCGGTCGGTCAGGGAACAGCCGCGCCATGGTTGCGTCGAAGACCTGGCGCTCGCCCTCGCCCCAGTAATCATCCGCCATCAGGAATCCACCGCGCAGCAGGTACTCGCGCAACTGCGCGATCTCCTCGTCCCCCAGATCCCAGAAGCCGACCTGCGTGGCATACAGCCAGGGGTAGTCGAACAGCTCCGGATCCGTCAGTCGCACGTTCACCGACTCCCCCGCCGAAACGCGCGTGAGGCGGCGCAGGTTCGCAGTGAAATGCTCCTCGGCCTCTGGCCGGTCCTGCTGCCACCAGCCGCGACGAAAGCCCGCATACTGCGGCAGGTCCGTGTAGATCATGCGCGCGAAGTGGAACTCCGCACTGGAGGAGGGCGTGTCCGGTTGCGCGGTTGAATCAGATGCCAACGCTCCGGCAGCCATTGCGACCAGGGCGAACAATGATGCAATTGAGCGCATCGGTGACTCCGGCTGCCTAGTCCGCGATATCCGGCTCGACAAAGCACCACTTCACTTCCGGGAACTTGGCCTTGATGCGAACCTCGAGCCGGTTGATGTGATCGACCGCCTCGCGGATCGAAAGTTCAGGGGTCATCCGGATCTTCACGGCCAGCATCACCTGGGGTCCCAGCTGCAGCGTGATTGCATTGAGCAGCTCCAGGATGGCAGGGTCGGACTCGATTTCCGCATTGATGCCGGCGCGCAGGTCGGCCTCGGCCGAACGCCCGATGAGCAGCCCCATGATGCGCACCGCGATGAAGATCGACACGCAGACCAGCACCACGCCGATTGCAATGGAGCCGATGGCATCAAACACCGGATTGCCGGTCAGGGTCGCCAGCGCCACGAAGCCCAGCGCCAGCATCAGGCCCACCAGTGCCGCAATGTCCTCGCCCAGCACCACGACCAGTTCGGCATTGCGCGTGCCGGCCAGCCACTGCAGGAACGGCTTGTCGCCGCGCAGCTTGTTGATTTCGCGCACGCAGCCGGCCAGGGAGCCGGACTCGAGCAGTATCGAGACTGCCAATACCAGCATCGCCACCCATGGGCGGTTGAGCGGCTCGGCGCTCTGCAGCTTGTGCCAGCCCTCGTAGATCGAGAACAACCCGCCCATGCTGAACAGCATCAGGGCGACGACGAAACTCCAGAAGTACGAGGTCTTACCGTATCCCAGCGGATGCCGCGCGTCCGCCGGTCGCTGCGACTGGCGCAGCCCCACGTACAGCAGTACCTGGTTGCCGCTGTCGGCAAACGAGTGGATCGATTCGGCCAGCATGCTGCCGGAATTGGTGTACAGCGCCGCAGCCAGCTTGGCCAGGGCTATCCCCAGGTTGGCGATGAACGCATACAGGATCGCCCGTGCGGATGATCCCTGCGACATCGGCGTCAGGCGACGCCGAGGTGGCTGAGGATGCCTTTGGCGGCTTCGCGACCTTCGAACACCGCGGTTACCACCAGATCCGAGCCGCGCACCATGTCGCCGCCGGCAAATACCTTGGGGTTGGTGGTCTGGAATGAAGATGTTGCCGCGGTCGATACGCGCACGCGGCCGTTCTTGTGCTGCGCGATGCCGTGCGGGTCGAACCATGTGGCCGGACTGGCGTTGAAGCCGAATGCAATGATCACCGCGTCGGCAGGAATCAGCTCTTCGGTGCCAGGCACCGGTTCGGCCACGCGCCGTCCGCGCGGTCCGGGGGCGCCCAGGCGGGTCTCGACCACGCGTACCCCTTCGACGCGATCGGTGCCGACGATCTCGATGGGCTGGCGGTTGAAGTGGAACTTCACGCCCTCCTCCACGCTGTTCTTGTAGTCGCGGCGCGAGCCCGGCATGTTGTCGGCGTCACGACGATAAGTGCACGTCACCGAGGCCGCCCCCTGGCGGATCGCCGTGCGATTGCAGTCCATGCCGGTGTCACCACCGCCCAGCACCACCACGCGCTTGCCGGAAAGGTTCACGAACTGCTCGCCACCGGGCAGGCCAAGCTCGTGCTTGATGTTCGAGACCAGGTACGGCAATGCTTCATGCACCCCGGGCAGGTTCTCGCCGGGGAAGCCTCCGCGCACGAAGTTGTACGTACCCATGCCCAGGAATACCGCGTCGTACTCGGCCAGCAGCTGTTCGAACGCAATGTCCTTGCCGATCTCCACGCCGAGGCGGAACTCCACGCCCATGCCTTCCATCAGCTCGCGGCGCACCTCGACGACTTCCTTCTCCAGCTTGAAGGGCGGGATGCCGAAGGTCAGAAGGCCGCCGATGCGCGGATAGCGGTCAAACACGATGGGCTTGACGCCATTGCGCACCAGGATGTCCGCGCAACCCAAGCCGGCGGGACCGGCGCCGACAATCGCCACGCGCTTGCCGGTGGCCACCACGTCGGACAGGTCCGGCCGCCAGCCCTGCTTCAGGGCCTCATCGGTAATGTACTTCTCGATCGAGCCGATGGTCACCGCGCCCAGGCCGTCATTGAGCGTGCAGGCGCCCTCGCACAGCCGGTCCTGCGGGCAGATGCGACCACACATCTCCGGCAGCGAATTGGTCTGGTGCGAAAGCTCCGCGGCCTCGAACAGGTTGCCCTCGTTGATCAGCTTCAGCCAGTTGGGGATGTAGTTGTGCACCGGGCACTTCCACTCGCAGAACGGGTTGCCGCAGGACAGGCAACGCCCGGCCTGCTGCGCCGCTCCGGGAGCATCGAACTGGGTGTAGATCTCGCGGAACTGCGTGACGCGCTCGGCCACGGGCAGCTTTTCCGGGTCGTGACGCGGAATTTCCAGGAACTGTAGGTGTTTGTCCGCTGCGGGCATTATGCGGCCTTGGTCAGGTCTTCGATCAGGGATTCAATGGAAGCGGCCTTGGGCTTCACCACCCAGAAGCTGCCGATGTACGAACGGTAGTCGCGCAGGATTTCCGCGCCCCACTCGCTGCCGGTCTCGGCGACGTGCCGTTCGATGAGGTGCTGCAGGTGCAATGCCTGGGTCTGCATGGTCTCCGGCGAGATGCGATGGATGTCGATCAGCTCGTGGTTATAGCGATCGACAAAGATGCGATCCAGATCCAGCACGTAGGCGAATCCGCCGGTAAACCCGGCGCCGAAATTGACCCCCGTGGGACCCAGCACGCACACCACGCCGCCGGTCATATATTCGCAGCAGTGATCCCCGGCCCCTTCGATGACCGTGGTGGCACCGGAATTGCGCACCGCGAAGCGCTCGCCGGCCTGCCCGGCCGCGTACAGCTCGCCACCGGTGGCCCCATAGAGGCAGGTGTTGCCCATGATCACCGTGTCGCGCGCGACAAAGGTGGAGTTGCGCGGTGGCCGCAGCACCAGCTTTCCCGAGGCCATGCCCTTGCCTACATAGTCATTGGCATCGCCTTCCAGCAGCAGGTGCAGGCCACCGGCGTTCCAGACGCCAAAGCTCTGGCCAGCCGAACCGGTCAGGTGCGCGATCAGGGGCGCCTTGTCCATGCCGTAGTTGCCCCAGCGACGCGCGATCTCGCCGGAGATCCGCGCGCCAATGGAACGATTGAAGTTGCGCACCTGGTAGTGCCACTCGCCACCACTGCCATTGTCGATGGCGCCACGCATGTCGGCGACCATCTGCTCGGCCAGCAGGCCCTTGTCGAACGGCGGGTTGGACGGCAGCTTGCAGAATTGCGGTCCGTCAACCGGCAGGCCATGCGTGGACAGCAGCGGCGACAGGTCCAGGCGCTGCTGGCGCGGCGACTGGCCCGGCGCCGGCGCCAGCAGCGTGGTGTGGCCGATGAGCTCGGCGATGCTGCGCACGCCCAGCGTCGCCATGATCTCGCGGCACTCCTGCGCCACGAAGCGGAAATAGTTGATCACCATTTCCGGCATGCCGATGAAGTACTTCTCGCGCAGCACGTCGTGCTGCGTAGCCACGCCGGTGGCGCAGTTGTTGAGGTGGCAGATGCGCAGGTACTTGCAGCCCAGGGCCACCATCGGCGCCGTGCCAAAGCCGAAGCTCTCGGCCCCCAGGATGGCCGCCTTGATCACGTCCAGCCCGGTCTTGAGTCCGCCGTCGGTCTGCACGCGCACCTTGTGGCGCATGTCGTTGCGGCGCAGGACCTGGTGCGTTTCCGACAATCCCAGCTCCCAGGGCGAGCCGGCGTACTTGATCGAGGTCAGCGGGCTGGCACCGGTGCCACCGTCGTAACCGGAAATGGTGATCAGGTCCGCGTACGCCTTGGCCACGCCCGCGGCAATGGTGCCCACGCCCGGCTCGGCCACCAGCTTCACCGAGACCAGGGCCGCCGGATTGACCTGCTTGAGGTCAAAGATCAGCTGCGCCAGGTCCTCGATGGAATAGATATCGTGATGCGGTGGCGGCGATATCAGCCCCACGCCGGGTCGCGCAAAGCGCAGCCGCGCAATCATGGCGTTGACCTTGTCCCCGGGCAGCTGGCCGCCCTCGCCGGGCTTGGCTCCCTGGGCCACCTTGATCTGCAGCACCTCGGCATTGACCAGGTATTCGGGCGTCACGCCAAAGCGCCCGGATGCCACCTGCTTGATCTTGGAGTTCTTCTCAGTGCCATAGCGCACCGGATCCTCGCCACCTTCGCCGGAGTTGGAGCGCGCGCCGAGCCGATTCATCGCCGTGGCCAGCGCCTCGTGTGCCTCGGGCGACAGCGCGCCCAGCGACATGCCCGCGGAATCAAAGCGCGCAATCACCGCCTCGATGGATTCGACTTCCTCGATGGGCACGGCCTTGCCTGCCGGCACCAGTGCCAGCAGATCGCGCAATGCAGACGCCGGGCGCTCGTTTACCAGTCGCGCAAACTCCTGGTAGATCTCGTAACTGCCGGTATTGACCGCCGCCTGCAGCGTGGCGATCACGTCCGGGTTGTACATGTGGTATTCGCCGCCATTGACGTACTTGAGCAGGCCGCCCTGCTCCACCAGCTGCAGCCGGTTCCAGGCGCGCTTGGCCAGCTGTTCGCTGTCGTCCTGCAGGTCCGCGAAGTTGGCGCCCTGGATGCGGCTGGTCGTGCCCTGGAAACACAGGTCGACCACTGCATCGCCCAGGCCGACGATCTCGAACAGGTGGCCGCCGCGATAGCTGGCGATGGTGGAGATCCCCATCTTGGAGATGATCTTCATCAGCCCCTTGCGGATGGCCTTGCGGTAGCTGCGGCCCAGCTGGATGCGTTCGCTGCTGTCGAGCTTGACCTTGCCCTTGCGCATCATGTCGAACAGCGACTGGTAGGCCATGTACGGATACACGGCCGTCGCCCCGTACCCGATCAGGCAGGCGAAATGGTGCGGATCGCGGGCCGTGCCGGTCTCGATCAGCAGGTTGCAGTTGCAACGCAAGCCCAGCCGCACCAGGTGATTGTGGATGGCGCCGGTGGCCAGCAATGCATGGATGGGCAACTTGCCCTCGACCAGGTAGCGGTCGGAGATCAGCAGCACCAGTACCCCGCCGCGCACCGCGGCTTCCGATTGCGCGCAGACGCGATGCAGCGCCGCCTCGAGGCCCTCCTCGGGTGCGTACTGCAGGTCGATGAACTGGTTGGGCACGCCCTCGTCGCTGAGCGCCATCACCTGGCGCAGCTTGCGCTGCGACAGCACCGGGGAATTGAGCACGATCTGCACCGCGTGCGAGGCCACCGGCTGGAAGATGTTGCACTCCGGCCCGATCTCGGTCTGCAGCGACATCACGATCGACTCGCGCAGCGGGTCGATGGGCGGGTTGGTTACCTGCGCGAACTGCTGGCGGAAATAGTCATACAGGTTGCGCGTCTGGTGCGACAGCACGGGCATGGGCGTGTCGTCGCCCATCGAGCCCACTGCCTCGCTTTCATCGCGGGCCAGCACGCGGATGATCTCCTCGCGCTCCTCGGAGGTGATGTTGAACATCTTGCGATAGACGTTCAGCGTCGGGGTATCCATGGGCTCGGCGGCCAGCGACGGGTCGATGAGGTCCGACTCGAGGTAGCGCACGCCCTTCTTGAGCCACACCTTGTAGGGATGGCGCGACTTGAGCAGCAGATCGATGTCATCGTTCTCCAGCAGCGTCGCGGTCTGCAGGTCCAGCGCGATCATCTGCCCCGGGCCCATGCGGCCCTTGCGCACCACGTCTTCCGGCGCGTAGTCCCACACCCCCACTTCAGAGGCAATGGTCAGGTGCCGGTTGCGCGTGATCACGTAGCGCGCCGGGCGCAGGCCATTGCGATCCAGTGCACAGCAGGCATAGCGCCCGTCGGTCAGCACCACGCCGGCCGGACCATCCCAGGGCTCCAGGTGCGGCGCATAGAACTCGTAGAAAGCCCGCAGGTCCGGGTCCAGTGCATCGACGCCCTGCCAGGCCGGCGGCATCAGCAGGCGCATGGCCTGCATCACGTCCATGCCGCCCATCAGCAGCACTTCCAGCATGTTGTCCAGGCTCTGCGAGTCGGATCCTTCCAGCGACACCAGCGGCAGGATGGAATGCAGGTCCGGCAGCAGCGGGGTCTTGAGTATCGGCCCACGCGCCACCGCCCAGCAGCGGTTGGCCTCGATGGTGTTGATCTCGCCGTTGTGCGCCAGGTAACGGAACGGGTGCGCCAGTTTCCATTGCGGCAGCGTATTGGTGGAAAAGCGCTGGTGAAATACCGCCACCGAGGCTTCGATGCGCTCGTCGCCCAGGTCCGGAAACAGTTCCACCAGGTGCGGGGGCATCACCATGCCCTTGTAGACAATGGTGCTGACCGACAGGCTGGGCAGGTAGAACACCGGGTCGGCATGCTCGCGGGCCAGCTCGGCGCGCCGGCGCGCCATGAACAGCTTGCGATTGAACTCCGACTCGTCGAGTTTCTCCGGCGTATTGACGAACAGCTGCTCGATCCGCGGCAGGGTACGCGCGGCCTCGGCGCCACAGGCATCCGGACCGATGGGCAGGACGCGCCAGCCGGCGCATTGCAGGCCTTCGCGCACCAGCTGCCGCTCCAGCTCCGCCTTGGCGGCGGCGGCGATCTGCGGATCGGTGCTCAGGAATACGTTGCCGACGCCGAACTGGGCGGTCAGGCGGATGCCCGCGTCCTTGGCCACCGCACGCAGGAACTTCACGGGCATCTTCAGCAGCAGGCCGCAGCCGTCGCCGGTCTTGCCATCGGAGGCGATCGCGCCGCGGTGCGTGAGGCGGTTGAGCGAGGCAATAGCGGTCTTCACCAGCCAGTGGCTGGGCTGGTCGTCGAGGTTGGCGATCAGGCCGAACCCACAGCTGTCCTTTTCGAACGACTCGCGGTACAGACCGCGCGGATTTTGCGTACTCATCCCGTCACCTTATCAACCAGCGATGGCCTCAGGCGGCCGAGCCGACTCCGTGCCACGGGCCGCAAGCACCCATAACAACAATATATTCATGCACTTATAGGGGGCAAACGCGCCCACCCAGCAGACCATAATACCCATGGCGCCACAGTCGTCAAAATTCTCTTTGGTCTCAGTGAATTAAGGTGTTGCATCGCGGCGCCATTGGTCCTAATGTTCGCGCCGCGTTGCAGGGTGTGGTGCCGCCTGTGACGCCCAGAAATGGTTGTCAGGACCAGTTGGAGGTGTAACCACTTTAATGAAGACCCGCAAATCGTCGGCTGATTCCGAACCTGAACCCCGGTTGCTGAGCGTCACTCAGTATCTCGAGAAGAATTTTCCCGACTTTTTCGCCGAAGCCCGTTTCCAGGTCGGCGATGATGACTACTTCCTTTATAGCCGTTTCGGCCAGTACCTGGCCCGCTCCATAGAGCACAACCGCACCCCGCGCCAGAAGATCAATCGCGGCTTCACCGTGCTCAACAAGATTGCGCGGCTGACCGCCAAGGATCCTGCCTTGCGCGGCATGATGGTCTTGGGTCCGCTAGAGCATTTCATGGACGCGCCCAAGGCCCGGGCCCTGGCCAGAAAACGCCTGTCCCCGGTCGCGCAGGGGATGCTGGAAAGCCTTTGCGAATGACTGCCTGAGGGGCAGAAAAAAACGAGCGCCGCCGCCAGTGACGTACGGCGGCGCTCGAAGTATGCGAAGACCAACGGGGGGGTCATGGTTCTCCGCCGTGACAGTCCAATCGACTGCCGACAGGTTGGATAAAGCAAGCCGCGTGCCAAGGGACCACTGCCGACAGACCGCAATAGAGCGGGTTGCGGTGCTCCGGGAAAGTCTGCTCTCGGCAGCTACATGCGCCAGCAGCCCCAGTTCTGTGCCCGTGTGCCCCAGATCGATGCATCCGGTTCCGGGAATCCCTCACAGTGTGGGCGCGAACTACCGTGCAATCATCGGCGCGTGGCAGATGACCTGAAGCGAAGGATTTCCGACCGTACCAACGGCTCGCCGACCGTGCTGGCCGAAGGGGCCACGTTCACCGGTGACTTCACCGTGCCCGGGGCACTGGTGCTCAGCGGTACGGTCAAGGGTGATGGGGATATTGGCGGCACGCTGTCCATCGCGCGCGGCGCGCGCTGGGAAGGCCAGGTCCGCACTCGCACTGCCGTGGTTGCCGGCGAGCTGATTGGCAGCCTCACGGTGGCCGACCGCCTGGAAGTCGGGGCCGCCGCCGTCATCAAAGGCAGGATCAGCGCGCGCAGCCTGGCCATTGCCCGCGGCGCGGTCATCGAGGGGGACATCCTGGTGACCAGCGGCGAGCCCATCGTGCAGTTCGAGGAAAAGCGCGAGTCGCGAGTCGCCTGATTCCCCTTCCCCGGGATTGGCCCGGGGGCTACACGCCCATCTGGTCGAGCACGAACCTGTCGATCCAGGACGGCGCCAGCGGGCTGGTGAAGAATCCCATATGACCCCCGTGTCGTTGGCGAACCACGCGCAACAGGGGTGTCTGTGCCAGGCGCGCCAGGTCCGACACCGGAATGATGGGGTCGTCCTCGGCGCACAGGATCGTTGCCGGCGCTGCCAGCGTGCGCAGCCGGTCCCCGGTAATGGCGTAGCCGTCGAGGTACTCCTTCATCCCCGCAAACGTGGTGTGTTGTGCCACCAGCGCCGCGGTCATGCGCCGCAGGTCGCCAAAGCCGGAAATGTCATCCAGCTTCAGTTCGTCCGGCCACAGCGACTGCTTGCGCCGCAGCGAACGATGCCACTTGTGCACGAAATACCGCTGGTACACCTGCCAGCCGCGCTCCATCGCCAGCATGGCGCTGTCCGGGTGCAACACCGGCGACACGGCGACCACACCGGCCAGCGCACCCAGGCGCGGATCCTGGCTGGCGGCCACGCGCAGCATGAAATTGCCGCCCAGTGAAAATCCCAGCAGCCAGGGCGCCTGGCCCGGGTGTTGTGCGCCGATGGCGGCGACCGCCCCGCACACCTCCGCCAGCCTGCAGGAATGGAAAATCCCCTTGTTGAGGTGATGGGTATCGCCGTGATCGCGCAGGTTCAGGCGCACCACCTGCACGCCGGCGGCGAACAGCGCCTGGCCCAGCGACAGGATGTAGTAGGAATCGGCGCTGCCCTCCCAGCCGTGCAGCAACACGGCCAGCTGTCCATTGGGGCGCTGCGGCACGGACTTAAATGCCTGCAGGCGCACGCCGTCCCCGCACTCCAGCAGCAATTGGCGGCTGGCCGCGCGCAGCGGCGCGGCGCGCGCGAGGATTCGACCCTGCGGCAGGATGCTGGGCACGATGGACTGCAGGTGCCGGTTGGCCCAGGGCCATCGCGGTCTCAGCGGGTTCAAGTCGCGGCGTGCCAGCGCAGTTCCACGCGATTGTTGGCCTGCGCCGCGGCATTCCACTCCCCAGCGGTGGGCACGCGTGGCGGGTTACCGCCGATGTCCGGATAGGCCTGCTGCACTTCCGTCTCGGCGGCAACGGACACTTCGACGCGAATCGCGTTGCCGTATTGGCGCCGGATCTCGGCCAGGGCAGCAGCGAACTCCATGGACTCCGGGGATTCGCCCAGCACCGGGTCGGTGGCATCGGCTACCAGGTCGCATTGAATGTACGGCACCGCGGCCTCGGCCAGCGAGTATCCGTCGCGTCCACTGCCCGACAGGCAATAGCGCCCGGCATGGCGGCGCACTTCAAGCGTGCCCTTGAGCCCCTGGCTTGCAATCGACTGCACGAGGCTGCGCAACCGCGCGATGCGCGCGCCGCCAAGGGCGGTCTCGCCAAAGGGAACATTCACCACCGAGACCTGCGGCACTTCGCTTGCTGCCGCCTGCGCGGCGGGCGGCGCCAGTGGCCTGGTCGCCGCGGGCGCTGCCTGCGCCACCTGGGCCAACTGCACGCGCAGCCGCGCTTGCTGCAGGCGGGACTGCCACAGCAGCGCGGCCAGCACCACCAGCCCCAGGGCTGCGGTCAGCGCCAGCATCCAGGGCAGGCGCGGCCTGGGCGCAGCCACCGGTGCCGCAGGGACCGTTGGCACCGAGTTGCGCAACAGCGTGCGCACGTCCTCGAGTATCCGCTCGCGCTGCTGCTCGAGGCTGGTCATAAGTAATCCGCGCAGCTCGGCCACCGGGTCGCGCAGCAGGATTTGCGCAGGTTCGGGTGCGGCCTGCGCGGCGGCCGGCGTCGCAGCAGCGGCCGCCACGTCCTCGGCAGGAATATCCGGAATCGCTTCAGGAGCACCCTGCGCCAGGTGCAGCTGCTGCAGCACCTTGCCGACATCCACATGCGCCACCTGCTTGGGCAGTACGCCCATGGCGCCCAGTGCCCGTGCCTGTCCCAGGTACAGCTCCCCTTCCTGCGAAGTGAACATGAGGATGGGGATGGTGGCCGTCCTGGGGTTGCTCTTGATGGCCTGGACTGCCTGGAACCCGTCCATGCCTGGCATCAGGTGATCCATGAAGATCACGTCGGGACGATGCCGTGTCAGGTACTCGATGGCCTGTTCTGCCGTCTCGGCAGTGTCCACCTCCAGCGCGTGCTCGTGCAGAAGTGCGGACAGGAAAGTCCGCGCCGACTTGGAGTCATCGACGACCAGGGCACGCTTGGAAGGCATGCGGCCAAGTCTAGCTAGGGAACCCCGCCACAGATAGCCTGAGCTGCGCCGCCGTTCGTGTCGTGCACTTCGTGGTACAGCTCGGACATGCGCTGCGCCATGGAGCGTGAGGACCAGCGCATTGCCCAGCGGCGCCCCTTGTCGCCCCGGTCGCGCGCGCTGGCCGGGGCTTGCAGCGTGGCGATCACCGCGCTGGCGAAATCCCCCGCATGCTCTTGCGCCACCACCGCGCCGCTTTCCACGGTAAGCACGGAGCGCGTGCCCAGGCAGGCCGTGGAAACCACCGCACACCCCTGCGCCATGGCTTCCAGCAGCACCAGACCCTGGGTCTCGGTACGCGAGGCGAACACGAACAGGTCGGCCGCGGCATAGCAGTCATTGAGCTGGGTATCGCGGTCCAGGTTGCCGATAAAGCGCACGGCATTGCCCAGTCCAAGCGACGCGGCCTCGGCCATCAGCGCGGTGCGTGCCGGTCCTTCCCCGGCGATGACCAGCAGCGCATCGGCTTGCCGGCGGTGCACCACGACGAACATGCGCAGCAGGAACGACAGGTTCTTCTCGAAGGCAACGCGCCCGACATTGAGCAGGACCGGTTGTCGTGGCTCGATGGCGTGCGCCGCGCGAAAGCGCTGGCCGTCCCCGGGCGTAAAGCGCTCTTCGGTCATGCCGGTGGGGATCACGTGGATGGGACGCGTCACGCCGTAGTCCAGCAGCCGCTGCCGGACCTGGTCCGACGGCGACACCACTGCATCCACCGCGTTGAGCTGGCTGGTCATCAGCGAGCGCGCCAGCCATGCGCTGGCGAACTTGGGCAGCAGCGGCAGGTAATGATGCAGATAGTCCTCGAAGTAGGTGTGGCAGGTGGCGATCACCGGCACGCGGCGCCGGCGTGCCAGGGCCACTCCCGCGTAATGCGCCAGGAACGGCGTCTGGATGTGGACCAGGCTGTAACTGGCAGGCGGGATGGCATCAAGGCAACCACGCAGCGCCGTCCAGCTCATGATCCGGTCCTCCGGATCCCGCGGCACCGACCGGGCCGCCACGCGCAGCACGTGTTCCGCCAGCGCGGCCGCTGCCGGGGACTGGCCGGCCGGCGACTGCTGCGCGGGGTACTGGGGAGCCACCAGCGTGGATTCGACTCCCAGGCGCGACAGGTCCTGCCGGAAACTGCGGATCGAAGTGGAGACGCCGTTGACGCGGGGAAAATACACGTCCGAGACGAACAGCGGACGGGGCCGAAGCATCAGAACGGCAGCCACGCCACCGTTGCCAGCCCGAGGGCTGCGCCCAGCAGACCGCCAGCGGCCACGTCGCTGGGATAGTGCAGCCCCAGCACCACACGCGACGCGGCAATCATCACAGTCAGGGGGATGAGAACCAGCAGCAGCATAGGTACCGCACAGCCGGCGATGAGCGTGACGCTCACGGCATGCAAGGTATGCCCTGACGGAAAGCTAAAGCGATCCAGCGGCCGCCCGGCGCAAATGATGGAGCTGTGCGTGATGAAGGGTCGTTCCCGCACCAGGATGCCCTTGAGCTGGCGGTAAATCAGCAGCCCGGCCACACCGGTGATGGCACACTGCAGCGCCACGCGACGCCCCTCGGCACCAAAGAACAGGGCGAGGCAGGCAATGAGCGTGTACCAGATCGCGCCGTCGCCCAATCGGCTTGCGATCAGGAAGGTGCGGCGCAGGCGGTTTACCGCCACCGCCGAGTTCAATCGACGGCAGGCGGCCAGCTCTGCCCGATCTAGCCGGGCAAGCACCGCATGCAACCCGGCTGGTGCGATTGGTCTGGCCATACCGCGCAGCATCGGCGCCCGGCATTGCCAGCCAATGACAGGACTGTTACGGATTTGTTTAAGGGCCCCCAATGGCGCTGCGGGTGCAGAATATGCCAACCATGTCCACTCCCAGGCCCACCCCCGACTGCCCACGCTCCTGGCTGGGCGAGCGCCACGACGAACACGCGCGGCGCACCTTGTGGGTAGTCATCCTTACCACCGTGATGATGGTCGCCGAGATTGTCGGCGGCACGCTCTACGGATCCATGGCGGTGGTGGCCGATGGCTGGCATATGTCCACGCATGCCGCGGCGATGGGCATTGCCACCCTGGCCTATCGTTATGCGACGCAGCATGCCACCGATCCTCGGTTTAGCTTTGGCACCGGCAAGGTGGGCGAACTGGCAGCCTTCGCCAGTGCCATCTCGCTGGCCATAGTGGCCGCGATAGTTGCCTGGCAATCCGCAAACTTGCTGCTGCACCCGCAGCCCATCGCCTTCCTGCAGGCCGGGGGCATCGCGGCGGTGGGTCTGCTGGTCAACCTCGCCAGTGCCTGGCTGTTGCGCGGCGATCATGCCCACGACCACGACCACGACCACGAGCATGAGCACGAGCACGAGCACGAGCACGAGCACGAGCATAAACATGGCCGCCAGGCCCATGGTGACAGCAACCTGCGGGCCGCTTACGTACACGTGTTGGCCGACGCGCTGACCTCGGTGCTGGCCATACTGGGCCTGCTGGCGGGGCGGTATCTGGGATGGATCTGGATGGACGCGGTGGTGGGCATCGTCGGTGCCCTGGTGATCGCCAACTGGTCGATGGGATTGGCGCGCAACGCCGCGCGGTCGCTGCTGGATTCACACGACGACCGTCCGCTGGAGGAAGCCGTCAGGCAGCGCTTGCGCGCCGGGGATCCGGACCTGCAGATCCGCGATCTGCACCTGTGGCGCATCGGGCCGGGTCATTTCTCCCTGGTGGCCTCGCTGCACGCCGCGCAACCCCTGACACCCGCGCAGTACAAGGCGCGCCTGGCGGATCTGGATTCCATCAGTCACGTTGTCCTCGAAGTCGTTCCCGCGTGACCAGGGGCAGTATCGCCCTGGCAGCCTGCCTTACCGCGGCGGCGCTTCCAGTCCCCGCCATTGAATCCCTGAGCCTGCATTCGGCCAGCGTGGCCGTGGCCGGTACCACGCTGCACGATGTGACCGCCACGCTGGCGATCAAGTCGGACACGCGCAGTTCCCTCAGCGTTCAGGTTGCGCAGCTGGGGATTCCTGCGGCGCTGGCCAAGCTGGCCGGACCACAGGCCGCGCTGCGTATCGACTGCCAGGACCCGATGATCCGCACGCCGGTAATTTCCTGCCCGGCACTGCAGGTGCAAGTCACGACCCCGCGCTGGCCACCCCTTCGCATGCGTGGCGCGGTGGCCTGGCGCAGCGACAACGGGACACTGACCGCCAACGGCACCGGGCCCGACATCAGTGGTTCGCGCGTGCGATTCGCCGTGGCGACGCAGGCAGATACCACCCGGGCGCAGCTGGACCTGCCTGCCGCACCGCTGTCCGAACTGGCATCGCTGCTCAAACCCTGGGTGGCGTTGCCCGGCGACCTGCAGTTCAGCGGCAGCGGCAACCTGTCGGCAACCGTGGAGCGCACGGCCGGCGCAACCAGCGCGGCGGTTGCGCTGGCCGTTCTCAAGGGCGCGATGCAGAACGCCGACTCCACCTGGATAGCAGAGAAGATCGAGGCGAACGTCCAGGCACGCGTGGACCTGTCGCATCCTGAGCGCGCCTTGGGCATCGAGCTGCACGCCCAGGCAACCCATGGCCAGATGCTGGGCGGCCCGGTATTGCTGGATTTCGACCACAATCCGCTAGACCTGAGCGCCGCGGGCACCTGGGACAGCGGCAGGCTGCAGGTCACCCGCCTGCAATCCACACAGCGCGACCTGCTGACGGCAACCGGCACCGCCGACGTTGCATTTGCCCCGCTGCGCGTGCGCAGCGCGCAGATCGACGCCAGTCAGATCACGTTCCCGGCGGCCTACACCAGTTACCTGCAGCTGTTGCTGGCCACGACACCATTCAATCAGTTGCTCACGCAGGGTCGGGCACGGGCAGAGTTGCGCGTGCAGGATGACCAGCCCGTGCAGCTGACCCTGGCGGTGGACGATCTGGGCTTCAAGGATGCCGCCCACGACCTCAGCGTGTCAGGGGTCAACAGCGAACTGTATTGGTCCGCGGGCGCAACCGGGCCACCACGTCCTTCCTTCCTGGGCTGGAAATCAGCCCGGGGCTGGGGCATCGAAGGGGCCGAGTCGCGCATCGACTTTGCCACCGGCGATCGCGATTTCCGGATCCTCAAGCCCGCGCGCCTGCCGTTTTTCGACGGTGCCCTGCTGGTCAACACGCTGGCCGTGGAGCGCCTGGGCAAGCCGGACATGACCGGCAAGTTCGACGCCGCGGTGGACCCGATCAGCGTTGCACCCATTGCCAAGGCCCTGCATTGGCCCGAATTCTCCGGCCGGCTGTCGGGGCGCATACCGGGCCTGACCTACAGCGACGGCGTATTGACGCTGGGGGGCAACCTGGAAGCGCAGGTGTTCGACGGCGTGGTCGTGGCCAGCAACCTGCGGGTTCGCGATCCGCTGGGCAAATGGCCGCGGCTGTATGCCGACCTTACCGCGCGCAACCTCGACCTGGACCTGATCACCCATACGTTTGAATTCGGCAGCATCACCGGCCGGCTCGACGTGGACCTCAAGGGGCTCGAGACTTTCAACTGGTCGCCGGTGGCCTTCGACCTGCGCATGGCAACGCCAGCGGGAGATCGCTCGCGCCACCGGATCAGCCAGCGCGCCGTGCAAAATCTCTCGAACATCGGTGGTGGTGGTGGCGGGGTTGCAACTGCGCTGCAGACCGGGGCACTGCGCTTCTTCGATACCTTCCCGTACGACCAGATCGGGCTGTCGTGCAGCCTGCGCAACGACGTGTGCCACATGTCGGGCGTGGGGCCTGCCCAGGGCGGCTACTACATTCTCCGCGGCTGGGGCCTGCCGCGCATCGACATCATCGGCAAGTCCACCCTGGTGGACTGGCCGCGACTGACGTCACAGATTTCCTCGGCAATAACCAACAGCCAGGGAATCGTGGTGAACTAGACTTATGCTGCAGGTTCAGGTGCAGTTCAGTGGCTGCTGCAACAATGCAAGCATGAAGACCCGAGGTAAGACCATGCCAGATACCGCATTGCGCCTCGCGCGCATCTCCAAGTTGGCGCTGCTCAGCCTGCTCATTGGCGCCTGCGTCACCATCAACGTCTATTTCCCTGCGGCGGCGGCTGAAAAGGCTGCCGACCAGATCATCGACGCGGTCACCGGCGCAACCGGCGCCGCCCCGTCAGGCGGCGGCAAGCAGACCGCGCCGCCGCAGGTGCCGCTGAGCCGGCGATCCGGGGAACCACCCGGCTTCCTGGTGGCCGCACTGGGCAGTGCACTGTATGCGCTGGTCCCTGCAGCACAGGCAGCGGAGCCCAACCTCGACATTTCCTCCCCGGAGATCCGCGCCATCACCGGGTCGATGCAGGGGCGCTTCGGCCAGCTGCAGAAGTTCTTTGACTCCGGCGCACTGGGCATGACCAACAGTGGGCTGATCGAGGTACGCGATGCCAGCACGGTGTCGCTGCCGGACCGCGGGTTGCTCACGCGCCTGGTCTCCGAAGACAACCGCGATCGCGAAACGCTTTATTCAGAAATCGCCAAGGCCAATGGCCACCCGGAATGGGAAGCCGACATCCGCAAGACCTTCGCCAAGCGCTGGGTGGAGCGTGGCGCCCGAGCCGGCTGGTACTACCAGAACGCCAGCGGCGGTTGGGTGCAAAAGTAGCATTGCGCACCGCGCACTGCACCCATGGTCGCTACATCGGCTGGGCTTCGGGGAATTTCCACGTCCCGGCGATGACCGGTGCGCGCGGCCGGTACATGCGCACCACATAGCTCCAGCCCGGCGGCGTCACCAGGCAGTTTGCGGTCTGCTTCGTGCAGCCGCCGAACTGCACCGTGAAGCCCCCATCACTGTCGTGCTTGGCGGTCAGGTTGTTGAGTGAGTAGCTGTCGAGGTCGTTCTTCTCGAAGAAGCCCTTGTCGTTATAGACGCTGATGGACCAGAACCCGTCCACCGGCACATCCCTGACTTTGAGTTGATGCAGCCTGCTGCCGTCGTTGCGCTGCGGTTGCACCGATACGTACACGGCCGCTTCGCGCGGATTGCCACCCCAGCCCGCCGCCGTGCACAGCAGGTGCGCGATCGGATCGACCTTGTCCTTGGCGCCGAATCCCTGCTCCATGGTCAGCCCGCTGTGGGCGGCCAGGACCAGCAGGGCCTCACGCACCTTGTCCTGGGTGACGTTGTCCCATGCCGGCACGACGAATGCCCCAACCGCAGCTTGCTTGACCCGGATCTGGTCCTGCACGGCATTGGCGGCCATGACATCGGCCGGCGCTGCAGGATCCGCCAGGGTGCGCACCGCGGCCATCACGTAGCGCGTGCCGGCCTGCTGGCGGGTAAAGGTGTAACTGCTGGGGGCGTAGACCACCGGTAGCGTGTAGTGATCCTGGTTGATGACCAGCAGCGACATGAAGCGCTTGCCGCAATCCGGCAGGACGATGGTCACCGGGCCGGCATCGAGGTCAAAGACGGCGCTTGAATACAGCGTATCGCGGTTCATGCGGATGACCATCTGCCGGTCGATGGCCACCGGCGCGCGCTCGTGCTTGAATTTCCCGAAGCCGCCATCGGCCACGATGCGCCCGAAGTACATGTCGGTCTCGGCACGGGCGAAGTTCTTCGCGGTCACCGGGATAACTTCGCCTGTCGTGGCCGGATCAGCGCTGAGGGACGCCTTCATTGATACCTCCATGTATCGCAATTCACGCAGGCAATTGGCAGCCTGACTGCGCCCTAGTCTAGCGGTAGAGATTGATCTCGTCGCGCAGCGCCCGAGCGGCCAGGCCGGCGGCGGCCGCAAAATCGTCGCCGCCGCTGGCGTAGAGAATCCCGCGCGAGGAATTGAGCACCAGCCCCAGACCATCGGCGGTCCTGCCGGCGCTGACCGCGGCGGCCACGTCACCACCCTGTGCCCCGACGCCCGGCACGAGGAACGGCAGCTCGGCCACGACGCCACGGATCTCCGCCAGCTCCTGCGGGTAGGTGGCACCGATCACCAGCATGCAGTTGCCAGCGCCGTTCCAGTCGCGGGCGACGCGCTCGGCCACGTGGCGATACAGGCGCTTGCCAGCGGTTTCCAGGTCCTGGAAGTCGCGCGCGCCGGGATTGGAAGTGCGGCACAGGACAATGACGCCGCGGTCCGGCCACTTGAGGTACGGTTCCACGGAGTCGAATCCCAGGTAGGGATTAACGGTGACCGCATCGGCGCCGTAGCGCTCGAAGGATTCCTGCGCGTACTTGGCAGCGGTGCTACCGATATCGCCGCGCTTGGAATCCAGGATGACCTGCAGGCCCGGATGCTGCTGGTGAATGTAGCGGATGGTCGCCAGCAACTGGTCTTCCGCCCCCAGGGCCGCGTAGTGCGCGATCTGCGGCTTGTAACAGCAGGCCCAGGGCGCCGTGGCGTCGATGATTTGCCGGTTGAACTGGAAGATCGCGTCCGGCAGCGCGCGCACGGCGGCGGGAAAGCGCTCCGGCTCCGGATCCAGTCCCACGCATACCAGCGAGTCGTTGCGCGCCGCGGCGGCATACAAGCGCGCCAGAAACGCCGGCGCCTCAGTCACGGATACCGGTTCCGCGATTGAGCAGGATCATTGCCCAGGTAAACAGCCCAATGACCAGCACGATCATGATGGCGAACGCGCCCGGCACGCTGACATCGCTGGTGCCCAGGAAGCCGTAACGGAAGGCATTGACCATGTGCAGGATGGGGTTGACCATCGAGATCTTCTGCGCCCAGGGCGGCAGCAGCTCGACCGAGTAGAACACGCCGCCAAAATAGGTCAGCGGCGTCAGCACGAAGGCGGGAATCCAGTTCACCTGGTCGAAGTTCTTGGCGAAGATCGCATTGAGCAACCCGCCCAGCGAGAACACGGCCGAGGTCAGCAGCACCGCGGCGATGATGATGCCGAAGTGATGCACGTGCAGGCGCGAGAACAGCAGCGCGACGATGGTGACCACCAGGCCCACCATGACGCCGCGCAGCAGGCCGCCACAAACATAGCCGATGACGATCACCCAGTTGGGCAGGGGCGACACCAGCAACTCCTCGATGTGCTTGCCAAACTTGGCGCCGAAGAACGACGACACCACGTTGCCGTAGGAATTGGTGATCACGGCCATCATGATCAGCCCGGGCGCGATGTACGCCCGGTAGTCAAAGCCGCCCATGGCGCCGATGCGCCGGCCCACCAGGCTGCCAAAGATCACGAAATACAGGGTCGTGGTCACCGCCGAGGGGATCAGGGTCTGGCCCCAGATGCGGATGATCCGCCCGAACTCGCGGATGATGATGGTGCGGAACCCGACCGCACGGATGGTGGCCAGTGGCAGTGCTTCGGCAGTCATGGGCCGCGGTTCTCCACCAGTCGCATGAACATCTCCTCGAGCCGGTTGACCTTGTTGCGCATGCTCACCACGTCGATGCCCTGCCCGGAGAGGCGGCCGAAGATGTCGTTGAGACTTTGCTCCTTGGACATTTCCACTTCCACCGTGTGGTCATCGACCAGCGCGACCCGGTAGCCGTCCAGTGCCGGGGCGTGCAGCACCGGGTTGCGCAGGCTAAACAGGAAGGTCTCGGTCTGCAGCTTGCGCAGCAGGTTGCTCATCCGGTCGCGTTCCACGATGCGGCCGCCATCGATGATGGCGATGTTGCGGCACAGGCTCTCGGCCTCTTCCAGGTAATGCGTGGTGAGGATGATGGTGGTGCCCTGCTCGTTGATCTCGCGCAGGAACTCCCACATGGAGCGCCGGATCTCGATGTCCACACCGGCGGTGGGTTCATCCAGGATCAGCAATCGCGGCTCATGCATCAGCGCGCGCGCAATCATCAGGCGGCGCTTCATGCCGCCGGAAAGGGCCCGGGCAATGCCCTTGCGCTTGTCCCACAGCTGCAACTGCTTGAGGTATTTCTCGGCGCGCTCGCGTGCCAGCCCGCGCTCCACGCCGTAGAACCCGGCCTGGTTGACGACGATGGTCTCGGGCGATTCGAACATGTTGAAATTGATTTCCTGCGGCACAATGCCGATGCAGGACTTGGCCCGGTCCAGCTCGCGATCGATATCGTGCCCGAACACGCTCACCGCACCGGCGCTCTTGTTGACCAGTGACGTGACGATGCCGATCAACGTGGTCTTACCGGCGCCGTTGGGCCCCAGCAGCGCGAAGAAATCCCCTTCCTCCACGTCCAGGTCAATGCCCTTGAGGGCCTGGACGCCATTCCTGTAGGTCTTGATCAGGCCGCGAACCGCGAGTGCTTGCATGGCGCTATTCTAGATGCTTGGGCAGGTGCCATGGGCACATGTGATAATTCTTCCTGAATGCCACGCGTGAATCCATGATTGGCGTCCTCGGGCGCCTGCTTCCGGACCGGTTTATCCTCGCACTGCTTGCCACGGTGCTGCTGGCATCGGTGCTGCCGGCGTCCGGCGATGGCGCGCGCTACGTCGGCGACGTCGCCACGGCCGCGGTCGTGCTGCTGTTCTTTCTGCACGGGGTGCGCATGCCGCGCGAGAACCTCGTGGCCGCGCTGGGCAACTGGCGGCTGCACCTGCTGATCCTCGGCACGACCTTTGTCGTGTTCCCGCTGCTGGGTGCGGGGCTGGCCCGGGCCTGGCCGGCGCTGTTGCCGGCGGGACTGTGGGCCGGTGTGCTGTTCCTGTGCGCGTTGCCGTCCACGGTCCAGACGTCCATCGCGTTTACCTCCATCGCCCGGGGCAACGTGGCCGCCAGCGTCGCCTCCGCGGCGATCTCGAACCTGCTGGGGATCGCCCTGACGCCACTGCTGGCCGGGCTGCTGCTGCATGTGCAGGGCGGAGCCGTACCGCTGTCGGGCATCTGGAAGATCGTCGTGCAGCTGCTGTTGCCCTTTGTGGTCGGGCACCTGCTGCGCCCGTGGCTGGGTGCCTGGGCAGCGCGCCAGAAGCGGCTGCTCACGTTCTCCGACCGGGTCACCGTCGTGTTGTCGGTGTACAGCGCCTTTTCCGCCGCGGTGATCGGCGGTATCTGGTCGCAGGTGCCGGTGCTGACGGTGCTGATCCTGGTGGTGGTCTGCGCGCTGCTGCTGGGACTGGTGCTGCTGAGCACGCGCCTGGTGGCGCGCCTGGCCGGGCTGCCCGTGCCCGACGGCCGCTCGCTGATGCACTGCGGCGCGCTCAAGAGCCTGGTCAGCGGCGTGCCCATGGCGCGGGTGCTGTTTCCTTCAGCGCAGATTGGCGCGATCATGCTGCCCCTGATGATCTTCCACCAGTTGCAGCTGATGATCTGCGCCTCCATCGCGCGGCGCCAGGGACATCGGGAATGAAGGTTCCCCACAAGAAGCACGGCAGCTTCGTGACCGCCGCGGCGGCTCCGCAAAGCGGCCGCGAACGCATGGTGATGCCGCAGCCCATCGCCACCTTCGGGCCCACGGGCGTCGCCGAGCCGGAAGCGCCGATGCTCCAGCACATGGCCGACACTGGCGCGGTATTCATGATGGGGCAGAACCCGGCCCTGGCGGTGATGCCGGAGCATCCACGGCTGCTGGACTTCTTCCATTACCGGTTCAGCGACATCGCCTTCCGGCACCTGCTGCAAAGCGCGAAGACCGCGCTGGATGCCGGCCAGAGCGAGACCGTGGTGCTGGCCTGCCTGCTGCACGATATCTCAAACGGCGCACTGATCCGCACGGACCATGGTTACTGGGGCGCGCAGATGATTGCCCCGTATGTCAGCGAAGAAGTGGCGTGGGCCGTGAAATACCACCAGGCGCTGCGCTACTTCGCCGACGAGTCGGTGGGTTTCAAGTACCCGGACGCCTACAACATGTTCTTCGGTGCGGACTACCAGCCACCGCCATACATCCGCCAGGCGCATGAGGAAGCGCGCCGCCATCGCTGGTACATGACATCAAGGCTGATCACGATCTATGACGTCTACAGCTTCCAGGATGACTGGAATGTCGATCCGGAAATCTTCACCGACATCATCGGCCGGCACTTCAGGCAGCCGGCCGAGGGCCTGGGATTTGACGATTCGCCGGTGGCGCACATGTGGCGCACAATGATCTGGCCCAATAACTTTCTCTAGCCAGGACGCGGCGCCGCCTTGCGCGGCGCGAACAGCTTGCCCGGATTCAGGATGCCCTTGGGATCCATGGCGTGCTTTATCGCGCGCATCAGGTCGATCTCCGCTTCACTGCGCGAATAGTGCAGGAACGGGATCTTGAGCGAGCCAATGCCATGCTCGGCGGATATCGACCCGCGCCGCGCCGCCACGATGCCGTAGATGGCGTCCTCGATCTCAAGCTCCGGCACGCTGTGCCCGGACATGCGTACCGATACGTGCAGGTTGCCGTCGGCCACATGGCCAAAGAACAGCGCGATCAGCTGCGGCCAGCGCGCGCGCAGCTCGGCGTCGATTTCCTCGGCCAGCGGGCCGATCTCGCCGGTGGGCACGCTGACGTCGAAGCCCAGCTGCGGCCAATGGACTCCGCCCGACCACTCGCCTGGGGAATCGCGCACGGCCCACAGTTCGGCGGCCTCGCGATGCGACTGCGCCACGATGGCGTCGATGACCACGCCGTCATCTATGGCCTCGCCGATGACGGTTTCGTAGCGCAGCTGGTCGGCCATCGGGTCGGTGCCCAGGATCTCGATCAACACGTAGGCGCCCTGGCCCAGGTCCAG
This sequence comes from uncultured Pseudomonadota bacterium, assembly GCA_963726085.1. GTDB lineage: Bacteria > Pseudomonadota > Gammaproteobacteria > Steroidobacterales > Steroidobacteraceae > ZC4RG30. The sequence continues at coordinate 157,895 of CAVSAR010000007.1, read as the reverse complement.
CGGCGGCGTGCGCCCCAGCCCCACCGTGCCCAGTTCATAGAAGGCCGGCCACATCACCTCGAAGGCGCTGAGCAGCGAACCGAATCCCGAGCGCGCGCGCCGCAGCAGTTCCAGCACCGCCGGATAGTCGTCGACCGCGCAGATCCCGGTGCAGTTGCTGCGCGGCCTTGGGAACAGGCGCAACACGATGGCCGTGACGATACCCAGCGTGCCTTCGGCGCCGATGAACAGCTGGCGCAGGTCGTAGCCGGAGTTGTTCTTGATGACCTTGCGCAGCGCGTCGATCACCGTGCCATCGGCAAGCACCGCCTCGATGCCCAGCACCAGGTCGCGCGCCATGCCATAGCGCAGCACCCGGTTGCCACCGGCATTGGTCGACACATTGCCGCCGATCTGGCACGAGCCGCGACCACCCAGGTCCAGCGGAAAAAACAGGTCGGCCTCTTCCGCGGCCTTCTGCACCGCCTCCATCGTGACGCCCGCCTCCACGGTAATCGTGCCAGCGACGGCATCCAGTTCCTTGATCGCGCGCATCCGGTCCATGGCAATGACCACGCAGCGACCCACCGGCACCGCGCCACCGGCAAGACCGGTCAACCCGCCCTGCGGCTGGACGGCGATGACGTGCTCATTGCAGTAGCGCAGCACGGCGGAGACCTGCTGCGTATTGCGCGGGAACACCAGGGCAATGACGCCAACGTCCTTGCGACCGTGCACGCAGTAGTCGTGCGTGTGGCGTTCCAGGCTTGTGGCGTCCGGCGCGAGCGCGACGTCGCCACCGACCAGCGCAATGAGGTCGGACAGCACCTGCTGGTCAGTCATTCGCTTGTCCAAGCCTCCGGTAATAATCCGCCACATTGTCGCGGTATCGGCCCGACTCGTCGACCTGGTTGGTGGCCCGGGTTGCCTGGTCAGACTTTGCGGCGCGCTCGGACTTCAGCGCCGCCAGTTCAATCTGGTTTACCAGCGTGGCCATCTTCTGGTACTCCGCCGACATCGGATCCCGGCCCGCGCGGCGCATGCGGTCGGCCAGCTCCTTGAGTGCGGCCAGCTCCGCATCCGGGATCGCACCCGGACGCAATGCTCCGCGCAGCTGTTGCAAGCGATCGCTGCCGGCGCGCAGGCCAGGACGAATGTCGCGCCACCCCGCGCCCGGTGCGCCCCCGGCATACTGCCCACCACCCCAGACATCGGCGGTCCCGACCCCACCGGCGCGCGTGCCACCGGTCCCCTGCGCGCCCTGCCCGGATTGGCCACTCGCGCCGCCGGCCTGGCCCTGGCCGCCTTGGCCCTGCTGCCCGGTCTGCCCGCCGCTTTGCCCGGCCTGCCCCTGGCGCGCATCTGCCGACTGTGCCCCGGGATCACCGCCATTGCCCTGTGCAAGTCCCTGCGGGTTGCGTGCATCCTGGCGCGCGCGTTCCAGCGCGCGCCGCAGTTCACCCAGTTCTGCCAGCAGGTCGCCGGGCTCGGCATGCTTGTCCTGGCCGTCGCCGCGCCCTGATTCGGTAGCGGCCACTGACGCGGCCTGCTCGAGTTTCTGCTGCAGCTGCTGCAGCGACTCGGTGATCAGGCCTTCACGCGTGGCTGCCTGCAGGCCGCGACCACGCTCAATGTCCTGTGCGCTGCGTGCCAATCTGGACGAGGTATTGGAATCCTCCAGCTCCTTGGCCGCATCTTCCACCTGCTGGCTGGCATTGGGGGCGCGCTGGCGGCCCTGCGTGCGCGCCGCCTGCATCTGACGTTGCAGGGCTTCCAGTCCGGTCTGGATTTCGCGCTTGCTGCCCGCAAGTCGCTGGGCCTGCTCGTACCCGAGGCCCGGTCCGGGCTCGGCGCGCGGATTGGCGATGCCGGGTGGCGCACGCGGTCCACCCAGCGCGGCATGCAGCTCCTCCTCGGTTGCGCGCTGCTTTTGGCCCAGTTCGCGGGCGCTGCGCGCCAGGTCATCGAATTGCGCGCCCGCGGCCTGCTGGCGCCCGCGCTCGAGCTGCTCGCGCGCGCGATTGAGTTGCTCACTGGCGCGATTGGTGCCGGCATTGTCCTGCTGCTGCATGTCACGCAGCGCCTGCGCCACCTGTTCGGCCGCCTGCGCAGCGGCACCCTGGCCCTGGGATTGTTGTCCCCGGGATTGTTGCCCCGGTGCACCGCGTTGCTGCGAACCCTGCTGCGCCAGCTGTTCCAGCTCGCGGCGCAACTGTTCGGCTTCACGGCGCAATTGTTCCTGCTGCCAGCGCTGCGCCTCCGGGGTTGCATTGTGCTGCGCCGCTTCGCGCGCCAGCTGCTCCTGGCGGCGAGCCAGCTCCTTCAAGCGCTGCAATACCTCATCCTGCGCCCCGGACTGCTGTTGCGCGGTCATCTGCGGTTCGGTCTCGTACTGGTTCTTCTCCAGGTCCAGCTCCAGCTCGGTCATCTCCGACACATCGCGCCCGGCCTGCGCACCGCCGCCCCCACCGCCGCGGTTGCTCTGCATGGCCACCTGTATTTCGCGGAACGTGGCCTCGGCACGCAGCAGGTGCTGCAGCGCCAGCTGTTCGTTCTTCACTGCGCCCTGCAGATCTTGCTTGGCCAGTTGCTCGGACGCCGGCCGCATGGCCTTGGTGGCTTCCTCCAGGCTGGTGACAAACTTGTCGACGCCCTGGTCCGTGACCGGTGAGCTGGCGGGCACGCGCGCGCTCCACCAACGTGTTGGCCTGATCGGCCAGGGTCTTCTGGACCTCGGACAACATGCGCGCGTTGTCCTCCAGCCGCTGGGCTTCGCGACCCTCGACGCGATCCGCGCGCTGCAGATTCCAGGTGGCCAGCAGTACCTCGCGCTGGCGCTGTGAAATCGCGCCCTGGTCGTCGTCCCCGCCACCTCCGCCACCGCCCCCACCGTTGGCCTGCGATTGCGTGTAACGACGATCAAAGGGTTGTATCTGGATCAGGAACAGGTCGGTCTGGGTGCTGCTGGAATGGTCGCGCGCGACGGCGTAGTAGCTGACCAGGTCGCCGGGCTCGAGCAGCGGGCCGCCGCTGGCGCCTTTTTGCTGCAGCTCCTCGAGCCGCAGCAGCGCGGCTGCCTGGATATCGCTGGTACCGGCATCGAGCTTCTCGTCGTGAAAGTCGCCGCCGTTGACGGCATAGCGCAGCGTGAGGGACTCGAGCCTGAAATCGTCCTGCGCCCGCAGCGTGACCGGAACCTCCTCGATGTTGGTCGCCTGGTAGTCGCGCCCGGGCTTGAGGATCTGCACGGTGGGCTTTTCATCCGGCACCACGTCGATGGCCAGGTCCTGCGTCAAGGCGACGATTTCGTTGCCGAACCGGGTGGCGATGCGGTAGTGGCCCGGGTCCTTCACGACCAGGTCCCCGCGCACCGTGTTGGCATCGCCGGCTTGCAGGGCGGACTGGGTGCCGTTGATCACCAGCAGCGGGCCTTCCAGCGGCGCGTTGGTGACCACTTCCAGGCCCACGTGAGTGCCCGCGACTGCGCGGATGTCGCCGCCGGATTCCTGCGTGTGCCGGGGCAGCCCGGTCCAGCCAGGATAGTTGTAGGTCAGGCGCAGGCTCTGAATCTGCGGCAGGTCCACCACGCGGATGCCGTATTCGGCACTGCGCAGGCGCCCGGCCGTCACGTAGTAGCGCGCGGCCTCGCGCACGGCGTAAAGGGTATACGCGTGCCCGCCCTTGCCGTCGGGCTCCATGGGCGCGACTTCCCAGGTGGTGGTGCCCGCAAACTGCACATGGACCTGAGGACTGGCGCTGCCGGCGACCACGGCGGCAATGGCCAGGTCCTGGTTGCGGCGAACCGCCACGTCTCCTGGTCTTACCGCGATGCCGCCGGCGGCCAGGGCGATTTGCGCCGCAGGTGGCACAGTCCCCAGCCACAACCGGCGCGCACCGCTGCCCACAGTCCCGGTCACGAACAGCAGCCCGACCAGTGCGGCCACGGCCACGGCCGCCAGCGCGCCGGGCAGCAGCATGCGCGTCGCAGGAATCGCCGTGCGCACCGGCGCCTGGTCGGCGATTCGATTGGCATCTTCGGCCAGCAGGTCCAGCAGTACTGGAGCGGCGCCGAGCTGGGCCTTGCGCCGTTCCTGCAGGTAGGTCTGCACGCGACCGCCCTGCGCAGGCAGCGCGCGTTCCAGGGCCGCCGCGCCCGCATCACCTGACAACGCGCGCGCCGCACGCCACAACCACAGGCCGCAGGTCGCCGCACAGGCCAGCAGCAGCACGCGCGCGACCCACACGACATCGGAGGAAAAGCCCAACCGCCCCAGCACTGCCGCCGCGCCCAGCGTGACGATCAGCAGCAGCAGGCACAGCGCGGCGGCGCCCCTGGACCACAGGACGCCCTGCAGGCGCAGGCGCGCCTGGGCAAGGTAGTCATCGAGTTGCGTGCGTGGACTCATCAGCGACCTTCCCGCAGCACGTGGAGGTGATAGTTCGCCACCAATGGCTCGACGAAAGCAAGCAGGCAGGCGGCCAGCAGCAGCCAGAACCACACCGGCACCAGCCGCGTGCCCGGCTGCGCCCGGCCCACGGCCTGCGCCGGGTCCAGCGTGGGCGCCGTGCCGGCCCGCAGCCCCAGCCAGCGCGCCTGCGCCGCCGCGTCCAGACGGGTCAGCGAGGACTCGCGGGCATCGACGTTGACGGCGATGAAGTCGCTGCGACCCCCGCCGCGCACTTCGTAGTACCCCGGCAGTTCCGGCACCAGGCGCGGCCCGGAGCTGGTGCCTCCGAGCATGACGGTGCGCTTTGCCCGCCGGGTCAAACACCTGGCCGCCGCCGCGCCGTGCCAGGTCCGACTCCAGGGCCACCCCGACGGTGGCCGTCGCGGGCTCGGCCCGCGCCCCGGCAAGGTACGCCGTTGCCTCGGCCACGAACTGCACGAACAGCGGATGGATGGCCAGGTCATTCCAGGTGCGGTCCAGGGGAGAAGCAAAGGTCAGCAACTTGCCCGCTTGCAGGCGCTGCTCGAACAGCAGCGGCGTGCCGTTCTCGAAGCGCATCAGCACCGCCGCGTCGCCGGGTGCCTGCACCGGCACATGACGGAAGAACTGGATGGTGCGCCACAGCGCCGGATCGCGCAGCACCGGGTGACTCTGCTCGACCTCGGCGACGCGCGCCGGTTCGGTGCCCGCCGCGCGCGCGCGGCCCGTGGCCAGCGTGGCCCCACTGACCGGCACGGTGGGCAGCTGCAGGGCGCGCGGGCCCAGTGTCAGCAGCACCGCGCCTCCTGCACTGGCGTACTTGCCCAGCGCGTCGGCGGCAGCCGGCGTCAGCACGCCGGCATCGGAGACCACCACGGCGGCGAACGGTGCAAACGACCGGGTTGCCGCCGTGGCGGCAGCCGTGACCTCGACGTTGAAGCGCGGATTCTCCAGGGACTGCAGCGCCGCGCGCAGGTACACCGCGTCGTCCCCGGTGGGCGCAGCGGCAATCAGCAGCACGCGCGGTTGCACGCGGCGCACCAGCGCGAAGTACGCATCGTCCTGCGGCAGCGAATCGGCGGGCACCAGGCGCGCAGACAGCCGGTGCTCGCCCTCGCCCAGCTCTCCCACCACAAAGCGCTGCAGCGCCGGCAGCGTCAGATCCGCTGGCAGCGCGCGGCGCGCACGCTCCACGCCATTGACCTCCAGCACCAGCGAGCGCCCCTTGGCGGCGGCCGCGTCGCCCTCCAGGCGCACCAGCGCTTCACTGCCACTGCGCTCGGCCAGCGCCACCTGGGCCACGCGCAGGTTGCCCGGCGCATCGCTGCCCACATCCACCAGGTCCAGCGTCACGCCCGGCGGCGGTTGCAGGTCGGCAAAGCGCAGGGGGCTGGCCGACTGCTGCAGGTCGGTCACCAGGTGCAGCACCACGCGCTCGCCGGGTCCGGCACCCCAGGCAGCCGATCCGGATACCAGCGCGCCGTAGTCCAGGCGCGAGTAGCCGGGCTTCAGGCTGGCAATGGCCGCGCGCAGCGTCCCGGCCTGGCCGGCAAACACTGGCTCCTGCAGCACGCGCAGCCGATGGTCCGCGGCCACCAGCATGGTGCGGTCGGCACCGCGCACTGCACCTGCCAGGTCCGCGGCGCGCTGCTGCGCGCGTTCCCAGGTGCCGTCATGGTTCATCGACATTGAGGTGTCGAGCGCAATGACATGTAGCGTGGCCGCCCCGCTGCCATCCGCGGGCGTGGCCAGGGGCCACAGCGGTCCGGCAAACGCCAGCACCACCAGCGCCAGCAACAACAGGCGCAGCCCCAGCAGCAGCCAGTAGCGCAGCTCGTGGCGCCGGCTGCGCCGCACTTCGCTGGCCTCCAGGAACATCAGCGAGGCGAAGGGCTGCTTCTGCTCGGTCTGGCGCGCGAACCGATGCAGCCACACGGGCACGCCGAGGCCCACCAGCCCGAGCAGCATCCAGGGAGCCAGCCACATGTGCTACCTGCTCCTTTGCCGGAACAGCAGGTAGCGCTGCAGCGCCTGGTCCAGCGGCTCGTCGGTGGCCAGCAGCGCATGATCCGCGCCGCAACCGGCCGCCACCTGCTTGACCTGCGCCAGGTGCGCCTGGATGCGCTCGCGATAGGTGGTGCGCAGGTAATGCGGCGACACTTCCAGCTCGCGCCCGGATTCCACATCCTGCAACAGCACCGATTCCTGCCATGCCGGCTCCAGCTCGGCGCGATCCAGGACCTGCAGGATCATGATGTCATGGCCGCGCCAGGCCAGCGGCGACACCGCGCGCATCAGGGCTTGCGGATCGCAGTACAGGTCAGAGATCACCGTCACCAGCCCGCGGCGCTGGCAGTGTTCGCGCAGCTGGCGCAGGGATTCGGCAAGGTCGGTCTGGCTGCCCGCCTGCAAGGCATCGAGCGCATGCAGGATGCCGGTGAGGCTGCCGCTGCGGCTCGACGGTGGCCGATAGCTGCGGATCTTGGAGTCGAAGGCGATCAGGCCCACCGGGTCGTGCTGCTGCAGCGCCATGTACGCCAGCGATGCGGCCACGAACTTCGCGTAGCGCAACTTGCTGATCGCCCCGGGTGACGCATAGCCCATCGAGGCGCTGACATCCAGCGCAATCATCAGCCGCGTGTTGGTCTCGCCGATGTAGCGCCGGATGTAGGTGCGATCGGTGCGCGCGTACACGTTCCAGTCCACGAACCGCGGATCGTCGCCCTCGGCATAGGCCTTGTACTCCGCGAACTCCTGGCTAAAGCCAAAGCGCGGGCTGCGATGCATGCCCTGGAAATAGCCTTCCACCGCCGCGCGCGCCACCAGTTCCAGTGTCGACAGCCGCGCCAGCACCTCGGGGCGCAGCAGTGACATGGCCGATGGCGTGCTCATGGCGGCGGGCCCTACTCCGGCAACACCGTGTCCAGGACACGGCGCAGCATGGTGTCGACGGTCACGCCGTCGGACTCGGCCTGGTAGCTGGTCAGCACGCGATGGCGCAGCACCGGCAGCGCCAGCGCCCGCAGGTCCTCCTCGGTCACGTGGTAGCGGCCCAGCGACAGCGCGCGTGCCTTGGCGGCCAGTGCCAGGAACTGCGTGGCGCGGATGCTGGCGCCATAGCGCGCGTACTGGCGGATGTGCTCGCCGGAGGACGGGTCGCTGGGCCGCGTGGCACGCACCAGCGCCACGGCCTTGAGCGCTATCTCGCGCGCCATGGGCACCTGGCGCACCAGCCACTGGAAGCGCAGGATCTCCGCGGCCGTAGTGCAGGCATTGATGGGCGGCGGATCCACGCGCGAGGTGTTGTCCTCCACCACCTTTAGTTCCTGCTGCGCGTCCAGGTAATCCAGCAGCACGTTGAACAGGAACCGGTCCAGCTGCGCCTCGGGCAGCGGATACGTGCCTTCCAGCTCGATGGGATTTTGCGTGGCCAGGACAAAGAACGGCGGGGAGATCTGCCGCGTGTTGCCGCGCACCGTCACGCTGAGTTCCTGCATGGCCTCCAGCAACGCCGATTGCGTCTTGGGCGGCGTGCGGTTGATCTCATCGGCCAGCAGCACGTTGGCGAACAGCGGCCCGGGCACGAAGGTCCAGGTGCGCCGGCCAGTGCTCATGTCTTCCTCGAGGATATCCGTGCCGGTGATGTCGGTGGGCATCAGGTCGGGGGTGAACTGGATGCGCTTGAACGACAGGCCCAGTGCACTGGCCAGCGTGCGCACCAGCAATGTCTTGGCGGTGCCCGGCAGGCCGGTGATCAGGCAGTGCCCGCCCACCAGCAGCGTGATCAGCAACTGTTCTACCACCTCGTCCTGGCCGACGATGAGCTTGCGCACTTCGTGGCGAATCGAGTTGAAGCATTCGCCGAATCGGGTGACGAGCTCGCGCGTATCTGTGGAAGGGGCCGCGTCGGTCATGGTGGTCGGTCTCCAGTCATTTCCAGCAACAGTTTCTGGGCAGGTCGGTAGTTGGGGGCGGTATCGAGCGATTCGAGCAGCGAGCGGCGCGCGCGCACCGCGTCCCCGGTCTGGCGATAGGCGCGGGCCAGCCCGAAATTGGCGGCCGCGGTGTCCAGCGGCTGCAATGCCAGCAGTACCTGGTATTCGCGCAGCGCCGCATCACCCTTGCCGTTGGCCAGCAACAGGTCGCCCAGCCGGTCGTGTCCGGCAGCCGCCAGGGGATCGGAATAATTCACGGCGGCCAGCACCTCGGCGGCCTGCGCCTTGTTGCCTGCCGCCGCCAGCAGCGCGCCCAGCTGGCGCGTGGTGGCCGGGTCCCAGCCACCTGCCTTGCGCCACTGTTCCAGCGCGGCGATGGCCGCGGCGTCATTGCCGGCTTCGTGCTCGGCCGTGGCCAGCACTTCGTAGGCACTGCCCCCTTCGGTGTATTCGGGAAGCATCTGGATGGCCGCTTGCGCGGCCACGCGCGCCTCGGTCCAGTTGCGTGCCTCCAGCAAGCGGTGCATGCGACCCATCAGTTCCGCCCAGCGCTTCGGGTCGGCCAGGTAGGCGGCGAATCGCTGCTTCATGTATGCGTCGAATTCCATGTCGAACTGCTCGGGTTCCACCTTGAACACCGCGCGGATGGCCTGCGCCGTTGTCGGATCGTCGTTGAAGGCGCGCAGGAACTCCACTACCTTCGCGAATCCATAGCGTTGCTCGGCGAACAGGCAGGCCAGGCCGGCCTGCTGGTAGGAAATCTGCACCTGGTGCTCGTAGCTGGGTCGCAGGAACCCTTCGTCCAGGCGCGCGATGGGCAGCAGCTTGCCGGCGGCGAAGGCGTCGAGCACCGGCGGCGTCACCGCCACCCCGGAGGCCGGGCCGGTGGTCCACTCCTCGAACACCGACAGCCCTTCGCTGAGCCAGCGCGGCACGCGGTTGCGCGTCACCGACAGGGTAAACACATGCGCCACCTCGTGCCACAGCGTGGTGCCCCAGTGAAAGTCGCCGCTCTTGCGGCCCGAGGGACTGTCCATGGCCACCACGTTGCCGAAGGTCACGCCCAGCAAGCCGATGCCGGGCAAGCCGGCGGTGCGCACCGCGAAATCGTCGTGATCCGGGTAGATCTCGATCGTGGTCGGCTCGGTCGGGGCGTAGCCGTAGTGCTTGGAGAAGGTTGCCACGGCTTCACGCGCCAGCTGCTCGACGTACGGGAGCATCGCGGCGGACTCGGTCTTGTTCAACTGCAGGTTCAGCGGTGGCTGCGCCACGTGCGTGACCTCGAACTTCTCAAGGCTGTCGAGCAGACGCAGCGTATTGACCGTGGTGGCGCTGAACGGGTCGCCGTCGTAGGCCTTGACCAGGTGCGCGCGCGCTTCGGTCATGTTGCCCAGCCGCATCAGGTTCAGTCCCAGCTCGCGTTGCGCGGCCGGGGAGTCCGGCTGCACCTCCACGGCGCGGCGCAACCACACGTCAGCTTCGCGATAGCGACGCCGAATGACCTCGAAATACCCCAGGGAGACGAACAGGTCGCCGTAGCGCGGGTTGTATTTGAGCGCGGCGCTGGTCCACTGCGCCGGGTCGCGATCGCGGATCACATCGATAGCGGCCAGCAGCGCCTGCGCCTCGAGCGGCGGACGATGTTGCTGCTGGGCCAGTGCCAGCGCGCGCTGCGCCGACGTGCTCGCCGCATCCAGCTGGCCGTCCTCGATCGCGACACGCGCGGCAATCAGGTGCGCCTCCATCAGGGTCTCGTTTGCTGCCAGCAGTTCGGCGAGCGGCGCCGCCACCTCGCTGTTGAACTGCTCGGCGGAAGCACGCGCCATGGCCAGCCGCGCCCCTTCGTCGCGCGGGTTTATCTGCAATGCCTCCTGGAACAGGCGCATCGCGTCGACCGTCTGGCCCGCATCCAGGAACATGCGGCCCCAGCGCACCCGCGGCAGCACCGCACTGTCGCTGGCGGCCACCGCCTGGCGGAACAGCTCGTTGGCGGCGCGCAGGTCGCCCAGCGCCCAGGCCGATTCGGCCTGCAGCAGCGGATCGCGTGAACTGCGCAGCAGTGCCTGGAAGCAGCCGCGCGCCTCCGGCTGGCCGTGATACAGCGGCTCGTCGCACTTGCGCAGTGCGTCCGCGCGCCGGTCGTCGTAGTCGATCTGCAGCGCCGTCGCCTGCAGCGACATGGCCATCGTCACTACGGCCGTGGCCGCACGCAGCATCCGGCCACGCTCAAGGCGCATGGGCGCCTCCCTGCTTGACGCCAAGGTCTGCCAGCCGCGCGTCGACGCGCTCGCCCAGGCGTGCCAGGTCCACCAGCACCGGCTCCAGGCGCTCGAAATACTGGTCCTGCGTCAGTTGCCCCTTGAGCGCGCGGACCTCGGCCAGTCGCCGTTCGATGCCCGCCTGCTGGTCGCGCAGCGCGATCAGCTGTGCATCGCTGGCGAACAGCGCCGCGGCTCCCAGGCGCGCGACCACAAAGCGCGCCGCATCGGCCCCCACCAGCCGCGCATGCTCCGAAGCGATGGCGGCGTCGGACTTGAATGCGTCGCCGACCTTGCGCACGGCGAAGTCGTAGGCTTCCTGCGCGGTCACCGTACCGTCCTTGTCCCGGTCCGCTTCCTCACTGGTCAGCGCCTCGACCCAGTAGCCACCGAAGCGCACCGCATTGCGTTCGCCACCGTTGCGCGTGGCGGTGATCACGACGCGATTGGGCCGGGCCCAGCGATCGGCCACGGCGCCGCTGGTACTGGTGGCGACCACCACCAGCTGCGCCACCGACTCCGGCATTCGGTCCAGCAGCGCCAGTATCTGGCTGCCAGTCAGGTCCGGTCCCGGGATGTTGAACCGGTACTCGGTGCCATCGAAACTGCCGTGCCCCAGCAGCACCAGCACGAATTGGTCACCGCTCTTGAGCTGCTCGGCGGCCTTCTTCAGTTGCTGCTCGATGGCCTCGCGGCTGGCGGCACTGCCAGACAGCTTCACCACCCGCGCCGCGTCGCCAGTGGCGGTGACCGACGCCTTGGCCACACCCTGACTCCACTGCGCGAACTGCTCCTCGAACTGCGGCTCGCCGCCCAGGCCACTGATCACCAGCACCTGGGTGGCACCCTGTGCTGCACAACAGGCCGCAGCCGCAAGCACCAGCAGCACGCTGCGCAGCGCCGCGCTCACAGTCGCCTCCAGCGTCGCCGCAGCAGCCACTCGCCCAGCTTGAGCAGGGCCAGCAGCAGCAATGCCAGGGGCATGTTCCACAGGTCCAGGGTCTGGCGCTCCACCATGCCGGCGCGCGAGTAGCGCATGGCCTCGGGCAGCTCGCGCAACTGGTCCAGCCGCCAATAACGTCCACCGGTGGAGCGCGCAATTCTCTCGAGCATGGGTCGGTGCTGGTAGGCCGAGAACTGTTCGCTCACCCCGTCCTCGCGACGCACGTGCGCGATTGCGCCGGGCAGTTCCCGATCACCCACGCGCGCCTTGAGCTCAACGCGATACAACCCGGCAGTGGCGGACTGGACACTCACGTTGTAGCGACCATCGCCGCGTCCCGAAGGTTCAACGCGCACCGGCACGCTCGCCCCGCTGTCGGCCACAGCCGTGACTTCCACCTGGGCGGCCGGCAGGGGCTGGAATGTCTCGTCGAGGACCTCGGCCTCCAGTTCCAGCGGTCCGTCCTCGGCCACACTGCGCACGGCCCGCAGCGACACCTGCGCCGGCGACGGCGTGGACAAGGCGTGCAGCAGCTGTCGCCAGAACAACTCGTGCCGCTTGTCAGGCACGGGCAGGCGCATCTGCCAGCGCCACGTGGTGGCCGTTGCCATCAACCAGGTCGCCCCGCGCCCGTAGCGCTGCGTCACCAGCAGTGGCTCGGCATGCTCCGCGGCCACCGCTTCGAGCAACACGATCGCGCCAGGCCGCAGGCGGCCCATGGACTGGAAATCCGCCAGCCCCGGCAGGGTGGCCCATTGCGCAACGTTCTTGGTGGGATCCGCGTCCAGCTGCCCAATTGCCGACGCCGCGCCATAGGTGGTCAATCGCACCCGGCTGGCACGCGCGCCGTAGCTGGGCGTCGCGCTTCGCGGCAACGCCGCCGGCAACAACGACCCCACGGGCACCCGGTCCCATCCGCCATCGCCCAACCCATCGCGGCCGGCCAGCAACATCAGGCTGCCGCCGCGACGGTCCACGAAATCGCGCAGCCACTGGTGCTGCTCGGTCGACAGCGCCGCGGCCTCCAGGCTGCCGATGATCACCGCGTCATAGCCGTTGAGTTCGGCTGCGGTGCGTGGAAAACCGTCTTCCAGTTCGGCCGCCGATGTCACGCCCTGGCGGTAATAGCGGTTTGGCGTGGCGCGCACCACGCTGACCAGCCGCAGTGACTTGTCCGGCTCGATGGCGCGGCGGATGAACTTGTACTCCCAGCGCGGCTCGCCCTCTATATAGAGAATGCTGCGCCGACGATCGCTGACTTCCACCAGCGCGCGCCGTTCATTGTTGGCGACATTGGTCTCGTCGCGGGCCGCGTCGACGACCACGCGCAGGTCGCGCAGGCCGGCCTTGCCCGCGGGAAAATCCACCGTCGTACTGGTCAGCCCGGCCGTGCCGCCCAGCGCGACATCCTGCGCGGCAATCAGCTCGCCGCCGTCGTAGATGCGGACCCGCGTGGCGCGCTGCTCCTGGTGGCGGATCGACACGGTGGCGCGCAGCGTTTCCCCGGCGACGCCGGTGCCAGGCACCTGCAGTTGCTCCAGCTCAAGGTCATTGGTCAGGGACTCCGGACCGACCCCGACGGTGTGCACGGGAATCCCCGTGGCGGCAAGGCGCGACAGCGCTGCCTCGTCCAGCGTGCCACCGGTTTCCGCACCGTCGGTAACCAGGACGATTCCGGCCAGCGGCACGCTGGCGGCCATCTGGGTGATCGACTCCAGCGCCGCCCCGATCCGGGTGGCATTGGCGCCGCCCTTGAGTTCCGCCAGCGATTCCACCGAGGCGGCGCGATCGGAGAACGAAAACAGCCGCAGCTGCGACCTGGCCGCCAGCTGCCGGGTGACCCCTGCCTGTAGCGCCTGCACGGCCTGTTGGCGCAGCGACGGCGTAGTGGCATTGGGCCTAGTGTTGGTGCTGCCGGAATCATCCACCAGCACCGCGACCACGTTTTCGCGATCGCGGATCCGCTCCACGTTGAGCACCGGGCGCCACAGCAGCACCAGCAGCAACGCCAGGAACGCAAACTGCAGCAAGCCCAGCACCGCCATGCGCGCCGGCCCCAGTTGCCGGCGGCGCAGCAGCGACAGCACGATGGCCGCCAGCCCCAGCGCCCCCAGTGCCAACAGGATCCACAACGGCCAGCCGCGGGCAAACGCGATCTCGCCACTGCGAAATGCCCAGAGTGATTGGCCGAGGAGCAACTCCCACATGACGGTCCGCAGCTCCTAATGGGTCATCGAGTACATGATGTAGTTGATGCCGAACCGGTACGCCAGCGCCGTATACGCCTGCGGATAATCCGGCTCGTCGGCCAGTTCCCAGCCATCGCCGAGGTCCATGTCAAAGTTGATCACCACCATCAGACGGCCGTCGTCGTCGAAAATTCCGCGCCAATGCGGCTCGACCCCGTCCTTCTCATAGGTGCGGCCCATCATCAGCGCCGCGCTGCCGGGGATCTGCACCTTGTGGTCAAGGTCGAACAGCACATGGAACACCTCGTGCGAATCGGGGATCTCCACCACTTCGCGGTCCGGGAAGATACGGCGCATCGACTGCATGAATCCTTCCCATTCCACCGTGCCATGAAAGTCATCCACCATCAGGAAGCCCCCGCGCAGCAGGTACTCTCGCAGATGCGCGGCTTCCTCGTCGGACAGTTCCCAGCGACCGACCTCCACTGCGTACAGCCACGGATAACTGAAGATCTCGTCATCCATGGGACGCAGGCCAATGCTGTCGTCGCCGGCATTGATGCGCGTCAGCCTGTGTACTCCCTGCATGAAATGCTGTTCCGCCGCGGGGGCATCCGTGTACCAGCGCGCCCGGATACCCGCCGCCGAAACGACGGAAGGACATAGCGGGATTGTCGGAGTAGGCCAGGCGGATGAACTGAAACTCCGGACCGGGGGACTGCACCGCAGTGCCCTCAGGAGCACTGCCGGTTACCGCGGCCGACACAAGAAGCAGCAGGCCCATGGCGCACGCCAGGCCGAGTTGCCGGCGTACCTGCCTCACTCGAAAACCCATTGGCCCGAAACTACCCTCAGAGCGCGTGCCCGCGCCAGTGCCGAAAAACCGGTGCTATTTTGCGAACAATCGCGACGGGTCGCGGAATGCCTTGAATTCCAGCGCGTTGCCGGCCGGATCGAAGAAGAACATCGTCGCCTGCTCCCCCACCTGGCCCTGGAAGCGGATGCCCGGCTCGATGCCAAAGCGCACCGCAGCCGCGCGCAACGCGCCCGCCAGCCGCTGCCAGTGGTCCCACTCCAGCACCACGCCGAAATGCGGCACGGGCACATCCTTGCCGTCTACCTCATTGGTCAGCTTGCCCTTGGGCACGTGGCTGTGGTCTAGGTGCGCCACCAGCTGGTGGCCAAAGAAGTCAAAATCCACCCACTCGGGGGAACTGCGCCCTTCCGCGCATCCCAGCAGTTGTCCATAGAACTGGCGGGCAGCGGCCAGGTCATCCACGGCAACGGCCAGGTGAAACGGCTGCAGTGCAGTCATCGTGCCGCGGTGGGCGCTGCGGCCGGCTCCAGGCGCAGCAGTGCCCCGTCGTCCTCATCGGTCAACAAATAGATCAGCCCGTCCGGGCCCTGGCGCACATCCCGGATGCGCTGGTGCAACTCGGTCAACATCGTTTCGCGGCGCAGCTCCTGCAATTTGTCGTTGAGCACCACGCGTTCCAGTCCACCGGTGCGCGGTATCTCGCCGCGCCGCGAGCTGCCAACAAACACGTTGAACTTCCATTCCGGAAAGCGGGTACCGCTGTACACCAGCAATCCCGATGGCGCGATGGACGGCACCCAGTACACCAGCGGTGGCTCGACATCGGGTGCCACCGGGGACGCTGCCAGGGGTGCGCCGTCATACCCATGGCCGAACGTGACGCGCGGCCAGCCATAGTTCTTGCCCGCCTGGATGAGGTTGAGCTCGTCCCCGCCGTTGGGGCCGTGCTCCACCGCCAGCACCTGCCCGGTGGCCGGATGCACCGTCAGTCCCAGCGGGTCGCGATGCCCGTAGGTGAACACCGACGGCTTGGCGTCGCTGCGCTTCGCGAATGGGTTGTCGGCGGGAATGGTGCCGTCCTCGCGCAATCGCAGCACCTTGCCGGTGGTGACATCCAGATGCTGCGCGACGTCGCCAAATGCCGCACCGATGACCGCATACAGCATGCCATCAGGGCCAAACGTGATCCGCGAGCCACTGGTGCCCTCGGAATCGCCGACGAAGATCTCTTGCAGCTGCGACAGTGCCTTGCCGTCGAATTTCGCCCGCAAGATGGTCAGCCGGCTCTGCTGCCGGGCCGGGCCATTGCCGGCGGCCGGGATGAGGTTTCCGGGCTTGTTGAAGGTGAAGTAGACCAGCCGGTTGGTGACGAAGTCCGGATGCAGCACGACGTCATGCAGCCCGGCATTGCGATACTTGACTTCCACTGCCGGCAAACCCGGCACCGGCGCTGCCTCCAGTGTCGTCGGTCGTCCTTGCGCACCAATGGCGTTGCGCAGCAGCCGCAGCTGTCCGCCGCGTTCGCTGATCAGCGCGTCACCATCGGGCAGCAGCGCAATGGCGAAGGGGTGGGGCATGCCCTTGGCCACCACGGTGACGCGCAACTGGTGTTGTTCGGCCGTGTCGAACTGATAGCTGGGCTGGCTCAATACCACCGGCGCGATGCCCGGAGGTGGCGCCTGGCCCCATGCAGTGCCGGTTGCGGCCAGGGCGACCAGCAACATCGTCGGGATAATTCGAAACCGCATCAGCCTTCCCCCCGGATCCGTGAACGCTCGTGGACAACTATAGCGCCAGTTCCGCGCCACATATACGCGGCGCGTGAGTAACCATGCTCGGTCCTATACTGCGCCATGGGCATGACGCCGCAACGCGCCGACTGGACCATCGACCAGGGCTGGGAGCACTACACTCCAGCGCAGCATGCCGTGTGGAAGACCCTGTTCGAACGCCAGTTGGCCGTGCTGGCGGGTCGTGCCTGCGACGAGTTCATCCGCGGCATGCGCGCATTGCCCATCGGCGCCGACCAGATCCCCGACTTTCGCCGACTCAGCGACGCACTGCTGAAGGCCACCGGCTGGCAGGTGGTCGCGGTGCCAGGGTTGGTACCCGACGAGGTGTTCTTCGAGCATCTTGCCAACCGTCGCTTCCCCGCAGGCAATTTCATCCGCCGCGCCGATGAGCTGGACTACCTGGAAGAGCCGGACGTCTTCCACGATGTCTTCGGCCATGTGCCCATGCTGATGCACCCGGTGATCGCCGACTACATCCAGGCCTATGGCCAGGGTGGGCTGCGGGCACAGCGACTGGGCAAGCTGGCGCAGCTGGCACGGGTGTACTGGTACACGGTGGAGTTCGGCCTGGTGCAGCAGGTTGGTCTGCGGATCTACGGTTCGGGCATTGCCTCATCGTCGGCCGAGAGCGTGTTCGCCATCGATGACGACTCGCCAAATCGTGTCCGCTTCGACCTGGAGCGCGTGATGCGCACCGACTACCGGATCGACGACTTTCAGGAGACCTACTTTGTTATCCGCAACCTCGAGGAACTGCTGGAGCTGGCCCATATCGACTTCGCGCCCATCTACGAGCGCATCGCAGGATTGCCGGAGTTGGCACCGGGACAATTGCTGCCCGCGGACAGGCTGATCAGCCGCGGCTCGGGCCGTTACCACGCGCACATGCGTAGCCCCTAGCGCCCCGCCTCGCGCTGCGCCGCCAGTACCCCGCCGGCCAGCAACTGCAAACCACGCATGCTGACCTGCACCAGCTGCACATCGTCGGCGCGGGGGGCTGCACGCAGCAACTCCCGCCAGATGTCCGGATGGCGTTCCCAGCGTGGCCGCACCCATCCGGGCTGATGTTCGGCGAGCCAGTCGAGGTCACGCAACTGCAGCGCTGCCACGTGCGTGGCACAGGCCGGCGTCATGCCCAGCACGACGCGGGCCAACTGCCGGTTGGTACGCGCCAGGTGCCAGCCGAACACCAGCACCCGGCGCACGAAGTCGCCGGCGTGATCGCCAGTGAAGAACGGCGCCGTCAGGTCGCACCTCAGGTCGCGCACCACGCGCTGATCGGGCCACCGCCAGCGCGTTTCATCGTCGAAACCGGCGTCAGCCAGCAGGTAGGGCCTGGCGGCAAGCTGCAGTCGCGCCGACGGTGTCAGTTCACGCCAGCGGGCCAGATGGCTGGCCAGCAGTGCGGGAATCTGGTGCGCGTTGCCGGCTGCCGTGGAACACAGCAGGTCCAGGCACTGGGAGTTGATCTCGCTGACCGAATCCAGCGCGTCTGGATCCAGCCACTGCCCGGCCCGCCATTGGCGTGCCCCGAAAACGGAAAGTTGCTCACCCATGCCATTTCTCCGTATTCGCGCGACATAGTCACCCGCAACGGTATTTCCACCAACTCCTGGATTTGGGATATTTCTCCCAATTCCGAAGTCGAGTAATAATCCCTGATCAGGCACCGGACGGCAACCTCCCATGCGCATCTCCGACGACCGCTACACCCGGGACCGCCAGCGCTTCGACCTGGCCCTGCGCTTCATCCAGCACGAGGCCCGGACGCGCACCATCCGCATCTGGACCGGGCTGACTGACGACAGGATCCGCAAGCTGTACCACACCTACGTTGCGGAGGATGTCGGTCCCGAGCTGGCACGCCACCGGGGCAGGTCCCCGCGGCTGGCCACCTACTTCATGCGCACCCCGCGCATGCGCCAGGAAGCCGCCGTACTGGCCAGCGTGTGCTACTTGCTGGGGGTAATGCCGGCCCAGGCGGCTGACGCAGCACGGGCACTGCCCGGCATACAGCGCGGCGAGGCACTGTGCGAGGCGTTCGAAGCCTATCGACTGGTGGTCCCAGGGCCACGCATCTCCTTCGAATACGCGGTACTGCTGGTCATGACACTGGCCCGCGGCGATGAGTTGCGCGCCACCCTGTGCGCGGACTGCGCCAGCCTGATCGTGGTGGAACGGGTGCAAGTCCGCACGCATCGCTGCCTGAGTTGCGAGCATTCCAGGCAGGGACGCCTGGCACTGGACCTCTGAACTACCCCGCATTCGGGTGATGCATTCAGCCGGCGTTACGATCCGGTTGTTATGATTCGGGCCGGATATGAGCCCCGCAAATCCCTTCGCTGGTGCCTACCTCGACCGACGCGCCGAGGCGCGCCTGCGCGAGGACTGGCTGGCCGAAGCGCTGGCCGATCCCGAAACGCGGTACATCCTCATGCACGACAGCGCGGCGCTGGTGCGGACCGCGCCGACCGATGCCCTGACGCGCGCTGTCTTCCTTCCCAGTGACGACCCCCGCGTGCTGGCACACCTGGACCCGCAGCGCCTGGTGCTGCTGGGGTGGTTCACCGGGTACCGCTGTGTCCTGGTCGAACTCGACCCCGCCGCGGCCACTGTCCTGCCCGGAGAGGCTTTCGCGGAGCTGCGTCCGCTGGCCAGCGAGTTGCCGGCACCCGAAGCGGCCCTGCTGGCCTACGCGCGGGCCCTGAACATCTGGCGCGCCAACCATCGCCACTGCGGTCGCTGCGGGGCACGGACTATCGCGATCCGTGCCGGGCATGCGCGCCTGTGCACCGCCTGCGACCACGAGACGTTTCCGCGCATCGATCCGGCCATCATCGTGCTGGTCCATGACGGCCAGCGGGCACTGCTGGGCCGACAGGCCAGCTGGCCGCCCAACCGGTATTCCACGATTGCCGGCTTCGTCGAGCCAGGCGAAACGCTCGAGGAGGCGGTCCGGCGCGAGGTCGGCGAGGAGACCGGCATCCGCATCCAGACGGTTGACTACCACTCTTCGCAGCCATGGCCCTTCCCAGCGTCGCTGATGCTGGGCTTTCAGGCCCGCGGGGAGTACGCGGTGCCGACGCTGCATGACGGCGAACTGGAAGACGCGCGCTGGTTCACAAGCACCGAGCTGCGGGCGGGCACGGTGTTGCTGCCGCCGCGGGAAACCATCTCCCGGCGACTGATCGATTCCTGGCTGGATACGGTCGCCTGAACGATGTGTCTGCTGCTGCTCGCCTGGCAAATCCATCCGCGGTACGAGCTGTTGGTCGCGGCCAACCGCGATGAACGGCACGCCAGGCCCACGGCGGCGCTGGACTACTGGCCGGACGCGCCAGGCGTGCTGGCCGGCCGCGATCTGGTGGCTGCCGGCACCTGGCTGGCAGCCCAAGGCGACGGACGATTTGCCGCGGTCACGAACTTTCGTGACGAGTCCGCTGTCGAGGGCCTGCGCTCGCGAGGCGAACTGGTGACGCGGTATTTCGACAGTGGTCTGGCACCGGAGGCCTTTGCCGGCCAGCTGGCCGCGGATCAATCCCTGTACGCTGGGTTCAACCTGATCGTGGGCGACAGTGAAGACCTGTGCTATGCCTCCAATCGAACTGAGCGGTTCGCCCAGCGGCTTGGACCGGGACTGCATGCCCTGTCCAACCACCGGCTCGGTACACCGTGGCCCAAGGTCGCGCTCGGGCTGCGCGCGCTGCGCGCGCACGTCGATGCCGGCAGTGGCGAGCTTGAGTCGCTGTTTCAGGCCATGCTGCAGCGGCAGGCGGACCCTGAGCTGGGATCCGCAAGCGCGGCGCAGCTTCCCTGGCCGGCCAGCTCCGGACCGTTCATTGCGGGAGAGGCGTTTGGTACCCGCGCCACGACCCTGATGTGGCGCGATGGCGCGCGGCGCACCTGCATCGAGGAACGTCGCTTCGGCCCGCAGGGCAGGCCTGAAGGCCGCACCTCCATCATGCTGGCCGCCAGCGGAGCCGCACCTTGAGGGGGGTGCTGCGGCTGGGCCTGGCATTGGTCCTTGCATTGATGGCTGGCCTGGCTCAGGCCGGCATCAAGGTTGAAATCACCGGCGTGGAAGGGGAACTGCGCGCCAATGTCGTCACGTACCTCAGTGTCGAACGCAATCGCGATCTCAAGGACATCGACGAGGAGATGATGATCGGCCTGTTCAACCGCATCGATCGGGAGGTACGCGGTGCGCTGCGGCCGTTCGGTTACTACGAACCGGTCGTCAAATCCGACTTTTCCGGCGCTGCGCATGAATGGCGGGTGAAGATCGCCATCGAACCCGGTGCTCCGGTGATGATTACCTCGGTCAGTGTCCAGGTCCAGGGCCCGGGCGCCGATGACCCGGTGTTCGAGACAGCACGCCACCAGACGGAGTTGCGTGCGGGCATGCGCCTGCATCACGGCCTGTACGAACAGGTCAAGGGCAACCTGACGCGCACCGCCGCGGCCAACGGTTACCTGCGCGCGCACCTGGTGCGCAGCGAGATCCCGGTGGACGTCAGCGCCCACTCGGCACAGATCGACCTGCTGCTGGACACCGGGCCGCGCTTCCGGTTTGGCGCCATCAACATCGACCAGGCCGTCATCCGCCCGGAACTGGTGCGGCGGTTCCTGCGTTTCCATGAAGGGGATACCTACAGTTCCACGCAACTGCTGCGCACCCAGTTCGCGCTCGACGACAGCCTGTATTTCGCCTCGGTCGAAGTCACCCCTGGCGATCCGGACCCCGATACCCTGACGGTACCGGTCACCATCACGGCAACCCAGGCCAAGCGCACCTTCACCATTGCCGGCGGCTATGGCACGGATACTTCCGTGCGTGGCACGCTAGGGTGGACCGACACCCGCGTCAATGACCGGGGTCACCGCCTGCGCGTGGAACTCAAGGCTTCCGCCGTCACGCAGAGATTCGATGCGCGCTACGACATCCCCATCGGCGACCCGGCGCTGGAGAAGTTTTCCATCGAGGCCCTGGTCGACGATGAGAAGCTCAGCGACATCGATACCCGGGAATACTCCGTGCAGCCAGGCATTACCCGGGTGCACGGCAAATGGCAGTACGTGTATTCGCTGGCCGCCACGCGCACCGAAACCATCACCGGTGCGACCACCAGCATCAGCAACCTGCTGGTCCCGGGCATCGCGCTGGCCAAGGTGCCCGAAGGCTTCCTGGGGGAGGACTTGTTCAGTCGCACCTTTTTCATCGAGCTGATCGGCTCGTCGGCCGCGCTGGGTTCGGACTCGGATTTCCTGCGCCTGCATGCGCAGTCAGAACGGGTATTCGACATCGCCGATCGCTGGCACCTGCTGACGCGCGCGGAAGTCGGGGCTTCCCTGGTGCGCAATTTCGAGGACCTGCCCGGCATCTACCGCTTCTTTGCCGGTGGTGACCGCAGCGTGCGCGGCTTCGCCTACAACAGCCTGTCCCCGAGGAACCGGTGTTGCAGACCGATGGCACGACCAAGCTGCAAAAGACCGGCGGCCGCTACCTGCTGGCCGGCAGCCTGGAGGTGGCCCGGGACCTGCCCCATGACCTGGCAGCGGCCTTGTTCTTCGACATCGGCAATGCGTTCAACAAGTTTGGCGATCCGATGGAATACTCCGTCGGCGTGGGCGTGCGTTATCGCCTGCCGGTGGTGTCCCTGGGGCTGGACATCGCGCAACCTCTGTCCACCAATGGCGGTCCGCGCCTGCATCTCAACATCTCGCCCAAGCTATGAGACTGCATCGAAAACTGCTGTTGCTGCTGGTCGCACTGCTGGTACTGGTGCCATCGGTGCTGCTGTTCCTGGTGGCCACCACCGAATCCGGCCTGCAGATGGTCACGCAGCGGCTGGGACACATGGGCATCGTCACGGTCACGGTGCGCGGCGTGCGCGGCACGCTGGTGCGGGGCTTCTCGGCCGAGTACGTGCGCATCGAGAGCAAGTATTCCGACATTGTCATCACCAAGGTCCAGGGGCACCTGCTGTTCGCGCCGTTGCT
This sequence comes from uncultured Pseudomonadota bacterium, assembly GCA_963726085.1. Lineage (GTDB taxonomy): Bacteria > Pseudomonadota > Gammaproteobacteria > Steroidobacterales > Steroidobacteraceae > ZC4RG30. The sequence goes on along the minus strand of CAVSAR010000007.1, from coordinate 135,554 downwards.
GGTACAGCGCATCAGCTTGCCGCAGCTGCGCGCGGAAACGGTGAGCGTGACCGCGCACCACGTCGAAGGGGCCGAAGGTGGCGGCAAGCCACGCTTCCTGCCGCGCCTGCTGGAAATCGATGCCGCCGACGCACGCGTCGGCCGGGTGGTGGTCACGGCGCCCAATGGCGCGGCAGTGGACTTCACCAACGTGTCGGGCGCGGCCACCGTGTACGCCAAGCAATTGCGCGTGCATCGCGTGCAACTGCAGTTCCAGGACGCACTGCTGCAAGCCTCGGGGCGCATGCTGGCGGAAAATCCCTGGGGACTGGAAGGCGACCTGGATGTGGTCTGGCGCATGCCGCACCAGCCCGAATGGCATGCCAGCACGCAATTCGACGGCAGCTTCGACAACCTGCCCATGACCGTGACCATCGATCGCCCGTTCCATGCCGTCGTCAAGGGCGCGCTATTGGCGTTGACCGCGGGCTGGAAATTCCACGGCGCCGCAGACGTGCGCGATTTCGACCTGCAGCCGTTTGGCGGCGGCAATGCACTGGGCCTGATCTCCGGCAATCTGCAGGTCCAGGCAGACCAGGGGGGGTTTGCCGCGCAAGGCGCGCTGGATCCCAAGGGACTGGCGGCCGGGCCCCTTACCGTCGACTTCGCAGGCGCCTACGCGCAGCAAAAATTGCAGATCCGGCGCTCGGTCATCGTGCATCCACCCTCGCGCGCGCGTTTGACGGCCACCGGCACGGTGCAGGTCGTGGACGGCGGCCCGGCGCTGGACCTTGCCGGGGAATGGACCGATTTTCGCTGGCCCCTGGGCACTGCCAAGCCCGCATTCAAGAGTCCGCGCGGCAGCCTCAAGCTGCAGGGCATCCGGCCGTGGAAGCTTGAGGGCCAGGGTGAGGTGCTGGTGGACCCGGTGCCGCTGTTCCAGGCCAAGTTCAGTGGCACGCTGGCCAATGACGCATTGCAGATACAGCGCGCGGACCTGCTGGTGCTGCACGGCAGCGCGGACCTGGCCGGCGAAGTGCGCTGGAGTCCGGCTCAAAGCTGGCACGTGGTCGGCCACACGCACGGCGTGGATCCCTCGCTGGTGCGGCAGGACCTGCCGGGCAAGCTGTCGTTCGCCTTCAACGCCAGTGGCGCCCCGTTTGGCGACCGCGCGGCGCTGGACCTGGCCTTCGACAATGTTGCCGGCACGTTGCGTGGCCAAAGCGCCTCTGGCACCGGGCAAATCCTGCGCGCTGCAGGCAGCGACACCTGGCAGTTCAAGGCCATCAACCTGCGCTTCGGCAAGACCCACCTGGTACTCAATGGCAACCTGGGTGCGGCTCCGGATCTGAGCTTCACGGTGGATGCCGACGACCTGAGCCTGCTGGACCCCGAGGCGCGCGGCCAGGTGTCGGCGCACGGACATTACGCGACCCAGCAGGGACACCTGTTGCTGCAACTCAACGCCAAGGGCACCGGCTTCGAGTGGCACGGCAGTGAACTGGCCGGACTCAATGCCGACGTCGACATTGAGCCCGGCAGCGACGGCAAAACCGAAGGCACGATTGAATTGTCGGGCCTCAAGTATGGTTCGCGCGTGCTGCAGAGCCTGCGGCTGGGGCTGGACGGAACCAATGCCGAGCAAAGATTGACGCTGGCCCTGGTCGCCGATCCGGTGCGCCTGTCCGTGACCGCCGAGGGCACCGTGCATGACAACCTCTGGCAGGGCCAGTTCCAGACCATGGACATCCATTCGGATTCGTCGGACCAGTCGGCCCGCCATATCAAGCTGGCGCTGGACGCACCGGCCCCGGTGCAATTCAGTGCCAATTCGCTGCTGACCCGCGACCTGTGCCTCAAGGGTGAACAGGAAAGGCTGTGCGTCAGTGCCCAACGGGCTGCCAGCGGCACCTGGAATGCCAGCTTTTCGGCCACGTCCCTGCCGCTGCACATGTTGACCGCCGGTTTGTCGCAGGACATCACCTATGACGGCACGCTCAACATCAACGGCAAGGCGGCCGGGGGGCAGGACCAGGACCCCACCGGCGAACTGCACGCCGAGTTGCGCGATGCCCTGCTGGTCCAGACGCTGGACAACGGCCGCGAGGAGCGCATGGCACTGGGCACAGGCCACGTGGATGCCACCGCCACGACGGATTCCTATGCGGCAAAGATCAACCTGGATGCCGGCGCCTCCGGCAATATCCAGGCAGAACTGGCCGGACAGCGTACGGGCGACGACTGGCCGGACTATCCGGTCAAGGGTTCGCTGGTTGCCACCACCGATGCGCTGGGTGTCCTGGACATCTTCCTTGGCACCATCGATCGTGCCAGCGGCCGGCTCAGCACCAACGTCAGCATCGGTGGCACCCTGGGCAATCCCGATATCAACGGCCAGCTGCAGCTGCGCGATGCACAGATCGACGTGTACCAGATCAACCTGGTCCTGCGTGACCTGTCGCTGGACGCCAAGTTCAATGCCGCGAACCTCGAGATCTCAGCCCAGTCGCGATTTGGCGATGGCACGGCCAAATTCAACGGCAACCTGGCGTGGCGCAATCGCGAGCCCTATGGCTCCCTGCATGTGGAGGGCGATCGGCTGCGGGTGGTCAACGTGCCGGAGGGACGCATCGAGGCCTCGCCGCGGCTCGACTTCAAGCTGGCCGGGCGCCGCATCGACGCCACGGGCGAGGTGGTCATTCCCTACGCGCGCCTGAAGCCAGCGGACCTGACCAATGCCGTGCTGGCTTCCGATGATGAAGTGCTGGTGGGCGCGCCGCCGGTGGATCCCAACAAGCGCTGGATCGTGGCCAGCAACCTCAAGCTGGTACTGGGCGATCAGGTCAACATCGATGCGTTCGGCCTCACCGCGCGGCTCGGCGGCAGCATCACAGTGCGCTCCGACGAAGGCCAGACCACGCGCGGCCAGGGTGAACTGAACATCGCCGAAGGCAAGTTCGTGGCCCTGGGCCGGCGCCTCGACGTCAAGGTCGGACGGCTGATATTCAACAATGGCCCGGTCAATGATCCGGGCATAGACCTGCGGGCACAGAAGGAATTTCCCGACATCATCGCCGGGGTCAACGTGCGCGGCACCCTGCGCTCCCAGCGCATGACCTTCTTCTCCGAGCCTTCCATCCCGCAGCAGCAGATCGCGACCCTGATCCTGGCTGGCGGATCGCTGGACAGCGTGCAGTCCAGCAGCGGGTCCAATGCGCAGCGCAGCGCGCTGCTGGCCCAGGGGGGCGCGATCCTGGCGCAGCAGTACGGCAACAAGGTCGGCATCGAGGACGTCGGCATCGAGACCGACCTGAGCAACGACACGTCCCTGGTGTTCGGCCGCTACCTCTCGGACAAGCTGTACATCAGCTATGGCATCAGCCTCGCCGAGGCCATCAACACGGTCAAGCTGCGCTACACCATTGGCGATCGCTGGACGCTCAAGACCGAGTCCGGCAAGGCGCAGAGCGCCGACCTCGAGTACACCATCCGCAAATAGTGGCGCGCGTCACGGTTGCGCCGCCGCGCACCAAACGCGGCTTGCCGGCGCGGATCCATGTGTACTATAGTACTAGTACACACGGATACATATGTTCATACTCGATCCCCATTCCAGCGTCCCCATCTACCAGCAGCTGATCGACCAGGTGCGGCGCCTGGTGGCCAGCGGCCTGCTGGGCCCCGGCACCGAGCTGCCATCGGTGCGCGAGATGGCGCAGGAACACACCGTGCATCCGATGACCATCTCGAAGGCTTACAGCCTGCTGGAGGCGGAGGGAACACTGGAGCGACGGCGCGGCAAGCCCATGACCGTGGCGACGCTGCGCCGCAACCAGTCAAGCATCGCCGCGCGACTGAAGCAGATCGAGCCGCAGGTCGAGACACTGGCGTTGTCCGTACAGCAGCTGGAGCTGCACGAATCGGACGTCATCGATCTACTCAAGAAGAAACTGGGAGCCAAGCGATGAGCGATATAGCAGCAAGCGCCCAGCATCTGGGCAAGACCATCGGCGACCGGGTCATCCTCGACGACATCAGCGTGCAGGTGCGTGCCGGCGATGTCGTGGGCGTCATCGGCAAGAACGGTGCGGGCAAGACCACCCTGCTGGAGACACTGCTGGGCCTGTCGCTGCGCACCAGCGGCAGCTGCGCGCTGCTGGGCGACGACAGCACCCGTCTCTCCTCGGCAGCCAAGCAACGCATCGGCTATGTGCCCCAGCAGGACGAGCTGATTCCGACCCTGACCGGCCGGCGTCAATTGTCACTGACCGGTTCGTTCTACAGCCGCTGGGACAGCCAGCTGCTGGCGCGCCTGGCCACGGACTGGGAAGTACCGCTGGATCGGCGCGCGGATGCGCTGTCCGGAGGCGAGAGGCAAAAACTTTCAACCCTGCTGGCGCTGGGAAATCACCCGGACCTGCTGGTACTCGACGAGCCGGTCGCCAGCCTCGATCCGGTGGCGCGCCGCCGGTTCCTGCAGCAGGTGCTGGAAATCGCCGCGGACAACACGCGCGCGATCATCTTTTCCACGCACATCGTCTCGGACCTGGAGCGCGTGGCCAATCGCATCTGGATACTCAAGGATGGACGGCTGATCTGGGATGGCGACACCGACAAGCTCAAGGAATCGGTGGTCAGGCTGCACATCCTGGGCCGCGGTGCACTGCCCGATGACCTGAAGATTCCCCGCTGCCTGTCGCTGCGGCGCAGCGACGATGGACGCAGCGCCACTGCGGCGGTGCGTGACCTGTCGGCAACCGAGACCGACGCGCTGGCCGCGAGGCTGGATGCCACCATCCAGCGCGAGGGTCTTGGCCTGGAGGACGTATTCCTGGAGATACATGCGTGAGTGCGGTACTGCGCATCGCCCTGACCTATTTCTCCCTCGCACCGTTGCAGAAATGGCTGTCGATTGCCGGTGTGGCGCTGCTGGCCGGCGCCCTGCTGGTGCCGGGGCCGGCCGTTGCAATCGCGGCGCTGCTCGGTGCCGTGCTGGTGGTGTTCGGGCCTCTACTGGTGGGTGGCGCGTCCATGCGCTACGGCTCACGACGCAGCCTGCTGCAGCTGCGGCCTGGTGCGCGCTGGAAGATGCTGGCCGCGGCCTTGCTTGCGGTGTGCGTGATGATGGCGATTGGCCTGGTCGCAGCGTGGACCGTGTCGCGCGCCGGGCTGGGCCAGCTCAGTGCTGCCACCGCCATCGCGCCGACGCAACTGGCCTTGGCGGTGTGGGGTATCGCCAGCATTTGCTGGGTGTGCAGCTTCGCTGCCAGTGCCTCGCGCTTCCTGAGGGTGGCCCTGTTCGTCGTCTTCGTGACCATCAGCTACCGGCAGTGGGAACTGCTGCGCGCGCTGCACTCCCCGCCGCTGGTCCTGGCTTCGGTGGGCGCTGCTTGCTGGCTGGCATTCGCCCTGTGGTATCTGCGCACGCACCAGGTAGGACGCCCTGGCTGGGGGGCGTACACCGCGGCGCTGCTGGGTTTCGGCGCCAACGTCCCCGGCGACCGCATCAGCCCGTTGCTGGACGCGCGCGACCAGTCGCGCGCCGTGGCCACGAGGGCCTACCTGCTGGGCACGGCATCGCTGACCGGCTTTGTGCTGCCGGGCCTGGTGATGTCGGCAGTGGCGTTACTGTTGATACGATTCCCGCACGCCACCAACGCACCTGGTTCGTTTCCATTGCCGGTGGTATTCCTTAACCTGTTTTCGTGGCTGGCCGCCGCGCTGGCTGCCATGGCGACCCGGCGTGCCCGTCTGCTGTGGCTGCGCGCCGGCGTGGACCGCGCCAGCCTGTTCCTGCTGACCGAACGCACCACCTTGCAGGCGGCCGGGCTGATGATGCTGGGCGGCACTTTCGTGCTCACCGGGTACTCCATCGCCGTGCGGCCGGACCTGGCGCCGCAAACCGCGGTCTACGTCGCGACGCAACTGTCCTGTGCCCTGGCCCTATTCTATTTCGGGATGTCCCTGACGCGCGGCTGGACCGCCGGCCGCATCGCAGGTGCCATTGTCCTGGGGCTGGGCTGGATCGCGCAGATGATCCTCATGCCGCCGCACTCCAGGGGTATATCACCGGTTATCGCCCCGGCGATTTTGGGTATTGCAGTATTACTGGCGCTGCTGCTGAGGCAACATGCGAGCAAGCGCTGGCAATCGCTGGACTGGCACCTAACGCGACCTGCGGCAGTACAGCTTCATAGGATCTGACAACCGCGGCGCAAGGACGACTCATGCCCTGTATGCCATCTGTGTTGATGCGGTCGGCCCTGGTTGCCGTGCTGGTGTTGGCCGGCGCGCCGGTGGTCGCGGCCCCCTTCACGGTGCTCAGTGAAGACGAGGTCTATGACGTCAACCCCGACGGTAGCTTTGTCGTCGACGGTCGCCTGAGCCGGCGCATCGATGAGCAACAGGCAGTCATGCAGGCGGGCCAGTTCGCCCTGCCCTTCAGCGAGTCCATGCAGAAGCTGGAAATCATCGAGGCCTACACCACGACCAAGGACGGTACCCGCATCGACGTGCCGGCAGACAAGATCATTTCCCAGCAGCTGCCGGCCAGCGCTGGCGCACCGACCTTCAGCGACTACAAGCTCAAGTCGGTGGTCTTTCCGCAGGTCGAAGTGGGCGCGGTGCTGACGCTGCATTACTCGATCACCCAGTTGAAGCCGCAGCTGCCGGGCGTGTTTTCCGTGCACAGCCTGTTCAGCCGCTTTGTCGACTACAAGGGCGCCACCATGACGGTGCGCGCGCCGCAGAAGCTGGCGCTGTATGTGTCTGCACAGGGGGTTACCGGCGGCGAGGTCAAGGCGACCAAGCCAGGCACTCGCGAATGGCACTGGACCTACACCGGGACGCCGCCGCTGATCGCAGAGCCCGGCTCGGTCAGCGTCGAGGACTTCAGCCCCGGCATCAGCGTGTCGACGCTGAAGGACTATCCGGCGCTGGCCGCCGCGTACATGATCGGCGCCGCGCCGGCGGCGAAAGTCACGCCAGCAGTGCAGAAACTGGCCGACGAAATTACCCAACGCGTGGCTGGCACCGGGGCCGACGCCAAGCGCGCCCAGGCCGAGGCCATCTATCGCTGGGTCAGCGCCAACATCCGCTACGTGGCACTGTTCATGGGCGCGGGCGGCTACGTGCCGCACACGGCTGACGAGATCATCAGCGTGCATTACGGCGACTGCAAGGACAAGACCACGCTGATGACCGCGCTGCTGGGTGCCAAGGGCATCCGCAGTGCCCCGGTGCTGGTCAATGCCAGCAACCGGTACACGCTGCCGGACACCCCGGTGATCAGCGCGTTCAACCACGCCATCACGTGGCTGCCGGATTTCAACTTGTTTGTCGACTCCACTTCCGGCTTTGCGGGATTCGGCGTACTGCCGGATGGGCTGATGGGCAAGCGCGCGCTCATCGCCGGCGGCATTGACCTGAAGCCCGTGCTGACCACGCTGCCGGTGTCGAGCCCTGCCACGGACACGATCGTGCTGCGCACCGTCGCGACGCTGTCTGCGGACGGCACCGTCACCGGCACCAATCGCATCCAGGCCACGGGAATCTACGAGCCGCTGTTCCGGGCCACGCTCGGGTCCATTCCTCCGGCGCAGCTTGCCTCGGTGGGCCCGCGCCTGCTGTCCAACGCCGGCCAGGCCGGCGAGGCCACGCTGACCATCGGCGACATGCGTGACCTGACCAAGCCGGTATCGATGGAGGCGCAGTTCAAGGTGCCATCGCGCGTGACCCTGCCCGGTCCCGGCGCGCTGACCGGCGTGTACGGAATCCGGCCCCCGGGGGACCTGGGCGCGCTGGTCGGGTTCATCATGCAGCAGGAACGCAAGCTCGATTTCCCCTGCCTCAGCGGTTCATTTGACGAGCAGGTGGAACTGACCTTGCCACCGGACTTCAAGATTTCGAACCTGCCGCATCCAGCCAAAATCGACACTGCACTGGTCGGCTACGCGTCCAGCTACACGCAGCAGGACAACAAGCTGGTCATCACCCGCAGGCTGGAAGCAAAGTATCCGCACGTGGTGTGCACCAACGCCGATTCAATTGAGCTGCGCAAGTTCGCCGCCATCGTGGGCCAGGACCTGCGGGCGCAGGTCCTGTACCAGTAGCACCGGCCAGCCGGTCAATCCGCGCCCGCGCCACCGTCCACGGACAACGAGTGGCCAGTCACGAAGCTGGAATTACCCAGCGCAAGAAAGACCACTGCCGCCGCGACCTCTTCGGGATTGCCCACGCGACCCAGTGGCACGTGCGCTGCCATACGCGACTTGCCGTGCGCTCCGCCGGCGAAGCGATCGAGCATGCCGGTGTCGATGGGTCCCGGCGCAACCGCATTGACGCGGATACCCAGTGACGCCACTTCCAGCGCGGCGGATTTGGTCAGGCCTTCCACTGCGTGCTTGCTGGCGACATAGACGGCTGCGCCGGCTGTGCCCACCTTGCCCAGCACGGATGAAATGTTGACGATGCTGCCGCTGCCCTGCTGCTGCATTGCGCGGATTTCATGCTTCATGCTCAGCAGCACGCCCAGCACGTTGGTATCAAACGTGGCCGCATAGCTTGCGGCGGTCTGGTCAGTCACCGGACCAGGCGTGCCTTCGGTGCCTGCATTGTTGACGGCCGCGTCCAGCCTGCCGAAGCGCGCGACCGTGCTGTCGACCAGGGCGCGCACCTGGGCATCGTCACGCACATCCGCGCGAATGAATTCAGCCTCGGTTCCGGTGGCGCGCAGCTCCTTGGCCAGCGCCTGGCCCGTTTCCTCGTGGCGGCCGGAGACGACCAGACGCGCGCCTTCGCGCGCCAGCGCCAGGGCCGAGGCCCGACCAATGCCGGTAAGGCTGCCGGTTAGCAATACGACTGGTGAATTCACAGTGTTCTCCTTATCGAAGTCAAAGGGGCACCGCGAAACGCGGCGGGCCAACGAAGCGGCGGCGTCAACGGCAGCAGTGCCAGCACGGCGATGACGGCGCCGAACCCGGTAGTGACGCTGGAGAGATTGCCGCCTTGGCTCAGCAGGTAGCCAGCACCCATGGCAGGCAGGCCCATCGACAGATAGGCAATGACGAAGATCACGGACAGTACGCCCGCGCGCTCGTTGACCTGCGCCTGGCTGACGACGCTGCGCACAGCGCCCTGGAAACCGGTGCCAAAACCCACGCCGGTGATGCTCAGGCCAGTGAAGAACAGCGCGGTCGAATGCAGCGCCAGGCCAGCCACGATGACCAGCACGCCGGCTACCAGGGCCTGCGCGCCGATGCGCATGGCATCCCGAGGCGCACATTTTTGCAACACCAGGATGGCGACGCCGCCACTGCCGGCCGTCACGAACATTGCCAACCCGCTGAGCAGCGCGGAGTTTGTTCCCTGCAGCTGCTTGACGATTGCCGGGCTCAGCGAGGCGAGAAACCCGACCACTGCCCACGTGGCAACAATGACCGGCGCAGCGCGCAGCAGCGGCGCGCGTATCCCTGCGGAAAAGCCAAACTGTGGGCGCAGGGAGGCCAGCGCGCCGGCGCGAACGTGGGTGGTCTCGGGCATCCACAGCAGCGCCAGGCCCTGCAGCAGCATCACCGCACCCAGCACCAGGTAGATAAGCTCAGCCGGTGCCGGCAACAGGCGCACAAACAGCCCGGCCACCACGCCGCCCAGCGCGGTGCCGATGGGCGTGGTGATGGCGTTGGCCAGCGCGCCGCGACCCTTGTCCAGATCAAGCAAGCCTGCGCCGACCGCAGCGATGGCCGCGCCGGTGGCCAGTCCCTGGATCACACGCGCCGCCAGCAGCGCCGCCAGTCCATCGGCATGGGCAAACAGCCACATGGTAGATGCTTGAATTGCGATGGCGGCAAGCAGCACCGGCCGCCGCCCGACATGGTCCGACAGGCGTCCCAGGACCAGCAGCGCCGCCAATACCGCCAGCGCATACACGCCAAAGATCACGGTGATGACCAGCGAACTGAATCCCCACTGGGACTGGTAGTGCGGATACAGGGGCATCGGCGCACTGGCCGAGGCCATGAACGTCACGGTGATCGACGCCATCAGGAAAAAGGCGATCCCCGGCGACAGCTTCAACCCGGACTTGCTCGATCTCATAAATCTCTCCCTGTCAGTACTGAGTAGACCGTTCTGTCTACTACTGGACTGCAGTATACCGATCGGTCTAGTATCGTCAACAGGAGAAATGCCATGCATACCAAACCCCTTGTTCTGGAAAAGGTTTCTGCCCGTGAGCGGCTGCTGGCCGCCGCCCAGGAGCTGTTTTACGAGGAAGGCATCAACACAGTGGGCATAGACCGGGTGATCGAGCGGGCCGGGGTGGCCAAGGCCTCGCTGTACAACGCGTTCGGCAGCAAGGACGAGCTGATCCGCGCCTACCTCACCGCGCGCCACGAGGCCCGGGTGGCACGGGTCACTGCCCGACTTGCGCTGCAGGCGTCCGCGCGCGAGAAGATCCTCAGCCTCTTCGACGACATGCGTGAAACCGCTGCCAATAGCGGCTATCGCGGCTGCGCCTTCGTGCGCGCCAATGCCGAGCTGCGCGCCGAGGACAGCGTGCGCAGCGTGTGCGCCCAGTCGCGCGAGTGGTTGCGCAACCTGCTGCAGCAACTGAGTAGCGACGCTGGCGCGCGTGACCCGGCAGCCTTGGCCCGGCAGCTGGTACTGCTCTATGACGGGGCCGCGGTGGCCAGCCAGATGGAAGGCAATGGCGGGGCTGCCGAGGCAGCGCGCGAGGCTGCGGCCTGCCTGGTGCAGGCCAGCGGCGCCTCCTGACCCAGCCAAACCGGGCTTGAATCGTTGGCTGTTTATGCATATAGTGTGAATTATTATGCAGACAGACCACCACACCGCCGAGCGTCGCAGCGCGTTGCTGCGCCACTTGCGCGACGGTAGCGTGCGCCGCCAGTCGGACCTGGTGCGGCTGCTGCAGCAGGACGGGTTCGAAGTGACGCAGTCCTCCATCAGCCGCGACATGCGCGAGCTGGGCGTGCTCAAGGCCCAGGGACGCTACCTGCCCCCGGGTGATGAAGTGGCCAACGCACAAGGCAGCTTCGGTGCCATCGCGAGGTTCGTTCGCGAAATCCGCACCGCCGGTGGCTCCCTCACCGTGGTGCGCACCACCGTGGGTGCCGCTGCCAGCGTTGCCGTGGCCATCGACAAGGCCCACTGGCCCGAGGTTGTCGGCACCATCTCCGGTGACGACACCATCTTCGTTGCTACCCAGGACGCCGCGGCACAGCAGCGCCTTACCGAACGCCTCCACTCCGTTTTCCGGGTCTGAACCATGACTGAACTATCTATGCGGGCGCCAAGCCCATCGTCCTCGCGTATTCGGGCGGCCTCGACACCTCGTTCCTGGTGCCGTGGGTGGCCGAGAACACCGGCCGGCCGGTCATCACCGTCACGGTGGACACCGGCGGCATCGATGCCGCGGCGGCCAAGACCCTGCATGAGCGCTCACTGGCGCTGGGTGCGATTGCCCACCACCAGGTCGATGCCCGGTCCGACTACTTCGAGCAGGTGCTGCGCTTCCTGATCATGGGCAACGTGCGCCGTGGCCAGATGTATCCGCTGTGCGTGGGTGCCGAGCGCGTGATGCAGGCGCAGACCATTGCCCGCGTGGCGCGCGAGCTGGGCACCAACATGATCGCCCACGGCTGTACCGCCGCGGGCAATGACCAGGTGCGCTTCGAGGTGGCCCTGCGCACGCTGGCCCCGGACCTGGAGGTGTTCGCGCCCGTGCGCGACCGGGCCTTCAAGCGCCAGGAAGAGCTCGACTACCTCACGGCACGCAACCTGCCCGTGCCGCCGCATGGCGCCGCGTATTCCATCAACCGCGGCCTGTGGGGCGTGACCATCGGCGGCACCGAGACCCTGACTTCCAAGGGCAGCATTCCGGATTCCGCCTGGGTGCTGTCCAAGGACGCGTTCAGCAATCCGGCCCGGCCCTCGCACCATACGATCCGCTTCGAACAGGGCCGCCCCGTGGGCCTCGACGGCAAGGGGCTGTCGCCAGTGGAAGTGATCGAGCGGCTGGAGACCATCGGCGCCGAATACGGCATCGGCCGGGGCATTCACCTGGGCGACACCATCATCGGCACCAAGGGTCGCGTGGCCTTCGAGGCCCCGGCGGCCGAGATTCTGCTCAACGCACATCGCGAGCTGGAAAAGCTGGTGATGACGCCGCGCCAACAGCGGATCAAGGAGCTGGTGTCCGGGCCTTACGGTGACCTGGTGCATGAAGGCCAGCTGCTGGACCCGGTGTGCCGCGACATCGAGGCGCTGCTGTTGTCATCGCAGGAGCGCGTCACCGGCGAGGTGTACGTGCTGCTGCGCCCCGGCCAGTGCTTTATCGAGGGCGTCGAATCCCCCTACTCGTTGATGGCGGCATCCAAGGGCGTGTACGGCGAATCCGTGGGCGAGTGGACGCCGCAGGATGCGCTGGGCTTTTCGAAGATAGTCGCCCTCACCGGCGTGTTTCACCGCCGGGCCGGCGAAGCGGCCCGGCAGAAGAAGGACTGAGATGATGCGAACGGTAGTGGTGGACAAGATCGGCTCGGTAACCCAGGCGTTGGGGCTGAAGCATGACCTGCGCATTTCCGACGAGATTCCCGCCGAGGAAGGCGTGGTGCTGGTCGTGGAAATCCTGACCAACAAATCCACCTACAACACGCTGGAGCTGACCAGCGGCCGCATGGCCAAGGTGGTGCGCGGGGATATCGTCGTGGGTGCACTGGGCCCGCGGCGCGCGCTGTTTGGATATTCGGGACATGTGCCGAAATCGGTCAAGGCCGGCGACATCATCCAGATGCTCAACATCGGCGGCGTGCTGGGCATCTGCGATTCGGCCAACCCGGACAAGGGCAAGCCCTTTGACTGCAAGGTGCTGGGCGTGGTGCTGCAGTTTCCCTTCCTGGGCGAGCGCATTGGTGTGCCGGCGCGGGCTGGTTCCCGAAAGCTCGACTATGACGCCGTGCTCGACACGCAGGGCGTGCCGGTGGTGGCCCTGGCCGGCACCTGCATGGAAGCCGGCAAGACCGCGGCAGCCTGCTCCATCGTGTCGCGCATGCGACATCGCGGCCTGATCGTTGATGTATTCAAGGCCACGGGCGTCTCGCTACGGCGTGACATCCTGGCCATGGAAGACTCTGGCGCGCGCAATGCGCTGATCTTCACCGACCTGGGCGTCATCACGACCACCGGCAAGACCGGACCGGCGCTGACGCGCACCATGCTGACCGAGCTGGCCGCGCGCCGGCCCGATTGCATCGTGTTCGAATTGGGCGATGGCCTGATCGGCACCTATGGCGTCGACGCCATCCTCGAATGCGAGGACATCCGCAAGGCCATGACCAGCGTGGTGCTGTCGGCCAACGATCCGGTCGCGGCCTGGGGCGGCGTCAAGATCCTGCGCGAGCGGTTCCACATCGAACCATCGGTGGTCACCGGGCCGTCCACGGACAACAGCGTGGGCGTGGATATCATCGAAGAGCAGATGCAGGTGAAGGCGTTCAACGCCATCAGCAATGGTGCGGCGCTGGGCGACTGCGTGATCGACAGCATCGGATTGGGCGCGAAGTTCCCGGCCCCGGTAGCCAACTGAATGAGCGCGATCCCCACCATCGTATTGGGCGGCACCGGCTATGTGGCCGGTGAGCTGCTGCGCCTGATCGCGGGGCATCCCAACTACAGGCTCGCGGGGATTCTTTCTGACAGCCAGCCTGGCGAGCCGGTGGCCAAGGCGTTTGGACACCTGGCCAGCGCCTACCCCGACACGAAGTTCGCAGCCATCGAGCAGATCGAACAGCTGGTGGCCACCCTGCCGGTGAGCGCGATCTTTTCGGCTGCGCCGCATGGCGCGTCGGCGGCGCTGATCGACAAGCTGTTGTCTGCTGCGGAGCGCGCCGGCACCAAGCCGCGCGTAGTGGACATCTCGGCGGATTATCGTTACTCCACTGCCGATGCCTATGCGGCGGTGTACAAGCACGCGCACGGCGCGCCGCAGCGCCTGTCGCAGTTCACCTGCGCGGTGCCCGAGCATCTGGCGACATCACCGACTACTCACGTGGCACATCCAGGATGCTTTGCCACCGCGATTCTCCTCGCCTCGGTGCCGCTGCTGAAACTAGGGCTGGCGACGCCGCAGCTGTTTGTATCCGGCATCACCGGGAGCACCGGTTCAGGCCGCAAGCCCGTCGAAGGCACACATCATCCGCTGCGCCACAGCGATCTGTATGCCTACAACCCGCTGGCGCATCGGCACACCCCGGAAGTCACCGCCTGCGCCAAGGCCGCCAGTGGCGTGGATGCGAAGTTCTCCTTCGTGCCGCACTCCGGTCCGTTCGCGAGGGGCATCCATGTCACCGTGCAGGCGCAGCTGGCCAAGCCGGGCGCCGCCATGGCCGAGCTGGTCGAGGCGTTCGCGAAGTTCTATGCGCATTCGCCATTCGTCAGCGTCAGTGCGCAACCGCCACGCGTGAAAGACGTGGCAGGCAGCAACTACGCGCGCCTCTCGGTGGCCAGCGACGGCAACAGCATCGCCGTGTTGAGCGTGCTCGACAATCTCAACAAGGGCGCCGCCGGTGGCGCCATGCAATGGATGAACCGCCTGCTGGGCCTGCCGGAAACGGCGGGACTTACCGCACCGGCAGCAGGCTGGACTTAAGGGAAAAAGGAATGAACATGGCAACGAACCACGCAGTGGCTGCCAAAACGGAGCCCACCCACGCCGCGCATGATCCGCTGGCGCCCGTATTCGCGCAGTACCCGCTCGAGGTGTCGCGCGCCGAAGGCGTGTGGCTGTTATCCCCCGGTGGTCGCCGCGTGCTCGATCTGTATGGCGGTCATGCCGTGGCCGCACTGGGCTATGGCCATCCGGCCTGGACGCGGGCCTTGAGCGAGCAGGCGCGCGCCGTCAACTTCCAGAGCAATGCCATTCCCATGGACGTGCGCACGCGCGCGGCCAACAAGCTCATCGCGTTCTCGCGCCTGCCGGTGGAGAGCGTGTTCTTCATCAACAGCGGCGCCGAGGCCAACGAGAACGCGCTCAAGATGGCGTTCACGCTCAATCCGGGTCGCACCGAGGTCGTGGCGCTGGAACAGAGCTTCCATGGGCGCACCGCGGCGGCGGGCGCGCTGACCTGGGGCGCTGCCAAGAAGTGGTATGGCTTTCCGCGCACGCCTTTTGACGTCAAGTTCCTGCCGCGGCGCGACGCGTCCGCGTTGGACCAGATCACGGACAAGACCGCCGCAGTGGTGGTGGAGCCGGTGCAGGGCGTGGGCGGCGCGTTTCGACCTGGGCGCGGACTATCTCAAGGCTGTGCGCAAGCGCTGCGATGAGACCGGCGCCATCCTCATCTTCGATGAAGTGCAATGTGGCATGGGCCGCGTCGGTCACCCCTTCTGCGCCAACATGTACGGCGTAACGCCCGACATGATCACCACGGCAAAGGCGCTGGGCAATGGCTTTCCCTGCGGCGCTTTGCTGATGATGAAGAAGGCCGCCGATGCGGTGAAGCTGGATGCACTGGGCACCACCTTCGGTGGCGGCCCCATGGCCTGCGCCGCCATCGAGGCCTGTATCGACGCCATCGAGCGCGAAGATCTGCTGGCCAACGTGCAGCGGGTCAGCGCCTACATCCGCAAGACCTGCATCGTGGGACCGGTCACCGGCCACCAGGGCGCCGGCTTCCTCACCGGCCTGATCACGAAGGTACCCGCCAGCCAGGTGCAAAAGGCATTGCTGGAGCAGGACATCCTCGCCGGCACCAGTGGCGATCCGAACGTGCTGCGGCTGCTGCCGGCGTTCATCCTCAAGGAGGCTGAGGTCGACCTGCTGGTCGCTGCGCTCAAGCGAATATGAAGCGCTTTATCGACCTGGCAGACCTGGAACCGGCAGCCGTGCGCGATCTAATCGCGCTGGCGCAGAAGCTGGAAAAATCCCCTGAGCCGCAGGCACTGGCCGGCAAGGTTCTGGGCCTGCTGTTCATGAATCCATGCTTGCGCACGCTGGCGTCGTTCCAGGCGGGCATGGCCCGGCTGGGTGGCAGTTCCTTCGTCATCACGCCAGGCCAGGGCACATGGAACCTGGAAACACGCACGGGTGCGGTGATGAATGGCGATCGCGCCGAGCATATTCGCGAAGGCATTCCAGTGCTGGCGTCGTATGCGGATGCACTGGGCATCCGGGCCTTCGCCGAAGGCATTGACCTCAAGGCCGACCTGGCCGAGACCACCTTCAAGGCCATGGCCGCGCTGGTGGATAAGCCGCTGATCAACATGGAATCGGCGATGAACCATCCCTGCCAGGCGCTGGCGGACTGGAAGACCTTGGATGAACTGAAGGTCCCCACGCAGGGCAAGTTCGTGCTGTCCTGGGTCAACCATCCGCGCGCACTGCCGCTGGCCGTGCCGGCCGCCACCATGACCATGGCCGCGCAGCGCGGCATGGAAGTGGTGGTGCTGCGGCCGGAAGGGTACGAAGTGCCGGCAACGCTGCGCGCCAAGGCCGAGAAACTGTCCAAGGCCTCCGGTGGCTCGTTCACGGAGACCACCGACCGCGCCGCCGCGCTGCACGGGCGCGCATGTGCTGTATGCCAAGGAATGGGGCTCGACCAAGCACTATGGCAACGCCGTGGCCGATGCCGGCCTGCGCGAGAAACTCGCTGGCTGGTGCGTGAACGACTCCTGGTTTGCTGACGCGCACGCCAATGCCCATTTCATGCACTGCCTGCCGGTGCGGCGTAATGTCGCCGTGACCGATGCCGTGCTTGATGGCCCGCGCAGCGTCGTCGTGCGCGAAGCCTACAATCGCATGCCGGCGCAGATGGCCGTGCTGCATCGCCTGCTTGCCTAACCTGCCTGGAATCGAAGAAACATGATCATGCACAGTTCCGACAAGTCCGCCACCATCCGCGCCCTGCGCAGCGCTGCGCCCTATGTCCGCATGTACAAGGGCAAGATCTTCGTCGTGAAGGCCGGCGGCGCCGTGTTCGGCGATCCGGTGGCCACTCGCGCGCTGGTCGAACAGATCGCCATCCTGCATTACCTGGGCATCCGCGTGGTGATGGTCCATGGCGGCGGGCCGCAGCTCACGCAGGTCACCGAGGCCATGGGCGTGCCCACGCGCATGGTGCAGGGCCGGCGCGTCACCGACGAAAAGGCCATCGATGCCACCTCCATGGTGCTCAATGGCTTGATCAACACGCGCCTGCTGGGCATTTGCCGCGAACTGGACATCGATGCGGTTGGTGTCTCGGGCGTTGACGCCGGCCTGATCCAGGCGACGCGGCGCGCACCGGTGCAGGTCGAGTCCGAACTGGTCGACTACGGCCTCGTCGGCGACATCGACCTGGTGGGCGATTCTGTCCTGCGCAAGCTGCTGGACAATGGCCTGATGCCGGTGGTCAGCCCGTTGTCGGCGGACAAGAATGGCGTGCTGCTCAACATCAATGCGGACACCGTTGCTGCCGCGATAGGTGCCGCGCTGGGCGCAGAGAAACTGATCCTGTGCACTGGCGCGCCCGGCATCCTGGCCGACGTCAATGATGCGGGTTCGATCATTTCGTACACGGACCTCAAGGGCCTGGCCAAGCTGCGCGAGTCCGGCGCCATCAAGGACGGCATGCTGCCCAAGGTCAAGGCCATCGAGGAAGCCATCCACGGCGGCGTGCGCCGCGTGCACGTGATCTCCTATGACGCGCCCGACAGCATCCTCACCGAAGTGTTCACCAACGAAGGCATGGGCACGCTGATCGTCAGCGACACCAAGGCGCTGTCGCCCGCCGAACAACACGGTGTAAAGGCATAACGTGTCGCGCCTCTGGGACAAGGGCACGCCGCTGGATGATCGCGTGCTGCAGTTCACCGCCGGGGAGGACCATGCGCTGGACGAGCGGCTGGTGCGGTACGACGTGCTCGCTTCCATCGCGCATGCCCGCATGCTGCATGCGCGCGGCCTGCTCATCGAAAGCGACCTGATCAACATCGAGGCGGGCCTCACGCACGTCGGCATGGAGCATGAGAAAGGCAGGTGGAAGATCGAGCTGGCCGACGAGGATGGTCAGACGGCGCTCGAAAAACACCTGACCGCCCGCATCGGTCCCGCCGGTGGCCGCGTGCATCTGGGGCGCTCGCGCAATGACCAGGTGCTGACCGCGCTGCGGCTGTACCTGAAGGATGCCGCCAACGAGCTGGCCGCAGGCGTGGAGCGAGTGGTCGCCGCGCTCGATGTGCTGGTCGACCAGCAGGGACACATCGCCCTGCCCGGCTATACCCACATGCAGCAGGCCATGCCCAGCTCAGTAAAGCTGTGGGCCGGTGGCTATGCCAACGAATTGCGCGACGATGCCGCAGGACTGCGCGCCACGTTGCGCCGCATCGACAAGAGCCCGCTGGGCTCGGCCGCCGGTTACGGCGCGCCGGCGCTGAAGCTGAATCGCGAAGCAAACCGCAGAGGAAATGGGCTTCGCCAGCGTGCAGGTGCCCGTGACCTCCGTGCAGCTCTCGCGCGGCAAGGCCGAGAGCCAGTTGCTGTTCGAGATCACACTGACGATGCAGGACCTGGGAAGACTCGCCAGCGACCTGCTGCTGTTCTGTACGCAGGAGTTCGGGTTCGTGAAGCTGCCCGAAGCGTTCACCACCGGCTCATCGATCATGCCGCAGAAGCGCAATCCGGATGTGTTTGAGCTGGTGCGCGGAAGGACGGCTACCGCGCACGGCTGCCTGATGGAGGCACTGGGTATCTTTGCCAAGCTACCGTCTGGCTACCAGCGCGACCTGCAGCTACTGAAGTTTCCACTGTTTCGCGGAATCGACGTCTGTGGCCAGACTCTGGACATCATGGCCGCGGCGCTGGCCGAGGTGGTGTTCGATGAGGCGGCGATCAAGACCAAGGTGAATCCGGCCATCCATGCGGCGGATCAGGCGTATGAGCTGGCGTTGAAGGAAGGGATTCCGTTTAGAGAAGCCTATAGGCGTGTTGCCAGCACTCTCAAGAGCAAATAAATCCTCGCAACCCGAACTTCTCGGCCCGCAAGATTCGCGGCGCAAAGAATAGGCATTTCGTCGCGCAGATGGTGATGCTGTCGTATCGGAAGCCGACGGGGCGGACGGTTGCGCCCTGCACCATTTCCCGGCCCAGCTCTTCCACGTAGTTGCGCAACGTGGAGTACTTTTTTTTCGCGAACTGAACAAGGCCCTCGGCGCCTGCCCCGGGGGCCTTGTTTGTGAGGGAGATCCGGCATCACAGGCCTGACTGTCGTGGAAGGGCGCCGGAGATTCGCGCTATCCTCTCGAGGCTGGTTTCGGGGGCATTTTCATAAGTTCGGGGGTGGGTCATGAGCAAGGCAAATCGGTCAGTCGTGCTTTATTCGCTGTTTTCGGCATTCCTTCTCGTCGGCGTATTCACGCGTGCAGGCCCAGAGTCCTGGAGCGCGAGCCAAGGCGACGAACTGGTCTGATCCGGCCACCTGGCCCAACCGCAAGGTGCCCGTCGCAGGCGACAAGGTCACCATCGACGCCGGCAAGGAAGTGGTCCTCGACGTCAGCTCCGCCGGCGCTGCACGGTCTGACGATCAACGGCAAGCTCAGCTTCGCGGACAATAAGGACCTTGAACTGACCACCGAGTGGATCATGGTGCACGGGGAGTTGGAGATCGGCACGGAAGCCAAGCCCCTCACACCCGCAAGGCGACCATCACCCTCACCGACAACGTCAAAGACGAAGACATCAGTGGAGTGGGTGGAACGACGGACCGCGTGGACCGCGGGATCATGCTCATGGGCGGAACCCTCAATCTTCACGGTGACCGGACCAACTCCTGGACGAAGCTGTCCAGCACAGCGAACGCCGGCGCCACCTCGATCCAGGTCCTGAACGCTGCCGGCTGGCGCGTCGGCGACGAGATCGTTCTCGCATCCACGGATTTCGATCCCCGGCAGGCAGAGCGGCGCAACATTGCCGCCATCAGCGGAAACACGATCACGCTCGACAAGAAGCTCGACTACATGCACTTCGGCAAGATCACCTTCGACGTGGATGAACGCGGCGAAGTCGGCCTGCTGACGCGCAACATCAAGACTCCAGGCATCGGCCGACGCGGAACAGTCCTTCTACGGCGGGCACGTCATGGCGATGGTCGGAAGCAAGATGTTTGTCGATGGCGTCGAGCTCAATCGCATGGGCCAGAACATGACTCTCGCCCGCTATCCGATCCACTGGCATCTGGTCGGCGACGCACAGGGGCAGTACATCAAGAACTCGTCGATCCACGACACCTACAACCGCTGCGTGACCGTGCACGGCACGAACTTCCTGCGCGTCGAGAACAACGTGACCTACAACACCGTCGGTCACTGCTTCTTCCTCGAAGACGGGATCGAGCACGGCAACGAATTCATCAAGAACCTGGCAATCCAGACCAAGTGTCATCCGACATTGGACTGCGTGCCCACGAATCTCGCCGCCAACGGAGAGAGAGACTCCACGTATGCGAATCGTCAGGCCTACAGGGAAATGAGCTTCCACGGGAAGACGCCTGCTGCCTTCGGACAACACGGTGGCGTCCTACTGGATCACCAACCCGGACAATAGCTTCATAGACAATGTGGCGGCCGGTTCCGACGAGAACGGTTTCTGGCTGTCTCTGCCGGAACACCCGCAAGGCGCGTTCAAGGATTCGGAAGTCAGCAAGACCATCTGGCCGCGCCGAACGCCGCTGCGCGCATTCAGAGGCAACGTGGCCCATTCCAACTTCGACGGGTTCATGTTCGACCGGAACATCTACGAAGACAACACCTTCGGTCTGGCCACCATCCCGTTCCTGCCGTTGGCAAATCCTGCTGACCTGGATAGCGAAGTGGTGGAGACGCACTTCGAGAGCCTGACCAGCTACAAGAACCGCAATGGTGGTCTCTGGAGCCGGGGCGACCTCTTCGTATACAGCAACTTGAAACTCGCTGACAATGCCATTGGCATGACGCAGGCCGCTGGCGACATCGGCAGCTGCACGGTTTCAATGCACGGCTGGTTGATTCGCTGGTCGTGGGCGAGACCGACAATAGCGGCAATCCCACGACGCCCGAGGAAGTCGCCTATGGCCGCAGCCTGCCCGAAGCGCTGAATTCCGGATTTCCCGATCCGCGGCTACGAATACTATGATTACCGCGATGATGTGGTGAACACGACATTCGTGAATTTCCAGGACAACGATCGGAGAAAAACGGGAGCGCTTTCCTTTCTGCTGTTCACGAGCGCGGGGGTCAGTACCGGAAGCACCATCAGCGGTGCGAAATTCGTCAATGCCAAGCCGGTGTATTTTCCGAAAATCGATTCCAGATTCGATAACGACAACCGGGGTGGCGTGGGCTACCGGACCCTGTCGATCCACGACCTGGACGGTTCGGTGACCGGCATCCCCGATTCCCACATCATGCTCAACGACGGCGAGAACGACAGCGTCGTCACTGACGACAGCTGTGAGATTCATCCCACCTGGAACGCCTCTGTGTGCACGGGTGATGTCGGTCGCCTGAATCTCTCGGACAGCAGAGGAGAACTTCCAGCGCACAGTCGATATCGAAACTCGGACCGCTCGGTTCGCTTTGCTCTCTTCGATCGGTGGAGATCGTCCAGACACTCCGCTCGCTCCGGCCGCTCGTGCCGCTCTGTTCGCTCGTCCTGCTCCGCAGGCGCCCATCGCGCTTGTTCGCAATGGCAAGGAATTTCACATCACCGGCAACCAGAGCACTGTGCGTGCCGGCACCGAGATCCTGGTGAAGACCGAAAGACAGGAAGTCTCTCTCAGTCTGGCCGAAATGGACCAGGGGTCATGGGTCATATTTGAGCTGCCGGGTTTCACCAAAGCAGCCTCCGGAACGGAACAGCCCAGCATGGACGCATTGCGCAAGGCGAACGCGACGTCTTATTTCAGGGGCGGGGATGCCCTCTGGGTCAAACTGGTCGTGACCAAGCCTCCGTTGCCGATTGTTCGTCCAACGGATCTGCAAGCCAGTATAGCGGTCAGCCGATAAGAACCGGGTCGGCGAAAGTCAAACAGGAGCCGCGGCAAGTCTCGGGGCTGCGGCTCCAACGTGATCGTCAGCCCCTTCACGTTCCGCTGGAGGGAAACTTCTGGCGCGGAACTGCCAGTCCAGGTACTGCAAGTGCGGCAGTCAGTGCTAATGCGACAAAACGTGCTGGCCTTGAAAACATGCGACAAATGTAGACTCATAACCTGATGCAGTACAACCGCGCAATCCAGCGGTAATTAGAGTGACAACATCCTTTGTTGACCACTGTGTTGCCAGCCCCAGCCGTCCTGCCGTATCGTCGCGAGAGCCAGCATTCCAAAGAGGGAGCGCATTGATAAAGCACCCCAAGGTCGGTCGAGCAATCCTCAATAGCGCGGCATTGCTACTCGCCTTATCCCAGTCGTTCGCCGCCAAAGCCGCGGACTGCGAGCCGGAGTTGTATGCCGATGTTCGTCTGCATATCGCGCCAGATGGCAGGGTGTATTTGCCAGCGACCATCGGCAGTCGGGAAGTGTATTTCTCGCTGTCGATGGGATCGGGATTGCCCTTTCTGTTGGAGTCGGCCGTCAACTCATTGGGCCTGACTCCAATGCGCATAAATGGCACTGGCAATTTCTCTTCTGGCATAACGCACTTTGTGAAGTTGGAAGGGATGACGGTTGGAGATTTCCGCTACACGGCTCGCGCCGCTCCCATCCGTCCGCAACCCGACGCAAAGGGTCCGCAGATGTTGGAAGGCAGGCTTTTGGCCGGAACGATCGGATCCACGCTGTTCCAGCACGTAGACGTGGAACTGAACCTTGCGGAGCGGCAATTGAAGCTTTTCAGACCGTTCCGTTGCATGAATCGCTCTCCTGTTTACTGGGGCGCGGATGCAGCGAAACTTCCGATGCGCTTCGATGCGGCTGGCGCGCTCGTGTTCACCCTAGAGCTGAACGGCAAGAGGGTGGAGGCAGGCATGTTGAGTGGTGTGCGCGACTCGACCATCGACGCCAATGTAGCGCGCGAGTTCTTTGGTTTTGATGAGAACTCGGCGGATGTAAAAGTGGTGGATTCGGGAGATGGCAGCCCGCGCAAGGTATTCCACGCCATGTCGCTGACCGGTCCGGGGCTCGGGATATCAGATACAACAGTTCAGTTGCGCCCAGGCAAATGCAAGCTCACCGGCACCGCAGGAATGAACGGCGCAATAGGCTATGAAAGCTGCCTCAATGTGGTGCCATTCAACCTCGGCATCGATTTGCTCTCGCAGATGCGCATTTATATTTCGTCTGAGCGCAAGACCGTATTCGTCACAATCGTCGGGAATCAGCCGCTAGCCAAGTAGACGGCCGAAGTTTTCACCTACCGGCTCACCGTCATGGTGGCCTGGGCAACCAACTTGCCAACCGGTTCGACAACAGGGCCTTGAAAGTCCGCATCGGTGACTACCAGTTTGACCCACAGGGCATCCTTGTCCCTGAAATACGAGGTCTCGTTCGCCTTGCGCAAGGCGTCCATGCTGTCTTGCTGTTTCCCTGATGCGGCAGCGGTGAAACCTGGCAGCTCAAACATGACCCATGAGCCTTTGTCCATTTCCCTCACACTGAGGAAAACCTGCTGTCTTTCGGTCTTCACCTCGATCTCGGTACCGGAGCGCACATTGCTCTGATTGCCCGTGATCTTGAAGTCCTTGCCATTGCGGCGCAGCGTGACGGGCGACCCGGCACCCAGATCAGCGAGGGTGCCGCCGGGCTTGTTCATGAACAGGCGTCCGACATCACCCGTACACACGGCGGCGTTCCAGGTTGGCTGAATCTTGCAGGTGTTGTCCGTGGCAACGCTGTCGTTCTCGCCGTCGTTGATCAGGATATAAGAGTCACGCTTGCCGCCGACCGAGCCGTCCAGGTCGTGGATCACCGCGGTGCGCCAGGCCACACCACCCCGGTTGTCGTTGTCGAAGCGCTTGTCGATTTTCGGGAAATACACGGGCTTGGCATTCACGAACTTCGCACCCTTGATGGTGTTGGTCGTGGTGACCCCGGAGCTCGTGAACATCAGCCAGGAAAGCGCTCCGGTTTTGCGCCGGTCGTTGTCCTTGAAGTTCACGAACGTGGTGTTGACCACGTCGTGACGGTAGTCGTAGTACTCGTAGCCGCGGATCGGGAAGTCGGGAATCAGGCGCTTCGGCAGGCTGCGCTTGTAGGCGATTTCCTCTGGCGTGACAGGGTTGCCGATGTTGTCGGATTCGCCCACGAACAGCGAATCAACCACCAGTGAGGTTAAGGGGTCTTTGCCGTTCGAGCCGGATGCATGCGTGTACCCGATGGCGTTGTCGGCGAGCTTCGCGTTGCGGAAGATGTGGCCCTCGCCCCGGCCCCAGATGCCGCCATTGCGGTTCTTGTAGCTGGTCAGATTCTCGAACAGTGTTTCCACGCCCTTGCTGTTCGGGTCAGCGGGATTTTCCGTGGGCATGTGCGAATTGCCGGTCAGACCAAAGGTGTTATCCACACCGATGTTCCGGTCGAACATGAACCCGTCGAAGTTGGAATGAGCGACGTTGCCCCTGAATTCCCCCAGTTTGGTGCGACGTGGCCAGATTGCCTTGGCGAGGTCCGTGCCCGCGAACTGACCTTGCGGATGCTCCGGCAGGGACAGCCAGAAACCATTCTCCTCGGAACCGGCGGCCACGTTGTCGATGAAGCTGTTGTCCGGATTGGTGATCCAGTAAGCCGCTACCGTGTTGTCCGAAGGCAGCAGGGTGTCCTTAGCGGCAAAGCTGATCTTCCTGACTTCCAGGCGTTTCTCGTACGGATAGTTGTTGTCTCCGTTTGCGGCGAGATTGGTCGGCACGCAGGGCTTGCTCGTATGACACTTGATCTGGATCGCCAGGTTGTGCACGAACTGATTGCCGTGCTCAATGCCGTCTTCAAGGAAGAAACAGTGACCAACGATGTTGTAGGTCACGTTGTTCTCGACACGCAGGTTGTTTGTGCCATGCACGGTCACGCAACGGTTGTAGGTGTCGTGAATGGAGGCGTTCTTGATGTACTGGCCCTTGGCGTCGCCGACCAGATGCCAGTGGATCGGATAGCGAGCCAGCGTCAGGTTCTGGCCCATGCGATTGAGCTCAACACCCTCGACGTACATGTGGCTGGAGGGCATCGCCATAATGTGTCCGCCGAAGAAGGATGTTTCCGCGTCGGCCGATGCCTGCACCTTGATGTTGCGCGTCAGGTTGGCCACTTCGCCGCGCTCATCCACGTCGAAGGTGATCTTGCCGAAGTGCATGTAGTCCAGCTTCTTGTCGAGCGTGATCTTGTTGCCTTTGATGGCGGCAATGCTGCGACGCTCGGCCTGCCGCGGATCGAAATCCGTCGACGCGAGGACAATCTCGTCGCCGACACGCCATTCGGCTGCCTTCAAAACTTCAATCAAATCGCTGCCAGCCTTGGCGGTCTTGCCCAGCTTGGTCCACGTATTGGTGCGATCACCGTGCAGGTTCAGGGTACCGCCCGCGATCATGATGCCGCGATCCCCCATACCTCCCATGACGTCTTCACCCTTCACGTTATCCGTGAGCGTGATGGTCGCCTTGTGTGCGTAGGGACTGGCTTCGGTGCCGATGGTCAGCTCCCCGTGCAGCATGACCCACTCGGTGGTCAGTTCCAGGTCAGCGTTGTCCGAGAAAGTGAGTTTGCCATCGATGGACAGGCCGCCCAGCGCCGGTGGGCTGACGTCGAGCACAACATCCTTGTCCCTGCCGATGGTGACCTTCTCGCCTGCGGCCGGCACCTTGTTGTTCGGCCAGCTTGCAGGATCAGACCATTTCGTGGCGGCGACAGCAGACACGCTGGCCAGTACCAATGCTGGAAGGAGGGCCACGAGGAACGAACGATTTTTTCTACTCACGACATCAACCCCCACCTTATCGGCTTACCGTAATGCTGGTTTGAGTGTCCAACGGGCCAAACTGATCCCTGCCAACGCCCTTGGGGGCGGTCGGGATTACCAGTTTCACCCAGACGGCATCCGGACCCTTGAAATACGAAGTCTCGGTCGCCTTGCGCAGGGCGTCGATGCTGTCCTGCTGCTTCCCGGAGGCCGCGTTGGCGAAACCCGGCAGCTCGAACACGACCCATGAGTCTTTGGCCATTTCAGTCAAACCGATAGCAACTTCCGGTCTTTCGGTCTTCACACGGATCTCGGTACCGGCGCGCACAGTGCTCTGGTTGGCCGTGATCTTGAAGTCCTTGCCATTGCGGCTCAGGGTAATTGGCTTTGCAGGAGCAGCGCGGCGTAAGAGCAGTTGCCCGCACAGGCGCAGGCGCAGCTGACCGCAAAGCAACATCTTTCAGCGCAAGATCAGCACCCCTTGTGGGTCCGGGCCTCCTGGTGCCGAACTGAATGCGTCCGATATCACCCGTGCACACGGCGGCGTTCCAGGTGGGATGAATCTCGCAGGTGTCGTCCGTGGCGACACTGTCGTTCTCGCCGTCGTGGATCAGGACATAGGAGTCAGGGATGCCGGTCGTCGAGCCGTCCAGATCGTGGATCGCCGCGGTCCGATAGGCCACAGCACCCCGGTTGTCACTATCGAATCGGGGGTCGATTTTCGGAAAGTACACGGGCTTGGCATTGACGAACTTTGCACCCTTGACGGTGTTTTCGGTGGTAACCCCTGCGCCCGTAAACAACAGCCATGAAAGCGCTCCTGATCCGCGCTGTTTGTTGTCCTGGAAATTCACGAATGTCGTGTTCCACACGTCAAGACGGTAATCGTAGTACTCGTAGCCGCGGATCGGGAAATCGGGAATCAGCCGTTTCGGCAGGCTGCGGCCGTAGGCAATTTCCTCCGGCGTTGTGGGGTTGCCGATGTTCTCGGTTTCCCCCACGAACAGCGAATCAACCACCCGTGAGGTAAACACGTCATCGCCGATGGAACCGGTCGACATCGTGTACCCAATGGCATTGTCCGCCGTCTTCAGATTGCTGACGAGAAACAACTCGCCGCGGCCCCAGAAGCCGCCATTGCGGTTCTTGTAGGTGGTGAGATTCTCGAAGTGTGTCTCCAACCTCTTGCTGTTCGTTGTCAGCAGGGTTTTCCCTGGGCATTAACGACGGGCCGGCCAACCCGAAGATGTTTTCCGCATTGATGTTCCGATCGAACATGAACCCGTCGAAGTTGGAGTGGGCCGTGTTGTTCCTGAATTCGCGGAACCTGGTGCGGCGTGGCCAGGTGTTCTTGGCGATGTCCGTGTCCAGGAACGCGCCTTGCGGGTGCAACGGCATCGACAACCAGAAACCATTCGCATCGGAACCGGCGGCCACATTGTCGATGAAGGTGTTGTCCGGATTGGTGATCCAGTAAGCCGCCACCGTGTTGTCCGAAGGCAGCAGGGTGTCCTTGCCGGAAAAGCTGGCCGTCCTGTAGGCCTGGCGATTCTCGTTCGTAAAGCTGTTCTCTCCGTTTGGGGCGAGATTGGTCGGCGCGCAGGCCTTGGAGGTATGGCACTTGATCTGGATGGCCAGGTTGTGCACGAACTCGTTGCCGTGCTCGATGCCGTCTTCGAGGAAGAAGCAGTGACCCACGATGTTGTAGGTCACGTTGTTCTCGACACGCACGAAGTTCGTGCCGTGCACAGTCACGCAGCGGTTGTAGGTGTCGTGAATGGAGGCGTTCTTGATGTACTGGCCCTTGCGCATCGCCCACCAGGTGCCAGTGGATCGGATAGCGCGCCAACTGCAGGTTCTGGCCCATGCGATTGAGCTCGACGCCCTCGACGAACATCTTGCTCGTGACCATCGCCATGATGTGGCCGCCGAAGAAGGTCTGCTCGGCATCGGGTGAGGCCTGGATCTTGATGTTGCGCGTCAGCAAACCCACTTCGCCGCGTTCATCCACGTCGAAGGTGATCTTGCCGAAGTGCATGTATTCCAGCGTCTTGTCCAGCGTGATCGCATTGCCACTGATGGCGGCGATGGTGCGTCGCTCGGCCTGCCGCGGATCGTAGTCCGTCGACGCGAGGACGATCTCATCGCCCACCCGCCACTGAGCGGCGTTGAGCACCTGGATCGACGTGGCTGCCGGCATTGGCCGTAGCGGACAGCTTGGTCCAGGTGTTCGTTCGGTCACCGTGCAGGTTCAGGGTTCCGCCCGAGAGCATGATGCCCGCGGTCGCCCATGCCCATCACCTCTTCGTCTTTGACGTTGTCGGTGAGGGTGATGGTCGCCTTGTGCGTGAAGGGCCTGGCTTCGGTGCCGACTTCCAGCTCACCGTGCACCATGACCCACTCGGTGGTCAGCTCCAGGTCTGACTTGTCTGCGAAGCTGAGCTTGCCATCGATTGTCACGCCGCCCAGCGCCGGCGGACTGACATCCAGGACCACTTCCTTGCCGCCGGCGATCTCACCTTGTCGCCTGCGACCGGCACCTTCTTGTTGGGCCAGGTCGCAGGATCCGACCACTTCGTCGCCTTGACCGACTGCGCCCTGCCTTCTTGAGCCCCCAAGACGGCAAATACGCTGAATGCGAGGAATGCCGGGATCAACGCTGAACGCAGAAACGAGCGACTCTTCTTGCTCATGACAACCCCCGATCTTGTCGATCAGGCCTATTTTTTCGAACTGATCAGCTGCATGTAGTCGGCCGTGGGTGCGCCGTCCATCAGCTCACCGAGCTTGGCGAACATCGCCTTTGCCTTCTCGCTCTGGCCGTGTGCGGCAACGGCGGCAGCATCCTTGTAATGCTCGATGATCACGTAGACCGCCGGATCGCCCGCCATCACCAGCAGGTCGTACTGCACATTCCCGGGTTCGCTGCGCGCCACTTCTTTCTGCATCTCGAGCCAGAAGGCCTTCATTTCCTCGCTCTTGCCGGGCTTGGCCTTGAATTTCACCACCATCGTGTCGGTGTTGGCCGGGCGCGCGGGGGGCCTGCCAGACTGGGGCTCGGCAGCCATCAGCGGCAGCGTGAGGGCGATGAGGGCAGCGGTCAGGATCAGTTTCATGTGGACCTCAGGTAGGGTTTCGTGACGATCGGCTTATCGGCTGACCATTTATGCTGGCTTGCATAACCGTCGGACGAATCGGCGGCTCCGGATCCTGGGGGACTACCAGCTTGACCCAGAGGGCGTCGTCGTCCTTGAAATACGAGGTCTCGCTCGCCTTGCGCAATGCGTCCAGGCTGTCCTGCTTCTTGCCCGGAGGCTGCGTTGGCGAAACCCGGCAGTTCAAAAATGACCCATGAATCTTTGTTCATTTCACTTAGGCGAGGGAGACTTCGCGTCTTTCGGTTTTCACCTCGATCTCGGTGCCGGCGCGCACCGTGCTCTGGTTGCCCGTGACCTTGAAATTCCTTGCCATTGCGAACCAGAGCGATGGGCTGCTCGGGGGGTCTCGCAGGCGCCGCAGCAGCAGCCGCGATCTGCTGCGCCGGCCCCGCACCAGGGTTTACACCAAGGCCTGCACCACCGGCTCGGGGAGCTGCCCCCGCGGGCGGGCCGAAACCGCGGAAATACAGGCGTCCGACATCACCCGTGCACACAGAGGCGTTCCAGGTCGGCTGGATCTTGCACGTGTCGTCCGTAGCGACGCTGTCGATCTCGCCGTCGTTGAGCAGGACATAGGAGTTGGGGACGCCGGTGGTCGTGCCGTCCAGGTCGTGGATCGCCAGGGTCCGGTAGGCCGAACCACCCCGGTTGTCATTGTCGAACCGGATGTCGTATCTTCGGGAAATACACGGGCTTGGCATTGACGTATTTCGCACCCTTGACGGTGTTTTCGGTAGTGACTCCGGAGCTCGTGAACAGCAGCCAGGAGAGCGCTCCTGATCCGCGCTGTTTATTGTCCTGGAAGTTCACGAAGGTCGTGTTCGCCACGTCAACACGGTAGTCGTAGTATTGGTAGCCCGTGATCGGGAAGTCGGGAATCAGGCGCTTCGGCAGACTGCGGCCAAGGCCTTTTCCTCCGGCGTCACGGGATTGCCGATGTTTTCGGTTTCACCCACGAACAGCGAATCAACCACCAGCGAGGTAAACGCCTCACGGCCGAATTGACCGGACGACATCGTGTAACCGATGGCATTGTCCGCCGTCTTCAGATTCCTGACGACAAACAACTCGCCGCGGCCCCAGAAGCCGCCATTGCGATTCTTGTAGGTGGTGAGATTCTCGAAATGCGTCTCCAGGCTCTTGCTGTTCGGATCAGCAGGATTCTCCTTTGGGTAGAGCGAGTTGCCGGCCAGCCCGAAGGTGTTGTCCACATTGATGTTGCGGTCGAACATGAACCCGTCGAAGTTGGAATGGGCGACATTGCCCCTGAATTCACGCGAGTTTGGTTCGACGTGGCCACGTGGTCTTGGCTGTGTCCGAGTCCAGGAACGCGCCTTGCGGGTGCTCCGGCAATGACAACCAGAAGCCATTCTCGTCGGAACCCGCTGCCACGTTGTCGATGAAGGTGTTGTCCGGATTGGTGACCCAGTAAGCCGCCACCGTGTTGTCCGAAGGCAGCAGCGTGTCCTTGCCGGAGAAGCTGGCTTTCCTGTAACTCCAGGCGCTTCTCGTACGTATAGCTGTTCTCTCCGTTTGCGGCGAGATTGGTCGGCGCGCAGGGCTTGCTGGTATGGCACTTGATCTGGATGGCCAGGTTATGCACGAACTGGTTGCCATGCTCGATGCCGTCTTCGAGGAAGAAGCAGTGACCGACGATGTTGTAGGTCACGTTGTTCTCGACCCGCACGTCATTGGTGCCATGCACGGTCACGCAGCGGTTGTACGTGTCGTGAATGGAGGCATTCTTGACGTACTGCCCCTTGCCGGCGTCGCCGACCAGGTGCCAGTGGATGGGATAGCGTGCCAGCTCCATGTTCTGGCCCATGCGATTGAGTTCGACCCCCTCGACATACATGTGGCTCGTGACCATGGCCATGATGTGGCCGCCCTTGAAGGACTGTTCCGCATCAGGCGAGGCCTGCACCTTGATGTTGCGCGTCAGGTTGGCCACTTCACCGCGTTCATCCACGTCGAAGGTGATCTTGCCGAAGTGCATGTAGTCGAGCTTCTTGTCCAGCGTGATGGTGTTGCCGCTGATGGCAGAGATGGTGCGACGCTCTGCCTGACGCGGATCGAAATCCGTCGAGGCCAGGACGATTTCGTCACCCACCTTCCATTCGGCGGCGTTGAGGACCTTTATCGTCGTGCTGCCTGAGTTGGCCGTGCTGTCCAGCTTGGTCCAGGTGTTCTTCAGGCCGCCGTGCAGGTTGAGGGTTCCGCCCGAGAGCATGATGCCGCGGTCACCCATGCCCATCATCTGTTCGTCTTTGACGTTGTCGGTCAGGGTGATGGTGGCCTTGTGCGTGAACGGCTTGGCTTCGGTGCCGATTTCCAGCTCGCCGTGCACCATGATCCATTCGGTGGTCAGCTCAAGATCCGACTTGTCTGCGAAGGTGAGCTTGCCGTTGATGGTCAGGCCGCCCAGCGCGGGGGGACTGACGTCGAGGATCACGTCCTTGCCGCTGGCGATCTCCACCTTTTCGCCGGCGACGGGCACCTTCTTGTTGGGCCAGGTGGCGCGATCCGACCAGCGGTTCGCCGCCTGAGCCGTTCCCACGGCGAGCAACGCAACAAATAGCGGCAGAAATTGTTTTCTCATGACATCAACCCCCCAAACCCTATAGACAAGCCAAATCCTAAGCGAATCTCCGGCAAAGCGCCTGAGATCGTTCCAGTTCGCCCTCCCCCTCGCGGTTACGTAATGTAGACCGAATCCCCCCTAATAGCCGGGCGCCGTTCACCCGCGCTATCCTCCAGCGGCACAAGATCTTGGGTTGCCGGGAACGGGGGGGGGTTCGTCATGACAAAGCCATATCGACCGTTCTTTTTTACGTTGCTTTTCGCTGTCGTTGGAACGGCTCAG
This sequence comes from uncultured Pseudomonadota bacterium, assembly GCA_963726085.1. Taxonomy (GTDB): domain Bacteria; phylum Pseudomonadota; class Gammaproteobacteria; order Steroidobacterales; family Steroidobacteraceae; genus ZC4RG30. The sequence continues at coordinate 103,649 of CAVSAR010000007.1, read as the reverse complement.
GCGGCCACGAACTGGTCTGATCCCGCCACCTGGCCCAACCACAAGGTGCCGGCCGCAGGCGACAAGGTCACGATTGGCAGGGACAAGGATGTGGTGCTCGACGTGAGTCCGCCGGCGTTGGGCGGTCTGTCCATCGACGGCAAGCTCACCTTCGCAGACAAGTCGGATCTTGAGCTGACCACCGAATGGGTCATGGTGCACGGCGAACTGGCCATCGGCACCGAAGCCAGCCCCTACACACACAAGGCCACCATCACCCTCACCGACAACGTCAAGGGTGAAGACGTGATGGGTGGCATGGGCGACCGCGGCATCATGCTGGGGGGCGGAACGCTCAACCTGCACGGCGATCGGACCAACACCTGGACCAAGCTGTCCGCAACAGCTCCAGCAGGCAGCACCACGATAAAGGTGCTCAACGCCGCGCAGTGGCGGGTGGGCGACGAGATCGTCCTCACCTCGACGGACTACGATCCGCGGCAGGCCGAGCGTCGCAGCATTGCCGCCATCAGTGGCAACACGATTACGCTCGACAAGAAGCTGGACAACATGCACTTCGGCAAGATCACCTTCGACGTGGATGAGCGCGGCGAGGTGGCCAACCTGACGCGCAACATCAAGGTGCAGGCATCGGCCGACGCGGAAACATCCTTCTTCGGCGGACACATCATGGCCATGCCTTCGAGCCATATGTATGTCGAGGGCGTCGAGTTGACCCGCATGGGTCAGAACCTGACGCTGGCCCGGTACCCCATCCACTGGCACCTGGTAGGCGATGCAAAGGGACAGTACGTCCGCAACGCCGCGATTCATGACACCTACAACCGCTGCGTGACCGTCCATGGCACCAACGACCTGCAGGTTGAAAACAACGTGACCTACAACACCGTGGGTCACTGCTTCTTCATGGAAGACGGCATCGAGCACGGCAACCAGTTCGTTCACAACCTGGCCATACAGACCAAGTGCCATACGTCCAAGCCCTGTGTCCCGACCCGACTCGCCGCAGCCGGAGAGAGCCCGGACTTTGACAATCGCCTGGCCCAGAGGGCCAACGGCCAGCAATCCAAGGATGTGCTGCTGCCCTCGGATAATACGGTGTCGAGTTTCTGGATCACCAACCCGGACAACGTCTACCGCGACAACGTGGCCGCGGGTTCCGATTCGACCGGCTTCTGGATGTCATTGCCCGAACACCCGAATGGTCAGTTCGATGGCACGGACATGAGCAAGACCATCTGGCCGCGGCGCACGCCATTTCGTGAGTTCAAGGGCAACACCGCCCACTCGAACTACGATGGTTTCATGTTCGATCGCAACATCAATGCCAATAACACCTTCGGTGTTACCGGCAACGCGCACATGCCCAAGGAAAATCCCGCCGACGCCAACAGCAAGACGGTGGAAACGGTCTTTGAGAATCTCACCTCCTACAAGAACCGCAATAACGGCATCTGGGGTCGCGGTGAGATGCATGTATTCAAGAACGTGAAGTTAGCCGACAACGCCATGGGCTACACCCATGCGTCCGGCTCGGCCGGTCGTGATCCCTTTACGTCAAAGGTCGTTGATTCGCTGTTCGTGGGTGAAACCGAGAACGTCGGCAACCCCACGACTGACGCGGAGAAGGCTTACGGCCGCAGCCTGCCGAAGCCCCAGATGCCGGATTTCCCGATCCGCGGCTACGAGTACTACGACTACCGCCATGACGTGGAAAACGTCACCTTCCGCAACTACAAGGACAACGCCACCCGCAAGACCGGAGCGCTCTCCTACCTGATGTATACGAGCGCCGGGGTCAGTACGGAAAACTCCATCGAGCGCGCGAAATTCATCAACGCGAAACCGGTGTATTTCCCGCCGATGGAGCGCAAGTGGGGCAACGATAATCTCAACGGCGTGGCCTGGAAGGCTGCAGCGATCCACGACAAAGATGGCTCGGTCAGCGGTGTCCCCAACTCCTACATTCTTCTCAACGACGGCGTTAACGACAGCATCGCAACCGATGCGAAAGCCTGTCAGATCAAGCCCGCCTGGAATGCCGCCGTGTGCAAGGGCGATGTCGGACGCCTGACGTTTACCGCCCTCAACGCTGGCATCGGCGCTCGTCCCGCGGCTGGCGCTCCTGATCGCCCCTCGAGTCTTGGTGCAGGTGCAGTGGTCCCCATCACCGTGCCTGCCGTTCGGCCTCCTCCCCAGCCGCCAGTCGTTCTCAGCCGCAATGGCAGGGAGTACACCCAAACCGCGACCAACGTACGAGCCGGCACCGAGATCAAGCTGACCACTGAAAGGCCGAAACTGGACCTCACCCTGCTGGAATTGGATGCCGGCTCATGGGTGATCTTCGAGCTGCCAGGGTTCACCACTGCAGCCGCGGGTACGCAGCAAAGCAGCCTGGATGCACTGCGCAAGGCCACCGACACCTCCTACTTCAAGGACAAGGATGCCCTGTGGGTCAAGGTGGTTTCCAACGGCAGCGGTGCTCGCGGCTTCAGCCCTGGGAGTGGAACCAGCCTCCAGGTCAGCCGGTAAGCTTTCTAGTTGGGGGCGCCGGGCCCGAGAGTGCGGCCATCAGGCACCTTGACCCTGACGAGGCTGCCACCGGGGTTGCCGTTGCGCAGGGGATGCATCGTCAGCGTGACCTTGTCTCCGGACTTCAGCGTCGAAGGCTTCCAGCCATTGCGCAGCATCATGCCCGGCGCACCCGACTCGATGCTCCATTCGGTTTCCACGCCCTTGTCATCCTTCACCAGGATCTGCAACCAGACATGCGGGTTCGTGAACTGCACTTCCTTGATCACGGCCTCGACGGTGACTTCCTTGCCGAGATCGAACATCGCGAAGGAATGATGCGCACCTGCCACGGAACACGCCAGCGCTAGAGTCGCAGTGACGATCAGTGTTGGTGTGAGTTTCATTCTCAATGTCCTTCATCCCTGGGGCGCTCGTTGTCCGCACAGTAGTACTCCTGAACGTCGACGTCGGGGCGGCGTTCCATGTAGACGGTGTTCGAGAACGGGCGCACGTAGGTCTTCGGGTCGGTGATGGTTTTCGTGACTTCCAGGATCTTGCCGTTGCCCACCAGGCGGAATCGTTCCACCAGATGCATCTGGTCGCTAGTGGGCAAGCGCGGCGCTTTCAGACTTTCGGGGGTTGCGTTCACGCCCCCCGCGAAATAGCCATTGAGCGGACGCGTGCGGCCGTTCACGCCGATGGTGTCGACCACCAGCGTGTCGGCTTCCCAATGGCCGATCGAATGGCCTTCCCAACTGGGCAGCATATCTTCCGCGGGAGGATGACCACGCCCGTCCATGTAGATGCGGCGCGGCACCGCAACCCACTCATTGAGCAGCACGATCTGGTTATGCCCCAGCAGGATCTGGGTCGGAAAGAATCCCCCTACGAAGCTCGCAGGGCTGATGGGCTCGCAAGCGCCGGTCGTGGGCAGCTCTACACCCAGCCGTCCCTGCTGCCGGGACTGCTCCGCACCCCAGGCCGTGAATTCAGGGGCTGGTGCATAGGGCTTGTTTGCCCATTTCGGATCATGGTTCGCGCTGTTGCTGCTTATCGCCAGCCAGACTCCGAATATGTCGGGAGTCTTGCCCGGCGCAGCTGCGCCGTGCGCGGCGGGCAGGAGCAGGGTGATCGCAACAATAGCTGCAATGAGTGAAGACCTGAGCGGGCGTCCTGCCGCCGCGGCAACGCCAGTTGATGTCGTCATTGATTTCCCCCGGACCCTGTGCTGGCCCTGGCTGGGAAATATACAGATTCGCTCGGGGCAACGGCGTATCCCTGAGATCATCTGGCGCGCCCGACGGTCATCTCAGACTGAAGGCCAGCGGCTATGCGCCGCAAGGACGGGTGCGTTCAGCTGGATTCAGCGGACCTGGCCTTTCGGATTTACCGCAACTGGTCCACGGTCGGTACGCCCGGGCTCAACATAGGGCCCGAGCGTACGAATCAGCTGACGCATTGAACAGGCTATTTGCCTTCCGGCCCCCCCGGTCCCGGTGCCGCCGGTGCCGCCGGTGCCGCCGGCCGCCCCCTCCCACATCCTGGCGTCGTGCAAACCGTCACCTCGTGGATGTAGCGATTCTTGCCGCCCTCAACCCTAAACATCTGGCTGGCCGGGGTCCCCGGGTCTTTTGGCAGTCCGGCATCGAGCCAGGGGAAGTTGTGGAAGATGACAACGGCGCCGAAGTTCTCGTCGATGACGTAGCGGCGGTTGGTCACATTGAGCTTCTGCGGGAACGCTCCCATATTGCACGTATTGCCCTCCGGGTTCCGGGCGGCCGTGCTCATGCGGCCTTCGAGCCGGGAGCAAGGCGTCCCATGCGGTACCGGGAGCGTCGGGTCACCCCAGTTATTCAGGTACGCGTCGGCCGCCGCCTGGATGACCGCTCGCGTGTCGCGCTTGTCCTTGGGGATCTCGTCCCACTTCTCGCTCCGCGAGGTGGCAAGGTGCTCGGTCGCGCCAAACACCCAGTCCCCGGCGTCGGTCACCACCGACTCCATCTTCGACACCTTCTTCCCGTTCTTGGTCGCCTCCATGCGCGTGTGGATCACGTAGGGGTGCGGGTCCGAGGCCGCAAGCAGCTCCGTGAAGGTGGCGCATTGCGTCGTGTCGTAGAAGCTGCGGGTGAAGTCGACCTTCAGGGGTCCGGCCAACACTCCTTTGGCAGGGTCCATGGCCTGGTCGTTCTCCGCGTAGGACGCGCCCTTCGCGAGGGGAAGCAGGGTGGCTTTCCCGGCCGTTTGGGCCTTTACATATGTGTCGGCCAGCTTCTGGAGCGTCTTGCGGCTGCATTCCGCCCTGGCATTTGCCGCGAAGGCCCCAGCGAGGGCGATTGAGCAGACCATGATCGTGACCCTTATGTTTTCTCTTCTCACTTGCGCTCCCCCTGGGTTATTCGCGTTCTCAGCCGCAGCATTGCATAAGTCCGCCGTCCGGGGAATTTGCCTGGGGCGGAAAGAATGCTGGCCTGGGCGTCAATTCTGCCGCCTGGTTCGCCCGATGTAGCTTGCGCCAGACACCCGCGCTATCCTCCAGCGGCTCAAGATCTTGTGTTTATTGCCGGGAACCGGGGGGTTCATGCCATGAGAAAACCATATCGGCCGTTCTTTTTCGCAGTGCTCGTTCCAGCCGTCTTCCTCGTCAGCGGATTGGCTGCCGTTGAAGCGGCTCCGGCCAAGGCGACGCGCTGGTCGGATCGTGCCAGCTGGCCAAACAAGAAGCTGCCCGTCGCCGGCGACAAGGTGGAGATTGCAAGCGGCAAGGAAGTGATCCTTGACGTCAGTCCCCCGGCGCTGGGGGGTCTGACCATCAACGGCAAGCTCACCTTCGCGGACAAGTCCGACCTGGAACTGACCACCGAGTGGATCATGGTTCACGGGGAGCTGGCAGTCGGCACCGAAGCCACGCCCTTCACGCACAAGGCGACCATCACCCTCACCGACAACGTCAAAGATGAACAGATGATGGGCATGGGTGACCGCGGCATCATGCTCGCGGGCGGAACCCTGAACCTGCACGGTGACCGAACCAACACCTGGACCAAGCTGGCCGCCACGGCCAATGCAGGGGCCACCTCGATCCAGGTCCTCAACGCCGCTCAATGGCGGGCGGGCGACGAGATTGTTCTCGCCTCGACCGATTTCAATCCCCGGCAGGCCGAGCGGCGCACCATTTCCGCCATCAGTGGCAACGCGATCACGCTGGACAAGCCGCTGGAATACATGCACTTCGGCAAGATCACCTTCGACGTGGATGAGCGCGGCGAAGTGGGTTTGCTGACGCGCAACATCAAGGTCCAGGCATCAGCCGATGCGGAACAGTCCTTCCTGGGCGGCCACATCATGGCGATGGTCACGAGCAAGATGTTTGTCGAAGGCGTCGAGCTCAATCGCATGGGCCAGAACCTGCAGCTGGCCCGGTATCCGATCCACTGGCATCTGGTGGGCGACGCGCAGGGCCAGTACATCAAGAACTCCGCCATCCACGACACCTACAACCGCTGCGTGACTGTGCATGGCACGAATTTCGTGCACGTCGAGAACAACGTGACCTACAACATCGTCGGTCACTGCTTCTTCCTCGAGGACGGCATCGAGCACGGCAACGAGTTTGTGCACAACCTGGCGATCCAGATCAAGTGTCATACGAGCAAGCCCTGCGTCCCGACCAATCTCGGCCCGTCCGGCGAGGCCACTTACGCGTACGAGAATCGCCAGGCTGGCAGACAGAATGGCCAGCAGTCCAAGGATGTGCTGCTGCCTTCGGACAACACGGTGTCGGCTTACTGGATCACCAATCCGGACAACACTTACCGCGACAACGTGGCCGCAGGTTCCGACGAGAACGGCTTCTGGACGTCATTTCCTGAGCACCCGAACGGTGCGTTTCAGGACTCGGATGCCAGCAAGGCAACCTGGCCGCGCAACATGAGTATCCGCGAGTTCAAGGGCAACGTCGCCCACTCCAACTACGACGCGTTCATGATGGATCGGCACATTGCGGCCAACAACACCTTCGGTGTGACCGGCAACATGCATATCGCCCATGAAAATCCCGCGGACATCCGCAGCAAGATCCTGGAAACAGTCTTCGAGGATCTCACCGCCTACAAGAACCGCAATGGCGGCTTCTGGGGCCGCGGTGAGATGCGCACCATCAGGAACTACAAGTCGGCGGACAACGCCATCGGCTACACGCAGGCGTCTGGCTTGGGCGGTGGTGCCAGTACTGCCGACCCTTATACGTCAAGGGTTCTTGATTCGCTGTTCGTGGGCGAAACCGAGAACATCGGCAACCCCACCACTGACGCGGAAAAGGCTTACGGCCGCAGCTTGCCGAAGCCGATGCTGCCGGATTTCCCGATCCGCGGTTACGAGTACTACGATGCGCGTCATGACATCGTAAACACCACCTTCCGGAACTTCGAGGACAACGCCACCCGCAAGACCGGAGCACTCTCCTACCTGCTGTATACCAGCTTCGGGGTCAGTTCCAACAACACCATCGAGAAGGTGAAATTCGAGAACGCCAAGCCGGTGTATTTCCCGCCGATGCAGGGCAACGCCAAGTGGGCCAACGACAATGGCAACAGCCAGGCCTACAAGACCGCGGCGATCCGCGACAAGGACGGTTCGCTCGGTGCTGGCCCCGCCTACGTTCTCATCAACGACGGCGCCAACGACAGCATCGCAACTGACACACAAGCCTGTGAGATCAAGCCGACGTGGAACGCTGCGGTGTGCAAGGGCGATATCGGACGCCTGACTTTTACCGCGCCACCTAATTTCGGTGCTCGTCCCCCGGGTGCTGGTCCCGGTGGTCCTGGTGCAGCCGGTGGGCCTGGCGCACCGGGTGGTCCGGGCGGAGCAGCTCGTCCTCCGGGTGGACCACCTGGGGGTCCCGCTGGTCCCGGCGGGTTCGGTGGGCCTCCCCAGCCGCCCGTCATTCTCAGCCGCAACGGCAGGGACTACCCCATTGTCGTCGGGGGATCCAACGTGCGCGCCGGTACGGAGATCAAGGTGACTACCGAAAGGCCCACGCTGCCTCTCAGGCTGACGGAGCTGGACAAGGGCTCCTGGGTGATCTTTCAGCTGCCGGGCTTCAACACGGCCGCTTCGGGCACGCAGCAGAACAGTCTTGATGCGCTGCGCAAGGCCAGCGAAACCTCCTGGTTCAAGGACAAGGATGCGCTCTGGGTTAAGGTGGTTTCCCCTGATAACGGTGAATTGGGCCTGGGTGGTGCAGCCGCCCTCCAGGTCAGCCGGTAGACTAGACGAGGCCATGGACAAGGGCCCCCGGCCGCAAGCCGGGGGCATTTTTTTGGGGAACGAAGTAATGAAACGCAGCATCACGCGCCGCACGCTGCTTGGAAGTATCGCCATGCTCGGGGTCGCCGCGGCCCCGGGTATGGCGTTCGCCAAGACCCACAGGTTTTCCCCGGTGGAACGGGATTTCGCCGATCCCTATCTCGAACTCGTGCGGCTTCTGAAGGAAGCCGCAGAGGTCGAACAGGATCTCATGCTCCAGTACCTCTACGCGGCGTATGCACTCAAGCCCGCGTACGCGCAACTCGTCGGCGCTCCGGCGCCGGGTGCGACTTCGCTCATGGGCGTCATCATCCAGGAGATGCAACACCTCGGTGACATCAATCGGCTGCTCGTGGAGCTGGATGCCAAGCCGGTACTCACACGCCTGGACATTCCTTACGAGACCGACATCTATCCATTCCCATTCGAACTTGCGCCGCTGAACTCGGTCAGCCTGGCCAAATACACGTATTGCGAAGCGGATCCGGTGCGCCTGGGGCATGTGAGGTCGATCAGCAACGACTCGGTTTACCTTGTCGACAAGATCAAGACTTCCCTTGGCGGCACCATCGCCGCGAATCACGTCGGCAAGCTTTACGATGCCGTCGTGGAGACACTGGGCGAGGTCAAGGAAGCCGGCAAGGTCAAGATCGATTTCGGCGCCTGGTTCCAGAACATTGGCGACGTGAAGGCCGAAGGAGAATTCGGCCACTTCAAGTTCTTTCATTCCCTCTATGAGGGGGCGCATCCACTGATCAAGGACACGCCCGGCATCTGGGACCTTCCCGCCACCGATGCGCGCTATCCCAGCTACGCGGTGCCCGTGAATCCCACCGCCTATGAGGGACGCCCCAACACCATCAAGGATCCGGACTTGAGAGCACTGGCGTGGCTGGGCAATCTGAACTACTGGTCCTTGTTGTTGCTTCTGGATGCGGGCTACCGGCACAAGTCCAAGGTCGAGACCGCATATGCACAAGCCATCATGATGGGGCCGCTGATGTCCATCGCGCGGTACTTGCCGGCAAAGGGCTCGGCGGCCCCGTTCGACCCGCTGAGCATGGGGTTCGATCCCGGACTCAACGACGCATCGGGAAAACGAGTAACGCACCAGATGCTGGAAGAGACTCGCAACTACGCCAGATCGATCGAGAAACTGCTGCCTGGCGATTTCAATATCAAGATCTACGACCAGTTGCTGGCCGCGGTGTAATCGTCCGCCTCGAACGGCAGCCCTACTTCTTCTTCAGGGTCGCGAGATAGGCGACCACATCCGCGCGCGTCTTGTTGTCCGGAATCTGCATCGGCATCAACGTGCCCGGCACCTTCGCCCCGGGGTTCACCAGGAATTTGTCGAGGGTCTTCTTGTTCCAGGTGAGCTTGGAGGCCTTGAGCGCAGGAGAGTATTTGTCGAACTCCGGCTCGCTGCCAGCCTTGCGGCCGACAACCCCCACCAGATTGGGGCCCTCGTGAGGGCCTCCTGTCTGCTGCACCGAATGGCAGACGCCGCACATGGTGTTAAATGTCGCCTTGCCGTTCTCGATATCCGGCTTGGAGCCGGCCGCACCCAGGGCTGGGACTACAACTGCTGCGGCAACTACAAAGAGACGGCGAAACCCGGACATTAACGGCTGACTCCAGAGGCTCAAGGCCCCACAACGGCGGATCTATGGCGCAGTGTAACAAAGACCCCCTGAACCATTTGTCGGCCATTCGGTCCAGATTCAGGGGGTCTGGGAACCCGCGTTTGCCTGATATAGCCTGGGGCCGGACGCCCGCGCTATCCTCCTACCGATAACCGGGGGTTGATGCCATGAGAAAGCAATTTCGGCCGTTCCTTTTCGCGTTGCTCGTTCCAGCCTTCTGCCTCGTCAGCGTATCCGCTGTCGTGGAGGCGGCGCAGGCGACGCGCTGGTCGGATCGTGCCACCTGGCCGAACAAGAAGGTGCCCGTCGCCGGCGACAAGGTGGACATTGCAAGTGGCAAGGATGTGATCCTTGACGTCAGTCCCCCGGCGCTGGGCGGCCTGACCATCAACGGCAAACTCAGCTTCGCAGACAACGCCGATCTGGAGCTGACCACCGAGTGGATCATGGTTCACGGAGAGCTGGCGATCGGCACCGAAGCCAAACCCTACACGCACAAGGCCACGATCACCCTCACCAACAACGTCAAAAACGAACAGATGATGGGCATGGGTGACCGCGGCATCATGCTCTCGGGTGGCACCCTGAACCTGCACGGTGACCGGACCAACACCTGGACCAAGCTGTCCAAGACCGCCGAGACAGGCAGCAACTCCATCGAAGTGCTCAACGCCGCTCAATGGCGGGTGGGCGACGAGATCGTCCTCGCGTCGACGGATTACGATCCCCGGCAGGCGGAGCGGCGCACCATCTCTGCCATTAGCGGCAACACGATCACGCTGGACAAGAAGCTGGACTACATGCACTTCGGCAAGATCACCTTCGACGTGGATGAACGCGGCGAAGTGGGTCTGCTGACGCGCAATATCAAGGTCCAGGCTTCACCTGACGCGGAACAGTCCTTGTTCGGCGGCCACATTATGGCGATGGTCACGAGCAAGATGTTCGTCGACGGCGTCGAGCTAAATCGCATGGGCCAGAACCTGGAGCTGGCCCGGTATCCGATCCACTGGCATCTGGTCGGCGATGCCAAAGGCCAGTACGTCAAGAACTCCGCGATCCACGACTCCTACAATCGCTGCGTGACTGTGCATGGTACGAATGACGTGCAGGTTGAGAACAACGTGACCTACAACACCGTCGGTCACTGCTTCTTCCTGGAAGACGGCATCGAGCACGGCAACCAGTTTGTGCACAACCTGGCGATCCAGACCAAGTGCCATGCGAGCAAGCCCTGCGACCCGACCAACCTCGCCCCGTTCGGAGCGACGGCCGGCACGAACTTCAATTTGACCGGCCAGGACTCCAAGGAGGTCCTGATCCCTTCGGACAACACGGTGTCGAGTTTCTGGATCACCAACCCGGACAATGTTTACCGCGACAACGTGGCTGCGGGCTCGGACGCGACGGGTTTCTGGCTCGCCTTTCCGGAGCATCCGACGGGGGCGTTTGCAGACTCGGATCTCAGCAAGACAACCTGGCCGCGTCGCACGAAGTTGCGTGAGTTCAAGGGCAACGTCGCCCATTCTAACTTTGACAGTTTCATGGGTGATCGTGCCCCCAGGGCCGATGGCCATTTCGCCGTCGGCGGATATGTTTCCCTTGTCAATCCCGCTGACGCGAATAGCGCTATAGCGGAGTCGGTAGTCGAGGATTTCACCAGCTACAAGAACCGCAATAACGGCATCTGGGCCCGCGGTGAGGAGCGCCTCTACAAAAACCTGAAGATGGCCGATAACGCAATTGGCTTCACGCAGGCGTCCGGCAACTTCGGTCAGTCCGCCTATACGTCAAGGGTGGTTGACTCGCTGTGGGTGGGCGAAACCGAGAACGCCGGCAACCCCAGGACACCGGCGGAAATGGCTTACGGCCGCAGCTTGCCGCATCCTGAAGTGGCGGATTTCCCGATCCGCGCCTACGAGTTCTATGACTACCATCATGAACTGGACAACAACACGTTCGTGAATTACCAGGACAACGCCACCCGCAAGACGGGCGCGATCTCCTATCTGCTGTTCACCAGCTTCGGAATGAGCTCCAACAACACCGTTCAGCGCGCGAAATTCATCAACGCCAAGCCGGTGTATTTCCCGCCGATTGACAACAGGTGGAGCAACGACGATTACGGCAATAAGGTCTACAAGACCTCGGTGTTCAAAGACAAGGACGGCACCATCACCGGCGTCCCGAATTCCTACATCGTCAACATCACCGGAATCGACGCCGACAAAGCCTGCGAGGTGAAGCCCACCTGGAACGCCGTGGTGTGCAAGGGCGATGTCGGGCGCATGACGGTTGGCGGCGGTGGTGGTGCTGTTGGGTTCGGCGGTTTCGGTGGCGGCGGCGGCGCTCCTGGTGCCGGCGGTCCCCCACGAGCCGGGGCTCCCGGCCCCGGCGGCGGCGCTCCTGTTGCAGCTCCTGCCGCTCCCCCCAGACCCGCTGCTGTCCCTGTTGTCTATGCCATTGCCCCAGGCGGTGGTCGAATCAGAGGTACCCCTGCACCTTCAGGGCCGCCAGTGGTTCTCAGCCGCAATGGCAAGGACTTCACCGCCGACGGGGAAACCAACGTACTAGCGGGCAGCGAGTACAAGGTGACCACCGAAAGGCCGACCTTGAACATCAATGTGAAGGAACTGGATGCCGGTTCGTGGGTGATGTTCGAGCTGCCCGGATTCACCGCAGCAAAGGCGGGTACGGAGCAGAGCAGCCTGGATGCGCTTCGCAAGGCCAGCGAGACCTCGTACTACAGGTCCAAGGATGCACTCTGGGTCAAGATTGTCTCCACGGGTGACATCCTTGGCAGCGGACCTGGCAAGGGCCCTGGTCCTGGAGTCACGCTAACAGCCAGTCGTTAAGCCGCACCGGCTGTTTGAGCAAAAAAGCCCCCGTAGATCGGGGGCTATTTTTTTGGCAATCGCGTTATCCTTTGCCGCAAGAACAACGGGGTTTTTCCCCGGGGGTAGAGTTCATGAGCAACAAGATTCGCTCGTTCCTTCTTTTTCCGCTGCTTCCAGCATTGCTGCTCGGCAGCGTATCGGCTGTCGTTGAGGCGGCACAGCCGGCGAAGGCAACGAACTGGTCGGATCGTGCCACCTGGCCCAACAAGAAGGTGCCCGTCGCCGGCGACAAGGTGGAGATTGCCAGTGGCAAGGAAGTGATCCTTGACGTCAGTCCCCCGGCGCTGGGCGGTCTGACCATCAACGGCAAACTCAGCTTCGCAGACAAATCGGATCTCGAGCTGGCTACCGAGTGGGTGATGGTGCATGGGGAGCTGGAGATTGGCAGCGAAGCCAAGCCCTTCACGCACAAGGCCACCATCACCCTCACCGACAACGTCAAGGGTGAGCAGATGATGGGCATGGGCGACCGCGGCATCATGCTCTCCGGTGGAACCCTGAACCTGCACGGTGACCGGACCAACACCTGGACCAAACTGTCCAAGACCGCCGAGGCAGGCAGCAACTCCATCGAAGTGCTCAACGCCGCTCAATGGCGGGCGGGCGACGAGATCGTCCTCGCGTCGACGGACTACAACCCCCGGCAGGCCGAGCGCCGCACCATCGCCGCCATCAGCGGCAACACGATCACGCTGGACAAGAAGCTGGAGTACATGCACTTCGGCAAGATCACCTTCGACGTGGATGAACGTGGCGAAGTGGGTCTGCTGTCGCGCAATATCAAGATCCAGGCTTCGCCGGACGCAGAACAGTCCTTCTTCGGCGGCCACATCATGGCGATGGTCACGAGCCACATGTATGTGGAGGGTGTCGAGCTAAATCGCATGGGCCAGAACCTGGAGCTGGCCCGCTATCCGATCCACTGGCATCTGGTCGGCGATGGCAAAGGCCAGTACGTCAAGAACTCCGCGATCCACGACTCCTACAACCGCTGCGTGACTGTGCATGGTACGAATGACGTGCAGGTTGAGAACAACGTGACCTACAACACCGTCGGCCACTGCTTCTTCCTGGAAGACGGCATCGAGCACGGCAACCAGTTTGTGCACAACCTGGCGATCCAGACCAAGTGCCATACCAGCAAGCCCTGTGTTCCCACCAACCTCGCCGCGGCCGGAGAGAGCCACGGAGACCCGCCAGGGCGCCGCCACCAGTGGCCAGCAATCCAAGGATGTCCTGCTGCCCTCGGACAACACGGTGTCGAGTTACTGGATAACCAACCCGGACAACACCTACCGCGACAACGTGGCCGCGGGTTCCGACTCCAACGGCTTCTGGATGTCATTGCCGGAACACCCGAACGGTGCTTTCCAGGACTCGGATGCCAGCAAGACCACCTGGCCACGTCGCACGCCATTCCGCGAGTTCAAGGGCAACACCGCCCATTCGAACTACGATGGGTTCATGTTCGACCGCAACATCGCGGCCAACAATACTTTCACTGTTACCGGCGCCTCGCATATAGGCCGAGAGAATCCCGCTGACCCGAACAGCAAGCCGGCGGTATCGGTGTTCGAGAATCTCACCACCTACAAGAACCGCAATAACGGCATCTGGGGCCGGGGTGAGTTGCATCTGTTCAGGAACGTGAAGTTCGCCGACAACGCCATGGGCTTCACCCACGCCGCTGGCGGGGGTCAAAACGAGTACACCTCACAGGTGGTCGACTCGCTGTTCGTGGGCGAAACCGAGAACGTCGGCAACCCCGGCACTCCGGAAGAGAAGGCATACGGCCGCACATTCCCGAAGCCCACGATGCCGGATTTTCCGATCCGCGGCTACGAGTTTTACGACTACCGTCATGACGTGGTGAACACCACCTTCGAGAACTACCAGGACAACGCCACTCGCAAGACCGGAGCGATCTCCCACCTGCTGTACACCAGCTTCGGGGCCAGCTCCAACAACGCCGTCGAGAAGGTGAAGTTCATCAATGCCAAGCCGGTGTATTACCCGCCGATGGAGAAGAAGTGGGGCAGCGACAACAATGCGGGCAGTGCGGCCTACAAGACCGCCGTGTTCACGGACCGGGACGGCTCGCTCGGCCTTGGCCCGAATTCCTTCGTTGTCATCCACGACGGCGTCAATGACAGCATCGCTGTCGACACGGAAGCCTGCGAGATCAAGCCCACCTGGAACGCCGCGCTATGCAGGGGCGATGTCGGGCGCATGAGCTTCGTCAATGGCCGTGGCCTTGGCTTTGACCAGATCAGCGGCGGCCTCGGGGCAGGAGCTCCCCTGCCGCCCGTGATCCTGAGTCGCAAGGGCAAGGAAATCAGCATCCCCGTGGGTACCAACGTGCGAGCCGGTACTGAGTTCAAGGCGACCACCGAACGGACGTCCATGGACCTCCACTTGATTGAACTGGACGCCGGCTCGTGGGTGATCGTAGATATACCGGGATTCACCAAGGCCGCCTCCGGTACGTCGGTGGACAGCCTGGATGCGCTGCGCAAAGCCAGCGTCACCTCGTACTACAAAGCCCCGGATGCGCTTTGGGTCAAGCTGGTCTCCCCCGGTGACAGCGGCCGGGGTGGCCACAGTGGTGGGGTGAGCCTCCAGGTCAGCCGGTAAGACTTCCGATCGGGTCTACCGCGGCGGTGCGCCGGGAGCGCCACCGCCCGGACCACCAGGGGCACGACATCCGCCTGGACCACCCGGACGGCCGGGCGGCAACGTGCCACCTTCCGCAAGAATCTTCATGTTGTTAAGCGCGGTCTGGAAAGTTTGACGGCGCTGCGCCTTGTCCTGCTCGCGGGCGGCATCATCCGCGCACGTCGAGTTGTCCCACATCAGGGTGTAGATGAGCTTCGACGTGGTCGCCGTCACCGGCTTCGCTTCCAGCGTGCCGTGATAAAGAATGTACGGTCGACCTTCCGTCACCGGCTGCGTGTAGGTGTACGAGAGGTCGGTCTTTCCCACCAGGATCTCGCGGCCGATGGAGCGTACGGTGCCGACTTCACCATCGTTGCCGGAGGTGAGCTTGCACGGCACCTGCAACCACTCGCCGATATCGCAATACTTTCCCACGCGTTTCCAGACTTCTGCCGCGGGGCGATTGACATCAACTTCCATCAGTAGCGACGTGTACGTCGGATTGGCCACTACCACGCTGCCGGTGGATGGCGCCGCTCCCGGTGCCGGGCCCGGAGCCTGGGCAAAGACGGCTGTCGCGCACAGCGTGCCAAGACCTGCGAACAGTACTGCCTTGAACGGACTTCTCATGATTCCCCCTCGTATGAACCCACAACCGTAATGCGCGAATCGGCTTATTTCCGACCGGCTGGCAGTATAGCCGCGTGGCCATTCGAGTACGGGGGTTGATGTAACAGTGCGTCATCGCATTCACCGCGGCGTTCGAGCCGATTCGTAGCGCCCGATTCGCCTCGTCTGCGGGATAGCGTGGATCATCGGCCCATTGCCAGCCGTCGCCGACGTCGTTGTTGTGGGCGATCAGCACCATCAACCGACCGGAATCATCGAACACGCCCCGCCAGTGCGGAGCACCGCCCAGACCGAAACGGCCTCCGAACGCCTGGCTGATGTGGGGAATGGACACTTTGGTCATCCCCTTCAGCTCGAAGGCCACATGAAACACCACTTCCTCGTCCTTTAGATCCACGATGTCGCGGTCGGGAAACACGCGTCGCAGGCGTTCTTCGTACGAAGCCCAGCTATCTTCACCGATGAAGCTGTCGCAGAACAGGAAGCCACCGCATTCCAGGTAGTCGTGCAGTTTTGTGGCCTGCTCATCCGAAAGTTGCCAGGACATCGCGAGGCCTGCGACGAGGAACGGCCAGTAGAAGAGATCGTCGCCGTCGTCCAGGCTCACGGGCTGTTCGACCGCACGCACATTGGTGCGGGTATTGCGCCGGAGCATCTGGGTCAGCGCGCGATCGCCGCGCGGGTAGTCGTCGGTCCAGCCGGTGCCGCCCTGATGCCAGTCAAAGTCACCGCCAAGGAAGCCGCGGCCGCCGCGGGCGCCGGGATACATCAGGCGGCCCACCACGAGTTCTCCGGGCACGTTCCAGTCGTCGGGCAACGGTGCTTCGGCGTCCGCACCCTCAAAGCTCAAATATTCACGAAACGGCCTCGGCCCTTCGTCGACCGGCACGGAACTGGAGGATGCGCCGATCACGACCAGCGCCCATGCCGAGAGCATGCCGGCCGACAACCACGGGGATGCGCATGTGCGCGCTGCTTCAGATGCCGAGCAATTCCACCTCGAACACCAGCGTCGCGTTGGGCGGAATCACACCGGCGGCACCGCTCCCGCCGTAACCGAGCTCCGGCGGGATGGTCAGCACGCGCGTGCCGCCGACCTGCATGCCCTGTACGCCTTCGTCCCAACCGCGGATGACCATGCCGTCACCCAGCGGGAAGTCGAACGGATCGTCGCGATCCTTGCTGGAGTCGAATTTTCGGCCGCGGCCCTGTGGGGCAGAGGCGTCGTGCAGCCAGCCGGTGTAATGGACGGTGACGTGATGGCCGGCGCGTGCAGCTTCGCCGCTACCGGTTACGGTGTCTTCGTATTTCAGGCCCGAAGCAGTGGTGGTCATGGAATGGATATCCGATCAGTTGTTGATGCTGACCGGATTGTACGCTCGCGCTCCACCAGCACGCGCCGCAGGATCTTGCCCGAAGGCGACTTCGGAATCGAGTCGATGAATTCCACGTGCCTGATGCGCTTGTATTGGACAATCTCGGTATGCACGAAGGCCTTCACGTCTTCGTCGGTCAGCGCGGCATCGCGGCGCACGACGATGGCCTTGAGCACCTCGCCCGCCTCGTCATCCGTCACGGGAATCACGGGGATGGACCCAAATCGCCGGCCAGTACGGCCGCGGCGCGTCCAATTCTCCTTGATATTGAGATCATGTAGCCAGGGCCGCCGGCGGTGGTATCTTTGCCACCATGGAAGAATCCACGGCCACGACTGTTACGGTCGACCCCAGGCTGCTTTCCTGGACACACTGGATGTATGGATTGCACGCGCTGGCCATCGCCATTGGCGTGGTGACTTCGGCCAGCATCGTCGGCAAGTTCGTGTTCGGCTTGCCATCGATCATTGCCGTCATCATGAATTACCTGCGCCGCAGCGAGGCGCGCGGCACATGGCTCGAGCCCCACTTTAGCTGGCAGCTGCAGACGTTCTGGATCGCAGCGGCGCTATACGTTGGCGCCTTGCTGCTGTTCGGACCCCTGGTGTTCCTGTTCATTGGCATTCCCCTGCTGCTGCTGGCCTGGTTCGCGACCGGCATCTGGGCCACGTACCGCATCGCTCGCGGCTGGCTTGCACTGCGCGACGGCCGCACGTTGCCCGGGTCCGGCGGCTAGGCCCAGTGATGCGCCCGCGCCACATGCTGGTTGTCACGCTCACTTGCTGTGCATTGGGTGGTTGCGGGCAGACTGGCGCGCTGTACCTGCCCTCGAAACAAGGCGCGGCCGTGAGCAAAGGGGCCGCCGGCGCCGCCACCGATACCTCGAGCAGCCCCGCCAGTACCCCCGCCAGTGCAAGCGCGGACCCGGCAGCTGAATCCGACCCCACCCGCAAGCGCGAGCAGCGCCCGCCGGCGCCGCAGTAATCCGTGTGCGTGTTTCCCAGATGAGCGCCGCGCCGCTCATCCTGATCGACGGCTCGTCGTACCTGTACCGGGCGTTTCATGCCCTGCCGCCGCTGGCCAATTCGCGCGGCGAGCCCACGGGTGCGGTGTTCGGCGTCCTGAATATGCTGCGCCGTTTCCTGCAGGACCATCCGGACAGCCCGATGGTGGTGGTGTTCGACGCCCCGGGAAGAACCTTTCGTGACGACCTGTTCGCCCAGTACAAGGCGCATCGACCACCCATGCCCGATGACCTGCGCTCGCAGATAGAGCCTCTGCTGGCCGCCGTGACGGCGCTGGGCCTGCCGCTGCTGCGCATCCCGGGGGTCGAGGCCGACGATGTCATCGGCACGCTGGCGCGGCGCGCGGCCGACAACGGAAACCCGGTGTTGATCTCCACCGGCGACAAGGACATGGCGCAGCTGGTCGACGCGCACATCTCGCTCATCAACACCATGAGCAACACGCGCATGGATCGCGGCGGAGTCAAGGCCAAGTTCGACGTCTGGCCCGAGCAGATCATCGATTACCTGGCCCTCATCGGCGACAGTTCGGACAACATCCCCGGCATCGCCAAGGTGGGACCCAAGACCGCCGCCAAGTGGCTGGCAACCTACGGCACCATCGACGAACTGCTGGCGCACGCCGCGGATATCCCCGGCGTGGTGGGCGAGAACCTGCGCAAGGGCCTGGACACGCTGGCGCTATCGCGTCGCCTGGCCACGATCCGCCTGGATCTGGACCTGCCGGTTTCCCTGGACGGGTTCGCCCGCGGCCCGCTGGATGTCGCGGGCCTGCGCGCGCTGTATGAACGGCTGGAGTTTCGCGGGCTGCTGCGCGCGCTGGACACCGAGTCGGCTGCCAGCCCCGGCGCCAGCGCGCCGGCTGCCGCCGTCCCCGCGGCCATGCCCGTGGCCCAGATACCCGCGGACACTGTGCCCACGCCGCCGACGCCCCCTGCCGTGCCGCGCCACTACACGGCCATCACCACGCAGGCGGACTTTGATGGCTGGCTGCAGCGCCTTGAACAGGCCGAGCTGGTGGCGCTCGACACCGAAACCACCAGCCTCGATTACCGCGAGGCGCGCATCGTGGGCATGTCTTTCTGCATCGTCGCGGGCGATGCCGCCTACCTGCCACTGGCGCATCGCTATGCCGGCGCACCGGCGCAACTGGACCTGGACACCTGCCTGGCGCGACTCAAGCCCTGGCTCGAGGATGGCGCGCGAGCCAAGGTCGGCCACCACCTCAAGTACGACGCGCATGTGCTGCGCAACCACGGCATCCACTTGGCCGGCATGCGCTACGACTCGATGCTCGAGTCCTACGTCTGGAACAGCGTGGCCTCGCGCCACGATATGGATTCGCTGGCGCAGCTGTACCTGGGCGTGACCACCATCAAGTACGAGGACGTGGCCGGCAAGGGCGCCAAGCAGATCGGCTTCGACCAGGTGCCCGTGGAGATCGCCGCCAAATATGCGGCCGAGGATGCCGATATCACGCTGCAGCTGCACCAGACGCTGTGGACCAGGCTGCAGACACAGCCGCGGCTGCTGGCGCTGTACGAGCAGCTCGAGCAACCGCTGGTGGCGGTGCTGCTGGAAATGGAACAGCGCGGCGTGCTGCTGGACACGACGCTGCTGCGCAAGCAAAGCGGCGAGCTGGGGGCCAAGCTGCTGGAACTGCAACAGCAGGCGCATGCGGCCGCGGGCGGCGAGTTCAACGTCGAATCCCCCAAGCAGCTGCAGCAGATCCTGTTCGAGAAGCTGCAGCTGCCGGTCAAGCGCAAGACCCCCACCGGGCAGCCCTCCACCGCCGAGGACGTGCTCGAGGAACTGGCCGAGGACTTCGAGCTGCCGCGACTGATCCTGCAGTACCGCGGCCTGGCAAAGCTCAAATCCACGTACACCGACAAATTGCCCGACGAGGTGGACGCGCGCTCGCAGCGCGTGCACACCAGCTACCACCAGGCCGTGGCGGCCACCGGCCGCCTGTCGTCGACCGATCCCAACCTGCAGAACATTCCCATCCGCACACCGGAAGGACGCCGCATCCGCCAGGCCTTCATCGCCCCGCCGGGGCAGGTACTGATGGCCGCCGACTACTCGCAGATTGAACTGCGCATCATGGCGCACCTGTCCGGCGACCCTGACCTGCTGCGCGCGTTTGCCGAGGATCGTGACATCCACCAGGCCACGGCGGCTGAGGTGTTTGCCAAGCCACTGGACAAGGTCACGGCCGATGAACGCCGCTCGGCCAAGGCCATCAACTTCGGGCTGATCTACGGGATGTCGGCGTTTGGGCTGGCCAAGCAGCTGAGCATCGATCGGGGTTCGGCGCAGCGCTACGTTGATCTGTACTTCGAGCGCTATCCTGGCGTGAAGCGATTCATGGACCGCACGCGCGAGCAGGCCAGGGAGCAGGGGTACGTGGAAACCGTGCGCGGACGGCGGCTGTACCTGCCAGACATCCGGTCGCGCAACCGCCAGCTGCAGCAGTATGCCGAGCGCAGTGCCATCAATGCGCCTATGCAGGGCACGGCCGCCGACATCATCAAGCAGGCCATGATGAACGTGGAGCGCGCCTGCCGCGAACAGCAGCTGCCGGCGCAGCTGATCATGCAGGTGCATGACGAACTGGTGCTGGAAGTCGATGCCGCTGCCGTCGACGACATCGCTGCCATGCTGCGGCGGGAGATGGTCGCGGCGGGGGAACTGGCCGTGCCGCTCAAGGTGGACATCGGCACCGGCGCCAATTGGGACGAGGCCCACTGAACATGAACATCATGCCCGGGAACTTCGCTCGCCAGGCAGCCGTGCTGCTGCTGCTCCTGGCACTGCTGGCGCCAGCGCGGGCGCAGGCCCCGCCCTCACCTGCCGCGCGGGAACTGCAGAACCAGGCCACGGCTGTGGATCACCAGCAGATGCTCGATCAGCTGGGCATCACCCGCCTGCGGCCCGGCCCCAGCGGCGATCCCAAGGCGGCCGATTCAGCCAACTATGACGAGGCCCAGGCCAATCCCTACCCGGATTGGCCCGATCCCCTGCGCCTGGACAACGGCAAGCGCGTCACTTCTGCAAAGGTCTGGCGCCAGCAACGCCGCCCGCAACTCATCGAGGCCTTCGAACGCGAAGTCTACGGACGCGTGCCCAAGGAGCTGCCCGCCGTGCACTGGAGCGTGGACCCGGCAACACAATCCTCGATAGGAGATCTGCCGGTGCGCATTTCGCAACTGACTGCACGGGTCGACAACAGCGCGGCACCGAACATCGACGTCACGTTTCCGGTCACGCTGATCAAGCCGCTGCACCAGCAGCGGCCGCTGCCCACGCTGATCATGTTTGCATTCCGGCCACCGGCCTTCCCCGCGCAGGGTCCCCAGGTCGCATCCCTGCAGACACTCATCGCCGCCGGCTGGGCCATCGCGCTGGTGAATCCGGTGACCATCCAGGCCGACAACGGCGCGGGACTGCGGCGCGGCATCATCGGGCTGGCCAACAAGGGACAGCCGCGACATCCAGAGGACTGGGGAGCACTGCGCGCCTGGGCGTGGGGTGCAAGCCAGGTGCTGGGCCAACTGGCACATGACCCGGATGTCGACGCGCGACGCATCGGCATTGAAGGGGTGTCGCGCTACGGCAAGGCGGCACTGGTTGCCATGGCCTTCGATGAACGATTTGCCATGGTACTGGTGGGCTCGTCAGGGGAAGGAGGTGCCAAGCCCCATCGCCGAAACTTTGGCGAAGCCCTCGAGAGCCTCACCGGCGCCGGTGAATACCACTGGATGGCCGGCAATTTCCTCAAGTACGGTGCCGCCGAAGCGCGCGACGGCGCGCGCACTGCCAATGATCTGCCCGTGGAGTCCTCCGGACTCATCGCCCTGTGCGCACCGCGCCTGACCTTCATCAGCTACGGATCACCCGATCAAGGTGACGCGCTGTGGCTGGATCAGCAGGGCAGCTACATGGCCACCGTGGCGGCCGGCAGTGTCTTCCGGTTGCTGGGGGCCGGGGACCTGGGTGTGGGCGACGACTATCGCCATGCGCAGAAGCCGGCGATCGGGGTCGCCCAGACCACCGGACACCTGGCCTGGCGCCAGCACGAAGGCGGCCACACCGACGGGCCCAACGTGCCGGTGTTCGTGCAGTGGGCGCAGGACCATTTCGCGGGCCAGAAATAAGGCCCATCCAGTACCCGGCGATGCCGCTACTGCCGCGCCAGCTATTTAAAAAATGGCACCGGTGCACTTGCCTTTCGGATTAATGAAACCGTAAGGAACTTCCCCGCAAGCGCGCGTTCCAACTTATTGAGCGCTGATCCGCTCCCCGCTTCCCTCCCTTAAGCGGGTTTGCTGCAGGGCACTGAGACCTGTCCCGCAGCACTCTTGCCCCGGCGGCTCAAACCGCCGGGGCGATTTCTTTGCCCGATTGGCTTTGCTGGGTCCAGCCCAGCAGCAACCGGCGCGCCTCTTCCAGGCCTTCGCCCCGCAGAGCGGAAAACAACTGGCAACTTGCCCTGCCCGCCAGCAGCACCGTGGCGGCGCGCAGCGTCTTCTGCGCCTCGCTGCGCGAGAGCTTGTCTGATTTATTCAGCAGCACATGCGTGCGCTGCGGTGGTCGCCGCGCCCAGTCGAGCAGGCCGAGATCCATATCCGATACGCCACGGCGGCAATCCACCACCAGCAACAGCGCCGCGAAACTTTCCCGC
Source organism: uncultured Pseudomonadota bacterium (assembly GCA_963726085.1). Classification (GTDB taxonomy): domain Bacteria; phylum Pseudomonadota; class Gammaproteobacteria; order Steroidobacterales; family Steroidobacteraceae; genus ZC4RG30. The sequence goes on along the minus strand of CAVSAR010000007.1, from coordinate 80,915 downwards.
TCCAGCAGCGCCTCTCCCAGCGGTTCCCAGCTTTCGCGGGTTGCCACATTGACGGCGGCGTGTCCATATCCGGGCAAGTCGACCAGGCGCTTTTCCGGCGCCAGCTCGAAGTAGTTGTACAGCCGCGTGCGACCGGGGGTGCGACTGGTCTTGGCCATGCCCTTGCGCGCCAGCAATGCATTGATGACGCTGGATTTACCGGCGTTGGAGCGGCCGGCAATGGCCACCTCCCAACCGAAATCGGCGGGAAACTGTCCGGGCGCGGCGACGCTTACCAGGAACCGGACTTGTGGGAAAATGCTCACTGGCTTGGAAGGGTCTGAAAAATAAGGCCTTAGTGTACAATCGATTGGATATTGGGAGCCTGTAGAGAACACATGAGAACGATCGTATTGACCGTCTGCCTGCTGTCCGGGCCGGTTGCCGCGCTGGCGCAAGACGCTGGCGACCCCGCTGCCGGCGCCACCAAGGCCGCCACCTGCACCGCCTGTCACGGGCTCAATGGCAACAGCGTCAACCCGGAGTGGCCGGTGCTGGCCGGCCAGAATGCCGTCTACCTCAGCGACCAGATCACGCGTTTTCGCGACGGCAAACGGTCCAACGCATTGATGCAGCCCATGGTGGCCGCCCTGACAAACCAGGATATCGCGGACCTGGCTGCCTACTATTCGGAGCAGACCCCGGCTGGCAACGAGGCCGACCCGTCGTACTGGAAGGCGGGGGAAAAGCTGTTCCGCGGCGGTGACACCAAGCGCGGCATTCCCGCCTGTCTGGCCTGCCACGGTCCGGTGGGCAGGGGCAACCCGGCGGCCGGTTACCCGGCGCTGCACACCCAGCACTCGGTGTACACCGTCAAGCAGCTCAACGACTACGCAACCGAAGCGCGCTACGCAAAGGATGCCAAGGGCCACCCCCAGGGCGGACCCAATTCGGTGATGATGAACACCATCGCTGCGCGCCTGACCGCTGAGGATCGCCGCAACCTGGCGTCCTACATACAGGGCATGCGCTGAAGTGATGAGCATCCGCGCACGCGTCCTGGCCTTGGCACTGGCGCTGGGCGCCACCCTGGCAGGCTGCGGCACCCACGATGGCGGGCCGCCTTCGGCCGCGGCGCCGGCAGCCAAGCCCCCGGCAGCGGCTGAAACAGTCCCGGTGACTTCCGAGCAGCTCAAGAAGGCCGCCACTGCGGCCCAGGAGTCCGCCGGCGAAGAAAGCGATCCGGGAGACGCATCGCTGGAGCGCGTGGCGGCGATGCCGGAAAGCGCGCAGCTACCCGGGGGTCGCTGGAAGGCCGGGCAACACTACCAGCCCGTCGTGCCAGCCCAGCCCACCGCCGCGGAACCCGGGCAGGTGGAGGTGCTGGAATTCTTCTGGCTGGGATGCCCGCACTGCTACGCGCTGGAGCCCTTTGTCCAGGGCTGGAAAAAAACAAAGCCCGCCTACGTGAAGTTCGTGGCCGAGCACATCATGTGGGGCCCGACGCACCGCTCCCACGCGCGGCTGTACTACACGCTGCAGGTGCTGGGAAAATCCGACCTGGTGCCCAAGGCATTCGAGGAAATCCATCGGCACGGCAACATGCTGGTAGCCACCGATGACGCGCAGTCAAAGCGCCTGCAGCTTGAGTTCGCCAAGGCCAACGGCATCAGCGAGGCGGACTTCAACCGCGAATACAACGGGTTTGCGGTCAACGCCCGCCTGCAGCGCGCCGAGGAACTGATGCGCCGCTACAAGGTGGAGAGCGTGCCGTTCTTCATCATCAACGGCAAGTACCAGACCGACGAGGCCATGGCCGGCGGGGCTGAGCAGCTGATCCAGCTGATCAATGACCTGGCAGCGGCGGAGAAGAGCCACTAGGCATTGCTCGAATGCTGACGGTCTATAGTCTGGCGGCGACGGGCCTGAAGCGACTGGATCGCAGCAATGACGCGCCGCTGCCAGAGGAAGCCACCTGGCTGGACCTGCTCGAACCCACTGTGGAAGAGGAACGCCTCGTCGAGGCGCGCCTGGGCGTGGAGGTGCCGACGCGCGAGGAGATGCGCGAAATCGAATCCTCCAGCCGCCTCTATGAAGAAGACGGCGCGCTGTACCTCACCGCCACGGTGGTCACCAAGCTCGACACCCAGCTGCCGGAAAACGCGCAGATCACGTTCATCCTCAAGGGTCCGCGCCTGGTCACCAACCGCTACGTCGACACGCTGCCGTTCCGGCGCTTCGCCGCCTATACCGAACGCCATCCGCAGACCAACACCACCGCCCCGGCGATCCTGGTTGGCCTGATCGAGTTCATCGTCAATCGTATCGCCGATGTCATCGAGCGGGTCGGCGCCGACATGGATGCGGTGTCCGCGGAAGTGTTCAACCGCAAGTCCCTGCAGGGCAAGCGCAAGCCCTCGCACCGCGATTTCCGCAAGCTGCTGGAACGCACCGGACAGAGCGGCGAGTTGATCTCCAAGGCGCGTGAAAGCCTGGCCAGCCTTTCGCGACTGGTCGTGTTCGTGCAGCAGTCCACCACTGCGCTGTCTCCCGAAGTGCGCACGCGATTGCGCACCCTGTCCAAGGACGTGGTGGCCATGAGCGATCACGCCAGCTTCCTGGGCTCGAACCTGAATTTCATCCTCGATGCCACGCTGGGGATGATCAACATCGACCAGAACAACATTTTGAAGATCTTCTCGGTGGCCACCGTGGTCCTGCTACCGCCTTCGGTCATCGGGGCCATCTTCGGCATGAACTTCGACAAGATACCCATCTCGCACGAGCCCTGGGGATTCACCGCCGCCGTGGTGGTGATGGTCTTTTCGGCGGTCATTCCGTACCTGGCATTCAAGATTCGGGGCTGGCTGTAGCCCCAGTGGCTGAATAGCTGCGAATTGGGTACCCTTTGCGCCCTTTTCCCGCACGCGCCCGTAGCTCAGCTGGATAGAGTACTGCCCTCCGAAGGCAGGGGTCACTGGTTCGAATCCAGTCGGGCGCGCCAGACTTCCCTCCAGTAGGCGTCGACCTACGGCACCTCCAGTGTTCGTCCAATCTGCCGCTGCAGCAGCTGCGAATAGCATTGCTGCAGGTTTGGCCAGATGCTGGAGATGACCATGTCATTCGCCTTGTTCGTTCTGGGTTTGGCAGTGCTTGTCGGGGGCATCGCCTGGGGCCTGATCGTCGCAGGCATAGCCGCGACCTATGTGGCGATCATCTGCCTGGTGGTTGCGGGCATGGGCATCATGATGGCCGTGTCGCGCACGCGCACCAAGGATCCGCCGGCCTGAAGGCGCGGGTACGCTAGTTCACGGAATGCAATCCGATCATGTTGCCCTCGGGGTCGATGACCAGGGCGATGGCACCGTGCTCCCCGATTGAGGTCTTGTCCATGTGCAGCCTACCGCCCAGCTGCACGGCGCGACTGGCCTCGACCGCACAGTCATTGCAGGCAAAGTACACCAGCACACTGTTGCCGGTACGCGAATAACCAGGCATATGCACCAGCGCCCCGCTGGCACCCGAGCCATTGGGCTTCATGGGAAAGGCCCACAGGTCTGCCCGCGAAGAAGGCAGTTTCTCAAGCTTGACCGCAAACAGTTGTTCGTAGAACTTCCTGGCACGGTCAGGATCCTGCACGTAGATCTCAAACCAGCCCACGGCGTTGTCCATGTCCCTGCCCTCCGCGAGATTGATGCGCGGATCTTAAACCCTTGCCGCGCCAGACTTGGGTAGGTCACGTCAAACAGGGCGGGACAAGGCTGGCGCTCGCGTCCAAGCGGGCTTGAGGATGCGTCAGATTCCCAGCGGTACCTGCCTGCCCAGGATTTCCGACTCGACATTCAGCAGCACCGCGCCCAGGGCCAGGTAATGGTGAATCAGCGCTCGCTCCGTCTGCCGCGCCGCGGCCACGGATGCAACCCGCGCAGTGATGAACATCGCCGGCAGGCGATAGTCATCGCGATGCAGTTCGCGGATCCAGTTGTGCAGCGGCCTCAGCCCCGGCGGCGATTTGTACCACCAAGGCACCTCGTCGGGAAGCCACAGCTGGGCGGCGTTGACGTGCTGCACGAAGCGGCGCACCGGCGCCAGCGATTGGCCGACATAGCGAACCTGCCGCAGGTCCCTTGGGTCCGAGAGCGTGTAGATTGCCACTCCGTGTGGATCCACGCCGGCGTCTTCCTGGATCAGCCAACCCTTTTGCCTGCGGATATGCTGCGCCAACTGCGCCTTGCTCAATGGCTGGTACACCTGATGCGCCTGCGGATTGAAATCGCGAGTGCTCGGCCTGCCGAGGCCCCAACCTAAATCGGTGCAGGCCCCGGCGAAGTGTTTGCAGGGTTTCTGGTACTGCGCGGCTTGGGCCGGTTGCCCAGTTCGTTTCTTCGCGCCCGCAATGGCCTGCCATGCAGTGCCAGATCCGTGTTTGATTTCGTGGTCGCGAACATGTCCTCATTCCGCGCTTCGCCCCTGATGTACTGCCTGATCAATTCCGACAGCAACCTGACCTTGGCATCGAAGTACTCTTCCCATGGCTCCGTCCCGTCAATCTCGAGGAGCTTGCCGGCGGCGGCATCCTCCAGCACCGCCTCTTGGTGCAGTAGCAGGTCCTGTGTCACCGCAGGGAAAGCGAGATAGAAGATTTCCCCTTCAATGCGCGTGTGCTCTTTCAGCGCGCTACGGCTCTGCGACGTCAGTTGCGCCTTGCGCTCCACGCTGCGCGTGCCCTCGTATGCCTTGAACCCCCCCGGCGACCTTGCGTTGGTCTGCCTTGCGAACACCAGCATCGGCTGGGGCCCGGGTCCGGGTGGCGGTGATGTTGCGGGCGGCTATCCTTGCCATGGGTACGGCACCTGCTCAGATCGCACGGGATCTTGGGCACATTCATACGACCGTCCCGTCCCGTTACCTAGTGTCGCAAATCCCAGATTATTGTCGGATTGCGCTGTCAGTAGCCTGCTGGCTGTCACGGCATGTACTCATTTCATCGCTATGTCACCCCGATGTGTCAACCGGCCGCGCTGCCGCTCGTTATACGGCCAGATCACGGTAAACCAGCACCGCGGCGAGGCGGGGTAGCCATTTTCTCAAGGGAGTGCATACATGATTTCCAACCCAACCCGGCTGACGTTGCTCAGCGTCATGGCCCTCCTCAGCGCGTGTGGCGGCGCGGGCATGGACGCCATGGCGCCGAGCTCAAACTCCAGTCCGCAGAACGGGGCCGTGTCATTGCTGATCAGCGATGCGTCTTCGGAGGATTGGGCCACAATCGGCGTCAAAGTATTGAGCGTGGCGCTGGTACCGCAGGGCGGTGGCAGCAACATCACCGTGTTCACTGCACCGGCCTCGGCCCCGATGGTGAACCTGGCCGCGCTTGACCAGCTGGGTGAAATCATCGGCAACGCCAACGTGCCAGTAGGCACGTACACCGGGGCCGTACTTACCATTGGCGGCAATCCCGGCGATGTACTGTTGACGGCTGCTGCCGATCCGGAAGCCGGATTTGCCGGCGTTCCGGGCACCACGATTCCCCCCGACCAGATCCAGATCCAGGGCGGCCAGGGTGCCGCGCCGAATCGCACCGTGCCGGTGAAGGTCAACTTCGCCGCCCCGTTGGTGGTGAGCACCGGCCAGAGCAATGCGCTGGACCTGGATTTCGATCTTGGCCACCCGGCGCTGATCGTGGGCCACGTTCCGCCGGGCGCTGGCGTGACGCTGTGGGCCATCAACTTCAACGGGCCCGTGCGCCACATCCCGGTGCGTGACATCACCGGCCTGGTACTGCGGCACATGTTCGGCACGGTTTCAGCCCTGTCGCCGGACAAGTCGACCATCACCATCGCCAAGCAGCTGCCCCTGCTGCCGGCGGCGAGCCCGGAAACCCCGGTCGCTACGGGTCAGTCACTGCAGGTTCTGGCCGACGCCGCCAATGGCACGCTCTTCTACGACGTGGACGCCAGGACGCATGTGGTGATCCGGGATTTCTCCGGCCAGTCCGCCAGTATTGTCGGCAAGTTCGTGCGCATCGCTGCGCGCTACCAGCAGGACGGCACGCTCGTGGCCACGCGCATGTGGGCCAGCACCCAGTTCGACAAGGTCTTCGTCGGCCCCGAGGGCCACGTGCTGCACGTGGACACCACGCGCAACCTCATTGTGGTCGCCAGTGAGACAGGTACGCCCGTGGCACTGGGCGTCGACGCCAATACAGAGTTCTACTTCCGGACACCCGGCAACGCACTTGCCGATGCGACGCCCATTGGCACCGGCACCGCGTTTCTCGCCAACCACAACCTGGTCCGCGGTTTCAAGATTCATGCGAGCGTGGTGGATCCACTGGCCGTGCCGATGGTGGCCCAGACCATCGACATCGAAACTGCAGCCTATGACGGCCGGATCTCGGCGTCCGACAGCACGGGCTTTACGTTCGTGCGCAGGTTCATGACGGCAGCGGACGACTACACCCGCACCCTGACCTACATCGCCAACACCAGTGCCAACGGCCGCGATGCCGCCGGCACTCCGGTCAGTGGATTCAAGTGGTGGAACTTCGCCTATCCGACGCTGGTGACCAGCGGCGTGACGGCGATCAATGACTTTGTCTCCGCGACCAATGGCGGCGTGAATTTTGGCGGAACCGCCGGCGCTGTCAGCCCTTGGGGTGCCAGCGATGCCCGGTGGAATGACCCCGTCAATGCCAATGGCTGGAGCGCACCGATGGTCATCCTGGTGCCCACTCCCCTGCCGCTGGGTACGGTGGCCACCGGGTTTGCCAACACGGCATTTGGCATGACTGTGCCGGGCGGCACCAATGCGGTGACAGTGAACGTCAGCACGACGGCCGGTGCCGCGACCCTGGTGTACCAGGTCGATCGCACCAATGGCGTGCTGACCATCAGCCCGGTGGATATCACCACCAGCAGCGGGCTGGCAGCCCTGACCGCTGGCCTGGCGGCGGGTACCGTGGTCAAGACCTATGCGGTGCCCCAGGCCGACGGCACGCTCAAGGCCTACGCGCTGACTTACTTCACGGGCAATCGACCGGCGCTGTAGTCAATCCACGAGGCGGCTGGTGGATTGACCCGGCCGCCTAGGGCACTACAGCAGCCGCTTCACGCGCAGCTGGTAACCCGAGCGCGTGGTCAGTCCGTAGTTGCCCATGAGCATCTTCGCCAGGCTGACCGTATCACCGACCTTGATATCCACCCTAGTGTCGGGCTCCTGCTGCAGCCACTGCTGGGCGTTGGCCAGAGTGACAATGAGCCGCCCGTCGGCCGCCTTGCCGACTGCCGTTACAGAAGACGTGAACTTGTCGGGAAGCGCCGCTGCAGTGCCTGAGGTACTGCCGCCATTCGAGGCCGGGGGCGCAGCCGCGGTCGCGGCGACCGCTGCGGTGGCAGCTACCCCAGCCACAGGCGCAGCCGGCGCGCCCGATGCGGCCCCCACGTGTACTGGCTTGCCGAAGGCCGCGTCATAGCAGGCCAAGCGCTGCGCATCGTCGAACAAGTCATTGCAGCGTGCCGGTTCCGCGGCGCGCACTGAAAGCGGGACTGCCAATGCGGCGAGCACCCCACCGACCAAATACCGGGTACATGTTTTCATGGCCGCATTATGCACCGGGACCATCTGGCCGGGCGCGACTGATCGGCCGGTGCTACGCGCCACCGGCCTGCTTTACCAACGTGGCGACTTCCTCGACCGCCTTGAAATCGCGCCCACCGGCCTTGCCTGCCAGGGCGTCGGCGACGGTCTTGCCCGCAGCGTCTTTCACGGTTACGTCCGCGCCGTTGTCCAGCAGGAACTTGACCACCTTGGGCCAGCCCCAGTTGATGGCGCCGAAGATCGCGGTCTGTCCCTGCCGCGTGGTCATGGAGCTGGGCCGCGCGATCAGCGCCGTGTGACCGCCGGTATCGAGCACGCGCGCGTTGATGTTGGCGCCCGCCTTGAGCAGCTGGCCAAGCACGATAATCGACTTGTCCTGCGCATCGGATCCGTACGAACCACGCGTGTCGCGCTGCGAGACGCCCAGGCCGGAGGCGGCCATCAACGGCGTCACGCCCATGACATTGGGCAGGTCCACCAGGGCGCCGTGCTGGAGCAACAGCGCTATGGCTTCCGAGTCAAACGACACGGCGGCGCGCAGCAGCGGCGAGGCGCCAGCGGTGAGCAGGTCGTCGGTGAAGCGGCCACTGTTGCCGCCCCTGCCCGGCCGGTGCATGTTGAGCTGGATGTTGGGATCAACCCCCGCATCGAGCAGCCGCTGCATGATCTTCAGTGCGGCGGCCTGGTTTGGCGGGGCTGCGCCCTCGGCCGGCGTGTTGCCCGCACCGATCAGGAAGCGGTTGCTGAACGAGCGCATGTCCACCGCCACGTACAGCGCCGTGCGTCCCCACCAGTCGGCCACGTGCGGATTGGCGCCCTGGTCCAGGAGGTAATTGGCGATGTCGAACCTGAGGTTGTCGATCGCCGACATCAACGGCGAAACACCATCGGGGGTGGGACGCTGGATATCGGCTCCGGCCTTGAGGATGGACTGCACGCAGGCCATGCAGTCGGCACGCACCGCGTACATCAGCGGCGTCAGCCCGCCCGTTGGCCGATACTGCGCGCGTGGCTCTGACGTGACCTGGTTGGGCCAGTCATTGGCCGCCGCCCGCGCTTCCACATCAGCGTGGTGCTTGATCAGGTAGGCCGTCATGTCCGCCTGGCCGGACCCCGCGGCCCACATCAGCGCCGTCTGCTCGCGCCAGGATTCCTTGGCATTGACCTTGGCCCCGGCGCGCACCAGCAGGTCGGCAACCGGGACTGAACCGGTGCGGGCCGCCAGCATCAACGGTGTCTGGCCGTCTTCATTGGCCTCGTTGACGTCGGCACGTGCCTTGATCAGCAACTGCACCAGCTCAGGATTGGCCAGCTTGGCCGCTTCGGCCAGCGGTGTTGCTCCCAGCGTATTCTTCGCGTCGGCTTTGGCGCCGTGCTTGAGCAGCTCGCGCGTCAGTTCGGGATCGACCTTGTACACCGACCAGTGCAGCGGCGTCGTGCCATCGCCCTGGGCAACGTTGACATTGGTGCCGGCGCGCACCGCAGCCAGCGCCGCGTCGCGATCACCGCCCTGGATCAGCCCCGCCAGGTCCACATCGGCCGCACTGGCGAACGTGGAAGCCGCCGCCAGGATCAGGAATAAAGGGATACGCATGATGTTGGCCTACACGATCTGGTGCGACAGTGTGTTGTGGTGCGCCCACATGCCCTTGTGCGCGTCATAGATGAACTGGTCGGGATTGGCCCAGGTGCGTGGCAGGCCATCGAGCAACTTGGCGCGCTGCATGTCCGCGGTGCTCATGCCCTTGCGGATGGACTCGGACATGCGGTCGAACACCGTCACCAGCGCATCGCGCTCGGTCTTGAGCTCGGCGCGGGAAATCATCGGGCCGGTCGCGGCAACCACGCGCGTCTGCTCGTTGCCAATGGCCAGCAGCTTGGTCAGCGAATCGATGCGGCCACCCACCCAGCCGCCCTCGAACCAGGCCAGCACCGGGTCCTGCTGTGGGGATGCGGCATCGCCGACGGCCAGGACATTGTGCGTCGGAAAGTACACGTACAGATCACCGTCGGTGTGGGCCTCGAGCAGGTAACCGTACTCGATCTTCTCACCGCCGAACTCGGCCTTGCCGTCGACACGGAAGATGCTGGTCGGCAGCGCTTCCTTCTTGCGCGGCGGCAGATAGCGATCCTGCGCCGGCAGGTATTGCGGGGTCGCCATGCGCTGGCGCGCCTTGGCGTGCGCGATGATGGTGGCGCCCTCCCGGCCAAAGACGTCATTGCCCCCGGTCTGGTCCAGGTGCCAGTGCGTGTTGATCACGGTACGCACCTTGGCGGCGTGGTCCAGCGATTTGAGGTTCGACTGCAGCTGCTTGACCTGCGTGGGCGCGCCGCTGTCCACCAGCAGCAGGCCCTCGTCGCCCTGCAGGGCCAGCACGTTGCCGCCGACGCCGGCGATCAGGTGCAGGCGCTCGCCCAGGGCCGTGACGGCCGGCGTTGCGGCAGCCAGGGCATCCAGGCTGCGCCCGCCGGCCAGGCCCAGCGCCGCGCCCATGCCGGCGCGCAGCACGGCCCGCCTGTCAAAGTGGTTGGTCACGTGCTCAGACTCCTGCGATGACGCCGGTGCTGTCGCCGAAGCTCTTCTGCTCGATGCCGAACTTGCCCAGCACCGTCAGGTGCAGGTTGGCCACCGGCGTGTGCTCCGGCGGCCGGATGTGCTGCGCACCCTTGAGCTTGCCGTTGCCGCCACCCACCAGAATGATCGGCAGCGGGTAGTTGTTGTGGCGATCGCTGTTGCTCATGTTCGAGCCGTACATGAAGATCGAATGGTCGAGCAGCGAGCCATCGCCGTCGGGCGTCGCGGCCATCTTGGCCACGAAATCGGCGAACTGCTGCATGTGCCAGGTCTGCACCTTGGTCAGGCGCTTGAGGCGCTCGCGGTCATTGGCGTGATGCGACAGCGGATGAAACGAATCCGGCACGCCGATGTGGTTGTAGGTGCGGTTGGTACCCTCGGCCACCATGATGTAGGAGGCCACCCGGGTCAGGTTGGCCTGGTACGCCAGCGCGATCAGGTCGAACATCATCTTCACCTGGGCGTCGAACGCGTCCAGCTCGCCAACCGGCGCCTCGGGCAGTTTGACCTTGGACAGATCGCGCGCCTTGGATTTCTCCAGGCGCCGCTCGATCTCACGGACCGTCTCCAGGTAATTCTCGAGCACTGCACGGTCACTGGGCCCCAGCGTCTTCTCCAGCGCCTTGGTGCGCTCGGAGATCAGGTCCAGCAGGCTGGTGGTCTGGCGCATCACCGCGTCGCGCTCCTGCGGGGTATCGCCCTCGCCGAACAGCTGCAGGAATACCTTGCGCGGGTTGAACTCCATGGGCAGCGGCGAATGCGCATCGCGAAACGACGTCGTCGAACTGTAGAAGCACGCACCCGCGCCACCGCCGCAGGCAGCGACCTGCACGGTGGTCTCGGAGGAGACCTCCAGCGAGGGCAGCGATGTGTCCTGGCCGATCTTCGCGGCGATCAGCTGGTCGAGCGTCGTGGCCATGCTGGCGCCGGGCGGCTGGTGTCCGGATGCGTGCCGCTCAGCCAGGTGGCCGGAACCAGCGTGTGCACCGAATTGGCGCTGGCCGCGTTCTCGAGGTTGGCGAAGGAGGTGACGTGCTGCTTGTACGTCTCCAGCGGGCTCATGATGGTGTTGAGCTTGAAGTCCGCGCCCGAGCCGGTGGGCGTCCAGGCGTCCACCTCCGCGCCATACGGCGTGTTGTCCATGATCGTGCCGTGCGGGATGTAGAAGAACCCGGCGCGCATCTTCGGCGCGGCGGCCGTCTGGGCCAGCGCGGTGGCGGCGGGGATCATTGCGTCGAGCAGCGGCAGGGCAACGGCTACGCCCAGTCCCTTGAGCGTCGCGCGCCGGGACAGATGCTTGCTGGTCAGATACATGATGACTCCCCTTGCCCTAACGTACCGCGGCCACCTTGGCCGGGGTCTGCTTGCCTTCGCCCTGCTTGGGTTCTGCTAACGCCTGCATGCGAAACGCGTCGCTTGTGACGACGCCCAGCACGATGTCGGAAAACCTGTAGTCGCTTGGCGGCCGCGTGCACGAGCGCGCGGACCTGCTTCAGGTCATTGGGCTTCACTGCGCGTCCCAGCGCATACATCATCAGCTTCTGGCTGAAGGCCAGGGCAAACTGGTCCGGGCGCGACAGCAGCTGGTTGCGCAGCTCGACCGGACCGTTGACCGGCACGCCACTGGGCAGCACGGTCCTGGCGTCGATGGGCGCATCCGCGGTCGCATCGCGGTCGCGCCAGGCGCCGATCGCGTCGAAGTTCTCCATGGCCAGGCCGATCGGATCGATCACGCCATGGCACTGGCTGCAGGATTTGGCCGCGCGATGCAACTCGAGGCGGGCGCGAACGGTGGTGACCTTCTGCCCCTGCGGCACGTCCAGGTTGGTCGACACGCCCGGCGGCGGCTGGGTCGGCGGCGTGCCCATGATCCGTTCCAGCACCCAGGCGCCACGCAGCACCGGTGACGTGCGGTCGCCATACGAGGTGCGCAGCAGCACCGCGCTCTTGCCCAGCACGCCGAACCGGTTCGGGTCGGTCAGCGTCACGCGCCGGAACTGCGGGCCGAACACGCCGCTGATGCCGTAGTGCCGGGCCATGCGCTCGTTGAGGAACGTGTAATCGGCCGTGAGCAGCAGCATGACGCTCTTGTCTTCCAGCAGCACGCTGCGCAGGAACAGCTCGATCTCGGTGGAGAAATCCCTGCGCATCTGCTCGTTGAACGCCGGATACAGCCGCGGATCCGGTTCCACCGCCTTGAGGTCATCGACGTTGAGCCAGCGCATGGCGAAGCCGGTGACCAGCGCCGTGGCGCGCGGGTCGGTGAGCATGCGCCGTACCTGGGCCTCGTAGACCTTGGGATCGGACAGCTTGCCCTGGCGGCCACGGCCAGCAGCTCATCGTCCGGGCCATCGCTCCACAGGAAGAACGACAGGCGCGACGCCAGCTCCAGGTCGCTCAGTTTATAGATGTCCCCCGGCACTGCCTGCGCCGGCGGCAAGATGGCGCGATACAGGTAATCCGGGCTGGCCAGCACGCCGGCCACCAGCCCCTGCACGCCGCCATCGAAATTGCCCGTCTCCTTGCGGCCCGCGGCGAAGAACGGCATCAGGTGATCCACATCGGACGCATCGACGGGTCGCCGGTAGGCGCGGCGCGTCAGGTTCTGTGCGATACGGCGCGCGCAGGGTTCCTCGTCGGCCACTGACAGCGGCTGGCAGATGAAGATCTTGTCGCGGCTGGCGGTGCTTTGCAGGACCGTGACGCCAAAGGGACCCGAGACCTCGACGCCATTGAGCAGCCGCGCCAGGCGCAGGCGACCGAAGCCGCCAAAATCGCCGCCGTTCTGGCCACCAACGCCACCCAGGTATTCATCAGACAGCGCCCGGGCACGCTCGATGAACGTGACCACCACCTGGCGCGTGCCGGCCGAAACCTTGACCGGAATATTGGTGAACCGCTGGATGATCTTGGCGCGGCCGTCCGCGCCTTCGCGGTCCACCAACGCCAGGTCCTGCGGTCCACCCACATCGCCGCGGAACACTTCCCTGCCATCGATGTACATCACGATGGTCTGCCGGGACTCCGCCGCTGACGGGTACAGGCCCACGTCCAGGTCGAGGATGCTGAGGCGGTACTCCCCGTCAGCCGGGAAGTTGTGCCTGAAGGACATGCCGCCGCGACTGCCCAGCGGCATGCCATCGATGTAGCTGTCCTGCGAGCCGCCCGACACCGGATACAAGGTCTTCGAGAGCTTTGGGGTCGCCGAGCCCACGGCCTGCTTGGCAATGAACCGCGCGGCGCTGAGGTACTGGTCAAGAAACGCCGGCGAGGTTTGCAGGGCGGCGGCGATGTTGTCGAAGCCATCCATTTCGATTTCCGGGGGCAGCAGATCCTCGACCTTGATTTCCACACCCAGCAGCGAGCGAACGGTGTTGGCGTATTCCGTGCGGTTGAGGCGCTGCACCGGGACGTGCCCGGCGCGCGGCGTCTCGACGCGCGCATCGAGGCTGGTCTCCAGCCAGCCCACCATGGCGTCCTTCTGTGCCTGCGTGGGCTGCTTGTTGCCCGGCGGCGGCATCAGGTGGCCACGCAGCTTGCGCACAGCCCCCTCCCACAGCTTCACGTCGTTCGGCACGTCCGCCGGCGTCAGGATGTCGAATGCAATGCCCCCGGCCCAGTCGGTGGAGTTGTGGCAATCACTGCAATACGTGTTGAGCATGCTCCAGCGCGCGGCCAGATCCGGCGCCGGCCCGACACCGGGGGTCGCCGCCTGCGCGTATGCGGCAGCTCCCTGAACCAGCAGGGAAAACGCCAGAACGGTGCGGATCAGGTGGGGGCGCAGCATGGGGGTGGAATTCTATTACGGCTGGACATGTCATTCGAGTCGGCTGGACGGGAAAGAGTTCCTGATATAATCAACAGTTACAGTAGTCCAAAGGCCGGAACCCCAAACGTGAGCAAGAACGACACCCACTTTTTCAACGTATTCAGCGTAGTCCTCGGAATCCTGGTCACGTTCGCCATCCTGATGTTCGCCCTGGCGCGCTATGTGGGAAAGCACGAGCAGTATGCGCATGTCCTGGACGAACCCATGCTGCAGGACAGCGTACAGTCGCGCATCGCTCCACCCGTCCGGGTCGCGGTGGCCGGCCGGGACAACACGGCCCTCAAGATCGAGCCGATTGCCAACCCCAACGCCGCGGTTGCGGTCCTGGCCTCGTACAAGAACGGGACGGAAGTGTTTGAAGGCACCTGCAAGGCCTGCCACGGCGCCGGCATCGCCGGAGCGCCCAAGGCAGGAGATCCCACGGCGTGGGCGCCGCGCATTGCCAAGGGCAAGGCCACCCTCTATGAGCATGCGCTCAAGGGATTCACCGGTACTTCAGGGGTAATGCCGGCCAAGGGCGGACGCACGGACCTGTCCGACGACCTCATCAAGCAGGCGGTTGATCACATCGTTTCGATGTAGCCGCTAGTCGGTCGCGTTCGGGGCACGACTCAGCGCGGCACAACACTGCGTCACGGCCGCGTCATCGGGCGCGTCGTGCGCGCAGCCCATGCCCTTGCGATCCATCTGCCAGTCGGCCCACGACGCATCGCCGCCGGTGAACAGGTCCTGCACCTCCTTGCCGATTCCGGCCAGATGCGCTTCGGTGACGCTGCAGTGGCGCGCAATCAACCCGGATGCCACGCAGTGCTTCTGGTCGTCGGGCATGCCTGCGGGCAGCGCGTCGCGCTCGGCCACCATGCAGCCGTAGGAAGACGCCGCCGGTCGTGGCGCCTGGGCTGCACAGCCGGCCAGCACCCCCAGCAACAGCAGCTGCAGCTGCGTGGGCAGCCACGTCCTGAACACATTCACACCTTGCGCCAGTACCACCATGCCAGCCCGCAGAGCGCAACGCCCACCAAATACATGGGCGCCGTTCCCCACACCACGTACGGATAGAGCATCAGCGCCAGGCCAGACCACTTCACGCCGGGGTTCTTGCGCTTGCGCCCCTGCCAGAAAAGGACCATGCCGATGACGCTGAAAATCAGCACGCCGATCACGTACGCCGTCGAGGGCAGCGTCAGGCCCATCTCGTCGAGCATGGCCAACGAATCTTGCACATCACCCATGAGCCCAGTGTACGCGGCCCCCGTGACGCCTCCCATCGCAGCGCCCATGCCTGCGTCACAGCTGGCGCAGTATCGCTGCGTTTGCCAGGCGCACAGTACGCGCTAAGGACTCGAAGCTACGGCCCCGGTCGCACCGGCGTGGGTCATTGCCAGGACGCACGCGGTTGCCCAAGGCGCCTCACGGCTGCCAGTGCCCGTGCGCGACCCAAATAATCGTGCGCATCCCAACCGCCAGCGGCAGCGCCGCGCACACATCTGCGCGATCGGGGGCAGGCTAGTTCGGTCCGGATTTCCCGTCCCTGTTCCTGCCTATCAGGAACAGGGCCACGATCACGGCCACTAGCCCCAGCATCCACATCCACAGGTGGCTGCGCGACTCCGGCGGCGTTTCGCTGCTCGCCACCGCAGGTGCCGCGGGTTGCGGCGCGCTCGCCGCGGCCGGCTCTGCCGGTTGCGCTGCAGGTGCGGCCGCAGATTGCGCAGCGGCTGCCGGCGCCGGGGCTGCCGCTTGCGGCTCAGGGGCCACCGCGGGCGCGGGAGGCTCGGCTGCCAATGTCGCCTCAACCTGCTTCTTGGTCAGCACCAGCGGCGGGGCGGTGGTCACGATCGTCGCGGTCAGCTCGTCGCCGGCATTGAGGTTCATGATCTTCAGCGGCTTGCCGTCGCGAAAGATGCGCACGCCGCGATCATCGATCTGGGTTTGCGTGAAGCTGCGCGACTTGCCGTCATCGCCTTCCACGACCACCGTGCGCGCCACCCGGCTGAGCACCTTGCCGTGCTTGATCTGCGTGACATAGACCGGCTTGACCGTCGTGGTGGTCGTGACGGTGGCGGTGCCTTTCATGCCCGCGTGCAATTGGGCCACCGAGAGGGCCTTGCCGTCGACCATGAAGCGAAAGTCCGCAGGCACCGTGTACTCGTTGGTGCCCGCCGCGCCGCGCACGACCAGCTGGTTGCCCTCGACCGAAATGATCTCAAAACTGCCCGTAGTCGAAGAAGAGGTGGTCGATTGCTGGGCATGGCCCAGTCCTGACATGCCAAGGGACGCACCCAGGACCAGCCACACGCACCCGCGCAAAACCCTGCTCAATCGGATCATCTTGATACTCCTTGTCTGACCCCGGAACGTATTGCCTGCGCCGTGCCCGCGGGATAACCCGTTGCCGTCATGTCCCGCGAGGGCGCGCGGCGATGGTGTTGCCTGTCCAATAGCGAAATCGAAAAGTGGCTCAGCGGTCGCGCTGCCGCTCCAGCTCCAGCTCCGACACCCTTGCCGCCAACTGGACCAGCAGCTCGCGGCTGCGCAGCAGCACCCGCGCCTGGGCGTCGAATTCCTCGCGGGTCACCAGGTCCAGCCGCTGCAGTCCGCTGTTGAGGACGCGACCGAAATGCGCCTCCACGTCCGCCCGTGCTGCCTGCAGGGAGGCGGGCAGCCCTTCGAGCAGGCGCTGCAGCAATTCATTGGCCGAAATCTTGTCCATGGCCCCTACTTTCCTTGTCCACGCGGCAACCGGCAAGCCGGCCATAGGCACCATTTTAGTGCATTCCTTCAGAGGCCACTGCCCACAACTGTGCGCCGCTTGCGGCGCAGCGCCCAATAAGGGCGAGCCGGCCCGAAAAAGGGCATGGCATGGATTCTGCACTAACCACTTGGGCGCCGAACCGGTTGGTTCATGCGTACCGGGAGACAAGAGGCATTGGGCATAACCCAGGGATTCGTAGCACACGCGAAATGCATTTCATGAAGCTCATCACGGCCATCGTCCGGCCTTTCAAGCTGGACGAGCTTCGACAGGCAATCGCCCAGCTGGGCGTACAGGGCGTGACGGTGACTGAAGTGTATGAGGCGAGCTACGGCCCGCGGGCAAAACTCGAGATAGCGGTCGACGAGACGATTGTCGAACCGGTGCTTGAGGCCCTGGCCAACGTTTCCCGTACGGGCCGGAGTGGCGACGGGAAGATTTTGGTTGGCAATCTTGAACAGGCAATACGGATCCGCACCGGCGAGACCGGAACAGCGGCAACTTAAAAACAGCTGGGAGTCGCATATGCGCATTGATCTCGCCTCTATCAAGTCCTCGCCTTGGGCGCGGGCAGCCCTAATTGCCTCGCTGGCACTGCTGCCAGCGCTGGCTGGAGCAGCAGACGCTCCGCCTCCGCCTGTGCCCAACAAGGGCGACACCTCGTGGATGCTGACTTCCACGGCGCTGGTGCTGCTCATGTCGGTGCCAGCCCTGGCGCTGTTTTACGGCGGCTTGGTGCGCACCAAGAACATGCTGTCGGTGCTGATGCAGGTATTCGTCGGCTTCTCGCTCATCACCGTGCTGTGGTGCATTTACGGTTACTCGCTGGCATTTACGGCGGGCAACCCGTTCTTTGGCGGGTTCAGCCGCCTGTTCCTCAACGGCACCTTTGATCCGGTGAGCGGGGCCTTCTCCCTGGGGGCCACGTTCAGCAAGGCCACGCCGATGTATGAGCTGGTGTTCGTTGGCTTCCAGGCAACCTTCGCCGCCATCACCTGCTGCCTGATCCTGGGATCGCTGGTCGAGCGCATCAAGTTCTCGGCAGTGCTGGTGTTCCTGGTGCTGTGGTTCACGTTCAGCTACCTGCCCGTCGCCCACATGGTGTGGTACTGGCAGGGTCCGGACGCCTACACCGCTGCCAACGTGGTGGATGCGCAGAACGCACTGGGCGGTTACATCTGGCAGATGGGAGCCCTGGACTTCGCAGGCGGCACGGTGGTGCACATCAACGCCGGCGTTGCGGGCCTGGTGGGCGCGATCATCCTGGGCAAGCGCCTGGGGTACGGCAAGGTGCCCATGCCGCCGCACAGCGTGACCATGACCATGATCGGCGCGGCCCTGCTGTGGTTTGGCTGGTTCGGATTCAATGCCGGATCCGCGCTGGAGGCCAACGGCTCCGCTGCCCTGGCGTTCATGAACACCTACCTCGCCACGGCTTGCGCGGTGCTGTCATGGATGGCCATCGAATGGATCGTCAAGGGTAAGCCCTCGATGGTGGGTGCAGCCTCCGGAGCGGTCGCGGGCCTCGTGGCCATCACCCCTGCCGCAGGCAACGTCGGCATCCCCGGCGCGTTCGCGATCGGCCTGGGCGTTGGCGTGCTGTGCTTCTGGGGCGTTACCGGCCTCAAGAAGCTGATCCGGGCCGACGACTCGCTGGACGTATTCGGTGTCCATGCACTGGGCGGCATCTTTGGCGCTCTGGCAACCGGCGTCTTCAACTCGCCGGATCTGGGCGGCCCTGGCAGCGTGCAGGACTGGGTCACGGGCAAGGTCGGTTACCCGGGCATCTCCGCGCAGCTGCTGATCCAGGCCAAGGCGGTGGGCATCGTCTTTGTGTGGACGGCAGTAGTTGCGGCGATCTCGTTCTACATCGTCAAGCTCCTCTTCGGCCTGCGGGTGACTGAAGACGAAGAGCGCGAGGGTCTGGACCTGGTCGCTCACGGCGAGCGTGCTTACGACCTGTAAGTAGCCTCGACCCCCAACAAGGCCCCGGCAACCCAAAGGTTGCCGGGGCTTTTTCTTTTGTGGAGACTGTCTTGGTATTTCCCCGGCCAGGCGCGACGACTGTGATGGGCTTCACAGGGGCCAGTCCCGTCATGCGGCGATACTTCGAGCGGAGAAATCTATGCGCAAGTTCCTGACCCTGACGACTGCCGCTGGCCTGCTCGCGGTTTGCATCGTCGCCACCGGCGCGGGCCAGGGCGACATCTATCGCTGGAAAGACGCCAACGGCGCCTGGCATTACTCGGATCAGCCTCAAGAGGGCGCCGAGCTTGTGCGTGGAACACGCAAGCCTACGCCTGCAGCGGAGGACGGCCCACCGGCGACCGGCAAAGTAGCCGCCACCGCTGGCACGACCAAACCTGCGGCCACCGACCCCAAGACCGCCGAGCAGGTTCACCAGGATGTCGCCGCCGCGCAGGGCGAGAACTGCAAGAAGGCCGAGGAAGCCTATACCAAGGCAGTGCAAGCCCGACGCATGTACAAGATCGATGCACAGGGCGTGAAGACTTTCCTGACCGACGCAGAACTGGATGAGACGCGACTGAACGCGCGCAACCAGCGCGACGCCGCCTGCAAGCCCTGATCCGCCACTGACCGCAGTGTATCCTTGGCGGGGTGCAGGTCCCGTTTACCAAGATGCAGGCGCTGGGCAACGATTTTCTCGTGCTCGATACCGCGGCTGCCCGCGGGCTGTCCCTGACGGCCGGGCAATGGCGGGCGCTGGCTGATCGCCATCGCGGCATCGGTTTCGACCAGGCGCTGGTGCTGGAGCCGGCGCACCGCAACGATACCCTGGCCTTCTATCGCATCTACAACGCCGACGGCCTCGAGGTCGAGCAATGTGGCAATGGGGTGCGCTGCCTGGCCGAGTTGTTGCGCCGCCAGGGCCGCGCCAGCGATGGCCAGCTGCAGCTGGAGAGTCCGGCCGGTCTGGTCAAGGCATTGTGGCGCCAGCCCGGCCTGGTCGCGGTGGACATGGGCGAACCGGATTTCTCCCCGGCGGCCGTGGGCTTCGACGCGGCGGGCCAGCGCGGCCCGCAGTACAGCCTCGATGTGCTGCAGCAGCAGGTGCAGTTCTCGATTGCCTCGATGGGCAACCCACATGCCGTCATGGAAGTGCCGGATGTGGCCACTGCCGCAGTGGCCACCATCGGGGCCGCGCTGGAATCCCATCCGCGCTTCGCCCAGCGCGTCAACGCCGGCTTCAGGCAGATACTCGATCGCCAGCATGTGCGCCTGCGCGTGTTCGAGCGCGGGGTCGGCGAGACCCTGGCCTGTGGAACCGGGGCCTGCGCCGCCGTGGCCACCGGCGTACGCGACGGATTGCTTGAGCCGCGCGTGCAGGTGGACCTGCCCGGCGGGTCCCTCACCGTGGCCTGGCAGGGTCCCGGCACCAATCTTTGGCTCGAGGGCCCGGCTGAAGTATCTTTCACCGGCCAATTCGAAATCTGAACGGACCCAAGCCGGAGCAATGCATGACGACCTCCCCCGCGGCCACTGACGCGCGCAGCGCCGATGCTGACATCGCCACCTACCTGCGCGATCACCCGGATTTCTTCGTCCGCAACGATGAACTGCTCACACAGCTGCGTCTGCCGCATGCCAGTGGCGCCGCCGTGTCCCTGATCGAGCGCCAGGTGGAAATGTTGCGCGACCGCAACCATGCCTGCGATGCGCGCCTTACCGAGCTGGTGAAGATCGCACGCGCCAACGAGTCCCTGGCCCTCAAGATCCAGCGCTTCACGCGCCGCCTGATGCGCGCACCCACACGACGCGAAGTGCTGGCACAGATCGAGCGCGGTTTTCGCGAGGACTTTGACGCCGCGGAGGTGGTGCTGCTGCTGTTTGAGGCCGGCGCCGCCAACGGCAAGGAGCGCCATGTGCGCCAGGTCGCCGCCAACGATCCCAACCTGGCCGGATTCGAGACACTGATGAGCTCGGCGCGCCCACGCTGCGGCCAGGTGCGCGACTCGCAGCGCGACTTCCTGTTCGGCACCGAGGCAGGCAGCGTCGGCTCGGTGGCCCTGGTGCCGTTGATCAGTGACGTGCCACTGGGCCTGCTGGCGCTGGGCAGTCACGATCGGGACCGCTTCCACCCGGGCATGAGCACGGATTTCCTGGCGCAGCTGGGCGAACTGATCAGCGATGCGCTCGCCCGCGACTAACCGGTCCGCGCGGCGATGAAGGTCGCGGCGCTCGAGGCGCGCGCGCGCTTTGCGCGGCACCTGGCGCAGGAACGGCGGCTGTCCCCCCATACCGGCAGCGCCTACCAGCGCGACCTGGATGCGCTGACCACCTGGTGTGATGCCCAGGGGCTGGGCGACTGGAAGAAACTCGATCACGCCCACATCCGCAGCTTCGCCGCGCGCTCGCATGCTGCGGGCCTGGGGCCGCGCAGCATCCAGCGGCGCCTGTCGGCGATCCGCTCGTTCTACGGTTTCCTGCAGCGCGAAGGGCTGGCCATCGTCAATCCGGCCACCGACGTGCGCGCGCCCAAATCCGCCAAGCGCCTGCCGCGCACGGCAGACGCGGACCAGATGAGCCGGTTGATGGAATCCCCGGCTGACACGCCGCTGCAGCAGCGCGACGTGGCCATCATGGAATTGCTCTACTCCTCCGGCCTGCGGCTGGCGGAGCTGGTGGGCCTGGATCTGCAGGCACTGGATCTGGCCGACCGCACCGTGCGCGTCACCGGCAAGGGCAACAAGACGCGGGTAGTGCCGGTCGGGCGCAAGGCTGTCACCGCGCTCAACCGCTGGCTGCTGTCCCGCGCCACGCTGGCCGCCGTGCAGGAGCAGGCGGTATTCGTGGGGCGCAACGGGCGGCGGCTGGGTCCGCGCGCCATCCAATTGCGCCTGGCGCAGGTCGCCCGCCAGCAGGGACTGCCGGTCAAGGTCCATCCCCACCTGTTCCGCCACTCCTTCGCCACGCACCTGCTGGAGTCCAGCCAGGACCTGCGCGGCGTGCAGGAACTGCTGGGGCACGCCGACATCAGCACCACGCAGGTCTATACGCACCTGGACTTCCAGCACCTGGCGCGGATATATGACGCAGCCCATCCACGCGCAAAACGCCGCCCGGAGCCCAGCAAATGACCGCATCCGCCTTTGACCAGGTACTGGAACACTATCGCCAGCGCATGACGCGCGAATCGGTGCTGCACGCCACGCCCGGTTTCAACCTGCATGCCCATCGGGATGAACTGCTGCTGCCCGTGGGCGAGGATGTCGCCCGGCTGATGGTGGACCTTGTCGTAGGGCTCAAGGCACAGACGCTGGTGGAAGTGGGCACCTCGTACGGATTCTCTACCCTGTTTCTGGCCGAGGCCGCGCGCCGTACCGACGGCCGGCTGTTCACCTACGAGATCCATCCCGACAAACAGGCCTACGCACAGCAGAAGATCAAGGAAGCTGGCCTGCTGGAGTACGTGGAATTTCACCTGGGCGACGCCGTGTCGCTGCTGGAGGTGCAGCCCGGGCCGGTGGATTTCGTGCTGCTGGACCTGTGGAAGGACCTGTACATCCCCTGCTTCGAACGCCTTTATCCGCTGCTGCGCGAAGGCGGCGTCATCCTGGCCGACAACATGCTGTACCCGGAGAGTGCCCGCGTCCCGGCGGCGGCCTACATGGCCGCGGTGCGCGCCAAGCCTGACATGCAGGCGGTGATGCTGCCCCTGGGACAGGGGATTGACCTGGCCTGCCGGTCCGCCTGACGGCCCCGGGCCCCGGCCTGCGGTCCTTGATTTCCCGGCCCGGCGCCCCCAGTTCCGGGGAATGAATTCTCATTTCGATCCCCACAGCACGACCATCCTTGCGGTGCGCCGCGACGGCAGGCTGGCCATCGGCGGCGATGGCCAGGTAACCCTGGGCAACACTGTCATGAAGGGCAACGCCCGCAAGGTGCGACAGCTGCATGACGGCCGGGTCCTGGCCGGGTTCGCCGGCGGCACGGCCGATGCCTTCACGCTGTTCGAGCGCTTCGAGGGCAAGCTGCAGAAATCCTCGGGCAACCTGACCCGGGCGGCCATCGAGCTGGCCAAGGACTGGCGCTCGGACCGCTACCTGCGGCGGCTTGAAGCCCTGCTGCTGGTGGGTGATCCCGACAATCTCTATGTGATTTCTGGCAACGGCGATGTCATCGAGCCGGAGCATCCGCTTGCGGCAATTGGATCCGGTGGTCCCTTTGCCCAGTCGGCCGCGCGAGCGCTGTTTGAGAGTACGGCGCTGAGCGCCAGGGAAATCGTCGAGCGTTCCATGGGCATTGCAGCTGACATCTGCATCTACACCAACCGCAACCTCATCATCGAGGAGCTGCCCAAGTGACGCCGCGCGAAATCGTCGTGGAACTGGACAAGCACATCGTCGGCCAGCAGGCCGCCAAGCGTGCCGTGGCCACTGCGTTGCGCAACCGCTGGCGCCGCATGCAGGTGGCCGAACCGCTGCGCAGCGAGATCACGCCCAAGAACATCCTGATGATCGGGCCGACCGGATGCGGCAAGACCGAGATCGCGCGCCGGCTGGCGCGACTGGCCAACGCGCCATTCGTGAAGGTCGAGGCGACCAAGTTCACGGAAGTCGGCTATGTCGGCCGCGAGGTGGATTCCATCATCAAGGAACTGGCCGATGTGGCGGTGAAGATGATGCGCGAGGAGGAAAAAGCGCAGGTCGCCGCGCGCGCGACGGATGCCGCCGAGGAACGGGTGCTCGACGCGCTGCTGCCACGCCCGCGCCAGATGGGTTTTTCCACCGATGAACCCGGCGCGCCGCGCGATGCCGAGACCCGCCAGAAGTTTCGCAAGATGTTGCGCGAGGGCTCCCTGGACGATCGCGAAATCGAGATCGAAGTGCAGGCGATGCCCGCCGGCGTGGAAATCATGGCCCCGCCGGGCATGGAAGAGATGCAGCAGCAGCTGTCGCAGATGTTCAGCAACCTGGGGCAGGCGCGCAAGCGCGCCCGCAAATTGCCGGTGCGCGAGGCCCGCAAGCTGCTGCTCGACGAGGAAGCCGGCAAGCTGATCAACGAGGACGAGATCAAGGTCAAGGCGCTGGCCAATGCCGAGCAGAACGGCATCGTGTTCATCGACGAGATCGACAAGATCGCGCGGCGCCAGGACACCATTGGCGCCGATGTCTCACGCGAGGGCGTGCAGCGGGACCTGTTGCCCCTGGTCGAGGGCTGCACCGTGACCACCAAATACGGCACCATCAAGACCGATCACATCCTGTTCATCTGCTCGGGGGCCTTCCACATGTCCAAGCCCTCGGACCTGATCCCGGAACTGCAGGGCCGGCTGCCCATCCGCGTGGAACTGGAATCCCTGGGCGTGGAGGATTTCGTGCGCATCCTCACTGAACCGGATGCGGCACTGACCACGCAGTACCAGGCACTGATGAAAACCGAATCGGTGTCCTTGAACTTCACACCGGAAGGCGTGCGGCGCATTGCCGAGGTGGCCTGGCAGGTCAATGAGAAAACCGAGAATATCGGTGCCCGGCGCCTACACACGGTGATGGAACGGTTGCTGGACAGCGCTTCCTACGACGCGGCCGAGCGCGGCGGTGACACCGTGGTCGTGGATGCCAGCTACGTGGACCAGCACCTTGCGGCACTGGCCCGGGACGAAGACCTCAGCCGCTATATTTTGTAGCGGCTACGCAACCGCTTACTTGGCGGTACGGCGCGGGGCAGTCCTGGCTGCGGGCTTGGCCGCCGGTGCAGCCGATTTCGCCGGCGACTTGGCCTTGGCTGGGGTCTTGCCCTTGGTCGGGTCCTTCGGGCGGCTCTTTCCAAAAGATCCTGCGTAGATCTTGCCGCGACGGGTTCTGCGATCACCTTTTCCCACGAGACTCTCCAGCTGTATTTATTAGGGCGGCGCAGTCTAGGAAACCCCTGCCGGACTGTCCACAATGCGGGGGTGATCCGCAAAAAAGAAAGGCCGGACAAATCCATGTCCGGCCGAACTTCAACAAGACCCCCATTGGTCCGCGCCGTTATAGCGTCGGGCCGGGGCGGATCATGCTTGAGAGCCAAACGGATTACTAGCCTCCAGAGCAACAGAATTGGTTGTTTCGCAACCTTCGCGCCGAAACGCGGCGTTCCGTTACTATATCGATTGCCGCGGCAGCTAATAAAATGAAATCCGACACTGATTTTGGCTTCGAGCAGATTCCCTGGAGTGAAAAGGCCGGCCGGGTACGGGACGTGTTTGACTCGGTCGCGCAGCGCTATGACCTGATGAACGACCTGATGTCCGCCGGCGCGCATCGGGTCTGGAAAAAATTCACGCTGGCCTGCACGGGACTGCGCGCCGGCCAATGCGCACTGGACGTTGCCGGGGGCACCGGCGATATCGCCGCCGGCATGGCGCGCCAGGTCGGCGCGCAGGGACTGGTCGTGCTCACCGACATCAACGCCGAGATGCTGGCGCGCGGCCGTGACCGCCTGCTCAATGATGGCCTGGTCGCCAATACGCGCGTCACGCAGGCCGATGCCGAGCGTCTGCCGTTTCGCGCAGCGCAGTTCGACTGCGTGACGATCGCGTTCGGGCTGCGCAATGTGACCGACAAGCCTGCCGCCCTGGCCTCGATGCGCCGCGTGCTGCGCCCCGGTGGCCAGCTGTTGGTGCTGGAATTCTCGCAGCTCGCAGTGCCGGCGTTGCGGCCACTGTACGACGCATACTCCTTCCAGGTCCTGCCACGCCTGGGGCAACTGGTGACCGGCGATGCCGCCAGTTACCGCTACCTTGCCGAGTCCATTCGCAAGCATCCCAACCAGGAAACGCTGCTTGGGATGATGCGCGACGCGGGCCTGGAGAACTGCAGCTACCAGAATCTGTCGGCAGGCATCGTCGCCGTGCATCGGGGTTACGTGTACTGATGCTGACCGAGCGCGTCCAGGCGATCATCGACGACAACGTGGCCGGTTCACCCCGGGCCCGCGAGCTGCTGGCGCAACTCGACGGCAGGAGCCTGGTGGTCAATGTCCGGTTTACGCCATGGCGCGCACGCCTTGCCGCGCGGTCCGGCCGGCTGCTGCTGACGCGTGCGCACGACGAGTCGGCCGATGCGTTGATCGCCGGCACGCCATTGTCGCTGCTGAGCATGCTGCGCGAGCCCGCGGCCGACGTCGTTCGCCGTGGCGACGTGACGGTGACCGGCGACAGTGAAATCGCGCAGCGGTTCCAGGAACTGACACTGCTGCTGCGGCCTGAACTGGAAGAGTCCCTGGCTGGCGTGCTGGGTGACGTGCCGGCTTACGGACTGGGCCGGTTGCTGCGCAAGGGGCTCGAATATGGGCGCAGCAGCGCGCGCACGGCGGGACTGAACGTCGGCGAGTATCTTGCGCACGAGCGCCGCACCTTGGTGCCGCACGCCGAGGCCGCGCAGTTCCTGGCCGGCGTCGACGAACTGCGGGAAGCCACGGACCGGATCGCCGCCCGCGTGCAAGCGCTGGAAGGGCTGGCCCCTGGCGCAGGCAAGGATCCATGACACCGCGGGTGCTGCGCAGGCTGGTCGAGATCCACCGCGCGGTGGCGCGCCACGGCCTGGTGGAGTTCACGCGCGGCACTTCGATTCATGGTCGCCTGCGATTGATCGGTGCCCTGTCGCCGTGGCTGTGGTTCCAGCCGCAGTCCACCGGCTCACGCGGACAGCGCCTGCGACTGGCCCTTGAAGAGCTGGGGCCGGTGTTCGTGAAGTTCGGCCAGGCCATTTCCACGCGCCGCGACCTGCTGCCGCCGGACATCGCCGACGAGCTGGTCAAGCTGCAGGACCAGGTGCCGCCGTTTGATGGCGAGCTCGCGCGCGCGGCGGTGGAAGAGGCGCTGGGACAGCCCCTGGAGTCGCTGTTCCGGAGTTTCGACATCGCGCCATTGGCGGCGGCTTCTATCGCCCAGGTACATGCAGCCGAGTTGCCCGACGGTCGCCAAGTCATCGTCAAGGTGCTGCGTCCGGGCATGCGCCAGAGCATCACCGGCGACATCGAAGTGCTGTACGCGCTGGCGCGGCTCGCGGATCGCTATTCCAGCGAGGCGCGCCGGTTGCGGCCGGTCGAAGTGGTGCAGGAATACGAGCAGACCATACTTGGCGAACTGGACCTGCTGCGCGAAGCGGCCAATGCCGCGCAGCTGAAGCGCAACTTTGCAGCCAGCAAGCAGCTGTATGTGCCGGAGATCCACTGGGACCTGTGCCGCGCCAGCGTGCTGGTGATGGAACGCATCCATGGCGTACCAATCGGCGACGTCAGCCGGCTGCGCGAACTGGGCACTGACCTGAGGCGCCTGGCAGAAAACGGCGTGGCCATCTTCTTCACGCAGGTGTTTCGCCACAACTTCTTCCATGCCGACATGCACCCGGGCAATATTTTCGTGCTGACCGACGATCCGACCCAGCCGCGCTATGCGGCGGTGGACTTCGGCATCATGGGCACGCTGGACCCGCGCGACCAGGATTACCTGGCGCAGAATTTCCTGGCGGTGTTTGATCGTGACTACCGCAAGGTCGCCACCCTGCACGTGGATTCGGGCTGGGTGCCGCACGACATCCGGGTCGAGGAAATGGAAGCCGCAGTGCGCACCATCTGCGAGCCGATCTTCGACCGGCCCCTGAAGGACATCTCCTTTGGAGTCGTGCTGCTGCGCCTGTTTGAGGTGCTGCGGCGCTTCGACGCGCACATCCAGCCGCAGCTGATTCTGCTGCAGAAGACCCTGTTCAACATCGAGGGCCTGGGGCGACAGCTGTACCCGGACCTGGACATATGGAATACCGCAAATCCGATCCTGCGTGAGTGGATGCGCGAGAAGCATCACCCGCTGGGTGTGGTGCGCCGCATGTGGACGCAATTGCCGGAACTGTTGCGCGCGCTGGAGGCAGCACCGGTGGCGCTACGACAGGCGATGCTCGCGCGTGCGCGTCCCGTGGTCCCGGCGCCCGCACCACGGCAGGCCAGGACCGGCGAGCGCATCGCGGCGGCAATCGTGCTGCTGGCCGGAGTGCTCGCGCTGGGAACCGAACCGGTACCGCTTTGGGTGGGCTGGGTGATCAGTATTTTCGGCCTGCTGTGGCTGGCATCCGGGTGGCGCCGGCAGCGATAACCACGCGCCCATCAATGTATGGTCCTGGCATTGGAATCCAAACCTGCGCGCCTTCCGCCAGGAGCCGCGATTCCAGCCGTTTGCAACGAAACTCGGGTTGATGGCGTATTGGCAGAAGTACGGGCCACCGGACGCCTGTGACCTGCAGGGCGCGAAACTGACCTGTCAGTGAGCAGGTAGCGAATTTTCCGGCTGCTGCTTGCGCAATCGCAGCGATGTTCCCGCGCGCCAGCAGATCCAGGCTATCAGCGACCCGCCCAGGGAGATCCAGGCCAGCAGTCCCAGGTCACCATGTATCAGCGGTGCAACCACGCCCATGACCACGGCGCCGATCCCCAGCGCGATAAACGACTGCACCGACGCTGCGGCGCCCCGCGCCTCCGGGTGCATGTCGATCATCTCCAGCGACAAGATCGGATAGGTCAGCTGCGCGCCGAACGCCATGATGAACCACAGCCCCTGCGACACCAGCATCGGTACCTGTATCAGCAGCAAATGTGCCAGGGCACCGGCGCCGGCCGAGATGCACAGCAGCTGGAATCCAGTCTGCAGGATGTGCGCACGACTGACGCGACCGGCCACGCGGCCACCGACAAACGAAGCACTCATCAGTCCGCCGACAACCGGGATGAACAGGTAGTAGAACTGGGTCTCGGACAGGTGCCACTGCACCAGGATGATGGCCGGCGCCGAACCGATGTAGATGAATACCGACGCAATCGCCAGCGCGGCGGAAACGGCCCACAGCAGGAACACTGGCTGCCGGGCGACCCGCCAGCAGCTGCGTGCTTGTGCCGCTGGATGCACCGGTGAACGCTTGGCAGGCGGATGTGTCTCCGGCATCAGCAATGACGTGAGCAGGACCAGTGTCGCGCCCAACACCACCAGCATGCCGAACACGCTGCGCCAACCCAGCGCCACATGCACCCACCCGCCGATGATGGGCGCGACGGCTGGTGCCACTGAAAACACCATCATCATGCTGCTCATCAGGCGTTGGGCGTTGTGACCATCGAAGGCGTCGCGCACCACGGCGCGTGCCACCGTCGGCCCGATTCCCGCGGCGGTGCCCTGCAGCACGCGGCAAATCAACAACGTACCAAAGGTGGGCGCGACAAAGCAGCCAATGGACCCGATGGTGTAGAGGACCAGCCCGCCCATCACCACCTGGCGACGGCCCAGTGCGTCCGACAGCGGCCCATGCACCAGCGAAAAGCAGGCAAAGGGCAGCAGGTACGCGGTGATGATCTGCTGCACCTCCAGGCTGCTGAGTCCGAATTCGCGCGCGATGGTGGGAAACGACGGCAGGAAGGTGTCGATGGACAGCGGACTGATCATCGACAGGCTGGCCAGCAACAAGGTGATCCCCAGGGTCGGGGTACCGTCGGACTTCTGTAGCTGGATCCTCATCGACGCCGGAATCCTCAGCCGCGCAACTTGCGCAGCAGTTCCACCGTGGAAGCCCCCTGCTCCATCACCTCGATCAATGCCGAGCCCACTATCACCCCGTCAACATGCGGCCCGAGGGCTGCGACCTGTTCATGATTTCGGATGCCGAAGCCGGCACACACTGGAACTTTTGCCAGCCGGCGTACCTTGTCCAGGTAATCCAGAGTGCCCTGTGGCACCACACTGGCGCCCGTCTGCGCGCCCACGGATTTACCCGTGGTGCCCGTCATGGTCACTGCGTAGACGAAACCCTGCGCCGTCGCACACAGCTGCGCCAGGCGCGCGTCGCTGGTCACGGGCGTGACCATCCTGATCAGCGCCAGCCCGTGCCGGCCAAGTGCCTGCTCAAAGGCAGCGCTCTCCTCCACCGGCAGGTCCGGCACGATGAAGCCGCTGACGCCCACCTGCGCCGCGCGTGCCGCCAGCGCGTCATGGCCGTAGGCCAGCAGCGGATTGAAATAGCCCATCAATACCAGTTGCGCCTTGACCGCCGGCAGCGTCGCGATCGAGTCCAGGATCCACTTCAGGTTCACGCCCTGGGACAAGGCGGCCAGGCTGGAGCGCTGGATGGTGACGCCATCGGCCATCGGATCGGTAAACGGCACGCCGATTTCCACCACATCGGCTTCATTGGCAATTGCCGTAAGGTCGGCAACGAAGCGCTCGCGCGACGGAAATCCCGCCGTCATGAATGCCACCACGGCCACGTGATCACGACGCGCGGTGCGGATCGCGTCGCTGAGGCGCTGGGCCGGAGTCGAAGTGCTCATGAGCGGACTCCCGGATTGGCCAGCAGTGTTTTCTGCAGCGTCGGCATGTCCTTATCGCCCCTACCGGAAAGGCCAACCAGGACCCGCTTGCCCGGGTTGCGCCGTGCCCAGTCGCGCGCGCCCACCAGCGCGTGCGCGGACTCGATGGCCGGGAGGATCCCTTCGTGGGTGCTGCACTCCTGCACGCAGTCCAGTGCATCGTCGTCCAGCGCCATGATGTAGCTGACCCGCCCGATTTCGCGCAGCAGCGCGTGCTCCGGACCCACCCCCGGATAGTCCAGGCCCGCCGATACCGAATGCGTCTCCTGGATCTGTCCGTCGGCGTCCTGCAGCAACATGGTGTAGGTGCCATGCAACACACCGGGACTGCCCGTGGCCAGCGTGGCGGCGTTGTCGCCAAGACCGGCGCCGCGGCCACCGGCTTCCACGCCGATGATCTCCACGCTGGCATCGCCCAGGAATGCATGGAAGGTTCCGATCGCATTGGAGCCGCCACCCACGCAGGCGATCACGCAATCGGGCAGCGCGCCCGTGCGCTCGAGCATCTGTGCGCGCGCCTCGCGTCCGATGACCGCCTGCAATTCGCGCACCAGCAACGGATAAGGATGTGGACCGATGGCGGAGCCCAGGCAATAGAAGGTATTGAGCGGATCGGCGACCCAGTCACGAAATGCCTCGTCGATGGCCGCGCGCAGCGTGCGATCCCCCGTGGTCACGGGCACGACAGTGGCGCCCAACAGGCGCATGCGACCCACGTTGGGCGCCTGGCGCTCCATGTCCACTTCGCCCATGTACACCACGCAGGGCAACCCGACGCGCGCGCAGGCCGCCGCGGTGGCAACCCCATGCTGGCCGGCGCCGGTTTCTGCGACCACGCGCCTTGCGCCCATGCGCCGCGCCATCAATGCCTGACCCAGGGCGTTATTGATCTTGTGCGCACCGGTGTGCGCCAGGTCCTCACGCTTGAACCAGACCTCCACGCCCCAGCGCTTCGAGAGATGGGGCATCGGCGACAAGGCGGTGGGTCGTCCCACCCAGTCGCGCAGCTCGCCAGCCAGTTCAGCCTGGAAGTCCTTTGCCGGCAGGATGGTGCGTACCGCCTCATTCAACCTGTCGAACGCGGGCACCAGCGTTTCAGGAATGTAGCGCCCGCCGTAGGGACCAAACCTGCCAGCCGCATCGGGCAGCTTGCCCGCCAGCAGCAGGTCCAGCAGTCGGCGCGACTCAGCCTTGTCGATTGTCACTTTTGTGTTTCTCCACTTCCGCGACCCGGGCGAATGCCGCCCGCGCCGACGCAACAAATGAGCCGATCAGGGCACGGCTCTTCTGCCCGGGCGCCTCCTCGACGCCACTGGACACATCCACGCCAAAGGGCCGCACGCTGGCGATGGCTTGCGCCACATTGGCCGGCGAGAGCCCGCCGGCCAGTATCAGCTCGCAATTGCCCGCCAGTGACCGCGCGAGGCTCCAGTCGGCAACCCTTCCGCTGCCACTGCGCGGCCCTTCGAACAGCAAACGACCCGAATACTGCGACTGGCTGCCGGGTGCCTCGCCACGCAGCACCGGCCAGCCGCCGACCCCCTGAGGAAGCGTAATGCCGGGCAGGTCCTCCGCGTCGGTCTGCAGCACGTCGGGCTTGAACAGGGTGAAGATGGAGTTCAGCTGCCCGGCGCCCGGGTGCTGCGTGACAGCCACGCACAGCGCACGGCCGCGCGCCGGCAATGCCAGCTGGGCGGCCTCCTGGGGCGAGACCTGGCGTACCGACGGCGCGAACACGAAGCCAATGGCGTCGGCGCCTGCTTCCAGCGCGGCCTGCACCGCACGTGCATCGGTGATGCCGCATATCTTCACGAAGCCGCTCACCGGCGTGCCTCGCGGCCAGCGCTGATCATCGCCGCCAGCAGGGCTCCTGGATCGGCGCTGGTCATCAGCGCACTGCCGATCAGCGCCAGGTCATAGCCCACGCCCGCCAGGCGCGCCGCATCCTGCGCAGTCCCCACGCCGCTCTCGGCCACGCGCGGCACGCCGGCCGGCAATTGCCTGGCCAGCTCTTCCAGCCGGCCGGGCACTACCTTCAGGGTCACCAGGTCGCGACTGTTTACGCCGATCAGGATCCGTGGCGAACGCGCGTCCTGCGCTGCTGCTGCCGACAACTGCGCCGCTACTTCTATGTCGCGCTGGTCGAACGCCTCCACCAGCACGAACAATTGCAACTGTGCCGCAGCGGCAATCAGCGCGTCCAGTTGGCCGCGACTGAGCATGCGCACGATCACCAGGATGCCGCCGGCACCGGCCAGTCGCGCCTCGATCACCTGGTAGGGATCGACCAGGAAATCCTTGCGCATGGCCGGCAGCCTGCCCAATGCACGTGCGGCCTGCTGCAGATGATCCAGTGATCCTTCGAAACGCTGCGGCTCGGTCAGTACTGACACTGCAGCCGCGCCGGCAGCCGCGTACTGCGTGACCCGCGCGGTGATATCTTCATCTGCGCCCTTGAGCACGCCCACCGCGGGTGAGCGCAGCTTGACCTCGGCAATGACGTCAAACCCCTGCGGTGACAGGGACAGTTGTGGCGGGGTTGGCGTCGCCAGCGCCTGGCGCAGCAGCTGCGCCTCGCTGCACTGCTGCCGTGCGACTGCCACGCGCTCCCGGCTGCTGGCGGCCATGCTGGCAAGGAAGTCGCCGCTCATGGCGCGGCTACAGGAATCGTTCGTGAAAAGGCAGCAAGGCCGGCCAGCAGTGCACTGGCACGACCGTCATCAATGGCTGCAGCCGCCATCGCGGCGGCAGCCAGCGGCGTGGATGCACGGCCGGCGACTTCCAGCGCCAGCGCCGCACCCATTACCAGCGCATCGCGATGCGCACCACGCTCCTCGCCGCGCAGCACACGGGTGAGCGCGGCGGCGTTATGGCTGGCGTCCGCACCCTGCAGCGCCGCTTCGTCACAGGTCTGCATGCCGTACTCGGCGGGAGATCGCCGCGACTCGCGCACCGCACCCGGCCGCACGTCCAGCAGCAGAAACGGGCCCAGGGGGGTGGGTTCGTCCCAGCCACCCGCACCATGCACGACAAAGGCACGCTTGATGGGCATTCCCGACAGCGCCTGCGCCATCAGACGTGCGGTGGCGTCGTTGTAGGCGCCGAT
The DNA here is from genome assembly GCA_963726085.1 of uncultured Pseudomonadota bacterium. Classification (GTDB taxonomy): domain Bacteria; phylum Pseudomonadota; class Gammaproteobacteria; order Steroidobacterales; family Steroidobacteraceae; genus ZC4RG30. Next base: position 47,719 of record CAVSAR010000007.1, on the reverse strand, counting down.
CACGTGATATGGCGGCGCTGCCGGATTGGTCAGCGGACCCAGGATATTGACCACCGTGCGTACGCCCAACGCCGCGCGCACCGGCCCCAGCACTTTCATGGCCGGGTGATAGTGCGGCGCGAACAGGAACGTGAAATTCGTCGCCGCCAGGCACTGTGCGGCGCGTTCTTCGTCCAGCGGCAGCGGCAGGCCCAGGGCCTCGAGCACATCGGCGCTGCCCGCCTTGCTGGATACCGAGCGGTTGCCATGCTTGATGACGGGCAGGCCAGCGGCCGCGGTTAGCAGTGACGCGCCCGTGGACAGGTTGAAGCTGCCAGACCGGTCGCCGCCGGTGCCAACGATATCCACCGCATCGATGCCGACGCCCAATTCCGGCTGGCGGGCCAGGCTGCGCATGCCGATGGCGAAGCCGCGCAATTCTTCCGCAGTAACCCCTTTGGCACGAAGCGCGGCCAGGAGTGCACCGGCCAATGCCAGCGGTACGTCCGGATCCGTCAATGCCACCAGCAGCTTGCGCGCTTCGTCGGTGGACAGTGACCGTCGGTCCAGCAACTCTTCGAGCTGGTGGCGCAGATGCTGCAGGCCAGCGCTCATGCGCCCTCCCGCACCGCCGCCGTCAGGCGCAGAAAGTTGCCCAGCAACTGCGGTCCCTGTGGCGTGAGCACGCTTTCCGGATGGAACTGCACCCCCTCGATGCTGTAGCGGCGATGGCGCACTGCCATGATCTCCCCTTCCGGCGTACTGGCGCAGACCTCCAGTTCCTGTGGAATGGTCTCGGGCTTGGCAATCAAAGAGTGATAACGACCGACTTCACAGGGCTGCGGCAACCCGGCAAACAGCCCGCGCCCGTCGTGGTTCACCTGCGAGGTCTTGCCATGCATCAGGCGCGGCGCGCGCACCACGTCGCCCCCGAATACCTCGACGATGGACTGGTGCCCGAGGCACACGCCAAGCACCGGCAGCCGGCCCTTGAACGCACGGATCATGTCCATGGACACGCCGGCATCGCGCGGCGTGCCCGGCCCCGGCGAAATGCATAGGTGAGTGAGGTCAAGCCCCAGTGCGGCGGGGACGGTGATTTCGTCATTCCGGGCCACGCGCACGTCTGCGCCCAGCACCAAGAATGCCTGCACCAGGTTGTAGGTAAAGGAATCGTAGTTGTCGATCAGCAGCAGACGGGGTTGAACGGCGCTCACAGCCCCTCCCGCGCCATGGCCAGCGCATTGCGCAGCACCGCGCTCTTGGCCAGCACTTCGTCGTATTCGCTGGCCGGCACGCTGTCGGACACAATGCCGGCCCCCGCCTGGTAGCTGTAGCGATCGCCCTCGAACACCAGCGTGCGGATGGTGATGGCCTGGTCCATGGCGCCCCGCGCCCCAAAGTAGCCGATGGTCCCGCCGTACAGGCCGCGGTCCACCGGCTCGAGCTCCTCGATGATCTGCATGGCGCGCACCTTCGGCGCACCTACCAGCGTGCCGGCCGGAAATGTTGCGGCAAACAGGTCAAAGGCGTCACACCCGGCAGCCAGCTCGCCATGTACGCCACTGACGATGTGCATTACATGACTGTAGCGCTCGATGGCGCGATACGGATGCACGTGCACAGTCCCTGCGCGCGCCACGCGCCCCAGGTCGTTGCGTGCCAGGTCCACCAGCATCACGTGCTCGGCATTTTCCTTCGGGTCCGCCAGCAGTCGTCGCTCATTGTCGAGGTCCGCCATCGGGTCCGCCATGCGTGGCAGCGTGCCGGCGATGGGACGCAACTCCGCCTGCCCGTTGTTGAGCTTCACCAGCGCCTCCGGTGAGGAGCCCACGACAGACAGCCCGCCAAGGCGGCAGAAATACATGTACGGCGACGGGTTGATGAGGCGCAGCGCGCGGTAAACCTGGAACGGGTCCAGGTCGTGCTTGCCCTCGAAGCGAGACGCCAGCACCAGCTGGTATACGTCGCCCGCCGCGATGTATTCCTGGACGCGGCGCACGCCGGACATGTACGCATCGCGCGCCAGCGACACGGCCGGATCGCCAAAGCTGCCCTTCGCGCTTACCAGCAGTGCGAGGCCCCCGCGCAGCGCGGTGATCACTTCACGCCGCAAACTCTGGCGCTCGGACTCGCTGCCCGCATGCAGCAGGGCAATGCCACGCGTGAGGTGATCGAACACCAGCAGTGACTTGGGCGCGACGTAGTGCAGGATAGGCGCTTCCGGTGCGCGCGCGTGGTGCGTCGGCAGGCGTTCGAAGAATCGCACCACGTCATATGCGGTGAAGCCCACCAAGCCACCGGCCAGCGGCATGCCCGGCAGCTCCGGCTGGGGCCGCGGCGCCGCCGCCAGTGCTTCGCGCAACCGGCCCAGCAGCTCGTCGCGTGATGCGGGTACCGGATAGCTGCGCGTGCCGACCGTCAGCTTCCGTGAATCCAGGCGCACTTCCAGGCCGTCGCCGAACCCGATGAACGAATAGCGCGCGAGCCGTTCGCCGCCCTCGACGCTCTCCAGCAGGAAACGCGGCTGAAATGCGGCCAGCTTGGCGAACGCCGAAACCGGCGTGTCCAGATCCCCTGCGATGTCAAATGGCGGTTTCAGTTTCCGATCCTCTTGCCAAGAAATTCAGGCAACAAAAAACCCATCCCGGGTGGCCGGAGATGGGTTCTGGTTTGATGACCTTGCAGCTGCTTTATGCGCGTGCGATGACGACCAGTACCCCACTCCGTCAGGAGAGGGGCCACCACCAGCGGCAGGGGCGGGAAATCGTCATCCTGCCAGTATGGCTAGCCGCTCTGGGCCGCGTCAAGAGACCCCTGACACAGTTCCTCAGCCCCGGCCAACTCCCGGGTTTCGACCGCCACGATCTGCACGTCCAGCAACGTGGCCACGTCACTGGCGATGCGGGCGAGGCCCGACAGGAACGTGTAGCGTCGACCGTCCTGGAAGATGGCGCCCACGCGGGGACACTCGGCCACCTGACGCACGAGGTCGGCTTCCGGAATCACGCTAAACCTGGCATTCAGCGGCAGCTTGGTTCCGTCCTCCCATGGCGCCGTGTCTGCCACGGCACGCAATGGCCAGGCGGCGAGCTTGCCGCCGGGACAATGGGTGATGAGCAGTCCGGTTCTATTCTGATGAGTAGACCTGCCGACATGACGGGCATGCCCCGGCGCGAATTCCAAAATCCCATTGCCCACCAGACGTCTCCCGTGTTGATTCAGGCTATCTCACATGTGTGACAGACATGCGGCTATCAGCGCGAAATGCCAGCGCTTGTCAGTGCTGGCTGACGGCGTCGCCCTCGTAGGACGCCACCTACAGCTGCAGCTGACTCGAACTGATAACGACGCTGTCGGGGGCGTGCGATCGTGCCGCCATGAAAAACAGACCCCTCGGCCTGGGAACGCTGCTAGTGCTGGGATTCGCCACCGCAGCGGTAATACGCGTGTGCGTAGCTGCGAAAACCGCCAAGATTGCCAAGCAGGAAGCTGCCAGGGCCGAGAAGGCGCGCTGGGAAAACGAAGGTGGAGCGCCGGCGACGCCCGCAACCTGAACTCGGATCCACTCCGCCTTCTATTGGGATAATCTCGACCGATGCATCGAATACTCATTGTTGATGACCACGCAGTAGTCCGTGCAGGCCTGCGGCAAATCCTCACGGACGAGTCCATCGGGGAAGTGGACGAGGCGACGACCGGTGAGCAGGCACTGGACAAGCTGCGGGTCGGGCGCTGGGACCTGTTGATCCTCGACATCAACATGCCGGGTCGCAACGGTATCGACATTCTCAGGAATGTGGTTGCGGGCCATCCGGATACCAAGATCCTGGTGCTCAGCGGCTATCCCGAGAATCAGTATGCGGTGAACGTGTTACGGGCAGGGGCCAGCGGCTACCTGCCCAAGGAAAGTGCTCCGGAGGAACTGCTCAAGGCGGTGCGCAGCATCCTGCAGGGCAGGCGTTACGTCAGCGCCGCCCTTGCGGACATGCTGGTATCGGACCTGGATACCGACCGCGAGAAGCCGGCGCATTCGGAACTGTCCCAGCGTGAATTCCAGATTTTCTGCAAGCTCGCCACCGGTACGTCCGTGTCCGGGATCGCCGACGAACTGTGCCTGAGCGTCAAGACGGTCAGCACGTACCGCAGCCGGGTGCTGGAGAAGATGCGATTTCGCACCAATGCCGACATCACTTCGTACGCCCTGAAGAATGGCCTGATCCAATGACCCAGCTGCGGGTGCTCCTGGTCGAGGATTCCCGGCGGCTCGCCGAGCGAATCAGGGAGCTGATAGAACTCAACGAAGACGCGATCGTCATCAAGACGGTAAACAATGAGGCGTCCGCCATTGAAGCGGCGCGCAAGGAAAAGGTTGACCTGATAGTCCTGGACCTGCAGCTGCAGTCAGGCACCGGGTTTGGCGTCCTGGAAAAGCTCGGGCTCGATCGGCCGCCGGTGGTCATCCTGACCAACTATGCGCTGCCGCAGTATGAGAAGCGCGCCCAGGACCTTGGCGTCGAGCACTTTCTGGACAAGTCTCGGGACTTCGAGCGCCTGTCCGAGATTGTCGGCAAGTATCAGGGTGCCAGCCGCGCCTGAATCGTGGGTTCCGTCCTACAGTCGGTAGACGGAAGCACCGACTGACCTGACCCCGCCGCCGGAACATAGTGCCCGCACGCACCGGCATCCATCCCGGATCCGCTAGGAGGTCACATGCTTCACTACGCAGTTGTATTTTTCATCATCGCCCTGATCGCCGCGCTATTCGGCTTCACGGGCATCGCCGCCGGCGCCGCTGGCATTGCCAAAGTGCTGTTCGTTGTATTCCTGATCGTCGCACTGGTCACTTTCATCATGGGCCAAAGCCGCAGCAAGGGACTTTGACCATGAACACCAGTGAATCCATTGATGGTGTCACGGACATCGGTGCAAATGCTGCCGAGATTGGCGCCAGCCAGATGAAGAAGTTCTTCGATGATGTCGAGGATCTTCTGCGGCGGGTAACACCGCTGGGAGACGCCGAGCTGGCGCGGATGCGCACGCGCGTCGAGGGCTCTCTCAAGACCGCACGCAAGGTGGCCGACCGGCAGGTGAAGCAGGCCATTGACGTTTCATCCAGGGCTGCCAAGGCAACTGACGAGTACGTGCACGAGAGCCCGTGGAAAGCCATTGGCATCGTGGCCGTTGCTGCCGTGGTCCTGGGTGCGCTGCTGACGAATCGTCACGAGCGCTGAGCATGCGCAGACTGGTCGCGACGGCAGTGCGGCATGCAGGGGCCTATGCTGACCTCCTGGCGGTTGTCGCCGGGGAAATGCGGGTGGCGTTCAAGCGACGGCTCGGGCTCGTGCTGGCCGCACTGATCCTCGGGGTCGGCGGCATAGTCTCAGTCTGGGCGTCGGTCGTGTTGTATGCATGGAACCTGCCGTCGCGCAACGTCGTGGCGCTGCTGATGGCCACGGCGTTGGTTCTCGCGGCCTTGCTGTGTAGCTGGCTGGCGATGCGCACCGGCAAGCGCGGTCCGGGCAGAGTCCGGCTGGTGCAGGAACTGCGGCTGGACCGCGAACTGCTCGACACCTGGAGCCAAAGCCCATGAATGATTCCTTTGCTGATTCACGCGCCTCGCTGCGGTCATTGATGGGCATTTCGCGGCCAGCGCAAGGCGACCTTGAACCATGGACCCCGCGCAGCAAGCTGATGCGCCTGGCCATGAGACCCGAAAGCCGCGCCATTTTCCTGGCCGCGGCCACCCTTGCGACCCTGGCGTTTCCGCGCATCGCTCGCGCCAGGGCGGTCGTTCCCCTGGTGTCCAGGGCCGGCAGCTACCTGTTGAATCTGAGGATACGTCGATGAACACAAAAGTGGTTTCCGCACCTGGCAAGACCAGCCCCTTTCTCAGCGACATAAAGAAATTGCGGGAGCGCGCGCGCAAACATGTCGCGGATGGGGCAGTGACCCCCAGCTATGGCGCGCACCGTGAGACCGTGCTGAAGCTGCTCAACGAAGCTTTGGCAACCGAGATTGTCTGTGTGCTGCGATATCGCCGGCACTACTTCATGGCCGACGGCGCCGTCGGCCAGGCCATCAAGGGTGAATTCCTGAAGCACGCCCAGGAGGAACAGGCGCACGCTGACCTGATTGCCGAACGCATAGTGCAACTGGGCGGCGCGCCGGACTTCAATCCCGAGGGCATCACCCGTCGCAGCCACTCCGAATACGTGGAGGGCGAGACCCTGGCCTCGATGATCCAGGAGGATCTGGTCGCTGAACGGGTCGCGATCGAGTCCTACACGGAGATGATCGCGTACCTAGCAGGTGTCGACTCCACGTCCCGGCGGATGCTGGAAGGAATTCTGGCCAATGAGGAAGAACACGCCGAAGAGCTTGCCAGCATGCTGAAATCCGTAAGGAGCACCGCCACATGAGCAGCAACCCAAAATCCTGGCCCCAACCCGCAGCTCCCGGGCCCGACCAGGCCGAGACTTACCAGCCACGCAGTTACACCTTTCCAGGCCTTGAGGGGCTCTCGCAATCTGCAATGCAGACGCATCTGGAACTGTATGCCGGGTACGTGAAAGAGGCCAACGAGATATGCCAGGCGCTGGCCCACACTGCCAGTTATTCCGCGGCGATCGAGGCGGTACACGCGCGCGAGTCCCTGTCGCGCAGGCTGGCGTTCGAACTCAGCGGCGTGCGCCTGCATGAGCTGTTTTTCGAGCAAATCGATCCGGGCCACGACGCTGCCACGCCGGGCCGGGACGCCAGCTTCATGAACTGTGTGATGTCCTGCTTCGGCGGCTTCAAGAACTGGGTTGAGGACATCGATCTGCTGGGCAAGACGCGCGGGCCTGGTTGGGTGGCCACTTATTGGGACCAGGGTACGGGCCGTCTCAATAACCTGTGGATAGACCTGCATCAGCTGGCTGTTCCAGCCGCACAGCGTGTGGTGTTCGTGCTCGATCTTTGGGAACACGCCTATTGGGACGACTATGGCGCGAAGGGACGGCCCAAGTACATCGCTGATGTGCTGCGCCAGTGTGACTGGAGTGTCGTGGAGCAGCGCATGGAGTCCACCGCCTGACCAGGTACCAGGCTGGGGTCCTAGAGCTGTGAGTCGGCCTTGGCCGCCAGCCATTCCATGGCGCGCTTGGCCACCGATCGCTTGCGCCAACGCCGCCGCACAAACTTGCGCGACTTTGCAATGTCTGCCGCGAACTGATCCGTCAGTTGTATCGCCAGGGGTTCACTGAAGACATTGAGGTTCGCCTCGTAGTTGAGGCGGAAAGAACGCATGTCGAAATTCGCGGACCCAACGGATACCCATTGCCGATCGACAATCATTACCTTGCAATGGAACATGGTTGGCAGGTATTCGTAAATCTCGATCCCGGCGGACATGAGGCGGTCCCAGGCGGCACGCGACGCATAACGCACCATCGGTGAATCCATGTGCGGCCCTGGAAGCACGATACGGATCTTCACGCCGCGCTTGCGCGCATCCAGCAGCGCGCGCATCAGCAGGCGATCGGGAATGAAATACGAGTTTGCGATATCGATCGTCTGGCGCGCTGCGGTAATGGCCAACAGCACCAGCAGGTGCATGCTGTCGGAGCCGCTGCTCTGTGAGCTGCCGAACATCTGCGCATCCATCTTGCCGGCCGGCTCGATGCTGGGGAAATAGCGTTCGCCGTGCAGTATCTCCCCTGTGGTGCGGATCCAATTGTCGAGGAACACCGCCTGCATCTGGGCAACCACCGGACCGGCAACCTGAAAATGCGTATCGCGCCAGTGCTGCGCGTCCTGGGCGTTTCCGCACCATTGCGCAGCGATCCCCACTCCGCCGGTAAAGCCAATGCGTCCGTCCACCACCAGCACCTTGCGATGGGTGCGGTTGTTCATCCGGGCCAGGTGGTACCAGGACAGCGGATGGAAAATGCGAATCTGCACACCGGCAGTGCTCATGCGGGCCAGCATCCGGCCGTCCATTCGCCTGCTGCCGACCCAGTCGAGCAGCACGTGCACTGTTACCCGGCGCGCGGCGGCGGCGATCAGCGCATCTTCAAATGCCTGGCCAACCTCCCCGGACCAGTAGATGAAGGTCTCAAAGCAGATGGTGGTCCGGGCACCGGCAATGGCTTGCAGCATCGCCGGGAAGATCCGGTCGCCATTTACCAGGCTGCGTACGTCGTTGCCGGGCAGGATGGCCGGCCCCAGCAGCACCCCAGTGGCGCGGCGAAAGTCCGGATCATCCGACCCATACCAGCGTGGCGGCGTTCGGCTCAGTCGCCGCTCGGAAGTAACGAAATTCAGGGCCAGCGTCGTCAGCAGGCCCGTAGACAAAGCGGTGATGGCCGCGGTTCCCCAGTCAATCACGCCCTGCATCCCGCTTGTCCAAGGGCAAAGTCGCCCTACTTCACAGCGTCGTGTGCTTCATCCACTTTTTCTTCGACCTTGTCCTTGGCCTTTTCGCCGGTGTCCTTCACCGATTCCGCAGCCTGGTCCACTTTCTCGCCCGCCTTCTCGGCGGGTCCCTTCTTGGCGCAGGCGGACAGTCCCAGCATCAGCACTGCCGCACACATCCCGGTCGCCACGTGTTTCATGATCATGATCCGGCCTCCCTTTGATAGGCAGCATTCCAAGGGCCAGCTTTGCACTGCAGGCGCCCGCGGGCAAGTGGGACAGGCCGCCAGCCGCGCGTAGGCTATGTCTGAGGAATAGTCGCCGTGTCCGGCACCACAAGGACAATCCGAGTGCCGCGCGGCGTAGCCGCGGCCATCTCCAGGCTGCCGCCAATGGACAGCATCCGGTATTTCATCCCGGCCAGCCCATGGGCGCCGGGCTTCGCCGGCCGCCCAGGAGCAAGTCCTATGCCGTCATCTTCAAGTACCAACCTGAAACCACCATCGAACACGCGCAGCTCAAGCAGTACATTTTGCGCCACCGCGTGCTTGGCGATATTCGTCAGTGCCTCCTGGACCACGCGAAACACTGCAGTCGCCGCCAAGCCGGATAGTTGCGGATCCTCCTCCGGAAATCGGATCTGCAGCGCAAGTCCCGCCTGGTCGCAGACCTGGCCAGCATGCCAGCGCAGCGCCTCGAGCAGGCCCATGTTGTCCAGCAACGTCGGCCGCAGGTCCTCGATGACCCGCCGCTTCAATGCGATGCCCGCGGCAAGTGCCGACTGGATGCGCTGCCACCGGGTCTGGACGTCCTCGCGTGACATGTCCACCCGCTTGCCCAGCTGGGCAAGATCCATCTTGATTGCCACCAGCAGGCCGCCGAGTTCGTCATGCAGTTCGCGGGCCAACTCTGCCTTTTCACTCTCCCTCACCAGCAACAAGTGCTGCGAGAGTTCTGACAGCTCGCTGGTGCGGTCGTGGATCTCCGCCTTGAGCTCCGCTGCGTACCGCTGCCGCCGGCTCAGATCGCGCGAAATCAGCCAACCCGCAAGCAACACCAGTAACAGGTTGAACAGGGCCGTCACCCCGTAAATGACCCGGTCTATCAAGACCTGCCGGTTCCAGTTGGCGATGTCGGCGGTGATTCCCGATTGCTCGCGCTCCTGGATGCCGGCAATTAGGGCGCGCAGCCTCTGCATCCACGCCAGTCCAACATCCGTCTTGAGCATCGAGACCGCCTGCTCGTTGCGCGCGTATCGTTTTGCGGCATCGATGGTCGCCTGCATCTCGTAGAACTTGTTATCCATCATCTCCCGGGCAGACCGCAGTTCGTGGGGTTCGGCAGGGAGCGCAGGATCCTGGTCCGCCAGCAGCTGATCAATGGCCGAGTACGCCTTTACCTTGGCGGCCTCGAACGGGGCAAGGTATTCCTCCCGGGCCGTAAGTAGAAATCCGCGCTGCGCACTCTCGGCATCGGCGCAGGCGTAGATCACCTCTCCCAGTTGCGACACTTTTGCCTGGCTGCGCTGAATATGAACGCTCAGCGCGGCCACGTAGGTACGTCGATCCTCGGTGACCAGGTAGCTAATGACAACCAGCGCGGCGATGGCAATTGCCGGTATGAATACGTAACGCGAGTTGAATCCCAGCGAGGCCGGAGCAATGACGGGCATGATTCCACTGTAGGCCAAGCCCGGCCACCGCGAAAGGGTTGCGCGGCGTGATGCAGTTAAATGGCTTTGCCTCTGCCACGCAGAGTCGCGCAATGCCCTTCCGGTTCGGTAACTGGCGTACAGGAAGTACCCAACCATATGAGAATGGGGAGCAGGGATCACTCATCCGAATGGCGTCGAAGCGGCGCGATCTGCGCACGGGATCGCGCGCCGCTGTAGGCCTTGGCCTACAACTTCATCCGACAGTCTGGAGTCAGACCCAGGTGTGCGCATCGCTAGACTGTGAGCGCCTGCGGTTGCGGGTGCTGCCTTGTTGCGCACTCCGGCTTTGTCGAGGCCAAAAAGGGAGCCGTTACTGCATGCGTCTACACAGCGGCCGTACACGCCGGCCTAGCCACACGTGGACCAGGCTAATCCTGAAAATCGTCTTGGGGATGACACCGGCTTCGTGGGGGATCTGTGCCGACCAGACCAGCGACGACTTGTCACGGTTGTCGCTGGAAGAGCTGGGCAATGTTCCTGTCATCTCGGTCTCCAAGTCCCCCGAGCTGCTGCGCGAAGCCCCCGCGGCCATCTACGTCGTATCCCACGAGGAGATCGTTCGCTCCGGCGCCACCAGCCTGCCCGATGTGCTGCGGCTGGCGCCCAACCTGCGCCTCACCCAGTTGAGCTCAAGCAACTTCGTCGCGTCAGCCCGTGGGTTCGGCGGAAACCCGGACGTGCAAAACTTCTCCAACAAGGTCCTGTTGCTGATTGACGGCAGGAGCGTCTATTCGCCGCTTTATTCCGGAATCTACCTGGACGCGCCGGACCTCGTGATCGGCGACATAGATCGTGTCGAGGTCATCAGTGGTCCGGGAGCCACCCTTTGGGGTGCCAACGCGGTCAATGCCGTCATCAATGTCATCACGCGTCCTGCCTACCTGACCAAGGGCCCCGCAGTCACCGCGACCGTCGGACCCCACGAACAGGATTTGAGCCTGCGATATGGCGGTGAGCTCAGTGACGAACTTGCCTATCGGGTCTACGCGAAGGGATTTCAGCGTGACGCCACTTCGCTGGAGGACGGCACTAGCAGCGAGGACGCCTGGTACCGGGGACAGGCCGGATTCCGGATGGATTGGTCCTTGGCCACCGGAACTGCAACGCTGCAAGGGGACGCCTACAGCGCAATCGAAGACCAGCCCGGGCAAGGCAAGCAGGATTTATCAGGGGCCAATGTCCTGGGTCGATGGCAAACCCACACCGATCGCACTGATTTTCAGCTGCAGGCCTACTTCGATCACACACAACGCGCCGCCCCGCTGGACGGGGTTGCTTTCGTTTTGAATACCTACGACGTGGAGTTTCAGCAGGGCGTGAATATCGGCTCGTCCCAGAAGTTCATCTGGGGAGGCGGCGCACGATTCCACTTCTATGACATTACCAACTCCGCGACCCTGCTATTCGTGCCATCGGAGCGCACGCTGCAGCTGTGGAACATATTTGCCCAGGATACCGTGACCCTCAACCCGGCCCTGAGACTGACATTGGGCCTGAAGCTGGAGCACAATTCGTTCACCGGCTGGGAGCCGCAACCCGATGCACGGCTGGCGTGGCAAGTTTCCGATTCCACCCTGCTGTGGACCGCGGTATCGCGGGCAATGCGCACGCCCACGCCATTTGACGAAGATGTGGTGGAGAAGGTCGCTAGCACGGTCTTTCTGACCGGAAACCAGCAATTCCAGAGTGAGGAGGTCTGGGCCTACGAACTCGGATATCGGGCCACACTGTTTCCAGGGTTTTCCGTTTCTCTATCTGGCTTCTACAACGTCTATGACGACTTGCGCACCATCGAACCAGCTACCAGTACGGTTTTCCTGCCCTTGCGCTGGGACAACCAGATGGCCGGACACACCTACGGCATGACTGCCTGGGCCAAATGGCAGGTCACCGACTGGTGGCGCCTTGCGCCAGGCTTTGCAATCCTGCACAAGGATCTGCAGTTCAAGCCCGGCTCATCTGGCCTTACCGGCATCGGGCAGTCCGGGAATGATCCGCAGGGCCACGCCCTGCTCGCGTCATCCATGGATCTGGGCCGCGACCTGATCCTTGACGTATCCGTCCGGCATGTAACCTCACTGCCTGATCCGAAACTGCCTGCCTACACGGAAGTGTCGGCTCGGTTTGCATGGCGGTTGTCACCCTCATGGGAGTTGTCCCTTGCCGGAAAGAATCTCCTGCATGCGAGGCACCTGGAATATCCGGCCCCCGCCGGCGCCGAGATCGATCGCAGTGTCTTGGCTGAGGCTCGCTGGACCCCGCGGTGACCAGAGCCCAAATGGCAACGTTTCGCCAGCGATTTGCTGGCAGCGTGGGGGCGCTCTGCGGAATTGTGGCACTGGGATTCAGCCTTGGCGGCGCTGCGGCCGAACCCTATTCGGAGGCCTCGGTTAAAGCGGCATTCATCTATCGCTTCGCAGCATATGTCGATTGGACGCGCGATCCCGCGTCCGCCCAGTCATTCACCATCGCCGTGATGGGATCAGACGAGATCGCGTCGCGGCTTGAATCGCTGCTCGCTGAACGCACACTGCACGATCGACCGGTCAGGGTTCGCAGGATTTCCAACGTCAAGGACACTGCGGATGCCCAGATTCTCTACGTTGGGCCCGATCATCGTGCCGATCTCAAAAACGTGCTCCAGGCCGCGGGCGGCAAAGGCAGGCTGGTGATCACGGACGAGGAACATGGTCTGGATGCCGGCAGTTCTATCAATTTTCTCGAGGTGGATCGCCGCGTCAGATTCGAAGTGTCGATCGCAGCTGCACAGCGAGCAGGACTGGTCATCAGCTCAGACCTACTGGCCGTCGCGGCCCGGGTCCAGGGTGGACGATCGTGGTTAGAAAACCAGGCCAAGCAATGAATAGCCCCCGCGAAGGCGCACTGGTTTCGGTGTTCGGCCGCTTCTCCTCGGTACGGGGTAACCTGACACTGGTACTCATGCTGACCACCGCTGCAGCCTTATTGACCACCGGCATCGCTCTGCTGCGCCATGACCTCACCGCATATAGGCAATCCCTTGAATTGGATCTGTCTACCGAGGCCGACATACTGGGCCTGTCAGTTGCACCGGCCCTCGCGTTCGAAGACCAGAAGCGTGCCGAGAAAAACCTGGCCGCCCTGAGCGCGAAGCCTGCAGTCCTGATCGCGGCGCTTTATTCCCCGAATGGGGATCTCTACGCGACATTCGTGCGCCAGGGCACGACCCGACCACCCGGCCGGCTGCCGTTGGTGGCAACCGGGGCCCAAGTAGGCGCCGGCAAGATGTGGATTTTCCGCCAGATCAAGCAGAACGGAGAAACCCTAGGCACGATCTACCTGGTCGCAACCTACGACGTGTGGGGACATGTCTACGCGTATTTACGGATCCTCGGCATGATCATGCTGATGAGCATGGCGGTCGCGCTGGCACTTTCCTCTGCCTTGCGTCGAAGCATCACCGGGCCAGTGGAAACGTTGGCCACCGTGGCCAACGAAATCGTGACTCGCAGGGACCCCACCCTGCGTGCACCGGATACCCCGCTTGAGGAGTTTTCGCTGGTGGTGAAGGCATTCAACAGCGTGCTCGACGAGGCACAGGAGCGCACCCAAGCGCTGCGTCAGAGCGAAAAACTTTATCGTGCCATTGGCGAGTCCATTGATTATGGCGTGTGGGTCACGGACGCCAATGGACGCAATATCTACGCGAGCGACTCGTTCCTCAATTTGCTGGGCATTTCCCAGAAGCAGTGCTCGGACCTAGGCTGGAGCGATCTTCTGCACCCGGATGACGTGCAGGCGACCGTCTCGGCGTGGCAGGAGTGCGTCAGAACCGGCGGCATGTGGTATCGGGAGGTCCGGTTCAAAGGTGCGGACGGGCACTATCATCCCATCCTGGCGCAGGGCGTCCAGATGCGCGATGCCGACGGGAAGCCGACCGGCTGGGCCGGAATCAACCTCGATGTCAGCCGCATCAAGAAGACGGAAGAAGCACTGCGCGAGGCGGATCGGCGCAAGGACGAATTCCTCGCCACCCTTGCCCACGAATTGCGCAATCCACTGGCGCCCATCCGCCACGCTGCCCGGCTTTTGGGCGTCAAGGGGCTGGACGAGGCGCAGGTCAAAGCGGCGCGCGAGATCATCGCGCGCCAGGTCACCCGCATGGCGCTGCTGCTGGACGACCTGCTGGAATTGTCGCGCATTACGCGCGGCCGCGTAGAGCTCAGGAGGGAACCGGTCGCGGTGTCGGCACTGGTCAGTGCCGCGCTGGAGACGGCACAACCGCTCATTGACTCAAAGCATCACGAACTGACCGTGCATCTGCCCGCAGACAATGCCGAACTGCTGGTGGACCCCCTGAGGATGTCACAGGCGCTTTCCAACCTGCTCACCAATGCCGCCAAGTACACCGATCCGGGCGGACGAATCGCGCTGGACATCCAGTGTTCGCCGGCAAGCGTGACCTTCGCGGTGACGGACTCGGGCATCGGTATTGATGCCAGCGTCCTGCCCAAGATTTTCGAGATGTTTTCCCAGGTGGATTCCGCCATTGATCGCTCGGAGGGCGGCCTGGGCATCGGACTTGCGCTGGTCAAGGGGCTGGTAAACCTGCATGGCGGATCGGTAGAGGCAGCCAGCGATGGCCACGGCCAAGGCAGCACGTTCACGATCCGCCTGCCCGGCAACCTTATCGAGAGCAAAGCCGCGGCACGCGTAACCCCTCCGGTACGGCAACTGGTGGACGGACCGCGTGGCAAAATCCTGGTCGTCGACGACAACCGTGATGCCGCCAATTCGCTAGCCATGGTGCTGGGCAGCTGCGGTCATTCGACCTTCATGGCCTATTCCGGTGAACAGGCCCTGCAAGTAGGCGAACTGGAGCGCCCCGACGTGATGATCCTGGATATCGGCATGCCGGACATGACCGGCTACGAGGCGGCGCAGCTGGTCCGGCAGACGGACTGGGGCAAGGCCGCGCTGCTGCTGGCCGTCACCGGATGGGGACAGAAGGAGGACATCCAGCGTGCGGTCAATGCGGGCTTTAACTTTCACATGACCAAGCCGGCAGACCCGGAGCGAGTGGAGCATCTGGTCAGGGAATTCCTGAGCCAGCGACAGGCCAGCGGCAAAGCGCCACAGGACACCGTGCATGGATAGGCAGCATGACTCAGAGGACGTCATCCGGATCGTCGTGGCGGAAGACAACGACGACTTGCGGGCATTGATGGCACCATTGATCAACGAGGAGGCAGACCTCCACTGCGCGGCGTCCACCGCCTACCTCGAGCAGGTCTCGCCCCTGATTGCCGAGCACCAGGCCCACGTGGCCATACTGGACATGCAGCTTCGTGGCGGCTCCGTCCTGCCGCGCCTGCCGACCCTGTGCCGGGAACACCCGTCTACCCACTTCATCATCCACAGTGGCCACTCGAACCCAGAGCTGATGCGCAAGGCACGCGAAGCTGGCGCGGCAGCTTATGTGCTCAAGTCAGGCGAAATCGATGAGCTGATCGTCGCGATCCGCGGGTTGATGTCGCGCTGATCAATCGCACGGCGTAAGCCGACGCCGACAGGAACTGGTGGCCTGGGCTGGCTGGGCGCGCCTGGCTACTGTCTTAGGCTTGCCGCCGGTAAGTTGCACAAGGAGATCTGCAATGACTACTGCCAGCGGACACACCTCAGCGATCACTGCCACGAAAGTGATCGGCACTCCTGTACGCGACCTGTCGGGCCGCAAGATCGGGCACATCGAGGATATTGTCCTGGACAAGCTGTCCAACAACGTCCTGTTCGCCGTGGTTGGCTTCGGCGGGTTCCTCGACATGGCGGAAAAGTATCATCCCCTGCCCTGGGGCGCCCTGGACTATAGCCCGGAAGACGGCAGCTACAGCGTTGCATACACCAGGGAGCAACTGGAGGCGGCCCCGGCAGACTCCCTGGAGGCGCTGACCGAAGGTGATGCCATGGCGTACCGCACTCGCGCGATGGACTACTACTACGCGCCGAACAAGATGTAGTCGACCGTCCGCATCTTACAATTCGGCGTCACAGCAGGCGGGCCCTCGGCCCGCCTGCTGTTTTTTCCGGCGCTGTAGGAAGCTGACGACAGCAGCGCAGGTGCTACGCCGGTACCGCGTCGACAACGAAACGCAGCTAATAGACTCACCAGGAAATTACTGGCGCGTTCACCAACTCCAGAGGACTTCACAATGAACAGAAACCAGGTGCGGGGCTCCGCCAAACAGGCTGCAGGCAAGGTACAGGCTGACATTGGCAAGGTGTTTGGCAGCGCGCGGCAGCAAAGCAAGGGACTAGCCAAGCAGGTCGAAGGCAAGGTCCAGAAAAGCTATGGCGACGCCGAGGAAGCCATCGAGGAGACCAATGACAAGCGGCGCGATAAGAATTGACCTGCTGTCCCGTCATTTTCCTAACAACCAAATGAGGTACAACATCATGAAATCGTCATATGTGCTCCCGGCACTTGTGATCGGTGCCCTTTGCGGCCCGGTCACTGTGCTTGCGGACACAGACACTGCCCATCCGACTGCCTTCGTCAAGGATTCGACGGTCACCGCTTCGATCAAGACCAAACTGGCGGCAGAGCACGTGAGCAGTCTCACTAACATCCATGTCGATACCGATGACAACGGTGTGGTTTATCTGAAAGGCACCGTTGAGACCCAGGCCCAGGCCGACCGCGCGATCGCGATCGCCAAGGGCACCGAAAACGTCAAGTCCGTGCATAGCGACCTGATCGTCAAGCCCTAGGAAGGTTCTTGTTTGACCGCACAGGGGTCCACGGCGAACGCCTTCCCGCCGTGGATCTCTTTGCCATTTTCAGGCTGACGAAATCGCCCATGCATTGGTCACGCGTGGCGTGAACGGGGGCTGCACACTTCGAAATGCCCGGTATTTGTGACCGACATCGGCGCATTGAAAGCCTGTGTTGTCTGAAAGGATGACCAGGTGCACGGCGCCGCGACCTGCCAGCTGGCAATGGGGACACAGCAGGTCGTACTCGCGCGAACAGGCCGCGATGGTTTCTCCCGGGACGTTCAGTTGATGCCACAAGCGAATCAGCATTTCTCTGTGATCCATACAAATCCCTCGCACAAGTTGGGGTATTTGTACCCAAGTACGCGCAGCGCATCTGTAGGAAGACCAGCCAAGATCCTGTACGACTTGCGTACGGCGGAGGGAGGGGTTCCCGGCGCATCACCTGCCCTCGAACGTACGACAGCGAATGGAACCAGGACGCAGGTGCCGGGGTTACGGCAGACAGGCCACGATCACGGTCGTGTGATCTGCGGGATTGGGGTAGGTCACGCCGCACCGCAAATTCGCTTCAAGATTCGTTCCGTGATCCCCGGAGTGCAAGCAGCGCGGCGTGACCTGTGTTTGATATTAGTACCTACCCAAAGCGCTTTCTTCGCATGTTCTTGTAGGTGCTTTCTGGCATGCGCAGGACCGCTCATCCTGTAAGACGATTCTGACGGGCGACGCTTCCTGTGCCTGAAACTCTTCGGCCGCCAGTCCTATGGCGGCCACGCCGCCGAGAGTAAAAAATGCATGCCATCTGCAGGAGGCATACATGAAGCTGTTTTTTACTTGGCTGGTGGGAGTTCCCCTGATGGTTGCGTCCATCGTCGCAATGCCTGCGGTCGGGCGCTTTGTTGTTCCGGACAACCGGGATCGGCAGTGCTTACTCGACGATCAGAAGTACGGTATGGCGTTGGCTATCACGGACCAGGGGCACCGCATTACCTGCCATTCGCGCGCCGTCAAATAGCAGTGCACTTTCCCCAGCGCGGCCGCGCTGCATCTGGATTGCATAGTCGAGACCCGGCAGCCTGACGGCCACCTCGAAGCCATCCCAGCCGGGCGGCACGCACGGCACGACAAGCAATGAGTCGGCGCTGAATCTCAGCCCCAGCACGTATTCCAGAATGGCGCGATAGAACCATCCCGCCGCGCCGGTATACCAGGTCCAACCGCCGCGCTTCGACAGCTCGCCGCCAGAATAGATATCCGACGCCAGCACGTAGGGTTCCACTCGATAAGTGCGCGCACCATCCTGGGTGGCACTTCGATTGACCGGATTGAGCATCTCCAGTAACTGTGCAACCCGATCACCATCCTTCAGGGATGCCTGGGCCATGAGGACCCAGATGGCGGCGTGAGTGAACTGACCGCCGTTTTCGCGCAAGCCTGGCAAGTAGCCCTTGATGTACCCAGGATCCATGGGAGCGACATCGAAAGGCGGCTCGAACAGGAGCACCAGCCCTTCTTGCGGGCGCACCAGGTGTTCCTGCAGCGCCGCCATGGCCGACCGGGCGTGCGCCGGTTCCGCAGCACCGGACAGGACGGCCCAGCTTTGCGCCAAGGAGTCGATTCGGCATTCCTGGTTCACTGCCGACCCCAGTGGGGTTCCATCATCGAAGTAGGCCCGCCGGTACCAGTTGCCATCCCAGGCTTCACGCTCACATGCGCGGCTCATCCTGGCGATGTCTTCACGCCACCGCTGCACTCGCTCGCGATCAGCACGCGCCTCGGCATATGGCAGGAATCGCTGCAAGGTATCGATCAGGAACCAAGCCAGCCAGACGCTTTCGCCACGCCCTTCGTGTCCTACCCGGTTCATGCCGTCGTTCCAGTCTCCGCCTCCCATCAGCGGCAATTCGTGCGCGCCAAACCTCAGGCTGACGTCCAGTGCCCGCGCGCAATGTTCGTACAGGCTGGCCGTCACTGCCGATATGGCGGGCACGTAGTGTGAGTCTTCCTGCTCCAGCGGCAGCGGTGGCCCCTCGATGAAAGGCACGATTTCGTCCAGCACCGCAGCATCGCCGGTGACCTGGACGTAGTGATGGGCCACGAAGGGCAGCCAGACTCGATCATCCGAGAAATGCGTGCGCACACCGCGCCCACTGGGCGGATGCCACCAATGTTGCACGTCTCCCTCAAGGAACTGGCGGGCGGCACAGCGCAGCAAATGCGCGCGCACTTGCGCCGGCGCGCACAGGGTCATTGCCATGCTGTCCTGCAGCTGGTCCCTGAATCCAAAGGCACCGCCCGCCTGGTAGAACGCCGCACGTCCCCACATGCGGCAGCCAGCGGTCTGGTATAGCAACCAGCGATTGAACAGCAGGTCCAGGGCCCGATCCGGCGTCTGGATCTGGATGCAGCCCAGCAACTGGTTCCATCGTTCCTGGACCTGCGCCAGCGCCACCTCGGGATCGAGCTCGCGATATTTCTTGATCAGCTGGCGCGCGAGTTCCTCATTGGCCTCCTGACCCAGGACAAAGCACAACTCCTCTGACGCGCCCGGCTGCAAGTCCAGCGTTACCGCAAACGCGCAGCAGGGGTCCCATCCCCTGCCCTCGTGCTCGGTCCAGCCGCTGAAACTGCGGGCGCCGCCAGGCGCCGCCAAGGTTCCATTGCGCCCCAGGAATTCATGTCGGCTGTCGGTGTTGTACTGTTGCCTCCCGCCCAGATCGCAGAACGCAACCCGCGAGCCGAAATCGGTCAGCAGCGGGTTGCTGGCGAACTGGGCGCCAGTCGCGGCGTCCATGTGGGTAACTACGCCGTGCGTGGGACCGGTACGCGTGGACCCCAGGGCCCATTCCACATACGAGATCACGGTGAGGCGTCGCGACTGGACCCCTTGGTTCGTGATCTTCAAGGTGCAGACCTTGACCGGATCCTCTGCCGCCACGAAGACGGTCATGCTGGTGGCCAATCCGCCAAGCACGACATCGAAGCGGCTATATCCCTGTCCATGCACGACGTCGTATTGCCCGCCGTGGTGACGTATCGGCTGCGCGGCGGGACTAAAGAGATCCACCTCGTCGTCAAGCAGGTAAAACGCCTCGCCCGAAGGGTCGCAGACTGCATCGTTGGACCAGGCGGTCAGCTGGTTTTCACGACTGTTGAGCGACCAGGTGCACATGGACCCGCGCTCACTGACCAGTGCCCCGAAGTTCTCGTTGGCCAGGACATTGCACCACGGCATAGGCGTAGGTTGCGTGGGGGAAATGGCGTATTCGCGGCCCTGCGCGCCAAAACCGCCCCAGCCGTTGAAGAACTCCAGATGGCGAGGATTCTGCGCCGCCGGGACGGCGCGCTCTGTTGGTGGGGATTGCTGCCCGGGCACAAACGCCTCGGCCGATCGCGTGATCGCGGGGCGGCTCAGTAGTTCAGCCAGACTGCCCAGGGACGGTTCGAGCACCACCCGCGCCATGGACATCAGCAACACCTGCTCAGCCTCGCTCATGGCGGCGATCGCCAGCGGATAGATGCCGCCGCGATCCTCGCCCTCGGCAGATTGCGCGGTAAAGGCCCGGGCGGTGCGCTCGATCGCCTGTTGCAGGTCCTGGATGTAGGAGTGGCGGCGCTCATTGAGAATCACCACGTCGATCACCACGCGCTTCATGCGCAGGTATTCCTGCGCCCGCAGGCACTGCTGGATGAACCCCAGGTCGTCCTGGCCATGGCAGCGGATCAACAGGATGGGGCGATCACCGGAGATGGAAAACCGCCACAGGTGGGTTACATCGAGGGAATTGCCGCCCGTGATGTCGGTGCCAACTCGAAACTGGGGCGTGGCCACCAGCAGGTGCGAGGCCAGCGTCTGAAACAGCATCGCCTCGCCCACGCTGCTCTGCAGGTAATACAACTCGGCCCGGGCGAACGTCCAGGCAGCCTCCGACACGTGCTCGAACAGCGTCGGGGTGCGGTACTTTTCGACCAGTCCCAGCGCATGGTCGCGCGATGTCGCCATGAAGGTCGCAAACGTAACGCTGACACTGCCCTTGGGTGGCACAACCACGCGGGTTCGCAGGCTGAATATGGGGTCCAGGACATTGCCGGCGGAATTGGACAGGGCGCTGCCAGCCTGCAGGGCCTGCGGATCGCGCACGCTGCCGGCGCGCCCCAGGAACTGTCCCCGATCGGTCTCGTATTGCAGGTCGGTCGCAGGATCACCCGATCCGGCGAGGACATGCATGGCCCAGACAGGGGCTTCGCGATCGCTGCGTGGCCGGCGCGTTGCCAGCAGCGCGCCGACTGCCGCGACGAATTCGGTCTGGATGAACAGGTTCGAAAAGCCCGGATGCGCTATATCAGCCCGCGGCGGCGCCAGCACGATTTCCGCGTAGGAAGTCACCTCCACCCGCCGCGGGCGCGAGCTGTCGTTGTGCAGGGTGACCCGGCGCAATTCCCCGTCATCGTCCGTGGCCACGACCACTGACATGGTCGTTCGCAACTGGCCATCGCGACGGGCAACAACTACGCTTTCCTCATTGAAGTGGACGCGATAATCCTCAGGAACCGCGGCTGTGGGCTGGAACCCCGCCGACCAATACCGGCCACGATCTAGATCGTACAGATAGATGAAGCTGCCCCAGCAGTCGCGGGTGGCATCTTCGCGCCAGCGAGTCACCGCCAACGAGCGACAACTGCTGTAGCCAGCCCCGGAGTCGGTGACCATCACCGAGTAGTTGCGATTCGACAGCAGGTGCATCAGTGGCGTGGGCGCATCGTGTCCTTCCACAGTCCTGGACACCTCCAGCGTCTCGTCAGGACCCTGGGACACCGGCACATCCGCCTCAACCAGTTCCGGGGCTTCGACGAAGCGGATGCTGCGTTCCTGCAGCAACAGGTCGGCGGCGGTGATGCGCGGCTCGGAATGAAAGCGCGCCTGCATGGTGTGGTCCTGCAGGACGTTGTCCAGGGCGACCAGGCTCATGCCCTGGTGGTGGGCCATGTAGGCGCGCACCACCGCCACTGACTTGCCTTCGGGAATGCGCGCGGCGGTGAAGTCCAGCGCCTCGTAATAGCCATACTCTCCCTGTCCCGACCGCGTGGCCAGATCACGAAAATTGCGATATGCCTCCACCGGGCGATACATCGCGGCGAGCGCGGACGCATAGGGTGCGACTACATAGTCCGCCGCCAGACCGCGCTTGAGCCCAAGGGATGGCAGCCCGAAGCTCGAATACTGGTAAGTGAACTCCCGGTCGCGCATGTTGTATGCCGATTCGGAAATGCCCCAAGGCAGCCGGTGACGCTCGCCGTAGCTGATCTGCTTGCGCACGGCACGCCCATTGGTCTGGTCGAGCAGGCTGAGGCGCGGCTCGCGCATGATGAGCGCCGGCATCAGGTACTCGAACATTGAGCCGGACCATGATGCGAGCACGGGCCTGCGCCTGCCGCCCGTCAGCCGGCGCCCGAGCCGGAACCAATGGGACCGCGGAACGTCACCCTTGGCAATGGCCACCAGGCTTGCCAGCCGGGCCTCGGAAGCCAGCAGGTCGTAGTAGCCCCCGTCGAGGCTTTGATCGGTTACCCGATAGCCGATGGAGAACAGCCCCCGGTTGCGGTCGAACAGGAAGCCAAAAGACATCGCGGCCACCAGTTCCTGGCATTGATCGGCCAGCTCCTCCAGCGCCGCAGTCATCGCGCGACAATGGGCGGCGCCCCCTTCCACTGCCGCGATCTGCCCCAGGGTTGCACTGCGCGACAAGGCCGCTGCGGCGGGAAGTGCCTGCTGCAGGTCGAACAGATGTGCCGCGATATCCCGACCCGCGATCTGCAGCCAGCGGGTCACATTTGCGGGCATTGAAGCCGGTACGGAATCAATCAGCCGGCTCACGTGCAGCGAGGCGGCGTGCAATATGGTGCGCGCCTCCCCCAGGGTGGCGGCATCGCCACCGAGTATCAATTGCAGGTCGCGCAGTCCGTCGAACAGCCTGGCCCGCGCACCGGCGGAGTCCAGGCCCACTGGCCCGGCGACAGCAAGCGCCTTGCGACAAAGCACGACGGCATCCAGCGGACCACTGAACGCGCGCAGCGACAGATAGGGTCCTTGTGCAAACTCCAGGCACGCCTGCCGCAGCGTCAGCAGGTGCCCCGCCAGGTTGCCACTGTCTACGGTTGAGACGTAGCGGGGCGCCAGGGGCTGCAACGTACGGGTGTCGTACCAGTTGAGAAAATGGCCCTCGAATCGTTCCAGCACGCAAAGCGTGGAAAATGTGGCAGTGAGCCGGTCCACCAGTTCCTGCAGGCCCAGCCAGCCAAAATCACGGGCCGCCACGCTGGAGAGCAGGTACAGGCCCATGTTGGTGGGCGAACTGCGATGCGCGATGACCGGAGTCGGGTCCTCCTGGAAATTGTCAGGCGGCAAGTGGTGATCTTCGGCGGTAACGAATTTCTCGAAGAAGGTCCAGGTCAGTCGCGCAATTGCCCGCAGCTCGTTGGCCACCGCCTCAGGCAACTCCAGCTCGCGCCGATGCGCGTCCAGTGGCCGGCTCAGGAACTGCGCCAGGATCGGCGACAGCCACCACAGGACCAGCAACGGCGCCGCCACCGGCAATGCGTCGCGGTTGGCCGCCATCAACGCGGAAACGGCAACAACAATCACGATGCTGGCACTCTTGAGCGGCCAGACGAAACTGGCCAGGGCGGTACTGCTGTGGGCCTTCGACTGCGCCGCGGTCACCCATTCCAGCAGATGGCGCCGCGAGATCATCAGCCTGAACAGCGCCCGGCCGATGGCATCCATCGACAACCATGCGTTTTGCGCCAGTAGCGCCAGCGACACGGCCGCCCGCGCCAAGTCTTCGCCCAGATCGGCCACCAGAATGCGCAGATGCGTGCGCCGCGAGCTGGCCGCGGGCGTGCGCACCAGCCGACCGAACGCGGTGCTCAATGCGGGCCAGAGCCACGGCCCCAGCACGACGATCAGCCACACCAGCGGGGTGCTTGAACGGATGGCAAACGCCGCAATCAGCAGTGCCACGGAACACGGCGCAATCAGGGATCGGCGCAGGTTATCAAGCATCTTCCACCGACCCAGCGGCGGCAGCCTGCCTCGCAGGCCCAGTATCCAGGGCAGCAGCTGCCAGTCGCCGCGGATCCAGCGATGGTTGCGGGCCGCTGCCACCTCCGAATGCGAGGGAAAATCCTCGAACAATTCAATGTCGGTCACCAGCCCGCAGCGCGCGAACAGTCCCTCAAACAGATCATGGCTCAGCAGCGAATTGGCGGGCACGCGGTCACGCAGCACGGCCTCCCAGGCCGCGACATCGTAAAGACCCTTGCCGGTAAACAGGCCTTCGCCGAATACATCCTGGTTCAAGTCAGACGCGGCAGCGGCATATGGATCCACTCCGCTGCCGCTGGTGACGATTTCCCGGTACAGCGAGCGCTCATCCGGACCGGGCAGCAACGGCGTAATGCGCGGCTGTAGCACTGCATACCCGGTGATCACCCGGCGCTGCGCCGATAAAACCGGACGATTGAGCGGATGCGCGGCAATGCCGACCAGATCCTTGATGGTGCCCAGTGGCACGCGCGTGTCGGCGTCGACGGTCAGAACATAGCGGATGCCCGGCGGCAGCATCGCGTGGCCATTGACCGGCTCCAGGAAACTGGTGGATCCGTGTCCCGTGAGCAGCCGGTTGAGCTCTTCGAGCTTGCCGCGCTTGCGCTCCCAACCCATGTAGCAACGTTCGCTGGCGTTCCACTGACGTCGCCGGTGCAGCAGGAAATATTTCGGTTCGAGGGCGCCGGATTGCGCCTGGTCGAAGTTGAGTCGCGCAATTTGCGCTCGCGCGGCCTCGAGTATCAGGTCGTCAGTGGGCGCGCTGGGCTGCGTACTGTCGGCCCAGTCGGACAGCAGCGCGAAATACAAATGCGGGTCGGGGTTGGCCAGTGCATGCACGTGCAGTTGCCTGCAGGCCACCGCGACATCTTCCACGGACCGCAGCATCGTCGGAACCACGACCAGGGTCTTCAGCTGCGCATCCAGCCCGGATTCCAGTGCCAGCCGGGGCAGGTGCCGCGCGGGAAACGCCCGCAACCATCGCCGGTTCAGAAACCCGGTGGCGACTTCCGAGAGGGGAAATATCGCCAGCAGCATCAGGACCAGAATCGGCGGCGGTGGCAGCCCCTGCCAGTTGAAGCCCAGAAATGCAGCAATGAGGGTCAGCAGCAGCGTGAGCGCGATCGTGCTGCTGATGTAGAGCCCGTGTGAGTGGCCGATGACCCATCGCTTCACCCGGTGCGCGCCCGAGACCGGGAACCCCAGCACCGCCTCCAGCGCCAGGCGTTTTGGCCCGATCAACCAGGTGCCCAGATCCGCGTCCAGCGAGGCGCCCGTGTCCGAGGCCATCAGTGCCAGGGTCTGCTTGGTAATGGCCAGCTCGTCCTGGTTGGTTGCACCGGCCAGTTCCTCGATGCAGCTGCGATAGCGGTCGCGCGTGCGTCGATCGCAGGCTGTATAGGAGGAGTGCTGGCGCAACAGCAATTCCACGTGCGAGGTCGTCTCGAACAGGGACCGCCAGCTGAACAGGGCCAGGGTTCTCAGGCTGGTGATGATGTTGCGCGCCGCAAGGTTGTTGGCGCTGCGGCGCGCGTGCTGGCGCTGGATGATGTCGTCGGTCGTGGTTCCGCGCCTGGCGAGCTCCCTGGACAGTTCATCCAGAAACGGCCGGCCGCGCTCGCCCATTCCCTGCAACCGGTGCGCCAGCTGCACGATGTAGGGCGAGATGATCCTGCCTTCCATGTGCAGCGGCGCCAGGATCTCCGGCCCAGGCTGCCCGGGCCAACCACCGGACAGGATCGCGTCAGCCGCAGCGTCTGCAGCGGACCGGGCAGCCAGTGAATCCTCCACCCGGACAGCTATGCGGCGCAGCTCATCGATCAGCGCGATGCGCAGTATTGGATAAAGTACCCACAGCTCCTGCATCCTCAGGGACACCACATCCTGGTAACCGGCCAACAGGCGACTGAGGGAATCCGGATTGAATTGCCACAATGTGTGTCGCAGGTATTCCAGGGCAATATGCAGGACTCGGGGCAGGCCGATGGCATCCGGATGGTCCGCGGCTGGCAGATCACGCCAGACCTTGACGGTCAGGCGCAGGGGAATGTCACTGAGCTGGTCGGTGACGACGTGGAAATTGTCCACGATCCATTCGGCCGCCGGGGTAATCGCCCGCCCGGCACGCAAAGCGGCGACGATGGTCTCATAGGCTGATTCAAGTGCCTGGGCGTTGAGTGTCAGGCGACTGGTAAGGTCCAGCCGCTGCGTGTCCATGAACGCGCTGCTGCTTTCTGCCAGGAAGCGGCCGTGGCGCTCCAGCCTGTCCCCATCCCACAGTTCTCCTTCCGCGGGTGGTTCCTCGCCATCGGCAGGCAGTGCCAGCCGTCTGGGTAGAACGGACGTCAGCATGCTGGATTCTCGGTGCGAGTTGTCGCGCAGCCGGTCACGGGGCCGCGACGGCGCGCCATATCCTGTTGCCGACGTCATCGGCAACCAGCAGCGCGCCGCGCCGATCAAGCGCCACTCCAACCGGGCGACCCCAGGCTTCTCCGTTATCACTGATGAAACCGGTGAGCACATCCCGCGGCAACGCCGCCGGCCTGCCGTTCATGAAGGGCACGAACACGACCTTGTAGCCGACCAGCGGCTTGCGGTTCCAGGACCCGTGTTCGCCGATGAACATCCCGTTCATGAATGCCGGTGGCAGCGCCGTATGCTGCGCGGCTGCCAGGCCCAACGCGGCAACATGCGCACCCAGCGAAAAGTCCGGGGCAATCGCCTTCTCGACCAACGCCGGGTTCTGCGGCTTGACGCGCGCATCGACATGTTGCCCGTAGTAGCTGTACGGCCAACCGTAAAATCCGCCATCCCGCACCGCTGTCAGGTAATCGGGAACCAGATCGTTGCCCAGTTCATCGCGTTCGTTGGCTACCGCCCAGAGCTCTCCGGTCACTGGCTCCCAGGCAAGGCCGTTTGGGTTGCGCATGCCGGTCGCATACAGTCGCTTTGCGCCCGACTTGAGGTCGATTTCCCAGATCGCCGCTCGCCCCACCTCCTTGTCCAGTCCGTTCTCGCCGGCGTTGCTGTTGGAGCCCACGGTTACGTAGAGGAACCTGCCGTCCCTGCTGGCGATGATGTTCTTGGTCCAATGATGATTGATCGGGCCAGCCGGCAGCTGCGCCACCAGGACTCCGGCACCGTGGATGGCCGTTGCACCAGCGACGTAAGGAAAGCTGACCACCGCATCGGTGTTGGCCACATACAGCGTCGATCCCACCAGCGCCATGCCGAACGGAGAATTGAGGTTGTCGATGAACACGCTGACGACTTCGGCAACCCCATCGCCGTCGGCATCGCGCAATAGCGTGATGCGGTTGGCCGTCGGTGCAGCGGCCCCGGCCTTTGCCTGGACTGACTTCATTACCGCACCCTTGATGCCCTTGCGGTCATCCGGCCTGGGCGGTCCGTTGGTTTCCGCCACCAGCACATCCCCGTTGGGCAGCACGTACAGCCAGCGTGGATGGGACAGCCCTGTGGCAAAGGCATTGACCGCGACACCCGCAGCGCCCGCAGGTTTTGCACCATTGGGCCAGCCGCCAGCCTCAGCGATCTGCAGGGTCGGAATGAGGCTGGTGCTGGGTTCAGGCAACAGCGGCGTGGCGCCCAGGCTGGACTGCGGCGACGCCACCGGTCCGGTGTGTGACGACACACACGCTCCCAGCGCCAGGAGGACAACACATGCGCGCAGGACGCGGGGGACGGCAAACCTCATCCTGCGAAACCTCCTGTCGCATGATCGGGCCCCTGATGCTCGTCAGGGACCGCAGCACACAGTGTGTTCTGGGGATGTGGGCACCGAAATCGGCCGTTGGCCGCGGCGCCTGTAAGAATTGCCTTACGTTGTGCTGGGAACTAGCGCTGACTGGCCCGCGGATCCACCACCAGCACGATCTTGCCCATGGTGTCGCCGGTGCGCCCCAGTTCCTGCGCCGCGGCGGCTTGCGCCAGCGCAAAGCTGCGCGAGACGGTCACTTTGTATTGCCCCTTGGCGGCCATCGCGGCCAATGCGCGCAGGGCATCGCCTTGGCTTAGCCCCTGGTAGGTGGCGGTAATGATGACGCAGGTCACCCCTGCAGCACTGCATTTTTCATCGCCCGGTCCGCCGGCGATGGAGGTGAAGTATCCGCCCCGGCGAACGTAACCCAGCGCAGGGGCCGCCTGGGTGTCGACCATGTTGAGCACGGCGTCGACATCAGCTTGGGCTCAAAACAAGAACAAAGATGGAACATACAGGTTTTGGACCGAATGTCGCCGGGCGGCAGTGCGGAGGGGATGGCGCGTTTGCGGCGCGTCGTCACGCAAATCGAGGCCGGGGCGGGCTCAAGCGACGCGCGCCCCGCGGCGCCTTAAGCTCGCGCGCGCGCTCGATTCGGCGCTGGGCGGCGGGCTCGCGGACGACGCTTTGCATGAGATCGCCCCGGCCGAGCCCGCGGACGGGGCGGCGGCGATGGGGTTTGCGCTCGCGCTCGCGGCGCGGTTCCTGAGCGAGCGGCCGTCAGCGGCGCTGCTGATCGGCGAAGGCTTCGGCGCGCTTGCGAGACGGGCGCGCTCTACGGGCCGGGGCTCGTCGCGCACGGGCTCCCCTTGAGCCGCCTCGTCTTCGTCGAGGCGCCCGACGCCGACGCGGCCTTCTGGGCGATGGAGGAGGCGCTCAAATCCGGCGGGCCGGCGGCGGTCGTCGGCGAGATCTGGAACCTCAGGGGCTACAGCCTCGCCGCCTCCCGCCGCCTCCTGCTCGCCGCGCGAAAAGGGCGGACGCCGGCGCTCCTGGTGCTGGCCAGCGCCTACGGCCAGGCGGAGCGGATGTCGAGCGCCGCCGAGACGCGGTTCGAGATCGCCGCTCGGCCGAGCGCAAGGATCCCGGCGGCGGCTGGCCGGGACCTGCCCGGCCCCTTCGCCTGCGGGGCGCGGCTCGTCAAGGCGCGCCTCGCGCCTGTAGACGCGGTCGATAGCCCGTCGAAGACGGGCGTCCTTTCGGACACCCTACGGACCGCGTCGGCCGCGTCAGCGAGCGCGGCTACAGGCTTACGACGCGGCGCGCATCGTGCGGCTCGAATGGCGAAGCGAGGACTGGCTTTTCACGAGGATCTGGCCTTTGACGATCCGCCGATTTCTCTCTCTCTGGCTGCCGCGTCTGGCGACGGACCGCGCCCGGCGTCTCAATCGCGTTGATCAAGCAACGCCGCTCGCGGCCGTCGCCAGGATCAACAACGCGGAGCGGCTCGTCGGCGTCGACGCCGAAGCCGCGCGGCTGGGCCTGAGCCCCGGCCTTTCGCTCGCCGATGCGCGCGCGCGCTTGCCCGTCGCTCGTCGCTGTCGAGGCGGAGCCGGCGGAAGAGGCGCGCCTCCTGGAGCGTCTCTGCGACTGGTGCTCCCGCTTTACGCCGCTCGCCGCGCTCGATGGCGCCGACGGGCTCATGCTCGACATCTCCGGCGTCGCGCATCTCTTCGAGGGCGAGGCGGCGCTCGCCGAGGATTGCCTGAAGCGCCTCGCCGCGCAGGGGATTGCGGCGCGTCGCCGGCGTCGCCGGCAATCCGCGCGCGGCCTGAGCGCTGGCGCGGTTTTCGAGCCAAAAAATCGCGCCCGAGATTTTAAGCGACAAGGCCTTCGCCAAGCTCTTCCACGACCTGCCGCTCGCGGCGCTCGGCCTCGACGACAAAACCGTCGCCGACATGGCGCGGGCGGGCCTGAGGCTGATCGGCGACATCGCGCTCAGGCCCCGCGCGCCGATCACGGCGCGGTTCGGGCCGTCCCGATGGCGCGGCTCGATGCGCTCAAAGGGCTCGAGCGCTCCTCGATCGCGCCGCGTTTCATGCCCCCCGATTTCTGCGCCGAGCGGCGCTTCGCCTCGCCCATCGCAGACGGTCGAGGCGATCGAGGCGACGTTACGAAAAGCTCGCCGACGATCTCGTGGTGCTGCTCGAGCGTCAGGCCAAGGGCGCGAGGCGGATCGAGCTCAGCCTCTATCGGGTCGACGGCGACGTGCGCCGCATCCGGGTCGGCGCCTCCCGGCCGCTGAACGAAGCGCGCGCGATCGCTGCGGCTCTTCGCCGAGAGGCTCGCGAGCCCGCATGAGGACGCGATCGACGCCGGCTTCGGCGTCGACCTCATGCGCCTCTCGTGCCTTGCGGCCGAGCCGCTCGCGCCCTCGCAAGTCGAGCTCGACCGGGCGCACGAGGCCGAACGCGCGCGCGCGCTCGCCGACCTCATCGACCGCTTGAGCGCGCGGCTCGGGGCGCGCGCGGTGACGCGGCGCGCGCTCGTCGAGGCGCATCTGCCCGAACAGGCCGAGGCGGCCGCGCCGGCGACGCTCGGAGAGGCGCGGACGCGCGGGGAGGGGCAAGGGGAGGGGACTACGGCCTTCGCCGGCGGCCGCGCCGGCGCGGCCGCTCAGGCTCTTCGTCCGTCCCGAGCCGATCGAGGCGGTCGCGAAGTGCCCGACGGGCCGCCGTTGCGCTTCCGCTGGCGGCGCGTCCTGCACGACGTCGCGGCGATCGAGGGCCCCGAACGCATCGCCGCCGCCGTGGTGGCGCCGTCCCGACGCGCCGACGCGCGACTATTTCCGCGCCGAGGATTCTCAAGGCCGCCGCTTCTGGCTCTACCGCGAAGGCCTCTGGGGCCGCGAGACGCTGCAGAGCGAAATGGTTCGTGCACGGGGTGTTCGGGTGAGGGAGAGAGGCGCGCTCCCTTCGCCCCGCTTGCGGGGAGAAGGTGGCCGGCGCAGCCGGCCGGATGAGGGGCAGCGCCAAACTATAGGAGTAACGAATGCGTACCCGTAACATTCCTGTAAGCGCTCGCGCTCAAACGCTGCGCGCTGCGTCAACAGAAGCGGAGAAAAAACTCTGGCATCGTCTTCGCGACCGTCGTCTTGGAGGCACGAAATTCGTGCGTCAGGCGCCGGTGGGACCTTATTATGCCGACTTCGTATGTCGAGGCTGTAAGCTCGTCATCGAGCTCGATGGGTCGCAACATGCCGACAGCGCCTACGATGACAAACGAGACGCAATTCTGATTGCGCTGGGTTACCGCGTTCTGCGGTTCTGGAATGCTGACGTGCTGGGTTCAGTCGACGATGTGTGCGAGACGATTGTCGCTGCAGTCGAAGGTCGGCTGGCGCAGTTCGAGCGGTTCAAGGGGCCAACGACAGAGGGCGGCGCTGCCCCTCATCCGGCCGGGCTTCGCCCGGCCACCTTCTCCCCGCCGGAGGCGGGGCGAAGGAGGTGATCCGCCTTGAGCCGCGCTTCGCCGAATTGGCGGCGATGACGAATTTTTCGTTTCTGCGCGGGGCCTCGCATCCCGAGGAGATGGTCGCGCGCGCCGCCGAGCTCGGGCTTTCAGGGATCGGGATCGCCGATCGCAACACGCTGGCGGGCGTCGTGCGCGCGCATCTATTCGCGCGCGAGAACAAGGCGGCGGTTGCGGGCATGCGCGTCGTTCCCGGCGCGCGGCTCGCCTTCATGGACGGCGCGCCGGACGTGCTCGCCTATCCGAAAGACCGCGCGGCTTATGGCCGGCTCTGCCGGATCCTGACGGCGGGAAACCTGCGCGCGCCCAAGGGCGAATGCCATTTGCGCATCGACGACCTTCTGGAGCATGGCGAGGGGCTGCAGATCGTGGCGCTTCCTCCCACGCGTCCCCTCCCCCAAGGTGTTCGAGAGAACGCCGTCTTTCGACGCGCTATGCGGGGGAGGATTGGAGGGGTCGCACGGACCTTTCACGAGAGCGGGTCAAGCGAGAGCCGAGCGCAGCACGACCCCTCACCCCGTCCCTCCCCCACACGGGGGGAGGGAGGGCGTCCGCTGCTCTCCCGCCTCCGCGAGGCCTTCGGCTCGCGCCTCTGGATCGGCGCGAGCCTGACTTACGGCGAGGACATGCGTGGCGGTCTCGCGCGGCGCGCGGCGCTGGCGCGAACGCTCGGCGCGCCGCTCATCGCGACCAACGACGCGCTCATGCATGCGCCTGAGCGGCGCGCGCTCGCCGACGTCGTCGCCTGCATTCGCGAGAGGCACGACGCTCGAGGCCGCGGGGCGCCTGACCCAGGCCAATGCCGAGCGCCATCTCAAGAGCGCCGCGCGAGATGGCGCGGCTCTTCGCCGAGGCGCCGGAGGCGCTCGAAGAGACGATCCGCTTTCTCGACGGCCTCGCCTTCAGCCTCGACGAACTCGCGCATCGCTATCCGGAGGAACTGCGCGAAGGCTATCGCGACGCCGCAGGCCGCGCTCGAAGCCTTCGCCTGGGAGGGCGCCCGCGTGCGCTATCCCGAGGGCGTTCCCGGAGCGGATGCGCGAGGCGCTCGCGCACGAACTCGCGCTGATCGCCGCGCTCGACTACGCGCCCTATTTTCTCACCGTGCACGACATCGTGCGCTTCGCCCGCACGCGAAGGCATCCTCTGCCAGGGGCGCGGCTCGGCGGCGAATTCGGCGCTCTGCTATCTGCCTCGGCATCACCGAGGTCGATCCGGCGCGCTTCGATCTTCTGTTCGAGCGCTTCATCTCGCCCGAGCGCAACGAGCCGCCCGACATCGACGTCGATTTCGAGCACGAGCGGCGCGAGGAGGTGATCCAGTACATCTACGAGCGCTACGGGCGCGAGCGCGCCGGGCTCGCCGCCGCCGTCATCACCTATCGCACGCGCTCGGCGATCCGCGAGACGGCCAAGGTCTTCGGCCTGTCGGACGACGTCATCGCGGCGCTCAACGGAACCGCCTGGGGCCAGACTCGACAGCCGCTCGGCGAGGATCGCGTGCGCTCGGCCGGGCTCGATCCGGCCGATCCGACGCTCGCGCTGGCGCTGGAGATGGCGGAGGAGCTGATCGGCTTTCCGCGCCATCTCTCGCAGCACAGCGGCGGCTTCGTCATCACCCGCGACCGGCTCGACGAGATCGTCGCCGGTGATGAACGCGGCGATGGAGGACCGCACGACGATCGAATGGGACAAGGACGATCTCGACGCGCTCGGCCTCCTCAAGGTCGACGTGCTGGCGCTCGGCATGCTGACCGCGCTGGCGAAAGGCTTCGACCTTCTCGAAGCAGCATTACGGCGAGCGCCTGACGCTCGCGACGCTTCCGCACGAGGAGGCCTGCGTCTACGCGATGATCTAGCGCGCCGACACGATCGGCGTGTTCCAGATCGAGAGCCGGGCGCAGATGTCGATGCTGCCGCGGCTGAAGCCGCGAGAAATTCTACGATCTCGTCATCGAGGTCGCGATCGTGCGCCCCGGCCCGATCCAGGGCGACATGGTGCATCCCTATCTGCGCCGCCGGCAGGGGCTCGAGGAGGTCGTCTATCCCTCGAAGCGAGCTCGAGGCGGTGCTCGAGCAAGACGCTCGGCGTGCCGCTGTTCCAGGAGCAGGCGATGAAGATCGCCATCGTCGCCGCCGGCTTCACGCCGGCGGAGGCCGACCGGCTGCGCCGCGCGATGGCGACCTTCCGCCGTGTCGGCACGATCCAGACATTTCCAGGACAAGATGGTCGAGGGCATGGCGGCGAGGGGCTATCGACCGCGACTTCGCCGAGCGCTGCTTCCAGCAGATCGAGGGCTTCGGCGAATACGGCTTTCCCGAGAGCCATGCGGCGAGCTTCGCGCTGCTGGTCTACGCCTCGTGCTGGATGAAATGCCGCTATCCCGACGTCTTCGCCGCCGCGCATGCTCAACTGCCCAGCCGCTCGGCTTCTACGCGCCCGCGCAGCTCGTGCGCGACGCGCGCGAGCACGGCGTCGAGGTGCGCGAGGTCGACGTCAACCTGTCGGACTGGGACTGCACGCTGGAAGCCCCTTCCCCCTCTCCCCGCGCAGCGGGGAGAGGGGTAGCGCCGGATGAGGGGCGGCGCGGACCTTTCCGGAGAGCGACAGCGCCGCCCCTCATCCGCCCTTCGGGCGCCTTCTCCCGTTCACGGGGAGAAGGGGTCCACCCCCGCCACGCCTCGATGGTCGACGACATCCGCACGACCCATGCGGTGCGGCTCGGCTTTCGGCAGATCATCGGCGTCAGCGAGGAGGACATGCGCCGGCTCGTCGGAGCGGCGCGGCGCAGGGCTACGATTCGGTGCGCGACCTCTGGCTGCGCAGCGGCCTGACGCTCGGCCGTGCTGGAGCGGCTCGCCGACGCCGACGCGTTCCGCTCGCTCGGCCTCGACCGGCGCGCAGGCGCTATGGGCGGTGCGCGGCCTCGACCGGGTCGGCGACCAGGACGATCTGCCGCTGTTCGCCGCGCGCCGGCCGGCGCGCGAGATCGAGCCGGACGCGAGGCTGCCGCCGATGCCGCTCGGCGCGCATGTGGTCGAGGATTACCGGCGCCTGTCGCTGTCGCTCGAAGGCGCATCCGACCTCGTTCATGCGCGCCCGCCTCGCCGCGCGCGGCATCCTGCGCTCCGACGCGCTTGCCGCACGTCAGGAGCGGCGAGCGCGTCACCGTCGCCGGCCTCGTGCTGGTGCGCCAGCGGCCCGGCACCGCCAAGGGCGTCATCTTCATGACGCTCGAGGACGAGGCGGGCGTCGCCAACGTCATCGTCTGGCCGAAGGCGTTCGAGCGCCTTGCGCGCGATCGTGCTCGGCGCGCGTTTCGTCGCCGTGACCGGCAAGCTGCAGAACGAGCAGGGCGTCATCCACGTCATCGCCGAGCGCATGGACGACCTGACGCCGATGCTCGGGCTGCTCTCGGAAGCGGGCGAAACGATCGACGACGCATCGCGCGCGCCGACGAGGTGCGCCGCCCGCAGC
Source organism: uncultured Pseudomonadota bacterium (assembly GCA_963726085.1). GTDB lineage: Bacteria > Pseudomonadota > Gammaproteobacteria > Steroidobacterales > Steroidobacteraceae > ZC4RG30. The sequence goes on along the minus strand of CAVSAR010000007.1, from coordinate 13,045 downwards.
CGACGGTGGCGCAGAAGCGCCAGGGCAACCGCTTCGCGCAAACGCCGCGGCTCGACGACCCGCGGACGCCTGCCGAGTCTCGCCGCTCGAAGGCGTCGAGGCGAAGCGCGCGATGCCGGCGGGGCGGAATTTCCGGTGATCACGCGGCACGCGACATGTCGCTGGCGTCGACAGAGCGCGCTTCGCCTTAAATCGCCTCGCATTTCTGACGCGGGCCGCGGCCTCACTGCGACGAACGATTCGACTCCTCGGTTGCTCTCGCCAATATGCGTTTGCTCTTGTACTCTCTCAACTATTCCACTTGGGCGTGGGAGACGACAGTTCAATTGAAAGACGAAAATGAAATTCACGCGAATTACCGTCGACGCAAAACAGATGGGCGGCGTCCCTTGCATCCGCGGGTTGCGCATCCCGGTGGCGACGATCATCGGCATGGTGGCCGACGTGACTGCGACTGATATTCTTGCCGCCTATCCGGACCTCGAACAAGAGGACATCCAGAGGCTCTGCACTACGCGGCAGACGCCGTGCGCGAGCGCGAATTGCCACTGACCGTTCCGTGAGGTTCCTCGTGGACAACGCGCTGTCGCCTGGGATCGCCGAGGGGCTGCGGCAGCGAGGGCACGACGCTGTACATGTCAGGGAATATGGATTGCAGCGCGCAGACGACGAAACGATCTTCTTCGCGCCCAAGACGAGGATCGTGTGATCATTTCCGCGGATACGGACTTCGCAACCCTGTTGGCAGCGACAAGCGAAAGCGCTCCTTCTGTCGTCTTGTTCCGCGGGGCGACCAATCGAACGCCGACACGACAACTCGCCCTCCTCCTGGCGAATTTGCCGGCATTGGAAGAGCCGCTGCGCCGTGGCTCGGTCGTCGTGGTCGAAGAGGCTCGGATTCGCCGCTCATTGCCCATCCGTAGGGGCGACTGATTTCGTTCAGCTTCCTCGATCAGGAACGGCGAGCGCCCGGCGGTCGGCGGCCTGACCTTCGAACACGTGCTCGAGACTTGGATCACCATGGGAGCGGTCCGCTCGCGTGCGAGAACGTACCCGTCGGGCCGTCCGGGCCGAGCAGCGCGACGCGCACCGCCTCGCGGGCGCCCTCCTCGACCGTCTCCGTGCCCTCATAGTCGTTGAGGTTCGTCTTCGTGAAGCCCGGGGAGACGGCGTTGACCTTGATCCCGGTCGACTCCAGCTCGATCGCCATGGCGAGCGTCATGGCGTTGAGCGCCGTCTTGGACGCAGGGTAGACGGGGCCGAAGATCGAGCGGTAGGGGAAGGCCGGGTCCGAGTTCCTCGTCAGCGAGCCAACGCCGCTCGACACGTTGACGATGCGGGCCTGCCGGCGCCTCGCGCAGGAGCGGCAGCATCGCCTGGTAGACGGCGAGGACGCCGAACACGTTGGTCTCCCACACCGCGCGCACCTCGTCGAGGGACACGTTGCTCGGGCGGGTCGACTTGGCGTACTCCTCGACGGTCATGCCGGGCCGCTTGCCCGTATTCGAGATGGCCGCGTTGTTGACGAGCACGTCGAGGCGGCCGAGCTCGTTGCGGATGCGCTCCGCCGCGGCGGCGATCGAAGCTTGATCGGTCACGTCGAGCTGGATCGCGCGGGCGTCGGCTCCGACGCTCTTCGCGGCCGTCTGCCCCTTCGCGAGGTTGCGCGAGCCGACCAGCACGGTGAAGCCATGCGCCGCGAGATCCTTCGCGATCTGAAGGCCGATTCCCTGATTGGCGCCGGTGACGAGCGCGACGGGTTTGTCCTGCATGGTCATCTCCTCTTTGAGCATCGCTGTGTGGCCAACGCCGTCGGTCGGCGGCATCCTTCGGCGGGAACACTAGAGCAACGGTGCAGACGCCGCCCGCGAGCCTATCCCCTCGCCGCCAGCGGATGCGCAACTAGAGCGCGGTCAATGGTGATGAGCCTCAGCAAAAGTTTCATGCGTCGGGCGGCAGCGGACGGAGGAGAAAATCCTCCGGCAACGGATCGTCGAAATCATCGGCGATGAAAGCCACAATCGTTTCGATCCCGCGCTTCCGCTTGAAGTCCTCAATCGCTTCGGGACGAAGACCCTTGCGCGGGCGGTGCGGCGGGAGCTCGAAAACGGGCGAGCCGTTGCGCGTGACAACAATCGTCTCCCCCCGCTCGACCTCGCGGGCGAGCTCGGTCAGGCGATTTTTCGCTTCGCGGATCGTTACCGTCTTCATGGAAACATTGTAGCCGCATGTGGCTACAATATCCAATGCAGCCCGCGGAACCTGGCGAACCGCGGCGTCATGAAGGGCGACTTTGCAGCCGCGCTCGCTGAGCGCGGCGCCGCGGTCATCGACCGCGGCTACAGATGCTCAGGCGCTCTGGTACGCTCTCACCACATCAGCGCCGGCTCTTCAGCGCGTCGGCGAGCCGCGTCGTCGCGGAGCCGGGCTTCAGCGGTTTTTGCTGGCTTTCGTGCGGCGCCCAACCGCTCAGCCATAAGATGTCGAAGGTCGCGCGGAGCCGCCCGTCGGGGTCCGCGAACCGCTCGGCGTAGACCGCTGCGGCGCGCGCCAGCACCTCGCGCCTCAAGGGAGTTCGGCTTCGCGCGTTCAGCGAATTCGCCGCGCCAAACGCGCGCAGGTCGTTCACGAGCGCAAAGAGGTCGGCGTAGCGGACGGTCGCGCGGTCGAGGTCGACCACCGGCAGCGCAAGGCCCGCTCTTTGCGCAAGCGAGCCGAACGCGCGCACGTCGACGAACGGGGCGACCCGCGGCGAGGCGCCGCCGAGAACCTCGCTTTCGGCGATCGTGAGGCTCTGACGCAGTTCGGTCAGCGTGTCGCCGCCCAGGATCGCCGCCATCAGCAACCCGTCGGCTTTGAGCGCGCGCCGCATCTGGATCAGCGCGCCGGGCAGGTCGTTGACGGTCTGCAGCGCGAGCAGCGAAACGGCGAGGTCGAAGCGGCCCTCGGCGACCGGCAGGCGCTCGAGGTCGCCGACGGCTGGCAGGAACGCGCCGGCCCCGACGCTGGCGAAAGTCGGGGCGATGCGGATGAGGCGATCGACCTGGCCGCTGGCTGCGAGCTGAGCCGCGGCGTGCGGTCCGGGCGAGCCGAAATCGGCGGCGAGCCGCAAAGCGCCGCTTGACGAGCGAGAGCCGATCTCCGAGTTCCTCGGCGGCGCGGGCGAGCAGAAAGTCCGCGCCGTCGCCGGGCTGCGCCCGCGCCCAGGCGCGATCGAGCCGGCGGTTGACCAGCGCGCGGTCGAAAATCTGCGGCGGCGGGGCGGACGGAGGCACGGAGGACGCCTTATGCGCTCGCGTCGCCCCTCGCGCAAAGTCCTCGCTTCGCGCTAGGATCATCTCATGAGCGCCAATTCCGCGTCGTTCGACCGCGCCGCCGGGCCGCCCTGGACCCGGCGCGGCGCGGCGTTCGCCCGGCGCTTGGCCGACGCGGCGCTCAATACGCTCTATCCGCCGACGTGTCTGGCCTGCCGCGCCGCGACCGACGCGCATGGCGCTCTATGTCCGCGTTGCTGGAGCGCGATGCGCTTCATCGAGCGGCCGTTCTGCGAGCGCCTCGGCACGCCGTTCGAGCACGACCTCGGCGAGGGGCTCCTGTCGCCGCAGGCGATGGCCGATCCGCCGGTTTTCTCGCGCGCCCGCGCCGTCGCCCGGTTCGAGGACGGGCCGGCGCGGACGCTTGCGCATCGGCTCAAATATTCCGACCGGGCGGAGCTCGCGCGCCCGATCGCCCGCTGGATGGCCCGCGCCGGCGCCGACATCCTGGCCGGGGCCGATCTCCTCGCGCCGGTGCCGCTGCATCCGTTGCGGCTCTGGCGCAGGCGGTTCAATCAGGCCGCGGCGCTCGCTCGCGAAATCTCGCGTGAGACGGGCAAGCCCTGCGACCTTTCCGCGCTCCTGCGCGTCAAGGCGACGCCGAGCCAGGTCGGCTTGAGCCGCGCGCAGCGGGCCGAAAACGTCCAGGGCGCCTTCCGCGCCGCTGACGGCGCGCCGGTGCGGGGCATGAACGTCGTGCTGGTCGACGACGTTCTGACCTCGGGGGCGACCGCCAACGCCGCCTCGCGGGCGCTCCTGAGGGCGGGCGCCAAGCGCGTGGACGTCCTTGTCTTCGCACGGGTTGTTACGGGCGCGTGACTGCCCATGGTCAACATATACTTACGATATCGCCCATTTTTCCGCTTGGGAGAATCCGTTCTCGATGCCGCCGATCGTCATCTACACGAAGTCCTGGTGTCCGTATTGCGATGCGGCGAAGGCGCTCCTGAAGGCCAAGGGCGCGCCGTTCGAGGAGATCAGCGTGGACGGCGACCGGGTCGCCCAGATGGCGATGGCGGCGAAGGCGGGCGGGAGCTCGACGGTGCCGCAGATCTTCATCGGCGAGCAGCATGTCGGCGGCTGCGACGAGCTGCACGACCTCGAGGCGGCGGGCGAGCTCGAAGGACTGCTGGCGGACACGCGATGATCAAATACGCGCTCGGCTGCGCCGAGGGACATAGGTTCGACAGCTGGTTTCCCGACAGCGACGCTTTCGAGAAGCAGCGCAAGCGCGGCCTTATCGCTTGCCCCGAGTGCGGCGACATCCGGGTCGAAAAGGCGATCATGGCGCCGGCGGTGGTCGGCGGCGAGCGCGGCGCCGTCGAAACGCCGGCAGAAGTTCTGACGGACGACCGGCGCAAGCACGCCCGCGACATGATCGTGCGGCTGCGTCGCGAAATCGAGGCGAACACCGACGACGTCGGCGCGCGGTTCCCGGAAGTGGCGAGGGCCATCCATCAGGGCGACGAGCCCGAGCGCGCCATCCGCGGCAGGGCGAGCCTCAAGGAAGCCAAAGCCCTGATCGAGGACGGCGTCGGCGTCATGCCGATGCCGGTGCTGGCGGACGAGCTGAACTGAAGCGGGCCTCCATCAACGCTGACGACGCATGCGTCGCGGACGATCGCGCCGCCGGCCGCAAATCGGCTGCGCGCGTCGCCAACTTGCTCCGGTCGAGGGCGGCCGCCTCCTCTCTGAGCCACGCGCGGAAGACCTGCACATTCGCAGAAGTCTCGCCGCTTCTTCGGGCAAACGAATGAGTAGCAGCGGCCCGAGGGCAGGGTCAGGTCGAAAGGCATGACGAGACGCCCCGTGCGCAGGTCGTCGTAGGCGAGCACATCGCCAGCAAGCAGCACCCCGGCGCCTTCAACCGTCGCGTCGAGCGCGTGATCCGCGGTATTAAATCGAAGGCCATGACTGACGTCGGCGTCCCTCACGCCGGCCGCCGCAAACCAGTCGGCCCAGGTCGGCATGACGGCGCGACTGGAGAGACTATCGTCATGGATCAGCGGCACGCCCTTGAGCATGTCCGGCGACGTGAAGGGCCCGTATCTTTCGACGAAGGCCGGGCTGCAGACTGGCACGAGAAATTGATCGACCAGTTTTTCGACCTCGAGGGCTTCATCGCTCGTTGCATCGACCGGAAGGTTGCGGATCGCAGCGTCGACGCCGTCGGTGGTGAAATTGGCGTTGTTGATCGACGAGGAAACGCGCACGTCGATTTCGGGATGGGCGAGCGAAAAGCGGTAGAGCCGCGGCGCCAGCCATTTCGAGGTGAAGCCGGGCGACGTGCTGATCACGAATACGCGCGTGTCGCCCAGCGTATTGAGGCTCGCCAGCGCGTCCCGGATGTGAAGGAAACCCGCCTGCAAGCCGGGGTGGAGCGCCTTGCCTGCCGCCGTCAGGGTGATCGACCGCACGCCGCGGTCGAAGAGCTTGAGGCCAAGATGATCTTCGAGGCCGCGAATTTGGTGGCTGAGCGCTCCCGGCGTGACGTTCAGCTCCAACGCCGCCTTGGTCAGGCTGAGATGCCGGGCGGCGGCCTCGAACGCGCGAAGCGCGTTAAGCGGAGGAGGAGCGTTATGCATGAGAATCTCTCATCCATGAGCTGAGACAACATCCTTTGTCATACCGGCTTTTTCCTGCGAACCTGCGGCAGTTTCGAGCATGGCGCGGGTGAGCATATCTCATAGAGAGCCATGGTCAATCATGAGGTGGTCCGATGGGATACGCGATGCACAGCAGAGATTTCGGCCTATGCAGCGATCGCACGGCGCCAGTCGCAAAGGGCATCGGCGCAACGCTGGCGAGACTGGCTGGCCTTCTGACAGGCGCCCTCGCTCAGCAGCGCCAGAGGAGGTCGACCGCGAGTTTGCCCGCGTCCTGGCGCGCTCCGGCGGACGCATCACGGACAGCATGGAGCGCGAAATGATGCGGAAGGCTCTGGAGTCTGACTGGAGCCTGCCGCAGTAGCGGCCTCGTCAAGCGTTCAACGCAACCTCTCATTGCAAGGGTTCATGGCTCATGGTCCCCGCGCCTCTGCACGACCGTTTCGGTTGAGCCTGCGCCTCGCGCGCACGCTGACGAAAGCGCCCTCGATGCAGGTCGCTATTCGGAGTTCCGCGTGCCGCGGGCGACGCGCTGGCCGGACATTCGGTTGGCGCTTCGTCCGGCGCGCTCGAGCGACGGCGACGCCCTGCAAGCCTATGTCCGAGCGCTTTCTCCGACTCGCGTTACAATCGGTTCCTGGGCGCCGTAAACGAACTCCCGGCGTCGGAATTGGCGCGCACATTGGCCGCCAATGGCCGCGACACTCTGACGCTGCTCCTGACCTCGACTGCAGGGGATCGCGAAACGGTCGTCGGCGAGGCCCGGGTGGCGCTTTCGTGCGCGAAACGCGCCGGCGAATTTTCCATGTCGATTGCAGATGACTGGCAGCATCTTGGCGTCGGCTCGGCCTTGCTCGCGGAAATCGAACGCAAAGCGGCGGCCGACGGCATCGAATTGCTCTTCGGCGATACGTTGCGCACCAACGACGGGATGATCGGACTGGCGCGCGCCCACGGCTTCCGCGTTGGGCCAGGGTTCGAACCGCGCCTCGTGCGAATTGAGAAGCGGTTGGAGGACACAGCTCCTGACCTGCCGTGCCGGAAGTGGAGCGAAATCGCCGGCGCCGTGGAGCTCAATTAGACGGAACCAACGTCGTCATCGCGAGCGAAGCGTGGCGATCCAGGGCCCGCTGCCGCAGCCCGACGATCCCCGGGATCACCGCGTCGCCATAGCCCGTCGACAGACGGGCGTCTTCCGACGCCCTGTGGCTCCTCGCGACGACGATTCCGTCAAAGCGCGACGCGCGCCAGCGGACCCTTACTCCTCCTCCACCCGGAACTCCGACGCCTCGATCACGGTGGTGCCGATCATTGTCCGCGCCGAGACGCGGAACGGGAAGAGGATGTGGTCGCGCTCGATCGGCGCAAGCCAGACTTCGAGGTCCTTGTTGTCGGCCATGAATTTGGTCGCCGGCCGGTCGCGCCGATGGCCGGAGATCGGCACGTAGCGAAAGGCGCAGACCACGACCGGCCCGTCGTAGCCCTTGGCCTTCACGTCGCGCTCGCCGACATAAGTCAGATCGATGTCGAAACGGGTGTAGCCGTCGAAGATCGGAATCGTGCGGTTGCAGGCGGCCGGCGACAGGATCGGGCCGGAGGCCGGCGCCGGAAAGACGAAGGCGCCGATCGGATCGACGACATTCTGTTGGTCGTGGGGCCCGAGCGGAACGCGGTCGGGCTTGTCCTCGAACGGCGGGGCGATGTCGACGCCCTTGACCACGTTGCCCGCGAGCGCCATGCGGATGGTGCGGGTCATATTGGAGCTGGCGGCGATGGTGGCGAAGGTCGAGGGCGAAACATGGCCTGCGACGATCTCGCCGGCGCCGGCCGAGGCGCCCTGCGCGTTGGCAAACATTCTCGCCAGACCGGTCACTTTGGCGTCGGCTTGAATCGAGTAGCTCTTCGGGCTGAACTCCGCGTTGAGATTGGCCGCGCCGATCGGCAGTCCGACCAGCGAAACGCGATAGGTCGCGTGCAGAACGTCGGCGCGCGCGCCCGCCGAGGCGAGCGCCGCAGCCACCGCCACAGTCAACGCCAGGCGCGTCCATGATGATCGCGGCGTCATCGAGTGCAAACTCCAGGTCCCGAACCTCGGGGCCGATTGAACGGCAATTACGCATACAATCCGGCGCGAATGCGCCGACTTAGAGGCAAGGCCGCCGCGAGCAAAAAAGTCCGCGGGGCCCGCTGTCAAGACCTTGCGGCATGGCCGCGCGTCGACTTAACATCAGCGGATGGTCGAAACGGTCATTTCCATCCGAACGGCGCGACTGGGCGACGAAGTCGACATCGCCTCGGTGCACGACGCCGCCTGGCGCGAGGCCTATCGCGGCGTGATTCCCGGGCGCGAGCTCGAGCGGATGATCGCGCGCCGCGGCCCGTCATGGTGGCGCCTCGCAATCGCGCGCCGCACGCCGCTGCTCGTGCTCGAGTTCGGCGGGTCGGTCGTCGGCTATGTCAGCTATGGGAGGAACCGCGTTCCGGCGCTCGGCTACGGCGGCGAGATCTTCGAACTCTATCTTGCGCCGGAGTGCCAGGGCTGCGGCCTTGGGCGGCGGATGTTCGAGGCGGCGCGGAAAGATCTGACCGGCCACGGGTATGGGTCTATCGTCGTCTGGGCGCTGGCGGAAAACGAGCGCGCCATCGGCTTCTATCGCCAGCTCGGCGGGCGCATCGTGCGCCGGGCGCATGAGACTTTCGGCGGGCAGGACCGGGAGCGGGTCGCTTTCGGCTTCGGCTGAGCGGCCCTTTCGCCTGTAGGCCGGGTGCGAACGCGCCGGCCCGTTTCGAGCTCGAAGGGCAAAGGCGAATTTGGAGGTCCGACCTTGAATCTGAACGCTATCCCGATCGGCAAGAACCCGCCGCATGACGTCAATGTCGTCATCGAGGTGCCGATCGGCGGGGAGCCGATCAAGTACGAGATGGACAAGGAAAGCGGCGCGCTGGTGGTCGACCGGTTCCTCTACACCTCGATGCGCTATCCGGGAAATTACGGCTTCATCCCGCACACGCTCTCCGACGACGGCGACCCCTGCGACGTGATCGTCGCCAACACACGCGCGATCGTCCCGGGCGGGGTGATGAGCTGCAAGATCGTCGGCGTGCTTGATCATGGAGGACGAGCACGGCGGCGACGAAAAGCTCCTGGCGGTTCCGTCGGCCAAGCTCACGCAGCGCTACGCGCATGTGAACAATTATTCGGACCTGCCGTCGATCACGATCCAGCAGATCGAGCATTTCTTCGCTCACTACAAGGACCTCGAACCCGACAAATGGGTCAAGATCATGCGCTGGGGCGACGCCGAGGAGGCTCGCAAGATGGTGCTGGAGGGGATCGAGCGAGCCAAGAAGGCCAAGGCGCCGGCCTGAGCGGGCGCGCTGCCAGTCGTCCGCATCGGACGCCTGGTTCCCGCGCCGGCCGACCGGCCGGAGCCTACGCGGAGTGGGGCTCCGCCTGCGCTTTGGTGGTCCGGCTCAGCGCGGCCAGGCGCGCCGCGCGCGGCACGTACCAGAACGTCCAGGCCGTCAGCAGACTGATGATCGCATAGTTGAGCGGCCCGCCGATCAGGAGGTAGTGCTTGATCGTCAGCATGAACACCAGCGCGCAATTGAGCGCGCATGCGGCCAAGAGGCCAAATCCCCAGACCAGGGTCGCGACGGTCATGGAGCGGCGGAACTGAGTGTCGTCGCGCAGCGACTCGAACGCCTGGACTTTATTCACCGCCCTGCGCCGCACGCCAGACCGCGACAGCTGATAGATCAGCGGTCTGCCGATCGCGGCGGAACCGAGGAAGATCAACCCGACCAGACCGGTCACCAGGTTCTCGCGCATCGCGCGCACATGGTGATGTCCGCGCACCTGGTGATGTTCGCTGTTGGCAGATAGTGTTGCAAAAGTCTTTTTCGGGGTGGGGACCGAAAATTCTCAGGGCCGCTGATGCGTTTTACGCGCGGCGACGTGACGGACCATATCGTTTCATCCAAAATCGATCACGGACCTCCGTAGTGGCGTTGAAAACCGACGCAGCAGCAGAGAAGTCCATAGATCAGCTTTTCGCGAGATTTAGGGTCCGACTTTTGCAACAATATCGGCACAAAGCTGACATGCCCGCGCGGTCGCTCTATATGTCCGTTCTTCGGGAGACGGACGGAGTGTCTGAACCACGGTCAGAACGGCGCGGTTGACCACATGGCTGGCGTATCTAACGCAGCTACCGACGACGTGGACGCTAAGCCCGCAACCGGGGGACTCGGCGCATCGCATTCTCGTGGCCAATGGCATCGAGATCGCCAGCCGACAGTCCCAGCTTCTGTAGGTCGGCGATCTGGCCCGATCCGAAATACGGGTAGTGAAGCCGTCGGTGATCTTGAAGACCGGCACGAGCTTCATCAGGGCGGCCATTGACGGTGCGAAGGTCGCGTTGGCGGTGTCATAGTGAAGCCGTCGAAGCCCGCCTTGACCCCCTCTCCGGCGCGAATTCCTTCAGGTTCGGCCGCGCGCCGTAAAAAGCGTTGATCCGCCCGCCGTCGTCGGAATCGTGCCCCGGCGTGCGAAAATGACCATCGTATGTCGCGGTAGCGGGCAAACGAGCCGCTGAGCAGCAGGCTCGTAACCGTCCGCGTGGTGTCGTGCGGGACTTCGATGACTGCCGGAAAGGTCCCGACGCTCAGCGTACTGCAGCAGCTCGCGACCAGTGGATGCACGTACACGACTGCCCTGCGCCGGTTCAGTTCCTCGAGCACCGGCTTGTAAGTCGGATTTCCGAGCCATTTGTCCCCATAACTGCTCTGCAAGCCGATCCCGTCGGCATGTAGGCTGTCGTAGGCATATTCGATTTCCTTGTGAGTGGCATCGACATCCAGCATCGACAGGGTTGCGAACAGGCCGAAGCGACCTGGATGGTCGCGCATCATTTCGGTCGCGTATTCATTGCACGTGCGGGCGAGCCGGCCGGCTTCAGCCGGCCCGACGTCGAACCACACGCCGGGGGTAGAGGCGACCGACAGGATGCCTGCACGTATGCCATTCGATCCATGTCCTCGATCAGCTTGCTGCGGGTCCAGGCGACCTGACCGGGGAAATGCGGCTGCTTGCGCGCATCTTCGTAATCCAGCCAGAAGCTTCTGATACTCGGGCGGATAAAAATGAAGGTGGGTATCGATCAGCGCTGGTTTTGTCTGTCCACGCGCGGCGAAGGTTGGGAGAACCGAGGCCGCGCCGAGTGCGCTGAGCCCCGCGAGGAAGCCAGTCGTGACGACGACGGGCCACAACGGTTCAGCAGCGGTGATCCTCCGGCGATCTTCTCAAATTCTATCGTGTTCGCCGTTGGCTTCTCCTGTGTGAGCTCGTGACATTTAGCAAAGCTAGGGGCTGCAGTGTTCGGGTAGTCAATACGCTTTTTCGAATTCGACTTCCGTTGCTGTCTAGGTTTTCGGACGCCGGCATGACGAGGCTATCCACGCGCTGCGGCGACCGGCGTCCGAAAAGCGCCAATGCACGAAGTCGCGGGAGTATGGCACCCGGCAGTGCAGCGAGTGCTATGGGGATCGTATGTTGGTGGCGATCTCGATGGTGGACGCGGCGCGAGCAGAATGCTTCCACAACTTTCGCGTTTTGGCATGAACGTTGCACAAGAGTATTTTTAATGTTCTTGGCTCGTGTAATTTCAAATGGTTGCGCGTGCCAGAAACAGCACATCCCACAACCATTGCGCGATTGATCGGTCGATCGGTGTTCGGTGGCATGGTGCGGATCAATTTATTGCGAGCAGAAATATCCACGGCACATTCAAGCAAACTTGGTTTGCGCTATTCGTCAAGACAACTTTGTCATTGCGTTATGGCGGGGTCGATGTGACTCGCCACATCAGGGTGCCCGCCTGCCAGATGATCCTTGCTGTTCTTGATCATGCGTTGCATGCCGACAATACATGAGCTGATCGTGTTGACCTTGCCACCTCGCCATCGCTGTCCTCTCGATCGGCTACCGGCCTCTCGGCTCTTGCTCCCGCGCAGCGGGCTGGAGACCGACAGCGACTTCGTGCGTTGGCACCGAACGGACATGCCGACCCTATTGAGCGATGTCCGATTTGCTGGGTGAACAGCGGAAAACATCTGCTCACAGCGAGTATTTCGCCTTTTGACCCTGGCTGCGTGAAAACGTGCGCGCACGAAAAGCGCGCAGAATTGTTTTCTCTATTGTCTTGTCTCGGCAACCGTCGCCAGCGCTTTTGTTTTTCAAATTGACTGAAGTCGAGACGAAATTTCCGTTCGCAAATTCAATTTCGGCGTTTTCACGCGGCCAAGACCCGGAGCGGTCATTCCGGTATAAAGAGCATGCCCTGCTGCCGCGTGTTTGCGATGGAATTTTCCACGATCTATTTCTATAGCTTTTGACTGCTCTCGAATTGTTCTTCTATCGAGCTGTTTGGTATCACGGCTGAATGCTGATCTATCGTCAGGAGCCGAGCCGCTCCAATTTCGCGCCGAGCAAAGCCCACGCCCGTTGTTGATGAACGTTGGGCCGCGCCACGAGAGATCTGAGTGGTTGCTCGCGTTTGGAGGCACGGGTTCAGGGTCGATCTGTTCGATTTGCTTGAAAGTGTTTCAAGCGTTGTGAGTATTTTCAGGCTCTGGCGCAGCCATAAGCTCTCCCGCGGGTGCCGTAGCGGCATCTGATCGCAGACAACGACAAACAAGGAGAGCAAACATGAGCAAGGTTTTGAGCCCAGGAGTTCAGGAAGTCGCCTGCATAGCCTTTTTTGGTGCGGCTGGACCAGCCGCAGCGAAGGACCACGAATATTGCCGCAAGGATGCCGTGTCTTACATGCTGTCGTGCGGCTTCGACACACTGGCCCAGTGCCAGGACATGTCCTCTGGACGTGGCGGCGATTGCGTCCGCAATCCTTCTCTCGGTGACGCCGCCAACGCCTACGGCTACGCGCCAATTGCGCGCCAGCATCGCCAGAAATAACAAAGGCAGCATCCTTCGGGGCCAGGGACCGCTGGCGTGATGTCCCGATCAAAGCCGCGCACGGAGGAACGAATGCGGCCGCGTGAGCGAGCGCGCAACAGCGCGGCGCTTACGCGGTGCGCGCCTCATCGGCGGCACGAATGACGAGGTAT
>CAVSAR010000006.1:0-114698 GCA_963726085.1 uncultured Pseudomonadota bacterium | reverse complement strand
GCCGGCCGCTGAACGGCGAAGTTAGCTGCCGCTGGATATGTATGTGTAGCGCCTAGGGACTTACGTTGACGCCTGTGCACATGTGTGCATACAATGCCGCATGGATGGGTTCGAGTGGGATCCAAACAAGGCAGCGTCGAACCTGAAGAAACACGGCGTTTCTTTCGCTGACGCGGCGGTGTCTTTGTCTGACCCTCGAGCTTTCACCATTGCTGATCCATTCGCGGAGGACGAAGAGGGCTTTGTGACCTTGGCGGCTAGCCCAACAGGTCAGGTATTGCTTACCGTCTATACATACGTGGAGGCGGGCATTCGGATCATCTCTTCGCGAATGGCCAGCTCCAGTGAACGGAAGATCTATGAGGAAGACTAATGCGTAAGGCCTACGATTTCTCCAAAGCCAAGCGCGGTCCGGTTGTGAAGGCTCCGGTGGGAAAGACGCGCATCACAATTCGCCTTGATGATGAACTGATTGAATGGTTCAAGAGCGAGGTAGATGCTGCGGGTGGCGGCAACTATCAGTCCCTCATCAACGCAGCTCTGCGCGAGCACATGAAGCGCAGACGCGAGCCCCTGGAGGCGACCCTTCGCAGGGTACTTCGTGAAGAGCTTCGAAACGCCAGCTAACAAGCCGTTGCAGCGGTCCGGGATGGATAAAGTGCGCGGCCGCGGGCGAGGAGGCGATGTGCCAGACAAGTCATGCGCGCCCTGCGTGCCGCTAGATCTGTGTCCGGCCGCTGAACGGTGCAGTTAGACGACTCATTGTGGTGCTAATAGTTGACGTCACAACGTTTTGACGTCATGCTTCTGCCATGAGCACCCCAAAGCGAGCCACTGTCTATTTTGACGCCGAGGTCCATAAGGCCCTTCGGCTGCGTGCTGCCGCAAATGACCAGTCCATCTCCGACATGGTGAACGACGCCGTCAAGGCATCCCTGGCAGAAGATGCGATAGACCTTGCCTCTTTTGACAAGCGCAAGCGCGAGCGCAGCATCTCCTTTGATAGCTTCGTGCAGGGCATGAAGCGACGTGGCGCCATATAGCCTCTCCATTAAGCCTTCAGCTGCAAAGGAGCTTGAGGCTGTAGGGACGAAGGCCGATCGTGCTCGCATCGTCGGAAAGATCCAGGCTCTAGCCAATGATCCACGCCCCAATGGGTCAGAGAAGCTCGCCGGCTTCGATGGCCGGTACCGTGTCCGTCAGGGGCACTATCGCGTGGTGTACGAAATCGACGATGCTGCCAGTGCCGTCACGATCTACAAAGTAGGCCATCGTAAAGATGTCTATAAATGAGTCGTCTAACAAACCGTTGCAGCGGTCCGGGACACATAAAGTGCTCGGCCGCGGGCGAGGAGGCCGATTGCTCAGAGCAGCCATGCGCGCCCGCGTGCTGACAGGTCAGTGCCCGGCCGCTGAACGGTGCAGTTAGACGACCGACTATGGCAGCCAGTCCTATTGTGGGTATCGCATTTGGCGTCGCACTCCTCGGGAAGGCTGCCATCGAGTTGCAGACTCGGAAAGCATATGCCAAGTTCGGATCAGTAAAGAGAGACACCAATCCTTGGACATATTGGCTCGTCGTTGCAACGTCAACTACGTTGGGTATCGTCGCCATTGTATCTATCGCTAAAGCGCCTGACTGGCCGATAGGATTACCATTTCCATGTGTATGAGTGCTCGATTGTCCGCATCATCCGCGAGGACTTCGCCGCACTATCCTGGTGCTTTTCGGGCTAATGCCCGAACACTGTTAGTAACGCCATCTTTGTCGATCCGCGGATGGTCGTTGCAGATGCTATCTGTAAGATTTGAAGGTCGATCGTCTAACAAACCGTTGCAGCGGTCCGGGATCGATAAAGTGCTTGGCCGCGGGCGAGGGGTCGCTGTGCTAGAACAAGTCATGCGCGCCCGCGTGCTGATGCGTGCAGTAGCCCGGCCGCTGAACGGAACTGTTAGGCGGCATGCTGGAACGTAGTGCCAACGCTGCACTGAACTCGGCTGAACGCTTCCGCTGCGCATCACGTTGTTGATCCGCCACCTACGTCTATGGGCGCTGCAGCTCGGCCAACACGTGCTGGTTAAGCCAACGTCCGTCTCCAGACTCGCATCACTTTTGACTTCAAGGTCGAGCCGGTCGAGCGACTCCTCTGCGACCAGCTTCCGACTCCGCGGCCCGATGGCTCAGGGCTCGTCCTGGCGAGTCGCTTCGTATACCTTTGTATCGGCACTCTATGCCGGTCAGGTAGACACTCCATGTAGCCGTCGTGCCGAGATTAGGCTCGAAGGTATCAGCCGCAAGCTGCTGACAGGCGCGATGGCGAACGCACCAAGGTCTTGGATAGCCATTCGGGGGACGATTCGATGCGAGGGCCTGCCTGTGCGACCGTGACACTCATTGGAGAAGGCTGGCACATCGCGTGAAGCAATGCCGTCTAACAAACCGTTGCAGCGGTCCGGAGTCGATAAAGTGCTTGGCCGCGGGCGAGAGCGACCCGCGCCCAAGCAAGTCTGGCGCGCCCGCGTGCTGAGGCACGCGAGCCCGGCCGCTGAACGGTGCAGTTAGGCGCCATCTGACGTTAGACTCAAACTGAGGAGCCCGTGAACGTAACCCTTGTCCAAGCGTCAGAGAGCGATCGAAGCACGCTTGAGAATCTGCTCCATCTCTATGTCCACGACTTCAGTGAGTTCCTGGGCATGACACCGTCCGAGGAAGGTCGGTTTATATACCCTGCGCTGCCAGCCTATTGGACCGAACAAGGCCGCACCGCGCTATTCATTCGATCCGAGAACAGTCTTGTCGGGTTCGCTTTGACTTCACAGGGCTCTAGGGTCTCTAGCGATCCCGCGGTGCTCGATCTTGCAGAGTTCTTTGTGGTTCGCGGCGTTCGACACCGTGGCGTGGGGCGGGCCGCGGCGCACGACCTATTTCGATCCGTTCCTGGTGTGTGGGAGGTAAGGGTCAATGAAGTCAATGTCCCGGCTCAACGCTTTTGGCAACGCGTGATCGAGCAGTACACAGGCGGTCGGTTCCAATGCAAAGCGTGGACTCGCGAGGATGGTTCGCGGTGGAATGTATTTCGATTCACAAGCCTTGGTGCAGCTGATGCGTGAGATACAGAGTGCGCAAGTCGAGATCACGGCCGGGGCGCCTTACAAACCGTTGCAACGGTCCAGGGTAGATAAAGTGCTTGGCCGCGGGCGAGGACGCCTCGCGCCCAAGCAATTCTGGCGCGCCCGCGTGCTGAAGCGTTTGTGGCCGGCCGCTGAACGGGGCTGTTAGGCGGCGCTAGGCATCCGGACGTTTGATCCGCCACCGTGGAGATACTCGAAATGAAAGACCAGCACCCTTTCGGTTTCGGCACCATTTGCGGATGTGTGACCACAGTGCTGCTCTACTGCATCAATAAGGCTGTGAACATCTTCATGTTGCGGGACCTTGATCGACCCGTAGGATTGGTGACTATTGGCATCCT
This sequence comes from uncultured Pseudomonadota bacterium, assembly GCA_963726085.1. GTDB lineage: Bacteria > Pseudomonadota > Gammaproteobacteria > Steroidobacterales > Steroidobacteraceae > ZC4RG30. Next base: position 111,225 of record CAVSAR010000006.1, on the reverse strand, counting down.
GTTCTTCCTGGTGAGCACGACTGCCGGATGGAGGGTCGGTGCACTCGAACCTACTCACAGTCGAGCCGCTGCAGGGCACTCCATAGGGGGCATATACGTTGGAGTCGCGGCAGGGGTGGTGGTGTGGCTTTTGATAGAGGAGTTCATATTTGCCCATGTACGTACCGGTCTCTACCCGTACTACAACGAACTCACAATATGGCCGTTAGACATTGTCTTTTGGGCCATTTTGGCCACCATTCCGACGCTTACTGGTGTCGCGTCCGGAATTGGTGTTCGTAGGATGTTTGCTAAAAAGCGCGCCGCCTGACAAACCGTTGCAGCGGTCCGGGTTGGATAAAGTGCTTGGCCGCGGGCGAGAAGATCTCTTGCACGAACAAGTCATGTGCGCCCGCGTGCTAATGCGTCTGTTGCCGGCCGCTGAACGGAGCCGTTAGACGGCGCCAGGGGTCATTGCGCAGAGCCCATACTAAAGTATGGCGATATACCCATACCTGTGATAACCTCATTCCATGCTGTCGATCTCGTTCGAGTGGGACCCCCGCAAGGATCGAGTCAACCAGGCCAAACACGGCGTCAGCTTTGCCGACGCCAAGAGGCCTTTCTCGATCCGAGGCGCATCCTGGCTGAGGACCTGAAACACAGCACGACTAAGGAGAAGCGCCACTTCTGCTTCGGTGAGCACAGTGGTGGGATCATGACAGTGCGGTTTACCTACAGAGACAACGTAGTCCGCATCTTTGGAGCTGGCTACTGGGCCAAAGGTAGAGACATCTATGAGCAAGAGAATCAAATACACAAAGGGCCCCATCGGAGCCATAAAGATCGTTGAGGACTTTCTCCCTGCGCCCAGCGATCTGGTGCTGAAAGAGGACGTGGAGAAGGTCACGATCGCGCTCTCCAAGCGCAGCGTTGACTTCTTTAGGGAAGAGGCGCGCCGCAACGGTACGCAGTACCAGAGAATGATTCGCGCATTAGTGGATCGCTACGCCCAGATAAATACGCCGTCTAACAAGCCGTTGCAGCGGTCCGGGAAGGATTAAGTGCTTGGCCGCGGGCGAGGAGAGGTTGTGCTAGAACAACACTTGTGCGCCCGCGTGCTGGATAGCCAACGCCCGGCCGCTGAACGGAACTGTTAGACGGCGATCCCGAACTTCATGCCTCAAGCTCTATCAGAAACGATCTACGTTGCGCTCCTAGAGGAGGGGGCCGACACGTGGCGGCCCGTTCAAGCAATGCGACGGGCCGGGGATGCCTTTCTGATTGTCTCAAAGAACGATGACCCTGAGACGGAGCGTTGGGAATATCCGTCTGGAAGCCTCGTGCGATGTGAGACGCGGCAACTTTCAGATGGTGTGCGCCTCGTTGCGGTTGAAGGGCTGCGACCTCACGGGTTAAGGGTTGTGACCCATGACTAAACTACAGCCGGCGGCGCCCGTCACTGCTCAAAACACACCCGCGCCGTCTAACAAACCGTTGCAGCGGTCCGTGACGGACAAAGTGCTTGGCCGCGGGCGAGAGCGCGTTGTGCTTGAACAAGTCATGTACGCCCGCGTGCTGAACCTTCAATGCCCGGGCGCTGAACGGAACTGTTAGGCGTCACGAAGGAGATTTGCATGTCGCATCGCCTAGTGCTTTTGCTCGCAGCATTTGCATGTGTGGTCCTGCCAACGATCGTCCATGCCGAAGAGCCATTGCAACTTACCGTATGCGAACTACTTGCGAAGCCTGGAGACTTCAATCACAAGCTAATTGAAATCAGCGGCACTGTGTCACGAGGCTTTGAAGACTTCACATTGTCAGATAGTACATGCCATAACAAGAATATGATTTGGCTTGAGCTTGGCGGAAAGCAGGGATCTCAGGTCATATATTGCTGTGGCGTTTCAGCGGATCCAAAGCGTTCATCCTCGCTGGTGGTTGAAGGGATTGAAACGTCGATTGTGGAAGATGACCTCTTTACGAAGTTCCAGAAACTCACCTTACCCCGGAAAGGATACGGTCTGGCTCAGGTAACCCTGGTCGGTAGATACTTCTCGGGGGAGGAACGAAAACTGCCGGGAGGCACCTACTGGATTGGATACGGGCACATGGGCATGGCGACGCTGCTTGTAGTACAGCAAGTAAAGCAAGTGGCAAGGAAGTGACTCCTAACAAACCGTTGCAGCGGTCCGGGATCGATTAAGTGCCTGGCCGCGGGCGAGGAGAAGTCGTGCTCGAACAAGTCATGCGCGCCCGCGTGCTAAAGCGTGGGTGGCCGGCCGCTGAACGGGACTGTTAGGCGTCACTGTGCAGGACGTCACGGTTCGGCCAGCTGTCATCTCGGAGCGCCGCTTCCTTGAAGAGCTTCAACGGCGCGCTTCATTGCAAAACGCAATGGACCGTGAAGCCTTGTTAGCCAATCCGAACGCCATCTCATTGCCAGCGCAGCAGATCATTGACGGTCATACCTTTGTGGCAGAGCACGGCGCCAAGATCATAGGCTTTTCCGCCATTCTTCCACGCGAAGACGGAGACGTCGATTTGGATGCACTTTTCGTTGAGCCAGACAGCTGGCGCCAGGGAATCGGCCGCGCCCTAGTCAACTTTTGTTCAACCTCAGCAAAAAGCACAGGCGCAAAGTATCTTTACGTCCTTGGAAATCCTCACGCTGAGCACTTCTATACAGCGTGTGGGTTCGAGGCCTTCGGCACTGAGCGCACGCAATTTGGTTGGGGTCTGCTCATGAAGAAACTTCTGTAATGGCACTCCCGGTGTCTAAATCCGTGGGTTCAGCACGCGGGCGCGCGTGACTTGTTCGAGCACAACGGAACTGTTAGGCGACATAAGCCACTTTCCAACGGATAGAAGACCCGTTGCAAGCGATAACCTTGGGTCTCATGTCGACACGTTGCTATTGAATTCGCCAGCACGGCCGCCACGTCCCATGATCATGCCGCTAAGCGAACCTGCTGATTCGATGCGCGGCGCAGAAGGGAAACGATGACCATTCTTGAAGGTGCCGTCTTCTTGCTACTCGGAATGCTCGTGATTGCCGCAGGCGCCTGGGCGATCCGGGCCGCGAAGCGGAGTGGGAAGGCTATTAATGTCATAGGGGGTTCTATGACACTTATGACTCTCGGCAACGTGCAAGATCCAAGCAACGAAATCGTCCAAACCGCGCAGGAGCCTCGCAAAAAGATATCCGGTGATAATGGTGACCCGCCAGATGACAATGACTAAGTATGTCGCCTAACAAACCGTTGCAGCGATCCGGGGTGGATAAAGTGCCTGGCCGCAGACGAGAACGCCCCGCGCCCAAGCGAGTCCGGTACGCCCGCGTGCTGGGGCACGCGAGTCCGGCCGCTGAACGGAACTGTTAGGCGGCACGACCATGCGACAACTGAACCGCCCACCGACAGTCGCCTTGGCGGTAGTGGCATTATTCCTCGTGCCGGGTGTTACGCTCGCTCAAGATACCAACCTTGACCTCTTTTTAAGAACGCAGCTCTTGGGCACGGAAACGCAGGCCGCATACTGCGCTGAGACCATGCCTGAACTGAAGAATCAGATCCAATCGAGTCTTGAGGCCTATAAGGCCTCCTTTGTAAAGGTCTCGACTCTGATAGCCGCTCGCTTCGAGGGTAGTGAGTACGTTAAGCACGAATCAAGTCCGATGGATGCACTCACCGCAGATCCCAAGACATGGGCCTTAGATATTCCGAAGAGAGCCGGGCCACAGGTCTTCTGTCCATGGTTCTTGACCAGCATCACCGACAGGACTCCCGAGTACTTTGCCCGGATACTCGGGGACGTGTTTGAACAGCTGCAAGTTCAAGCGGCTCTCGGGGCGAAGCGGCTAGAATCAGAGAACGCAGGGAAATGACCATCGCGCCGCCTAACAAACAGTTGCAGCGGGCCGGGCTGGAAAAAGTGCTTGGCCGCGGGCGGGGACGCCCAGCGCCCAAGCAAGTTATGTGCGCCCGCGTGCGGATGGTTCAGTGCCCGGCCGCTGAACGGGACTGTTAGGCGACAGATTCATGGTCAAGGCCACCCAATCTTCAAACAAGGGCTTCGTGCTCGAAGTCCTCTTGCTGCTGTATGTGGCGGCAAGCCTCCTACACTTCACACACAACGCGGAGTTCGTTCGGGCCTATCCGAACCTTCCAGCCTGGATCACTCGCTCTAGCGTCTACTTGACCTGGCTGGCTATCACCGCCGTCGGACTGCTCGGATACCTACTACACCGATACGGACCACGGGCGACGGGCTTCGCTTTGCTCTGCATCTACGCGGCAGTGGGTTTGGATGGACTACTTCACTACACGCGCGCACCGCTTCATGCCCACTCTCACGGCATGAACTTCACCATCTGGTTCGAGGTGGGTGTGGCGTCCATACTGCTGCTGTACTTGGTATTCAGCGCCAAGAGGCTAACTTCAAAATGAAGGTGCTGTCGCCTAACAAACCGTTGCAGCGTTCCTGGGTCGATAAAGCGATCGGCCGCGGGCGAGAACGCCCTCCGTCCAAGCAGGTCAGGTGCGTCCGCGTGCTGAGGCACGCGAGCCAGGCCGCTGAACGGTGCAATTGGGCGACAGAGGAGCGCATCGCGTGACCAAGCATTCCGGCTCCTGTCTGTGCGAAACAATTACGTTCGAGGTCGAGGGTGATTTCCAGAAATTCTATCTGTGCCACTGTGAATACTGCCGTAAGAACTCCGGGTCGGCGCACGCAGCAAATCTATTCACGACCTCAGGTGTGTTGAAATGGCTGTCCGGCCAAGAACTAGTCACAACGTTCAATCTGGCATCGACCCAGCACAAACGGGCCTTCTGTTCTATTTGCGGCTCGGCACTGCCAAACCTCCAAATGAACGGTGCACTCCTGGTGGTCCCGGCGGGAAGCCTCGATAGTGATGTACCGATTCGGCCCGACGCTCACATATTTGTCTCAAGCAAGGCCAACTGGGATCAGGCGTTAGAAACGATTCACTCCTTCTCGAGAGCACCCTAATGAACATAGGAGTGGAGCTGTCGCCCAACAAACCGTTGCAGCGGTCCGGGTTGGATAAAGTGCTAGGCCGCGGGCGAGGGCACGCGGCGCCAAAGCGAGTCATGCGCGCCCGCGTGCTGTTGGGTCTATGCCCGGCCGCTGAAAGGTGCAGTTAGACTGCGGCTAACGATGAACGCATCCGCTACCAAGTTCGCCCTTACGCTTGTTGCCATCTCATCTTTGGCGCTGCGAGCGCGGGCGGAAGCGCCGGTCGAGTCAGTCGGTCTTTTCCTGCTGCGAGTGCAGGAGGAAAGTGCCGCGCCTTTCGTTCAGCATTGCGGCGCCATGGTTCCGGAGCTTAGACAATCGCTAGAGGCTGAGTACCTGCGATTCAAGAAGCGATACCAGAAGGCCACGGCACCCCTGCGAGCACAAATCGGAACGAATAAAGAGCTGTCTAAGCCCGCATCGCGTGACCTGATAGAGCAGTTCGAGGAGATGGGGGCTCAGTCGCTCGCCCAGACCCGAAAACTAGACGCCCGGCCCTTCTGTCGTACCCTAAAAGACAACCTGTCTAATGCGACTGAGAAGACCATACAACAGAACATGCAAAATACCCTTGCGCATTATACGGCCGCAGTGCGTCATAGCAGGTAGAGGCATGGATAACCGACCGTCGTCTAACAAACCGATGCAGCGGTTAGGGTTGTATAAAGTGCGTGGCTGCGGGCGAGGAGGGGAAATGCTCGAACAAGGCCTGTGCGCCCGCATGCAAATCGGGCTGTGGCCGGCCGCTGAACGGAACTGTTATGCGGCACTACGTCGTGCGACAGGAGAGCGCCCCGAGTTTGGCAATCCTGCTCATCGGCCGGCAACCCGTGCTCATATCTGATGCACAACGAGAAGTTCGGGATACTTACCTCGGCGGAAGCGTCGGCCAAACCGTCTCCGCTGTCATTTGGGCCATCGCTGCGAGTATCAGCACATGGCACTCGCATCGAATTGGCATGGCCGCCCTCGTCATTGGCGGTTTTTTTATCTTGCCGCTGACCACCCTTGTCCTGCGCCTGCTTGGCCGTCGAACCGGCCTTGGTAGCGAGAGTCCATTTCGTGCCCTGGCCATGCAGATTGCGTTCGTGCTTCCGCTGTCCATGCCGCTCCTAGTGCTGGCTGTTGTGTTCCGGCCGAGTTGGTTCTATCCAGGTGCGATGATCCTGGTGGGTGCACATTATCTCCCATTCGCGACCCTATATGGCCAGAAGAGCTTTCTCGCATTGGGTGCGCTGCTTGTCTCGCTTGGCGTCTGCATCGCCATGTACATGCCCAACAGCATATCTGCAGGCGCCTGGGCAACAACATTGGTGCTTCTTGTGTTTGCTGTGGTCGAACGGATCGAGGCGCGCCTTGCCGCATAACAAACCGTTGCAGCAGGCCGGGCTCGATAAAGTGCTTGCCCGTGGGCGAGGACGCATCGCGCTCAAGCAAGTCATGCGCGCCCGTGTGCTGAGGCGCGAGAGCCAGACCGCTGAACGGTGCAGTTAGGCGTCACTCACTGCATGCGCCTCTGGTCACTCCACCCCCAGTACTTGGACGCTCGAGGGTTAGTCGCTCTCTGGCGTGAAGCACTCTTGGCGCGGGCAGTACTTCGCGGCAAGACACGCGGGTATCAGAATCATCCACAATTGGTTAGATTTCGCGCTCACCAAATGCCGGTGTCGGCGGTGAATTACTTTCTGTCTCACATCCACGCCGAAGCAACAGCCAGAGGCTATACATTTGACGCACGAAAGATCGGCCCCATTAGGCGTGCCAAGCTGATGCCAGTTACAACTGGTCAACTCGATTACGAGTGGAAGCATTTGCTTCGAAAACTCAAACGACGTAGCCCCGATGTATATCGGCGATTGCGTAGAATCGAAGTGCCCCAATGTCACCCCCTGTTTCGCAAGGTTCAGGGATCGGTAGCTGCCTGGGAGAAAGTGAAGTGACGCCTACCAAATCGCTGCGGCGGTCCGGGAGCAATAAAACGGTTAGCCGCGGGCGAGGAGATGAGTTCCATAAGGAAGTAATGGTCGCCCGTGTGCTGAAGCGGGGGTGGCCGGCCGCTGGACGGAGCTGTTGGGCGGCGCCTAATACGCTGAAGAATCGTCAATGAATGGACCGCTCCCCAACCGCGGCTCCAGAGCTACCCGTTTGCAATGCAATGAGTGCGGCGCCGTACCACGATAAGCGACTCTTATGCTTTGCGTGGATGCAGGTGGCAGCCCTGACGCCAGTTGTCGGAGATTGGCCCGGACGCGTAATATCCGGCCCAGGAGATAGTCCGGGTGATGCTCCTGGTAGCGCTGCGACGAGGACGGGGGTCCCGCGTCCCGAATTTGCGGTGTGGGCTCCGCAATCGGCACCAAGCCAAGGCCAAGCTGGTCGAGCAGCTTGAACGCTTCCATAGCCCCTATCGACAACACTCGATATCGCCTCGCAGGACTGTACTGTTAGCAGCAATTCGGACTATAAAGGTGGCCAAGCGGCAGCGACCGCACGCAAGATTCCGACCGGGGGGCACCATGAAGTACGTGATCTGGTTCGTGAGATTCTGGTACGCAGGCTGGATGATTCCGGCCGGGCTGGAGCACTTCTATCACATCTATCCTCAGCCGGGAGCCAATAGCACCCACCCGCTTGCAGCCCAGATGCTGGCTGCACTGCTTCACACCCACTTGTTCGACCTCGTCAAAGCTGTCGAGCTGATAACCGGCGTCGCCGTTCTGTTCGGCTTCTTCACACCGTTGGCGCTGCTGGCCTGCATGCCTGTCGCGTTCTGCGTGTTCTGGTGGGATGCCCCCCTTTCCGAGTGGAACACCGGGAGCATGATTGCAGGGGCAAGGGTTCTGGGCTGCAATGTCCTCCTGTGCGTCGCCTACATCGCCAGCTTCCGGTCGATGTTTGCGGTGCGCGCAAGCGTTGCTGACACCGTGCAGGCCCCGGCCCTGAAGCAACTGGCACTGGCCGCTCGTTTGATCTTCGGCGCGTGGATGCTCGTGAATGGCGCCAACCACTTCTTCTTCTCGTTCTGGCCGATACCCAGCGGCCAGGAGCCGCTCTCCACGGAACTCATGAGCGCGCTGGTCGACTCACGTCTTCTGGATGTCTGCATGCTGATCGAGCTCGTTGCGGGGGCGCTGATCCTACTGGGCTACTTCGTCCCGGCGGCGCTGTGCGTGGTGATGGCGGTTTCGACCTGCGCGTTGTACTGGGCGATCCTGGATCATCGGACCCCAAGTTTGACGCTCGGGGTCGTCGCTTTTGCCCTCAACGGCCTCCTGATGCTTGCTTATCTCCCTTACTACAAGGGCGCCTTGCAGCGCGCGCCGCTGACGCTTGGCGAATCGGATCCCCGCACGTTCTGGAACACCCTGTTCGTGCAACCTAGCGGTCGTACCTCGCGCGGGCATTTCCTGGCCGCGTTGGTCCCGCTCGCGTTGGCCGTCCTATGGTATGCGTACAAGGGCCCTGCCATCGACTATGCGTCGTGGGGCGTACTGGTACTGTTGTATCCCGCAGTCGTCCTGCACGTGCGGCGCCTGCACGACATGGGTCGCACCGGCTGGTTGATGCTCTTTCCCGCGGTGCTGACCGTGGCTGCCATGGGCATCTGGGCGCATCGAATCAGCGTCGGGGCTCAGCTCGACGTCGCAGTACCGCTGGTCGCACTCGTGGTCTTCGTCGGCTTTGCCCTCTGGGGTTGCATTGCGCGAGGGCAGACCGAGGCCAACACCTTTGGCCCGCCCGTGGCGGCCTAGGCTCGTCGATTTGAGAGTGACGAAGTGACTGAATAGTAAAGGCGCCTGTTACGCGTTCTTGCACCGCATCGACGTTAAAAACGAATTTCGCAACGTGCTGGTTCAAGATGGTAAATCAGCACAGGCCGTCCATAGTGCACTGAAGCCGGACGGTTGGACGGGGAAGCCGGTGCCGCCTGACTTTTTGTTGGGGCAAAGCCGTAACGGACAAAGTGCCGACTCGTGGCGTCGGCGTGCGCTGCGCCCAGCTTAGCCGTTCGCCGGCACTAGGATGAAGCAATGACCGACGGGGTCCGATTCGGACACACAAACCTCATCGCCAGGGACTGGCGCGGGCTGGCTCGCTTCTACACGAAGCTCTTCGGCTGCACCCTAGGCGCCAGAAACAAGGAGTGCTCGCCATGCTGACCAAGGATCAGGCGCTCGCGGCGATGGATGCACAGATCATCCGGGTCGACGCCGAGCGCGCGCAGCGCTTAGCCAGACGCACGGCGCGCTGGACCGTACTCTATCCCGCATTAAAGCGGGTGCCACCTGCAGCCAGATACGAACTTCTAGGCGAAGCCCGTCGGCATACATCCAGACAATGGCTTCTATATGTCATCGCCGCCTTCCTGATGGTGCTCTCCAGCTGGCTCCTAATTTCCAAGCCGCTCTTTGGCATCGAACCTCCATTTCGAACCTCTCCGCTAGTTTTCATCTTTGCCTCGTTCGGGGTTATCCGCCTCACGGTGGACGTGCACATACGCTCCTTCCTCCGAAGGGAAGTGTCCACTCGATATCCAGAAGGTGGGGGGACGAACGGCCCCTCTGGGCTCTTAAAGCCAGTTGCAGCGGTCCGGGATAGACCAGGCGTGTTTCCGCGACCCAAGAGCTGAATTGTGTAACCGCCCGCGCGCTGATATGTCGGCGGTGGGCCGTTGAACAGCACAGTCCGACGGGACTACGTCGCAGTTACGTGGACGGCCTCATTGACGATCACGTCGCTGGTATTGCAGGCTCATGTCTTGGGCTGCGAACCCCGGACCGGGAGAGGTCCGTATGGCTTCACGATCCCTCCCTATTGGAGATGACGGCAGGAAAGCGCTTGGTGTCCTAGGATCTGGAGGAGTGCACAGAAAGCCATGTCCAATAAAGCCACCGTTAATTCGGTTGAAAAGCGGATGAGAGGCAGTCTCGCTGTAGTGAAGTTGCGAGAGGCGTCGGAGTTGAGTCGGCGGTTCGGGGCAGACGTGCGTAAACACAAGCAATCTGCGGAAGATCGGACGCTCCGCCTAATCGCCGAGGAGATAGCCGCGGCGCGCACGAAGAAGAAGGCGCGCTGAGGATTGCCGTGCCGTATAGCAAGCCATTGCAGCGGTTCGGGATAGATAGGTCATCCGCCTGTGTGCGCAGTTTGCATGTGTTAGCACATGTCTTGCGCTCCCGCGTGCTGTCGGGTCAGCACCCGGCCCCTGGACAGCGTGGTTAGGCGTCCAACATGCGCATCCACGGCACCTTGACCAAGTGGAACGATGACCGTGGCTTTGGCTTTATCACGCCAGCCAAGAGCGGGCCGGACCTCTTCGTACACATTTCCGCTTTCCCGCGGCATGGCGGACGCCCTCAGATCAACGAATTGATCTCGTTCGAGGTCGAGGCCGGCGCGGATGGGAAACAGCGTGCGATCCGCGTGATGCGACCCGGCCAGAGGCCATCTGGGCCGCCTGCCACAGTACGGGCGCGACATGGGTCGCTCGACCATCTGATGGGTCGCGTATTCACGGTACTTGCCGTTACCGCCATTTGCGCATATGGCTACTCCCGATACACGAAGCAGGTCGTCCCGGTACAAAGCCCCATCTCCGACGTTTCTCCGTCGCATGCGCCTGTACTTGCGCCTGCGCCTGCGCCTCCGTCCCGCTCGTGCGACGGACGTACGATGTGCTCACAAATGACGTCTTGTGCCGAGGCTACATACTTCATCCGCAATTGTCCGAATACCAAAATGGATGGGGACGGTGACGGCGTTCCATGCGAGTCGCAATGGTGCAACTGACCATGAAGCCGTCCAAGAGACCGGTGCAGCGGACCGTGGTTGATGAATCACTTGGCCACGGGCGAGATCTCGAAATGCCAGAGCTAGACAATCCCGTCCGCGAGCTGATGTCGGGCTGCGTGTGGCTGTGAAGCCTTACGCCAATGCCAAAGGAAACCTGCGCTTCCCGCTGGATGAGCCAATGCCGTACGCATTGATCGCGAAGGTAGCCAAGGCATTGGCCAAGCAATCTTTTGGCTCCCCCAGGGCTCGACAAGGTAGCAAGGGAAAGCGCAAGAGTCTTCGCGAGGCATAACCAGCCAATGCAGCTGTCCGGGGACGACAACGGGTCGGGCCTCAGGCATTGGACCCGGGCTCAGGCAGGTCCAGTGCGTTCGCTTGCATCTGCGTCCGTGGCTGCCCGGTAAGCTTGGCACTTAAGCGGCCGTACGGAGGCGTACATTAATCCCGCCGTTTCCAGAATCGGCCAGATAGCCGTCACAGTCTCGGACGTCGAGAAGGCACTGCGTTTCTACAGGGACCTCCTCGGCCTGAAATTCCTGTTTGCGGCGGGACCGAATCTGGCATTTTTGCAGGCCGGAGATGTTCGCGTCATGTTATCGACCCCCCAGGGATCAGGCGCTATCGGCGCAAACTCGATACTCTACTTTCGGGTGGAGAACATAGAGGCCGTCCATAAGGGGCTCGTGTCTTCGGGAGCGACCGACGAGCGAGCTCCGCAGCTTGCGGCCAAGATGCCTGATCACGAGTTGTGGCTTGGTTTCCTGCGAGATCCGGATGGAAATCTCGTCGGACTGATGGAAGAGAAGAAGTAAGGGACGCCGGATATGCCGACGAAACGATACGGGCGGCAAGCGTCACGCTTTTGAAAATCTGGACAACCCGAAGATACCAATGACCAGAATCATCAAGAGTGCAGGTTGTGGCAACTCGCCAAAGAACCTCCTGGTTCAGGCGCTGGTCATATGCATCGAAACGGCGAACAGCCCCGCCTTCGCGCGCTGCGTCAGTGACGACCTGGACTGGGCCATCCCGGATAGAAAGAGCTTTGTTGGCAAGGCCGCGGCGCTGGCCTACCTGAAGAACGCGAAGTCCGCACCGCGACAGGTGAAGGTGCGACGGGCCATCAGTCACGGTCGCGCCGGGGCCGCAGACGGAACCCTCGTCCTGTCCTCCGGCCTTACCCGTGGGTTCTGCCACGTGGTGGAGTTTTCCAGTGCCAGGGGTGAGAAGATATCGAGTATCTGCTCGTACTATTCCGATCTGGGCGACGCCGATCAGTGACCATTGCACGGCATGCAGCCGGGATTTCGAGGGCGATAAAATGCCCGGTCGCGGCTAACAGTCGATAAGCTGGGCCCAGTCATGTGACTGCGTTGGCACAAGGATGAACGTGAAGCGTAGCGAGGGCGGCATTCATGCACGACGTGTCGATACTTCTGGATAATCGACCAGGGGCCCTAGCTGATATGGGAGAGGCGCTGGGTCGCGCCGGCGTCAGCATCGAGGGTGGCGGCGCATGGGTAGCCGGTAGCAGCGGCGCCGCCCACTTCCTGTTTGCTGACGGGGTGGCGGCCAGCCACGCGCTTGAAGCAGCGGGCATCAAGGTCCTGGCGGTGCGCGAGGTGGTGGTCCAGCGCCTAAGGCAGGCGGTGCCCGGGCAGCTGGGTAAGTTGACCCGCAGGATGGCCGATGCTGGGGTCAACATTGAAGTTCTCTATAGCGACCACGACCATCAGTTGATTCTCGTCGTGGATGACATTAAAAAGGCCCGTCAGGTCGCAGCTGACTGGGTAGGAGCATCCTGATCCTGCCGGCCCGACATTGCCCTGCAAAGGAGTCTTGATATGAAGCTCACCGTAGAAGCCTTCGTGAAAGCGCCCATGGAAGATGTCTGGAACGCATGGACGACCCCTGCCGACATCACGCAATGGAATGCGGCCTCGGATGATTGGCACACCCCCCGGGCGGCCGTGGATCTGCGCGTGGGCGGGGCGTTCTCATCCCGCATGGAAGCCAAGGACGGCAGCATGGGTTTCGACTTTGCCGGAACCTACACCAGGATCGTGGAGCATGAACTGATCGAGAGTTCATTTGGTGACCGCACAATGCAAGTGCGCTTTACCGAGGGACACGACGGAGTCACCGTCACGGAGACGTTCGACGCTGAATCGACAAATTCCCCCGAGCAGCAGCGCCAGGGCTGGCAGGCGATATTGAGTCGCTTCGCCCGTCATGTGGAGGCGCGGCAACTGGCGGCCAAAAACAGGGCAGCCACCCGTGGATAAGCCAGTCTGGCGCAAGTATCTGGGCTTGGTGGCGCTAGCTGTCGTGTTGGCCATCGTCATAAATCCCGAACTGCGGGTGCTGCTGTTCTTTGTTGACTTCATCGGGGTGGAGATTTTCGTATTGCTGCTGGTCACGCAATTCCGGGCGACCTGGCTTGCCCTGCCTTCGGCGGCAACGTTGGCGCTGGCGCGAACCTGCAATGCTGCGGCATTGATCGGCCATCGCGCATTGAAGGCGATGCCCGCAGCGACGGTGCTTGCTCCCTTTGATCGGGCCTTCTGCCACGTACTGCTGCTGGCGTCCTTCGGCCTTGGCTGCAGCACGCAGCGGGTACCAGAGCCAATCCTCTAACCGCGTCGGCAGTGTTCCCTCTGGCTTGCCCAAGGAGCGTGCATTGAGTCCCCTGAAAATAAGCTTTGCCGACATGCCGTGGCAGCAAGTGCGTCCGGACGTGCGCCAGAAGGTACATTGCGAAGGGTCGCGGCAGATTCGTCTGGTGGAATTCAGTACCAGCGCTGGAGCTGACCACTGGTGCGAAACCGGCCACATCGGCTATGTATTGAAAGGCGGTTTGAGCATCAGCTTCGACGGGGAAATCCTTGCGTTCGCGGCTGGGGACGGGCTATTCATTCCAGCCGGTGCACGCCACAGGCATCGCGCTGTAGCGATCGCCGAGGGAACGTTGCTGCTGATGATCGAGGAGTCGTGACGCAATGAGCAATACCGAAATCAAGGTGGGGCAGCTGGGCATCAGCTACATCGTCGACGGCTCGCAAACCGAGAGCCTGGGCATGTTCGAGCTGACGGTACCTCCTGGCTCGAACGTGCCGCCGCCGCACAGTCATTCCAACAACGAGGAGTGCGTCTACGTGCTCGCCGGGACCTTGCGCTACTCGGTGGGTGCCGAAACCCGCGATTTGGCTGCTGGCCAGACCATGACCACGCCGCGCGGCGTGGTGCACGCCTTCTCAAATCCGTTTGCCCAAACCGCCCGGGCGCTGATAGTGCAGTCTCCGGACATCGGCGCCCAGTACTTCAGGGACGTCGCGGCCGTGGTCAATGGCGGACCTCCCGACAAGGCGGCCCTGCTAGCGGTAATGTCCAGGTACGGACTGGTTGCAGCTGCGCCGGCGTGACCTGGACTGAACCGCAAGGGTAGGCAGGCGGCTCGGCAGTTCTGTGCCCAACCGGCTCGTTCTACGGGCGGTGACTTGGCGGCCGGCAGCGGCAACAGTATTCTCAAGGATTGCACCTGTCAGCAGGTCCCGCCAATGTTTTGCATCCGCAGTGCCACACCAGATGACGCCGCAGAGATCGAGGGAATGGTGGGCGATTTCGTCAAAGGCCACCCCGCCGAGCATCATCCCCGCTCATCCCAGGCGCTGCGCGCCGCATTCTTTGGCCCGCATCCGGTCGCGCATCTGCTGGTGGCGCAACGAGAGGGAGTGATCGTGGGCATGATCCAGTGGCGCCTGATTCACGACATGTTCTGGGGAATGTTCGGTGCCGACGCCGAGTGGCTGTACGTCAGGCCGGAGCACCGCGGCAGTGGCATCGTTGCCGCCCTCGTGGCGCGGCTGTGCGCGCAGGCCTCCGCGGCGGGCGCGCAGTTCCTGCACGGCGGCGGCGGCGATGGGCCCGCCAAGCTGTATGAACGCGTTGCCATCGGGCAGGCGTCCAGGGGACTGTCACCTCTCGGGCCGGGCCTTTCAGGCCTTCGCGAAACTCGATGGTTTGCCCGCGCGCGAGATAGTTCGCCGCCTGCCGCCCCGTGAGCTGGGGTTGCAGCCAGCGCAGTACTGATGCAGAACCTCTACGCCAGGAGCGTGCTGTTCGTCCGCGACGCGGCCCAGTCGCTGGCCTACTACACGCAGACGCTGGGATTCTCCCAGGACTGGATATACGAGGAGAAGGGCCAACCGTACGTGGTGCAGGTCAGCCTGCAGGGCATGGAAATCATCCTCAACCAGACTGAAGCCGATGACAGGGGGCGGGCTGGCCGGGGACGTGTCTTTGTCGGGCTTGATGAGCCCCAAGCTGCCGCCTTGATGCAGCACGCAAGCAGCCGCGGGATATCGGCGGCGGTTACTCATTGGGGCGCACCGACGATCGTCCTGTCAGACCTGGATGGCAATGAACTGTTCTTCTGGTTGCCGGATTCGCAACGCGCAACGCTGGGCAGCCAATGGCCTTGACTCCCCTGCGCGCGCGCGTGAAGCATCCTGCCCTCGGGTACCGCACGTGATCAGCTATCTGATGGTCGGCACCAATGATTTGCCCAGGGCCGTCGGGTATTTTTCTGCGCTCATGGAAGGGATGGGCGCATCAAAGGTCTATGAATCTGGCACCTCCGCCGGTTGGGGCTGGGGCATTGGCACTCCCATGTTCATCGTTGCAAGCCCGTTCGACGGGAAGGCAGCCACTGTCGGCAACGGCTCCATGGTTTCCTTCAGTGCGGACAGCCCGGAGAAGGTGGCTGCGTGGCATGCAAAGGCGTTGCAGCTTGGAGGCACCAGCGAAGGGGAGCCAGGGCTGCGCGGCGAGACCCTTTACGCGGCGTATTTCCGCGACCTCGACGGGAACAAATTCAACTTTATCTGCTACTTGTGAATGTCGCCCGTAATTCGGCGTGGGTGGCCGTGGGACTGGCCTGGGCACCTGGCCTGGTTGCGCAGACTGCGCAGGAGTTTCAGCAGGATTTCGCTGCCGCGACCGGACAGGTCGCTGCGAACTATGCCTACCTTGACGCCAGGGCGACGCGCTGGGATGGCGTGCCTGCCTGGTATGCGGCGGACCTGCGCACTGTGAACAGCCGTGACCAATTCATTGGTCTTCTCGAGCGGGTGCTCGACGAGTTGTACGATCCGCATGCGCAGCTGACCGTCAATCTCGAACACTCACCACGCCTGGTGCCTTCGGGAACTGACCTGTGGGCCGAATGGCGCGCAGGCAATGCGACCATCACCCAGGTGCGGGAGCATTCCGATGCGCAGCGTGCCGGCATCAGGAGCGGCGCGATCGTGGTCACAATCGACGGCGCTCCCATTGGCGATGCCGTCGAGGCCCGACTGGGGCGCTCGTATGACCACTCGGTTGCCGCTGCCCGCGACTGGGCGCTGCGATCGGTACTGGCGGGGCGGCACGCAACCCGGCGGCTTCTGGGGATACGCGAGGGCGCGACCTCCAGGATCGTGGAGCTTCCCGCAGGCGACCAGTCCACCGGGGGAACAGCGTCGCTGGAGGCCAATGAGATCCGCCCTGGCATTGGCTACGTCCGCTTCAACGACTCCCTTGGCGATGACGGCACCGTGGCCGCCTTCGATCGTGCGCTGCTTGAATTACGCCAGACACGCGCGCTCATCATTGACCTGCGCAATACCGCCAGCGGCGGCAACAGCAGCGTTGCCCGGGGGGTCCTGGGCCGGTTCGTCACCCGGGAACTGCCGTACCAGAAGCACGTGCTGCCGGCCGAGCAACGCGAGACCGGGGTGCGCAGGAGCTGGCTGGAATTGGTCTCGCCGCGTGGTGCGTTCACCTATTCGAAGCCGGTGGTCGTGCTGGTCAGCCGCTGGACCGCAAGCATGGGCGAAGGCCTGGCGATGGGATTCGACGCCACGGGTACGGGTACCGTGGTTGGTACGCCCATGGCCGGCCTGGTTGGGGCAACGACGCGTTTTGTGCTGCCGCACACGGGCATAGGCATCAACGTTCCGACCGAGCGCCTGTACCACGTCAACGGCACGCCACGCGAGCAATTCGTGCCGGCCGTGCCGGTGGATGTCGAGAAGGCATCTGTCGGCCACGACCCGTTTGTCGAGGCTGCACTCAAGGCTCTAAGCTCAAACCATGGCAAACCCTGACTCCCAGGTAACCATCCACATGGCGGCGAGCCTCGACGGCTACATCGCCCGCAAGGATGGGCGCGTCGACTGGCTCGAAACCTCGGACGAATTCGCGGGCGGGGAAACCATGGACCCGGAATTCGTCGCCGCATTCCTCAAGACCATCGACTGCTATGTCATGGGATCGCGAACCTACGAGACGGCGCTGGCGTTTGAATCCCAGGGGTTGGGATGGTCATACGCAGACAAGCCGACGTTTGTCCTCACCACTCGCAAGCTGCCACGGACCCGGGACAGCGTCGAGTTCTACGCCGGTGACCTGGCGCAGCTGGTCAATGAGCGACTGCGGCCCACGTACCGCAGCATCTGGTTTGTTGGCGGCGGCATGGTCAGCGCCGAATGTCTGCGTCTGGGACTGGCCGACGACATCCGCCATACCATCCTGCCGATCCTGATCGGGGAGGGGATAGCGTTCTTTGCCAGTCTCGACCGGGACGTTGCGCTGCATCTGACCGAGGTCAAGGCCTACAAGAGCGGCATGGTGGGGCTGCGTTACGAAGTGCGGCGACCTGTGGGAAGCTAGGGCATGGAATGGTCCCGCGATACCTTTACGGTCAGCTGCGATCCGCGCAAGGTGGATCGCCAGGCCGTTGCGGACTTCCTGGTCTCAAGCTACTGGGCCACCGGCATACCCCGGTCCACGGTGGACAAGTCCATTGATGCTTCCCTGTGTTTTGCACTCCTGCAGTCCCAGCGATTGGTGGGGTTTGCCCGCGTGGTCTCGGACCAGGCGACCATTGCCTACCTTGGCGACGTGTTCGTCCTGCCGGAGTATCGGGGCAGGGGCCTTGGAAAATGGCTAATACAATGCGTGCTGTCCCATCCGCAGCTGCAGGGCTTGAGGCGCTGGATACTGATCACCAGGGATGCGCATGAACTGTATGCCCCGTTGGGATTCAGACCGCTTGCCCGTCCGGAAGGGTACATGGAGCTGCACCAGCCAAATGTATACAGCAGCTCCTGACGTTTCATTGCAAACTGGCGATCGACACATGACTAAACAGCACACAGCGAAAACGCTGGGCGGGCGGTGGACGGCACGGGGCACGGTTCTACTGGCATCAAGCCTGCTGGCGGGATCTTTGCGGGCGGCGGCTCCGGCGGCGCCGGCACCGGTGCCGGAGATGGGCGCCGAATCATTCGTGCGCCTGTTCTCAATCACCTGCATGAAGTACTACAACTCCTGGGACAAGCTTCGCGCTGCTATGCAGGAAAGCGGGTCGCCCGAGCTGACCGGTGAGGCGGCCGCATTCTTTCTCAAGGGCAAGTCCGGAACGGCGTGGTCGGTGCCCGTCGGCGAACAGCGCTATGTCGTCATGATCCACGGCGAGGGCACCTGCAGCGTGTTCGCCCGCAAGGTCGAGGTCGAAGCGGTCCAAAAGCAATTCACGCGGCTGGTGTCCAAAACGACGCCTCCAGTGGAGGCGTATTCTTTGCCAGGCGGACCATCTGGCAGCGGCGTGCAGACGATCACTTATGCGTGGGCCAGACCGACCGATGCGGAGCAGCTGGTGTTCACGCTGACGACATCGACAAATCCGGCGGCGCCGGTTCAGGCCATGGCATCCATGGCACTGACGGCGAAGTAGGCGTAGTCCCGGTCCTCATCCGGTACCCGTGACATGCGCACTCGCACGGCCAGGCCCGAAGTAGCCACGTCGCTTTGGGCGCCGGCGATTGGGTCCACGGCGTACCAAGGCTATGGCAAGGAGGCGGTGGAGAACTGGCGCGCTGCGTTGATCGCTATGCCGCGAGACATTCTTTGGCACCTGACCTAGGTGCACAATCAGGTGGCCGGGCAATCGGCACCAGACTGCTGGAGAAGACATTCGGGCCCAGGATGACCACGCGCTCTCCGGACAAACAGCCAGTGCGGCCAGTCCTGACACACGTTGCGAGGCATACGAAATAGATGAAGCTTTACGCTCACCCATTCTCGTCCTACTGCCAGAAGGTGCTAATCGCCCTCTACGAGAATGCGACGGCCTTCGAATACCGCAACCTCGAAGACGCTGCGGCAAATGCCGAGCTCGCGGCACTGTGGCCCATGAAGCGCTTTCCCGTGCTCGTGGACCAGGGTCGCGCCATCCTCGAGACCAGCACCATCATCGAGTACCTGCAGCTTCACCATCCCGGCCACGTTGGCCTGATTCCAGAGGGCGATACGGGTATCGAGGTCCGGGTGCTGGATCGGGTATTCGACAACTACGTGATGACGCCCATGCAGAAGATCGTCCTCAACCAGTTGCGTCCGGAAGCTGATCGCGATGCGTACGGTGTGACCGAGGCGCGTGGGTTGCTCGACAGGATCTATGCGTGGCTGGACCAACAGCTCGCAGGTCGTACCTGGGCCGCTGGGGAAGCCTTCACGCTGGCTGACTGCGCGGCGGCGCCGTCACTGCTGTATGCGGATTGGGCGCATCGCATTGCGCCGGACCGCACCCACCTGCGGGCTTACCGCGCACGCCTGCTGTCCCGCCCCGCTGTCGCTCGTGCCGTGGATGAGGCGCGGCCCTATCGACACTATTTTCCGCTTGGAGCACCGGATCGTGACTGACGGTCTGTTCCGGTTTCCGACCGCAGTACGACGCGATCCGGCAATTGACACGTGGTTCCGTGCACAAGCACCTGATCTTGCTGCCATGGCCTTGCCGTGGTTCGCCAAGATGCGGCGGTGCGGTAATGACATTCGGGAACTGATGCATGACGGCTGCCCGGTCGCATGCGTGCAAGACGTGGCGTTCGGCTACGTAAACGTTTTCTCGTCGTACGTCAGCGTGGGATTCTACTTCGGCGCCTGGCTCGATGACCCGGCAGGAATTCTGGAGGGAACCGGAAAGCGCATGCGTCATGTAAAATTAAAGCCGAATATGGAAAGTGACCTGACGGCGTTGAGCTTTCTGGTTGAAGATGCGTACACGGACGTGAAACGACGGATGGACCCATGAAGAAACCGGGCGCGACCACGCCAGCGGATCTGATTTCGGCCAGGATCGCCGAGCTCGGGGACTGGCGTGGCAAGACACTTGCGCGCATGCGCAAGCTGATCAAGGAAGCCGACCCGGACGTTGTCGAGGAGTGGAAGTGGATGGGCACCCCGGTGTGGGAGCACGAGGGCATCGTCTGCACCGGAGAGTCGTACAAGAGTGTCGTGAAGCTGACCTTCGCCAAGGGCGCCGCACTGAAGGATCCGGCGCGGCTCTTCAACGCGAGCCTGGAGGGCAACGTACGCCGCGCCATCGACATCCATGAAGCCAGCCAGGTTAACGCCTCTGCCTTCAAGACGCTGTTTCGCCAGGCCGTCGCGCTCAATGAGTCGCGCAAGAAACCTGCCCGGCAAGCCAAGTCCGCGGGGACCAGGAAAAAGGCCCAGTGATGCGCGTTGTGACCCACCCGAAGGCCCAACCCCCGGCGCTGGCGAGTCGGGCGGCAATTGCGCTGGCCGCAGTATTGCTGTGCTGCCCGGCGCTGGCCGAGCAAATGCTCAATGCCCACTACGAGATCGATATCACCGATCACGACTCGGCCAGCAGGATCAAGTCATCGTTCCAGCTCAAGGTGGGCACGACGGCGACCATAGAGCTGCTGCCGCATACCGTGAAACTGTCCGTGCAGCCCGTATCGGACCAGGAATATGACCTGCAGATGGTCATCACCCCGCAACGACAGCCCGCGGTGGTGTTGCTGAGCAAGACGTTCAGGGGGCAATACGGTGTGCCGCTGGAGCTGCATGCGGATGGCGATGCGCTGCAAGTCAACGGAGCGATTTCCGTGGTCGTGCTGCAGATCAAGGACGCGCAACCTGACAAGCCGCAACCTGACAAGCCGCAGCCGCCAGTCGGCAAGGGCCTGCAGGTCTGACCCGGCCGGCCAGGGCTCATGCTGGTCCGCA
This sequence comes from uncultured Pseudomonadota bacterium, assembly GCA_963726085.1. Classification (GTDB taxonomy): domain Bacteria; phylum Pseudomonadota; class Gammaproteobacteria; order Steroidobacterales; family Steroidobacteraceae; genus ZC4RG30. Next base: position 90,333 of record CAVSAR010000006.1, on the reverse strand, counting down.
TCGTCACATTCCCCGAGACCCGGGTCGCGGCCATCCGCCACGTGGGGCCGCCGTGGCAGGAGCATGAGACGGCGCGCAAGCTGGTGGCCTGGAAACTCAAGCGGGGCCTGACCGACCCGCAGCTGTATCGCAGCTACGGACTGCACTATGTGGATCCCGGGACACTGGATGCCAGCATCCACCGGGTGGACTTCTGCCTTTCCTATGACGGCCTCATCGAGGCCAACGAAGAGGGCATCTTTGCGATGGTCATAGCGGCCACGCGCTGCGCGCTGGCCAGGGACATCGGTTCAAGGTCGAACAACAAGGCGGCGCACTATCTGCACGATCAGTGGCTGCCGCGCAGCGGCGAGACGATGGCAGCACAGCCGGTGGTTTTCCACTACGTCAACGTGGGGCCCAACGTGACCGACGCCGAGGCGATCACGGATGTATACCTGCCGCTGCAGTAAACGCCACCGGGAGACGACATGCCGGCCACTGTCGAACCTCCAGCATACCGGGTAGTCAAATCCATGGGCGCCTGCAGCGGACACAGGCAATCCGATGCTTTGCTACGCGACCGCGGTCGTTGGGTCGCCGCGGGCTTTGATTTGTACCGTCAGGGATTTGCCTGGCAAATGAGGGCACGATAATGTCGCAGGACGAGAAGGCGATTCGCGGCCTAGTCGCACAATGGATGGCCGCCACCGCGCGTGGCGACATTGAGGCCGTGCTCAATTTGATGACCGACGACGCACTGTTCCTGGTGCCGGGGCAGGCGCCAATGGACAAAGCCGGATTTGCCAATGCAGCCCGTGCGGCCGCAGGTAGCCAAGCGGTGATCGAAGGAAAATCCGACATCGGGGACATCATGGTGGACGGGGACATGGCCTGCATGTGGAGCCACCTGACCGTGGTCGTGACGCCGCCCGGCGCATCCGCAGTCCGGCACGAAGGTCACACGCTTACTGTCTTGCGCAGGATCAGCGGCCGGTGGCTGTTGGCACGCGATGCCAACTTGCTGGTCAAGGTTCAGGAGGCGGTGCAATGACCAGGGTTCGAGTCGAAAGTCTTTCGATTTCGCTGGACGGGTACGCCGCCGGCCCTAATCAAAGCCTCGACAATCCGCTGGGCCAGGGCGGTACGGACCTGCACGGGTGGGCATTCCCGACGCGCACGTTCCAGCAGGCCGTGTTTGGCGTCGAAGGCGGTACCACCGGCATCGATGACCAGTACGCCACCAGGGGATTCCGCAATGTGGGTGCCTGGATCCTGGGTCGCAACATGTTCACTCCCGAGCGCGGACCCTGGTCCGATTCACAGTGGCGCGGATGGTGGGGAGAAAATCCTCCCTACCATGTCCCGGTGTTCATTCTTACGCACCATGCGCGCGCGCCCATCCACATGGAGGGCGGGACGACCTTCCACTTTGTCACGCAAGGCATTCACGAGGCGCTGCAGCAGGCGCGCAGCGCGGCCGCTGGCAAGGATGTGCGCATTGGCGGCGGCGCCAATACCGTCCAGCAATACCTGCGCGCGGGCCTGGTCGATGAACTGCATATCGCGGTCGCACCGGTGCTGCTGGGCCGGGGCGAGCGCCTGTTCGCGGATGTGGACCTGCGAGCGCAGGGTTACACCTGCACCCAGTCCGCGGCCACCGAGGCGGCGACCCATTACCTGCTGGTGCGCCAAACATAGTGGAGTGCAACCATGCCCAAGGTACTGGCACTGGGACTTGACCCGGCATTCGTCAAGTTGCCCGATCCGCAGTTCACCGCACAGATGGTCCGGGCGTTCATCGACATGCAGCTGGATCGTATCCGCGCCCTGGGCTACGAAGTGCACAGCTGCCTGGTGGACCTGGGCGACACCGCTGAGGCCGTTGCCGCTAGCCAGCTGCGCGCGCAGTCCTTCGACTGCGTGCTGATTGGCGCCGGCCTACGCGATCCGCAGCAGCTGCTGCTGTTCGAGAAACTCATCAATCTGGTGCACGCGCTGGCCCCAGGGGCCAGGATCTGCTTCAACAATACGCCCGCGGATTCGGCTGAGGCCGTGCAGCGCTGGGTATGACGGCAGGGGCAGATTGCATATTCAGGGTGCCGGTGGCGGCCATGAAATAGGCGGCGGACTCCCCTATGATCGGCTTCTTTACGGGGGACATGATGATGCACGACAAGAATCTCAATCGCCGCCAGCTGCTGGGCGCGATGGCGGCCACCGGTACTGCCGGCGGGCTGGGACTGGCCGGCGCGGCCGGTGCCGCCGAGGCCACCGGCGCCACCCAGGGCTTTCCGGACATGGGTCCCTCGCAGCCGGCGCCCGTCACCGACGTCAAGGGCAAGGTCGCTTACATCACCGGTGGCTCCAGTGGCATTGGCCTGGGGATCGCGCGCGCGCTGCATGAGCAAGGCGCAAAGGTAGTGCTTGGCAACCTCAACGACAAGCAATGGGAGGATGCGCTCAAGCACTTTCCTGCCAACGACAATCGCGTGGCCACCGTGGTGCAGGACGTCATGGATCGTGATGCCTGGGAGCGCAAGGCCGATGAGGTCGAAGGCAAGTTCGGCAAGGTGCACATCCTGGTCAACAATGCCGGCGTCGGCATTTTTTCCAAGGCCAGCGACGGTACGCTCAAGGACTGGGACTGGGGCATGGGCGTCAATTTCTGGGGGCCGGTGTATGGCTCGCGCACCTTCATTCCGCGCATGCTGGCGCACAAGGAAGGCAGCCACATCGTCACCACTTCATCCACCGACGGTGTGCTGCTGGGCACGGCCGGGATTTACGCCGTGAGCAAGATGGCCGTCAGCGGATTCATGGAACAGCTGCGCCACGAATTGCGCGCAACGAACATCGGCACCTCTAACCTGGTACCGGGCCAGACGACGACCAACCTGGGACGCAGCGAGAGCGAATATCGTCCCGCGGCGCTCAAGAATGACCCGCCGCCTGCAGGTGCGCAGGCCGGAGCGCCGCGTCCGCCCGGTGCGCGGCCGCCGCAGCGTGCGACGCCGCCGGAGACCACGCCGATATGGGCGCGGCCGCAGGATCCCCTGACTGTCGGTCGCCTGGTGGTCAACGCCATCCTCAACAACGACATGTGGATCTACCCCGCACCGGAATACCAGGTCGGCGTGGCCGCGCGCGGCATGGCCATGGCCGAATCCATGGTGCCCTACTCACCGATCCCGGAGCACATCCTGGCAGGGCACGATCGTTACTACCGCACGCCGATCTACGTGCAGGAAGTCCTGCACCGGCGCGCTACTGCCAAGCGCACCATCCCCGGGATCTAGGCGCTGGGCCGGATGGCCGTGCTACCCGACGTGCTGGCGGAAAACCTGGATGTGGTTTTCTGCGGCACCGCCCCGGGCCAGTATTCAGCCACGGTGGGCGCCTACTACGCCAAGCCCGGCAACCGGTTCTGGCCCACCCTGCATGCGGTGGGCCTTACACCGATGCGCCTCGCGCCCCAGCAGTACCGGCAGGTGCTGCAGTTCAAACTGGGACTGACGGACCTGGCCAAGCACACGTCGGGACAGGACGCCGGCCTGCGCAAGCAGGACTTCGAACCGCGCGCGCTGCAGCGCATTGCCAGGCGGTTGCAGCCGCGCATCATCGCCTTCACCAGCAAACGCGCAGCCATGGAGTATTTCGGCAGTGAAGTGGACTACGGCTTGCAAGGCACCAAGATCGGCGACACGTCGCTGTTTGTGCTGACCTCGCCATCGGGACTGGCAACGCGCTACTGGCAGGATGCCAGGCACTGGCGGGAACTGGCCGCGCTGGTCAAGTCCCGCAAGCCCTTGCCCTCATGAGCGCCGTGCATGTGGGCGGATGCTTGTGCGGGGCTGTGAGATTTGCGGCACGCTACGCCAGCTTCACCTGCTTTTGCCACTGCAACAGCTGTCGCCGGGCCAGCGGTGCGGTAATGGTCGCGTGGGGTACGTTCCCGGTTGCCAACTTTGCCGTCACGCGTGGAGCCCTCGAGCAGTTGGAAACCAGCCCGGGCGTGCTGCGCGGACATTGCCAGCGCTGCGGTACACAACTTACCTACCAGAACGTTGCGCGCAGCGGAGAGATCGACGTGACGCTGGCCGCGCTCGATGATCCGTCCGCGCTGCGACCGGCCGTGCACATCTGGGTTGCCGACAAGCTGCCTTGGGTCGAAATAGGCGATGATCTGCCGCAATATATGCAGGCAGTGTCTGGCGCCTGACGCTCAGTGAGGGAGTCCAAATGGCCACCAATACGATCAGGATCCATCGCGTGCTGCGCGCTGCGCCCGAGCAGGTGTACCGGGCAGTCCTCGACGCCGATGCGTATGCCAGGTGGTTGGGGCGGCAGGAGTGGCTGATCCTGCTGGGCAAGCTGGTCGAGGCGGACATTCGCGCGTGAGTCCACGCCCCCTCTTAGGCATGGTGCTGGCGCTGTGCGGCTGCGCACCCCGCGCCGCGCAGCCGGATCACGCGCGGCTGGTTGCCCAGGTCACGGCGGCCGAACTTGCGTTCGCAAAGAGCATGACCGATCGCGATCATGCTGCGTTCCTGGGCTTCGTTGCCCAGGATGCGGTGTTCCTCGGTGGCGCAACGCCGCTGCGCGGGCGCGCTGCAGTAGGTGCGGGTTGGCAATCCTATTTCACCTCTGCCAGGGCACCGTTTTCGTGGCGGCCCGAGCAGGTCGACGTCAATGGCTCGGGCACCCTGGCGCTATCAACCGGGCCAGTGCGGGGGCCGGATGGCAAGGTCGTGGCGCATTACTACTCCACGTGGCGACTGGATCCGGATGGTCACTGGCGCGTCGTGCTCGACAATGGCTACGATGCCTGCGACTGTGCAAAGGAACAATAAACAGGCGCTGGGGGAGACAACGTGATCTGGCGAACAAGCGAGATAGTGATCCTGCTGGTGCTGGTGGTGGTGTACTGGATGGCCGCGGAAACCGGCAACCGGCTGGGCACCTGGCGTCGTGCCGCCGACGACCATGACAAATCGCACGTCGGTGCGCTGCAGGGCGCGCTGCTGGGATTGCTGGCGTTGCTGATGGGCTTCTCGTTTGCGATGGCGGTGTCGCGCTACGACTTGCGCAAGTCGCTGGTGCTCAAGGAAGCCAATGCCATCGGCACCACCTACCTGCGCACGGATTTCCTGCCCGGGGCGCAGCGCCAGGAGGCACGGCGACTGCTGCGCGCCTATGTGGATTCGCGCCTGGAATTCGTCAACGCCAAAATCGACGAGCAGCTGGTGGCGCGTGCCTATGCCAAGGGTGAGGACCTGCAGGACAAGGTCTGGTCGATTGCCAGTGCGGCCGCCAACCAGGACCCGCACTCGGTGGCCACTGGTCTGCTGATCGCTTCGCTCAACGAAATGATCGACACCGGCGAGGCGCGGCGCACGGCCATCGACAACCACGTACCCGAGGCGGTGCTGGGGCTGCTGGTCGTGGTGTCCTGCGGGGCCGTGGGGTTCATCGGCTACAGCTGCGGCCTGGCCGGTCGCCGGCGCCGGCCGTCGACGATCACCTACATCGTCCTGAGCACCCTGGTGCTGCTGACCATCATGGATCTTGACCGGCCGCGGCATGGGCTGATCCAGGTCAGCCAGGCCAGCATGCTGCGCTTGCAGGCTTCCCTCGCCAGGGACGTTCCCTGACCCGCGCGCCGGCGCGCGCCAAGCCCCGGGAGTATCATCGGGGCCGGGTCAAACCAACCGGAAGGAATAACAATGAACATGGCAATCCATCCCCTGGCATCCATCCTTTCCGGCAGCTGGTGGGTGCTGCTGCTGCGCGGCCTGCTGGCCATCGCGTTCGGCGTGCTGACTTGGGTCCAGCCAGGCATGTCGCTGGCCGCCCTGGTGCTGCTGTTCGGCGTGTATGCCATCGCTGACGGCGTGCTGGGCATCTGGACGGCGATATCCGGCCGCAAGGACATCGCGCACTGGTGGGTGATGTTGCTGTGGGGCCTGGCCAGTGCCGCCATCGGCATCTGTACTTTCATCGCGCCGGGCGTGACGGCCATGGCGCTGCTGTATTTCATCGCCATCTGGGCCATCGTCATTGGCGTGCTGCAAATCGTGGCGGCCATTCGCCTGCGCGCCGAGATCAAGGGCGAGTGGCTGCTGGGACTGGCCGGGCTGGCCGCGGTGGCGTTCGGCGTATTCCTGATCGTGCACCCGGGGGCCGGCGTGCTGACGGTGCTGTGGCTACTGGCCCTGTATGCGGTGTTGGCGGGCATCCTGCTGGTGTTCCTGGCCCTCAGGCTTCGCAGCCTGCGCGGCCGGATTGGCGAGCGGCTGGCCGGATTGCGTAGCTGATCCCAATGACGCCAAAAACCTTTCCGCTGCCCAGTTCCGTCAAGGTCGTGCCAGGCACGGAGGCCGCGCAGGCGGCCTACCCGTACTACATGCAGTTCGCCAAGGAAGACGACCAGCGGTTCTGGTTCTACAACTCCATGCACTTTCCGGAACCGATGTGTGCCTTCGACTCGGTGACCGGGGAGGCGGCCTATTGCGCCCTGGGCGCGGCCAACACCCGCGTGCACTGCCTGCCCACCACCAAGGGCATCGACGAACGGATCATCAACGGCCGCATCTACATCGGTGGCATCGGGGTGACGGATCCGGCGGAGATCAAGCAGCGCACCGACGAGTTCATGCAGCGGGCGTTCTACTACTACGAGCACTGGGAGCGCCTCTACGAGCAGTGGAAGGGCAAGATGCGCGCGTTGATCGAGGACGCGCAGCAACTGCCCAAGCTGGACTTGCCGCAGTACGAGCCGCTGGAGCACGTGCGCGCCGGCCGTGGCATTGCATCCAACCACTTCCTGCTCGATACCTACCAGAAGACCCTGGAAGGGTATTTCCGGATGTGGCATCACCACTTCGAGTTCCTGCTGCTGGGCTATGGTGCCTACCTGACGTTCTTCGGCTTCTGCAAGAAGGCCTTTCCCGAGATCAGCGACCAGACCATCGCGCGCATGGTGGCCGGCATGGAGGCGGAGATCTTCCGTCCCGACGACGAGCTGCGCCGCCTGGCGCGCTGCGCGGTGCAGCTGGGCGTGACCGCCCCGTTCCAGGATGGCGTGGGCGTGGAGCAGGTGCTGCAGTCGCTGCGCGAGATGGGCCCCGAGGGCGGGCAGTGGCTTCAGGAGCTCGAGACGTCGCGGCATCCCTGGTTCAACGTCAACGTCGGGGATGGCTTCTACCACTACCATCGTTCATGGAACGATGACCTGTCCCTGCCGTTCTCGGCGCTGCCCAACTACATCCGCCAGGTGCAGGCCGGCACCGTCATCGATCGCCCGGTGGCACAGCTGATCGCCGAGCGCACCCAGCTGATCGCCGATTACCGCGACCTGCTGGACACCGACGACGACCGCGCGGCGTTCGACCAGATGATTGCCCTTGCCCACCGCGTGTTTCCCTACGTGGAGGGTCACAAGTTCTACTGCGAGCACTGGTACACGAACCTGTTCTTCAACAAGATCCGGGAATTCGGCGCGCTGCTTGCGCAGCATGGGTTCTTCGCGCGCGAGGACGACGTGTTCCACCTCACGCACTATGAGCTGGAATCCGCCATCATCGACCTGATGCAGTCGTGGTCGGCTGGTTCGCCGCCGCGCGGGGCGCAGCACTGGCCGGCCATCGTGGCCACGCGCCGCGCGGCCGTGGCCCAGTGGGCCAAGAACGACACGCCGCCGGCCCTGGGTCCGGTGCCGGAAATCATCGACGACCCGGCCATCGTGATGCTGTGGGGCATCACGCGCGAGAGCCTGGACGCCTGGCTCAAGGCCGGCGATGAAAGCGACTCGAAGGAACTCAAGGGATTCGCCGCATCGCGTGGCGTGGTCGAAGGCACCGCCCGCATCGTGAAGTCGGTGGAGGAAATCTCCAGGCTCAAGGATGGCGACATCCTGGTCTGCCAGGTGACCAATCCCACCTGGTCCCCCATCTTCAGCAGGATTTCCGCCGCGGTGTCCGACATCGGTGGCTCCATGAGCCACGCGGCCATCGTGGCGCGCGAGTACGGCCTGCCTGCGGTGGTGGGCACCGGCACGGCGACCCGCCGCATCCGGGACGGCCAGCGCATCCGCGTCGATGGCGGGCGGGGCATCGTGACCCTCCTCGACTAGCGGCACCTGCATGGCATCGGACCTGATCGGCTGGTTTGCCGATATCGCGCTGGCGGATCGTCCCACCGTGGGCGGCAAGGGCGGCTCGCTGGGCGAACTGACGCGCGCCAGCATTGCCGTGCCCAGCGGCTTCGTGGTGCGCACGGCGGCCTTTGAACGCTGCATCAGCGAGCTGCAACGCCAGGCACCGGTCGCCGCGGAAGTTGAGTCGCTGGTGGCCGAGGACCTGGAGGCCATCACGCGCGCATCGGGCCGGCTGCGCCAGCGCGTCGAGGCGGCCGCACTGCCCGAGGATGTGCGCACGGCCATCCTTGCCGCGCACGCCCAGCTGGGCGACGCGCCGGTGGCCGTGCGCTCGTCGGCTACCACCGAGGATGCCGCAGACGCCAGCTTCGCCGGCCTGCAGGACACCTACCTGTGGGTGATCGGCGCCGAGGCGGTGCTGGCCGCGGTGCAGCGTTGCTGGGCCAGCCTGTATTCGGTCGAGTCCCTGTCCTATCGGCGGCGCCAGCGCATCGCGGAAACCGGCGTGGCCATGGCCGTGGTGGTGCAGCGCATGGTCGATGCCCGGGCCGCCGGCGTCATGTTCACGCGCAGTCCCACCACCGGCGACCGGTCGGTGATCGTCATCGAGGGCGCCTGGGGCCTGGGCTCCGCGGTGGTCAGCGGTGAAGTCACGCCGGACCGCTTCGTGCTGGGCAAGATCACCGGCGAGATCTCGGTGCGCGACATCAGCGACAAGCACATCCGGCATGTGCCGCTGCCCGGCGGCGGCACGCACGAGCAGGAGACCCCTGCAGCGCTGCGCACGGCACCGTGCGTTAGCGACGAGGACCTGCAAAGACTGCGCGACCTGGGGCGGCGCATCGAGCGTCACTACGGCCGGCCGCAGGACATAGAGTGGGCCATCGACCAGCAGGGGCAGCTGCTGATACTGCAGTCCCGGCCAGAGACGGTCTGGTCAGCCAGCGAGGCCAGGCCCGTGGCCGCGGCCAAGGACAATCCGCTGCATCATGTAATGAGTGTGTTTGGAGGCAAGCGGTGAGTCTGACGGCAAAGGACGTGGCTGAGATCCTGCAGCTGCTGGAGCAGTCGCGTTTTAACGAGCTCAACCTGGAAATGAACGGCGTGAAGATCCAGCTGCGCCGCGGCGGCGCACCACCGCGAACCGCAGAGCCAGCGCCGGCTGCCCCCGTTGCGGCAGCATCGGAACTTGCCTCCAGGCCGGCGCTGGCCGCGCCCCCCGGCGCGGTGGCGGTACCGGCGCCGCTGCTCGGCATTTACTACCGTGCGCCCAAGCCAGGGGAGCCACCGTTTGTCGAAGTCGGCGACCAGGTGACGCCCGACACCATTGTCGGAATCATCGAGGTGATGAAGCTGATGAACACCGTGCGCGCCGGGATCAGCGGGCAGGTGCTGCGCATCGACACGCGCAACGGCGAGCTGGTGGAGTTCGGCGAGACCATCCTCTTTGTCCAACCCGCCTAAGATCGTGCCAATACGCCGCGTCCTGATCGCCAACCGCGGCGAGATCGCCGTGCGCGTGCTGCGCAGTTGCCGGCAGCTGGGCATCGAGGCGGTGGTGGCCTGCTCCCAGGCCGATCGCGATGGCCTGCCGGCGCGGCTGGCCGACCGTGCGATCTGCATCGGGCCGCCGCGACCGGCCGAGTCCTACCTCAACATGAATGCCATCGTGCAGGCCGCGCTGGGCCTGGGGTGCGACGCCATCCACCCGGGCTACGGGTTCCTCTCCGAGCGCGCGCCGTTTGCCAGGCTGTGCGAGGACAACCATATCCGCTTCATCGGGCCCACCGCGGCGCAGATCGATGCGGTAGGCGACAAGCTGCGGGCGCGCAGCGAGGCCATCGCCGCCGGCGTGCCCGTGGTGCCCGGTGGCGCGGTGGCAACAGCTGCAGGAAGCGGCAACGCTGGCGGCGCGGCTGGGCGCGCCGCTGCTGATCAAGGCGGTGGGCGGCGGCGGCGGTCGCGGCATGAAGCGCGTCGACCGGCTGGGCGACCTGGCTGCAGCCATGGACATGGCAGCCGCGGAAGCCGGCGCTGCGTTTGGTGACGCGCGCGTGTACCTGGAACGCTATGTGCAGCGCGGGCGCCACGTCGAGGTGCAGGTGCTGGGGGATGGCGCCGGTGCGGTCATGCACCTGGGCGAACGCGACTGCAGCGTGCAGCGCCGTTACCAGAAGCTCATCGAGGAGAGCCCGGCTCCCGGGCTGGACGCACTGCGCGCGCGACTGCAGGAAGCGGCGGTGCGCTTTGCCGCCCGCCTGCAGTATCGTGGCGCCGGGACGGTGGAGTTCCTGGTCGATACGCAGCGCGAGGAGTTCTATTTTCTCGAGATGAACGCACGCATCCAGGTGGAGCATCCGGTCACCGAGATGGTCACCGGCGTGGACCTGGTGGCCGCACAGATTGCGGTGGCCGAAGGCCGCGGCATCGGCGCTGTGGCGCAGCTGGGCCGGGCCCGGGATGGCTGGGCCGTGGAGTGCCGCATCAACGCCGAGGACCCGGCGCGGGATTTCATGCCCAGCCCGGGAACCGTGTCGCTGGCCCAGTGGCCGGCGGGGGCCGGCGTGCGCGTGGACACGCACATTGCCAGCGGCAGCCGCATCTCCCCGTTCTATGATTCGTTGCTGGGCAAGATCATCGTGCACGGCCCGGACCGGGCCGCGGCGCTGGCGGGCATGCGCGCCGCGCTGGCGGCGACCCGCATCGAGGGCGTGCGCACCAACCTGGCGTTCCAGCAGGCGCTGCTTGCAGGACGCGCAGTTCCAGGGCGGTGGCGTGGATACGGGGTTTCTGGCGCGGTTCATCGAGGCGCAGGCCGGGGCGCCGTGGAGAAGGGTTGATGGCTGATATCCGCCTGGTTGAAACCTCACTGCGCGATGGCAACCAGAGCCTGTGGGGCGCCACCGGCATCAACACCGCCATGACGCTGACCATCGCGCCGGTGATGGACCGCGTCGGGTTCAAGGCCATCGACTTCACTACCTCCACGCACATGGGCGTGGCCGTGCGCTACAAGCAGGAAGATCCCTGGGAGCGGATAAGGTTGATGGCCGAGGCCACGCCCAACACCCCGCTGCAGTTCATGTCCACCGGGTTCAGGTTCATCGCCTGGGACACCGCCAGCCCGGAATTCATGCAGCTGGTGTTTGGCACGCTGGCGCGCAATGGCATCCGCCGTTTCTGCCTGGCCGACCCGATGAACGACGTGGACGCGCAGGTCGCCAGTGCGCGCATGGTCAAGGCCGTGGGCGGGGAGTACGTGATCGCGGCGCTGGTGTATTCGCTCAGTCCCATCCATGACGATGCCCACTACGTCGAGAATGCGCGCCGCCTGGCTGCCTGCCCGGACGTGGATGCGTTGTACATCAAGGACCCCGGTGGCCTGCTGCTGCCGCAGCGCGCGCGCGCGCTGATCCCGGCCATCAAGGCCGTCATCGGCGACAAGGCGCTGGAGCTGCACGGCCACTGCACCATCGGCCTGGCCGAGCTGGCCTACATGGACGCGCCGGACTTTGGCGTCAGCACCCTGCAATGCGCCTCCGGCGCCGCGGCCGACGGCACGTCCAACCCGCCGTCGCAGCGCGTGGTCGCCAACCTGCGCGCGCTGGGGCATAAGGTCGACATCGATGACGCGGCGCTGGGACAGGTCGGGGACTTCTTCACGCAGCTGGCCCTGGCCGAGGGCCTGCCCGCAGGCCAGCCCCGCGCATTCGATGCCACGTACCTGCGGCACCAGTTGCCCGGAGGCGTGGTCAGCACCATGCGCCGTCACCTGGGCGACGCGCGCCTGACGCACATGGAAGGGGCCGTCATCGAGGAACTGGGCCAGGTGCGCGAGGAACTGGGCTGGCCCATCGTGATGACGCCGTTTGCACAGATGATACTGACGCTGGCGGTGATGAACGTCACCGGCAAGCAGCGCTATGCGGTGATTCCCGATGAAGTGATTCGGTATGCACTGGGACGATTCGGGCGCCCCAATGTGCCCATCGCGCCCGCGGTACTGGACCGGATCATGTCGTTGCCGCGGACCCGGGAGATCCTGGCCGAGCCGGGCATGGCGCCGCTGGCGGAACTGCGCCGGCGTATCGGCGCCAATCTCTCGGACGAGGAGTTCCTGCTGCGCGCGACTATGCCGGCCAACCTGGTCGATGCCATGCAGGCCGCCGGTCCGGCACCGCGCCTGTACGACCCCGCGATGCGGCCGGTGATGGACCTGATCAGGTCACTGTGCGCGCGCGGGGACCTGTCCTCGATACTCGTGGAGAAGGCCGGGTTCCGGCTGCAGCTCAATTGAGCAGACCGAAGATCAGGGGCTTCATGTTCGACCTGGACGGCACGCTGGTGCTCGGGGACCGGACCGGCAAGAGCTACGACGTGCTGCCCGGCGCGGTGCAGGTGCTCAACACGCTGACCGCGCGTGGCATTCCGTGGCTGGTGATGACCAACGGCAGCGCCTATCCGGCTGCAGTGCAGGCGCCGCGACTGCGCGCGGTGGGACTGCCCATCGAAGATGCGCGGCTGCTGACCCCTTCGAGCGTGACGGCAGCCGTGCTTCGCGATCGCGGCGTGAAGCGCGCGTTGATCCTCGGCTCTGCCGGTGTCGGGCACGCGCTGCGCGAGGCCGGCATCCAGATCGCCTTTACCGGCGAGCCCGACTGTGAGCGGGTGGATGCGGTGTACGTGGGCTGGCATCCTGACTGCGGGATGAAGGACATCGAGGCGGCCTGCAATGCGATCTGGGCCGGCGCCAAGCTGTACGTGGCCTCCGACGTCCCGTTCTTTGCCTCGCGCGCCGGCCGCACCATTGGCTACTCGTACGCGATTACTGCGGCCATCCGGCGCCTGACCAGGGCACCTGCCATCATTACCGGCAAGCCCTCCCTGCACGCACTGCGGTTCATTTCCCGGCAGCTGGGGGTCGCCAAGTCCGAGGTGGGTGTGGTCGGGGACGATCCGCTGGTGGAGATGATCATGGCGCGACGCGGGGGCGCCACGGGCTTCGGCGTCTGCACCGGCACCACCTCGCGCGCGCAGTGGGCCCGGCAGCCGCTGAACCGGCGGCCGCATCGCGTGCTGGAAAACGTGGGCGCGCTGCTGGCTATTCGGTCCGTTTGCGGCTCTTGATCAGCCACTTCCCGTCCTGCTTCTCCAGCACGTCCTCATAGCGGCCAATGGCCGAGATGTGGATATCCACATTGGTCTTCATCACCACCATCCAGGTCGACCAGTGCCTGGCATGCGTGGCGTCGGTGATCTGGATCCGCGAGTCGCTGTTGCGGTTGTAGCGGCGCAGCGTCGCCGGGTCGTAGGTCAGGGTCTTGGGGTCGGTGGCGCGCGCATTCTCGATCCGGTCGGTGATGATCTCGCGGATCTGATCGTGCCCGTCATAGCGCATGCGCTGGTAGCCAAACACCGGGCCCTGGCCCACCAGCTCGTACACCGCGTCGCGTGCGAACCCGTCGGCAAACTGGTTGGCGTCGCTGAATTCGAATCCCAGGTTGACGCGGGCCAGCACGTCCTCGATTGCCGCCTGGTCGGCGATGCGCTGTGCCGCGGGGTCCGATGAGGCCGGCGGGGTGGGCGCCGAGCAGCCGGCCAGCGCCCAGATGCCAACACACAGCAGGGCGCGCAGGCGCGAAGGACCGGTGCTGGACATGGCAGACCCCCTTAAGATGGCTACCGGGATCTTTGGATTTGGGGGCCACCATGTCAACCCGCCTGCTTTGCGTGCTGCTTCTGGCCCTCGCGGCCTGTGCGACCGTGTCGCCGGAACGAAGGATCCGCGACCTGGAGCAACAACAGGTGCACGCGGCCATCGCCCGGGATCGCGGCGCGCTGGAACGGATCTTTGCGGCGGATTTCCGCATCATCAACCCGTCCGGCGCCGTGGCGTCCAAGGAAGAACTGCTCAACCTGCTGACTTCCGGGACGTCCCCGTACCGCTCGGCCGTCTACGAAACGCAGACCGTCAGCGTATATGGCAAGGCGGTGGTGACCACGGGGCTGGAGACAGTGGTGCCGGCGCAGGGTGCGCAGGCGGGCCAGAATGTGCAGCGCCGGATTACCCAGGTGTGGGAGAAGTCGGGCAACGACTGGCAGCTGAAGCTGCGCCACGCCACCCTCGTCACGGCGCCAGTGCGGCCCTAGAACACGCCGTTGGGGTTGTCGGATTTCTCAGGGATGGGCTGGATCACGTCCCAGTGCTCGACGACCTTGCCGTCCTGCACGCGGAAGAAGTCCACGACCTGCTCCCCGTAGGGGTTCATCCCGCCCATGCCATGCAGGTGCAGCACGACCATGTCGCCCTCGGCCAGCACCTTCTTGACCTCGTAGCGGTGCGCGGGAAAGTTTTCCCGGAAGAATTTCACGAAGGCTGCGAGCCCCTCATGCCCGTCCGTGGCATAGGGGGAATGCTGCCGGTACGTCGCGCCCATGTACTTGCGGCCGGCCTCGAAGTCCTTGCGCCCGATGATCTGCGCATAGAACGCCAGCACCAGGCGCTTGTTGGCAGCCAGGCGCGCCGCCGTGGCCTGCGCGGGCCGGGGTTGGGAGTTGCGGGTCGCCTTGCGGGCGACCTTGCGTTTGGCGACCTGGCGCACGGCAGCGCGCCCGCTGGGTTTTGATTTCACCCTGCTGCGGGATTTCCCGCCTGCCGTGGCCATGGCCCCCTCTAGTGGATGTTACTTGTGATGACGGACGGGACGGATTTAACCGCCGCCACCGCCGCCACCTTCACCCATGTTGCCCAGGATCGCTGCAACAGCGGCCCTGCGCACCAGCGCGCGCTTGACGGCCTTGCGCTTGACAGCCTTGCGCATTACAGCGCGCTTGACGGCCTTGCGCTTGACGGCCTTGCGCACGACAGCGCGCTTGACGGCCTTGCGCTTGACGGCCTTACGCGCAACCTTGCGCCGTACGACCTTGCGCTTGACAGCCTTGCGGGCGACCTTGCGCCGCACGACCTTGCGCCTAACAGCCTTGCGCGCGACCTTGCGCCTGACGATTTTCGACTTCGCTTTTCTACGAATCCTGCGTCCAGTTGCCATGATTCCCTCGACTTGTGATTTGAAGACGAACTCGACCGGGCGGGATTATAGTCCAGTCAATGAGTTTCCGCATCGTGTCATGTAATCCCGACGCGCACGCGGCAGCGACGAGGGAAATCTTCAACGACGCCATCCTCAACACCACTGCGCTGTATGACTACAAACCCTGGACCGAGACCGATGTGCTCAAGTGGTTTGCGGGCAAGGCGAGCAGTGGTTACCCGGTGATCGCGGCCGTGGATCCGGACGATGTGCTGCTCGGGTTCGCCAGCTACGGACAGTTTCGCGTCCGACCGGCCTACAAATACACCGTCGAGCATTCGGTCTACGTGCAGCGCGACCACCGGCGGCGCGGCATCGGCCGCGCTCTGTTGGTGCGCCTGATCGAGCTGGCCGGAGCGCAGCAGCTGCATGTCCTGGTTGGCGGGATCGACGTTAGCAACGCCGAAAGCATCGCGCTGCACGAGCAGCTGGGCTTCCGGCATGCCGGCACCATCACCCAGGCGGGCTTCAAGTTCGGGCGCTGGCTGGACCTGGCCTTCTACCAACTGACCCTGTCCACACCCGGGCAGCCGCGCGACGGCTGAAGGTTGCCATGTACGAACTGATCATCGCCAACAAGAACTACTCGTCCTGGTCGATGCGCCCCTGGGTGCTGATGCGCGCCTTGGGGCTGGCATTCGATGAGCGGCTGCTGCCATTTCACCTCAATCATGGCGAGGGCGCGATCGCTCGGCATTCACCCACCGGGCGCGTGCCCTGCCTGGTGGACGGCGCGACGCGCGTGTGGGACTCCCTTGCCATCGTCGAGTACCTGGCGGAGCGGCATCTGGGCGTGTGGCCACTGCCGGCGGCCGATCGTGCCTGGGCACGCAGTGCTGCCGCGGAAATGCATTCGGGGTTCCAGGCCCTGCGCAACGAGTGCTCCATGAGCGTCGGCATACGCGTGCGCCTGCGCAGCCAGTCCCCCGCGCTGCAGGCGGACCTGCGGCGCATGGAGTCGCTGTGGGCGGACGGGCTCACCAGGCATGGCGGCCCGTATCTGGGCGGCCCGCGCTTCACGGCGGTGGATGCGTTCTTCGCCCCGGTGGCCACGCGCATCCAGACGTACGGCCTGGTCCTGGCAAGTCCGGCTGCCGCCTATGCCAGGCACCTGCTGCAGCACGAGGCCGTGCGCGAGTGGATGGACGCCGGCGTGCGCGAGACCTGGCGCGATGCGCCGCACGAGGCGGAGTGCCTGGCCAATGCACAGTTGCTGCAGGACCTGCGTGCATGAGCGCGATGCCGCGGATCCGCGCGGCCGCGTGGTTGGCGCCGGCACTGGTGGCGACCTTGCTGGCGGCATGTTCAGTCACCCCGGCCCCGCCCACACCGATCACGGGGCCGCCCGTGCCGCAGTTGGAAGCGGTGCAGTGGTCGCAGGTTCCCGGCTGGAGTGAGGATGCGCTGCCGGAGGCGTGGGCTGCGCTGATGGCCAGTTGCGGCGCGAAGATGCCGCCGGACTGGCGTGACAGCTGTACTGCCGCGCGCGCGATCGGCATGCAGGATGCAGTCGCCCAGCGCAAGTGGCTGCAGGATACGCTGCGTCCCTGGCATGTCACCGTGCAAGTGCCCGGACAAAAGGGCAGCACCGTGGATACCGGACGCATCACCGGGTACTACGAGCCGGTGCTCAACGGTGCGCGGACCAGGGGAGGCGTGTATCAAACACCGTTGTATGGAATACCTGACGACCTGCTGATCGTGGACCTGGGCGACCTGTATCCGGCGCTCAAGGGTGAGCGCGTGCGCGGCAAGCTGCAGGGCAGGCGCGTGGTGCCGTATCCCACGCGGGCGCAACTGGCTGACGGCAAGGCACTGGCCGGCAAGGAGCTGGTCTGGGTGGACAGCGCCGTGGAAGCGTTCTTCCTGCAGATACAAGGATCCGGCCGCGTGCAACTGGCCGATGGCAGCACCGTGCGCATGGCCTATGCCGACGTGAATGGCCAGCCCTACAAGGCGGTCGGACGCCACCTGGTCGAGAAGGGCGACCTGACGCAGGAGCAGTCCAACTCGACCAACATCCGCCAGTGGCTGGCCGACCATCCGGATCGCCAGGCCGAAGTGCTCAACAGCAATCCCAGCGTGGTGTTTTTCCGCGAGGAGAAGATCACCGATCCAAAGCTGGGGCCGCGCGGTGCGCTGGGCGTGCCGCTGACACCTGGGCGATCCGTGGCCATCGATCCGCGCATACTGCCACTGGGAGCACCGTTGTTCCTTGCCACTACCGACCCCAGCGGCCAGCCGCTGCAGCGGCTGGTGGTGGGACAGGACACTGGCGGCGCGATTCGTGGTGCCATCCGCGCGGACCTGTTCTTCGGCATGGGACCTGAGGCGGGTGAACAGGCCGGCAGAATGCGCGCCGATGGGCAGCTGTGGCTGCTGTGGCCCAGGGACCATGTGCCTGCGGTGCTCGGGAACTGAAGCGGCCGCCGCATGGTCAACCGTTACGTACCAAGGGGAAGCGTCATGACCGATCTCACCAGTCCACCGGTATCGCGCCGCACAGTCATTAAGGCGGGGATTGCAGCCGGGGCAGCAGGTTTGGTTGCGCCCTTGATCGCTTCAAGCGCCAGTGCCGCAGCGCTGGCGCCGATCCTGCGCAAGATCCCTTTCACCGGCGAAATGCTGCCGGCCGTTGGCATCGGCACCAACGCGTTTGGCGTGACCGCGCCGGAAGACCTGGCCGCGATCCGCGAGGTGTTGAAGCAAATGCCGGACCTGGGCGGCAAGGTCATTGATACGGCGCGCATGTATGGCAGTTCCGAGGAAGTCATCGGCAGGCTGCTGGCGGAACTGGGCACG
Source organism: uncultured Pseudomonadota bacterium (assembly GCA_963726085.1). Lineage (GTDB taxonomy): Bacteria > Pseudomonadota > Gammaproteobacteria > Steroidobacterales > Steroidobacteraceae > ZC4RG30. The sequence goes on along the minus strand of CAVSAR010000006.1, from coordinate 72,303 downwards.
CGCGACAAGTTCTTCATCGCCACCAAGACCCCACTGGCAGGGGACATCTCCGGCGGCACGGCGGTGCTCGATGAGTCCTTCAAGCGGCTGCAGGTCAGCCGCATCGACCTGCTGCAGGTCCACAATGTCTACGGGCTCGATGTGCTGATGCCGTTGTTCCAGGATTACAAGAAGGCCGGCAAGATCCGCTACATCGGGGTCACCACGTCGGTGGACCGGCAGTACGAACAGATGCGCGCGGCCATCGAAAAGCATCCGCTGGATTTCATCCAGGTCGACTATTCCATCGGCGACCGCGGTGCCGCGGACCTGCTGCTGCCACTGGCGCGGGACAAGGGACTGGCCGTGCTCAACAACACGCCCTTTGGCGGCCGCGGTCGCAGTTACTTCCCCAAGGTCGCGGGCAAGCCGGTGCCGGATTTCGCCAAGGAGTTCGACGCCACGACCTGGGCGCAGTTCTTCCTCAAGTACAACCTGTCCAACCCGGTGATCACTGCGGCGATTCCCGGCACCACGACGCCGGCCTTCCTGCAGGACAACCAGCAGGGTGGCCGCGGTCGCCTGCCCGACGCCGCGCTGCGCAAGAAGATGGAAGCCTACTGGGACGCGCTGTAGCGCCTTAGTCGGTGAGGACGAACGTCACCTTGAGCAGCACGCGGTACTCGGTGATCTTGCCACCCTTGCCGCACTCGACCTGCATGTCTTTGACCCAGGCGCCCTGCACATTCTTGAGCGTCTTGCTGGCGCGCGCCACACCGGCCTCGATGGCGTCCTGAAAGCTCTTCTTGCTGCTGGACTTGATTTCCGTGATCCGTGCTACTGACATGGTCCTGCTCCTTGGTTGGTCCATTCCCTAGTCTAGGCCGAAGGCCAGCAATACATTGCCCGGGTGGCCCACCAGGCCGCCGTAGCCGGCATTGAAATACACCATGCCGTCCACGACCACGGCCCCCGGTCCATCCATGCTGCCGCCGTTGGCCTTGACGCCGTTGACGGTGTCGAAATCCCGATTGGCATTGAACAGCCACAGGATGGATCCGTCCCGGGTCGAATAGGCACGCATGCCGCCGTCGTGCGCACCGCTGAACACCGCACCGGGTATGGCCGTCACCGCGCCGCCCTGTCCCGGGTCGCAGCCGGGCTTCTTCTCACCGCACAGCAGCGGCTGCGGCGGCGCCTGCCAGACAATGTGTCCGTCCCCCAGTGCGATGGCCGTCATGCCGCCTGGCGCATCGGCCAGGTAATCATTAGTGCCGGTGTAGAAATTGACGCCGTCGGCGGCGCCACCCCACTGGCCGCCCAGGCCACTGCCCTTGCCGAAGGCGCGCTGCCAGACCACCGCGCCCTGGCGGTCCGGATCCAGCGCGTAGGCAATGGCTGATTTCTGCGGGATCACGATGAGCTCGCGCTGCCCCACGCGCGTGAGGATGGGCGTGGCCGAGAAGTCATAGTCCGGGCCCAGCGTCTGCGGACAGGCAGGATTGTCAGGATTGGTGGGCTGGCATCCCATGGCCCAGTTGTCGGCGGGCAGCAGCTGCTTGTGCCAGCGCACCGCGCCGCTGCGCAGGTCAAAGGCGATCACGCCATTGGTCATCTGCTGCACCGGATCGGCGTAGGCATTGCCGGTGGCGGCGTAGACCAGGCCGCGCTTCACGTCCACCGATGGCGCGGACCAGATGCCGCCGCCCGCGGGTCCGAACATCTGCACCCCGTCCTTGCTCTTGGCGCGCGCCTTGGTCTCATCGACTGTGTAGGTCTTCCACAGCACCTTGCCGGTGCTGGTATCCAGCGCACTCAGGCTGCCACGGAAGGTGCAGCAATTGTAACCGTTGGTGCTGCCGCGACCTTCCTCGCCCAGGCCCTGCACGCCGATGTACAGCCGACCGTCGTACACGATCGGCGCACCGGTGATCCCGGCTGACGGGTGCTCTTCGATCTTGCGGGTCCAGATCTGTGCGCCCGACTGCGCGTCCACGCCATACACATTGGCGCGCCCATCACCAAAGAACACCGCGATGGCGCGCTTGCCCGCGGCCGTGTGGTAAGGGGCCACCGACATGGCGGTGCGCACGCCTGCCTGTGCCTTGAAGGTCCAGTACGTGCAACCGGTTTTGGGGTTGAGTGCGTGGACCTCGCCGTTTTCGCTGGCAACGAACAGCCGGCCACCGGCGATGGCCGGTTGCGTGCGCGCGGCACCGACACCGGCAAAGCCGAAGGCCCACTTGAGCTTCAGCCGCGACAGGTCCGCCGCGGTCACCTTGCCGGTGCTGGCCGGTTGAAAGCGCGTGGCGGCCAGGCCATTGCCGTGTCCATTCCAGCTCTTGCCCTGCGCCGGATCGCCCATGGGTGTGTCGACTGCGCACTTGTTGAGCACCCCGCTTCTGACGAGCGCCGCGGACAACTGCTTGCCCGTGGCGTATTCGGCAACGACGCGTCGCTGCGCCTCGCTGAGCGCGGATCCCTGGGCCTGCATCTTGCCGCTGGTCAGCGCAGTGACCACTGCCTCAGGGCTGAACTGGCGCAGCTGCACGCGCGTCGGGGCTTTTTCGTTGGGACTGCCAGCCGGCGCCGCGGACTCCATGTGACACAGGGCGCACTGGGTCCTGAAGATCAGCTCGTCCTCGGCACCCTGGGCCGCCAGCACGCCGGTGCTAAGGCCAAGGCCCAGTGCGGCCAGTGCGGTGACAGTGATCCGCATGCGTTTTTCCCCTGAAAATCCATTGGTTTTGTAGCTGGAAAGTATAAGCGCCGGACCTTGGCAGGGTCTATCTTGCCTGCATGGCCGTCAGCTGCTTCGAGCTATTCAAGATTGGCATCGGGCCATCCAGTTCGCACACCGTGGGCCCGATGCGCGCAGCCCGCCAGTTTGCCGTGACGCTGCAGGCGCAGCAGTTGCGGCCCGTGCGTCTGCGGGTGGAGCTGTTCGGGTCGCTGGGTGCGACCGGCAAGGGCCACGGCAGTGACAAGGCGGTGTTGCTGGGGCTGGCCGGATTCGAGCCGGACACGGTCGATGTGGCGGGCGTGCCCGCGTTTCTCGAGGCGGTGCGCGCCTCGCGTACCGTGTTGCTGGCCGGCCAGCATGCCGTCGAGTTCGATGCCGCCACCGACCTGGTGTTCAATCGACATGACAGCCTGCCGCTGCATCCCAATGGCATGCGCTTTACGGCCTTCGATGCCGGTGCCAGCGCGCTGCTGCAACGGGATTTCTATTCCGTGGGCGGCGGTTTCGTCGTCACGGCTGATGAGGCCGCCCCGGGTGGCCAGCGCATTGCGGCCGACACTACGGTGTTGCCGCTGGCTTTTCACTCGGGCGACGAACTGCTCGGGGTGTGCGCGCGCGAGGGCTTAAGCATCGCCGGGGTAATGCGCATCAACGAGCGCCACTGGCGCGACGATGCCGCCATCGACGCCGGGCTGCTGCGCATCTGGGAGGTCATGCAGGATTGCGTGCGTCGCGGCTGCGCCGCGGACGGGGTGCTGCCCGGAGGCTACAAGGTCAAGCGCCGCGCACCGGATCTGTACCGGGCGCTCACTGCCAATCCCGAAGCTGCCTTGCGCGACCAGCTGGTGGTGCTGGACTGGGTCAACCTGTACGCGCTGGCCGTCAATGAAGAGAATGCCGCAGGTGGCCGCGTGGTCACCGCGCCCACCAACGGCGCCGCGGGCATCGTGCCGGCCGTGCTGCATTATTACCGGCGGTTCATCCCGGGTGCCACCGACCGGGGCGTGGTTGATTTCCTGCTGGCCGCCGCTGCCATCGCACTGCTTTACAAGGAAAACGCCAGCCTGTCGGGTGCGGAAGTGGGCTGCCAGGGCGAGGTGGGCGTGGCCTGTTCCATGGCCGCGGGCGCATTGTGCGAAGTGCTGGGTGGCACGCCGGCGCAGGCGGAGAATGCCGCCGAGATCGGCATGGAGCATCACCTGGGCCTGACCTGTGATCCGGTGGGCGGCCTGGTGCAGATTCCCTGCATCGAGCGCAACGCCATCGCGTCGGTCAAGGCCATCAACGCGGCGCGGATGGCGCTGCGTGGCGACGGCACCCACTATGTGTCGCTGGACCAGGTGATCAAGACCATGCGCGAGACCGGCGCGGACATGAAGACCAAGTACAAGGAAACTTCGCGCGGCGGACTGGCAGTGAACGTGATCGAGTGCTGAACGGTAACTACGGGGGTAGGGAATCATGCGAGGAATCGTGTTGGCCAGCGTGGGCGTTGCGATCGGGCTGACCTGGTCGATGGCGGCGTTGGCCGCGCAGGATCATCCCGGCAAGGCGCTGTACGAGAAGCACTGCGCCGCCTGCCATGACCATGCGCAGGAAACCAAGTCCGTCCCCTTTGAAACGCTGCGCGGCATGCGCTATGGAACCATTCACTTTGCGCTGACGCGCGGCAAGATGAAGCTGCAGGGCGACCAGATGAGCGCCGCCCAGCAGGGCCAGCTGGTGGACTACATCGTCGGCCGGCAGGTAGTGGACGAGACCTGGATAGAGCGGATGCGCTGCACCAAGGGGGGCGCGACGGATGCCACGGCCAGCGCGGCCACGGTGGCCGGATTTGGCTTTACCTTCGACAACAACCGGCACCTGACGGCACAGCAGGCGGGACTCACCGGCGCGGACGTCAGCCAGCTGCAGCTGGCGTGGGCGCTGGCCTTTCCGCGCGCGACCACCATGCGCGCGCAGGCGGCGGTGGTGGGCGACACGCTGTACCTGCCGGTCGGCGACGAGGCGCGCCTGTTCGCGGTGGACATCAGCGGCGCCAAACCGTGCTTCAAGTGGGTGTATGCGCACGACATTCCCCTGCGCACCGGCGTCGCCTACGGCGTGCTGGGCAACGGCCGCGCCGTGCTGGCGTTTTCCGACATCGCCACCTACGTGCACCTGGTCGATGCCGCGACCGGCAAGCTGCTGTGGAAGAAGCAGGTGGGGTTCTGGGACCTGTCCAACACCACGGGCACGCCGCTGGTCCACGACAACCGGATCTATGTGCCCATCTCCGCATCGGAAATCAACCTGGGGGGCGAGGACAAGCACCTGTGCTGCAAGACCCACGGGGCCGTCACCGCACTGGACGCGCGCGATGGGCGCACCGTGTGGACGTACCACACCATGCCGCAGGCCGCGCCCATCCGTGATCGTGGCGACGGGCAGCAGATGTGGGGCCCGTCGGGTGCGCCGATCTGGTCGTCACCGGCGCTGGACCTCAAGCGCGGGCTGATCTACGTGGGCACCGGCGAGGCCACGTCGGCGCCGGCGTGGGACACCACCGACTCGGTGCTGGCCATCGACATGAAGAGCGGCAAGCTGCGCTGGAAATTCCAGGCGACCAAGGACGATATCTTCCTGACCTCGTGCATGCGCCGGCCGGAGGCCTTGAACTGTCCGCGCGAGGGCCGGTTGCTGGACCATGATTTCGGCGCCTCCGTATTGCTCGCCAAGCTGCCCGATGGGCGCGAGGTGCTGTTGGCGGGCCAGAAGTCCGGGACGCTGTGGGCGCTGGATCCGGATGCGGGCGGCAAGCTGCTGTGGAGCCGCGAGTTTGGCAAGGGCTCGCCCATCGGTGGCATCCACTGGGGCATCGCCTTTGATGGCCAGCGCGTGTTTGCTCCCATCCATAAATTCCCCGGTCCCAACGGCGAAGATCCCAACCAGGTACCCGGACTGCATGCGGTGGATGCGGCCACGGGCGCGGTGCGCTGGAGCTACACTTCCGTTGCCGACTGCAGCGGCGAGCGCAAGCAGCACGTGCCCACCTGCGCCACCAACATCGGACTGTCGGGCGCGCCGGCGGTGATCGACGACGTGGTGGTGGAGGGCAGCGTGGATGGCTGGCTGCGCGCCTTTGATGTCGCCACCGGCGCGGTGCGCTGGAGCTTCGACACCGCGCAGCCGTTCACGGGCATCAACGGGGTCGAGGGACATGGCGGCGCGATCGACAATGCGTCGATCATCGCCGCCAATGGCTACCTGTTCGTCAACTCAGGCTACGGCCTGATGGCCGGCCAGCGCGTGGGCAATGTGTTCCTGGCGTTCAGAAAAAGGTCCAGGTAGCCCCGACCGTAAACAGGTCCACATCCGTGCCGCTAAGGTCGAAGCGCTCGTATTCAGCACGCAGGCTGAGGCCCAGGAGGCGAAACTGCGCGCCGCCGCCATAGGTGACGTCGGTGCCGTTCTTGCCGAATTTTCCGATGCTCTCCGACGATGCGCTGGCACTCCAGTCGAAGGCCCCCACGCGCGCGAACAGGTCAACCGGACCTATCGGCCAGAAGCCCACGGCAGACACGGATACGCCATTGCCATCGGTCCGGATCTTCTGTCCCGCGGCCGTGTCATTGCCGGGTCCGAAATCCACATAGTTGCCTTCGATCGCCAGCCAGTCGATGAAGCGCCAGCCGGCGATGACCTTAAAGCCCGTGGCGTCGGAGCTGATACCGAAGTCATGGTCCGTTACTTTGGACGCGCCGACGCTACCGCCCAGATAGATGCCGTTGTCCACCGCCAACGCTGGCAGGCTGGCCAGGCACGACACCGCGATCAGACCGAGGAGAATTCCCTTGCGCATGGCTTCCGTGCTCCTGTGGTGGATTGGCCACCGAAGTTTAACCGCTTGACGCTTTTTTATCAGGCGTCCGGTGCGTAGTGTCCCCACAGGCTCTTGAATGAGGACACCACGAACGCGCGTGAGTCGCCCCACTGCGCTTCGTATTCCTTGGCCAGGTTGGCGGCCGCGACTTCATCCGGCCCCATGCCCTTGACCAGCTGCTTCACCGTGCGGTCAAAGATCTGGAAGTACATGTCGCGCCAGGCCTGAAGTTCCTTGCGTCCGACCACCGGGCCGTTGGCCGGCACCACGCGCGTGGTGTCATTGGCCACCTTGAGCAGGCGATCGTAGGCGGCGACCAGGCCGCCGATCCAGCCGCCGGTCTGCCAGTCGAGCACCGGCCACCCGGCGCTGGATACCACGCCACCGGCGACCAGGATGTTGGACTTCTGAAAGTGCACGTACAGGTCGCCATCGGTGTGCGCCTGGCCAAGGTGGCCAAAGGCCAGCGTGTCGCCGCCGAACTCGATCGAGTCGGTGGTGTAGAAACTCTTGTTGGGCAACGAGGACTTGGGTAGCGGTCCGTAGCCCTGCGGCAGCCAGTCGGTAACGATCTTGCGCCCCAGCCACAGCTTGGTGTTCTCGTGCGCGATGATGCGTGCGCCGTGCTTGCCGGCGTACTCGTTGCCGCCGGTCTGGTCCGGATGCCAGTGCGTGTTGAACAGCGTGTGCAGCTGCCTGGCGTTGACAGTCTTGAGCGCCAGCTTGAGCACCGAGGCTGCGCGCGCGCTGCTGCCACCATCCACCAGCAGTGCGCCGTCGGGAGTGCCCATGGCCACGACATTGCCGCCGCCGCCGGTGATCAGGGCCAGGTTGTCGCCAAGAGACGAAGCGGCCAGCGGCACGCTGGCCGCGGCCCACGCAGTATCCGTGGAATTGGCGTAGAGCGCGGCGCCCGCAGAGGACGCAGCAGCGGCATGCAGGAAGCCGCGCCGGGAGAGGAATGTCATTCGGGTACGATCGCCTTCACGGTGGGAGTGCCGACGCCGGGCCACGGCGGCAGGTTGGGGGATTCGGATTTGGCGCCCAGCTGGCGCAGCAGCGCGGCGGTGTCGTTGCGCACCAGCGGCTTGGTTTGCAGGAACCCGACGCGACTGCGGCCCAGCGCATAGTCCAGGGGCGTGAGCTGGTCGGATTCCCTGGCGTCGAGGTTGGCGCCATAGCCGGCCAGCGCCTTGAGCACCTTGTCCCAGCCGCGCAGCGCGGCGCTGTGGGCGGCAGTCAGGCCGCGCCGGCTGCTGGCGTTGACGTCGGCACCGGCCGCATGCAGCAGCGCGACGGTGGCCAGCGCCTGATCCTCGGTCTTGTTCTTGCCACGCGTGCCGGAAGCCGATACCGCTGCCATCAGCGGCGTGGTGCCGTCCTCGATGGGCAGGTCCACAAGTGCGCCGGCGTCCAGCAGCAGCTTGACCACCTCGACATCACCGCCGGTGGCGGCCCGCATCAGGGGTGTCGCGCCGCTGATCAGCGTGGCATCGGCATTGCGGTCCTGCACCGCGTTGCGATAGGGCGGGCGCAATTTGAGCTGCAAGTTGGGGTTGGCGCCCCGGGACAGCAGCAGCTTGATTACCTCGATGCCGTTGGCCGTGTCGGTGCTGGGCAACTCGACCCGGAAGCCCGCCGGCAGGATGTTCATGTCCACCGCGATATACAGCGGTGACTGACCGTAGAAATCCCAGTCGTTGACGCTGGCGCCGGACTCGATCAGCAGCTTGGCCGTGTCCCAGTGCCCGTTGATCAAGGTCAGCAGCAACGGTGAGGTGCCATCCGGGTCGGGCAGGTTGATATCGGCCTTGCCCTGCAGCAGCACGCGCACCGACTCGACGAACCCGTCGCGCGCGGCGAACAGCAGCGGCGTGAAGCCGCCGCGGTTCATGTCCTTGGGGCGCCCCTCGGCGGTGACGCGACGCTGCCAGTCGCGCACGGCGGCGCGCGCATTGACATCAGCGCCCCTGGAGACCAGGAACCGGATCATCTCCGGCTGGTTCTGCGAGGCGGCCCAGTGCAGTGGCGTCTGCCCACCCCAGGTCTCGCGGGCGTCGATGTTGGCGCCGGCCTTGAGCAGCAGCTTGGCCGACTCGATGTTGCCGGTGCGGGCCACTTCATGCAGCGCGGTCTCCCCGTCCTGGTTGACGGCCTTAGGCTTGGCGCCAGCCTTGAGCAGCAGCGCCAGAATCGGCGTGTTGCCGGTGCGCGCGGCTTCGCTCAAGGGGGTGGCGCCGAACTCGTTGCCAAGGCTGACGTCCGCGCCGGCCTTGAGCAGCGTGCTGACGCGATCGGCGTCGCCTGCATACACCGCCCACAGCAGCGCGGTCGAGCCGTCGCCCTGGCGCGCATTGACGTCTGCGGCGGGGCCTGCTGACCAGGCCGGTGTAAGGCAGGCGAGCGCCGCAACCAGCGCGGCAGCCAGCGCGCCGCGCCGCAGTGTCCTGGCGGCCATCAGACCTCCGCGAACTGCCCGGTGCTGTTGCCGAGTGACTGCACAGGCACGCCGGCGCGATTCAGCAGCGTCAGCAGCAGGTTGGCGTGCGGCGTGTCCTGCGGGTACTGCAGGTGCTGGCCGCCCTTGATCTTGCCGTAGCCGCGACCCAGGACCACGTTGGGCAACGGGTCGTTGTTGTGCAGGTCGCTGTTGCTCATGTTGCTGCCGTACAGGATGATCGAATGGTCCAGCAGCGTGCCGTCGCCATCCTGGGTGGTCGACGAGCTTCTTGATGAACTTGGCGAACACCTGCGTGTGGTAGTTCTGGATCATGACCAGGCGCTCGATCTTGGCCGGCATCCCCGCCATGGTGCGACAGCGGATGGAACGCCTCGGTGATCTGCAGGTTGGGGTAGGTGCGCATGCTGACCTCCTTGGCCATCATGAACGAGGCCACGCGGGTCTGGTTGGACTGCCAGGCCAGCGCGATCATGTCGAACATCGTGTCGAGGTGATCATCGAACTGGTCCGGGACGCCCTTGCGGTGCGTTGGGCAGGTTCATCTGCCATGCTCTTGCTGGTGGCCAGCCTCTGCACGCGCCGCTCGACCTCGCGCACCGAGTCCAGGTAGTCGCTGACGCGCGCACTGTCGGCCGCGCTGACGCGCTTCTTCAGGGACGCCCCTTCGCCCAGCACGTAGTCGAGCAGGCTGCCGGTCTCGCTGAGGATCTCCTTGCGCTCCTCGGCGGTGTCGCCCTGGCCGAACAGCTGGTAGAACACCTTGCGCGGGTTGTCTTCCATGGGCAGTGGCTGGAAGGGCGTGCGAAACGCCGTCGTGCTGCCGTAGCTGCAGCCGCCGCCGCTCTGGTCGCAGGTGGCAGCGCCTCCCTCGCCGGTCAGTTCCAGCGAGGGCATGGGCGTATCGGCACCGAAGGAGCGCGCTGCCAGCTGGTCGGCGGTGGTGCCCAGGTCAGCCTCGCGACCCTTGATGCCAAAGCAGGACAGCCAGGTGCCGGCCATGATGCCGTGCGGGTCCGAGCTCTCGCCGCCCTTGTTGCGCAGGCCACTGACGATGGTCATCTGCGAGCGGATACGGTTCCAGCGGCTTCAGGATCGGCGAGATCGTGTAGTCCGTGCCCGCCTGCTCAGTGGGCACCAGCTGCTTCATGATCGCGCCATGCGGGAAGTACACGAAGCCCATGCGCGGCGCGGGCTTGGCAGCCGTGTCGGCCAGCGCGGTGGCCGCGGGGATCATCGCATCCAGCAGTGGCAGCGCGATGGCCGCGCCGGCGCCCTGCAGCATGGTGCGTCGCGAGAGGTGTTTCTTGGTGATGTACATGTGTCCTACCTGAGTACTGCGGCCTGCTTGATCACCGGAGCGTCCACTTTGGGCTCCGGTATCCGGGCCTTGGTGAATTCATCGCTGGTGACGATGCCCATCACCAGGTTCGAGAAACGGTAATCGTCGGCGGCCGACTTGCGCACGATATCGCGCACGAATGGCATGTCATGGGCCTCGATGACGCGACCCAGCGCATAGGTGATCAGCCGCTCGGTCAGGTTCTGGACGAACGGCCTGGGATCGGCCAGCAGCGCCGTGCGCAGTTCGTCCGGGTTACGCACCGTCGTGCCGTCGGGCATGGTGCCCAGCATGTCGATGTCGGTGCGCGCGAAGCGGTCCATGGTGCGTTCCTTGCCCGTGGCATCGAAGCCCTCGAGCACGAAGCCGATCGGATCGATGGCGGCGTGGCAGGAGAAACACTGCGGCTTCTGCCGGTGGGCCACCAGCCGCTCGCGCACGGTGGTGGCCTTGACGCCCACCTGGTTCTCGGTCAGCGCCGGCACCACCGGCGGCGGCGGCGGCGGGGGCGTGCCCATGATGCGTTCCAGCACATAGGCACCGCGCACTGTAGGGGAGGTGCGGTTGGGGTAGGAGCTGGCCATCAGCACGCCGCCCTTGCCCAGCAGGCCCCAGCGATAGGAGTCCTTGAGCTCGATCTTGCGGAACTGGTCGCCGCGCACGCTGTTGATGTCGTAGTGCAGGGCCAGGCGCTCGTTGACGAACGTGGTCTTGGAGCGCAGCAACTCCAGCACGCTCTGGTCATTGCGGAAGATGTCGTCGATGAACAGCGCAATCTCGGACTGGAAGTCCTCGCGCAGGTCCGCCGCGCCACTGGCGTAGGGGAAGATCGCCGGGTCCGGGTTGATCTCGGCCAGCTTGCCCAGGTTGAGCCACTGCGCGCCGAAGTTGGTGGCCAGGGTCATGGAGCGCGGGTCCGCCAGCATGCGCTTGACCTGTCGCTGCAGCTCCTGCGGGTCGTGCAGCTTGCCGGCGCCGGCCACCTCCAGCAGCTGGTCATCCGGCAGGCTGCTCCACAGGAAGAACGACAGGCGCGAGGCCAGGCTCAGGTCGTCGATGCGATAGATGGTGCCGGGGGCGAGGTTGGCCGTGGTCTCGTCATCGGCCCGGAACAGGAAATCCGGGTGCGCCAGCACTGCGGTCAGCGCGCGGCGCACGCCGGCGTCGAAGTCGCCGCTCTTGCGACCCTCGGTGTAGAAGGCCATCAGTCCCTGCATGTCATGGTCGGTCACCGGGCGCCGGAAGGCGCGGCGCGCGATGGTGCCGATGACCTTCTGTGCGCAGGGCTGCTCTTGCGCGGCGTTCTTGGGATAGCAGGGCGCGAAGATCTGGCTGCGGCTGGCGGTCATGCTGACGCCGGTGGCGTCGTAGGGGCCGCGGATCTCGAAGGAAGTCACGCGCAGCACACGGTCCTGGCCGCCGCCGGGAGCGTACATCTGCAGCCGATCCTCGGATTCGGCAAAGGTGCGATGCTTGAACGCCACCACGAAGTGATGCACGCCCGCGGTGGACGTGAACTTGATGTTCTTGAGGCGCTGGTTGATGGCCTCGACCGCAGGATCCTGCTTCTGGTCGATGGCCTTCATGTCGTCTTCGCCGCCGATGCTGGTCTCGTAGATCAGCTTGCCGTCCAGCGTTACCACCAGCGGGTTCTCAAACTCCATGTTGTAGACCCACAGGGCCTGCGCCATGTTGGCGATGTTGAGCACGTACTGGCCGTCGGCCGGGAAGTTGTGGTCCACCGCGATGCCGCCGCGGGTACCCAGCGGCAGGCCATCCTGGTGAAACAGCTGCGTGCTGGGTTTGGTTGCGCGGTAGGTGGTGCCGGCGGGCAGCGTGTCCTTGTTGCCCATGGCCTGCACGACCACGGTGCGCGCGGCGGAAATGTACTGGTCAAGGAACGACGGGGTGATCTGCAGCGCCGCGGCAATGTTGTCGAAGCCGTTGCGCGGTTCATCGCGCGGCAGCAGGTTGGTCACGTCGACATCTATGCCCAGCAGGTCATGCACTGCATTGCCGTATTCCTTGCGGTTGAGCCGATGCAGGCCCACATGGCCCGGGTCCTCATGCTCCTTGCCGGCCTCATCCAGGTTGCCTTCCATCCAGGAGACCAGCGCCTTGCGCGTGGCCTGGTCGGGAACCTTGTGTCCGCCGGGCGGCATCTGCTGGCTGCGCAGCTTGCGCACCACTTTCTCGAATACTTCAATGTTCTTGGGGATGTCGTCCTCGGTCATGGTGTCAAAGGCGATGCCACCGGCCCAGTCATCCGCGTTGTGGCACTCGGTGCAATAGGTGCCGAACAGCTGCCAGCCGGCCTTGCCTTCGGTGTGGTCGGCAACGGCCGGCGCCGGCTGGGCTGCCAGCACGGCGCCACACCCTGATAACGTCAGGGCAACCAGAAGCTGTTTGATGCGAGAATCTTTCACCGAGCCTGACCCCATTTGCGTTGCAGATTATGCGATCGAGGCAACCGTGACCATGGACTGCCCCTGCACTTGAATAGACCGCGCTGCTGCCGCCTTGGTTCCTGTAATGGATGTTGGCAGGCGCTGAAAACCTTTTCAGATCAAAGTGATTCGCACTCCTGGTGCCTCGAGCATGCCTTTGAATAAAATTATTGCCGTAGCAGTCTTCTCGATTGTCGCGGCCATCTGGTACTACCACCAGCCTGCCGACCGCAGATCCCCCATCGCGCAGGCCCCAGCGCCCGGATCCGGTTTGCCCCAGGGCCCGGATTCTGCGGCGCAGCATGCGACTTTCGGGGATGAGGCGGCAAGGGCGTTCGCCGACAAGGCCAACGGACGAATGATTGCCGTGCAGGCCACGGTGGACAGGCTCCTGGCAGATGACAGGCAAGGATCACCGCACCAGCGCTTTGTGGTGCGTACCGCCAGCGGGCAGACGCTGCTGGTGGCCCACAACATCGAACTGGCGCCGCGGCTGGACGGATTGCGCCCCGGGGACACGGTCAGCATCTTTGGCGAGTACATCTGGAATATACAGGGGGGTCTGTTGCACTGGACCCACCGGGACCCGGGCGGCCAGCACGCTGCGGGCTTTATTGACTGGCAGGGGCGACGCTACCAATGAGATTGCATCATCGCGAATTCCACAGGATTGACCGGGTCGGCTGGCTGCGCGCGGCCGTGCTGGGGGCTAACGACGGCCTGATCTCCACCTCCAGTCTCGTGGTGGGCGTAGCCTCGGCCAATATCGGCACGTCGGCGACGATCATGGCCGCGCTGGCCGGATTGGTCGGCGGCGCGCTGTCGATGGGCGCCGGCGAATTCGTGTCGGTCAGTTCGCAGGCCGACAGCGAGCACGCGGACCTGGCGCGCGAAAAGCACGAACTGGCGACCACGCCCGAGGCCGAGCACCGCGAGCTGGCGGGCATCTACGTGCAGCGCGGCCTGTCACCGCAGCTGGCCGACCAGGTGGCAACGCAGCTGGCCGATCACGATGCGCTGGCGGCGCATGCACGCGACGAACTGGGCATCACGGAGCACAACCGCGCGCAGCCACTGCTGGCCGCCGTTGCCTCCACGGTGTCGTTTGCCTCCGGAGCGGCCGTGCCGCTGGCGCTGGCCATGCTGGTGCCCGGGGGACGACTGGCCGGGATCGTGTTTGGCGGCGCACTGGCGCTGCTGATGATACTGGGGGCCCTCGGCGCACGCCTTGGCGGTGCACCGCAGTGGCGTGCGGCGATGCGCGTGGCCTTCTGGGGCGTCATCGCCATGGGCGCCACCACGCTGATTGGCCGCGCCTTCGGGGTAAGTGCTTCGCCGTGACCACGGATCCGGCGAACGTGACGATCCGCATGGCACACAGCGGGGATGAAACGCGCCTGGCACTGGTGGGCCGGGCCACGTTCCTGGAAAGCTACGCGCAGCTGCTGCCAGCCGAAGACATTCTCGCGCACACCGAGCAGCACCATGCGCCCGGCGTCTACGCTGCGTGGCTGGCGGATCCTCGTTATCGCTGCTGGCTGGTGGAAGCCGGCGCGGGCCGGGCCCCGGTGGGCTACCTGGTGCTCAGTCCACCGGACCTGCCGCTGGCGGATCTGGCGACCAATGACCTGGAAATCAAGCGCATCTACCTGCTGCATCCGTTCCAGCGCCTGGGCCTGGGTCGCGCGCTGATGCAACAGGCCACGACGTACGCACGCGATGCCGGCGGCGCGCGCTTGCTGCTGGGCGTGTACTCGCGCAACGCCGCGGCTCTGGCCTTCTACGGCAGGATCGGGTTTCATCGGGTGGGTGAGCGGCAGTTTCAGGTCGGCGCCAGCCAATACTTCGACCACATCCTGGGAACAAACCTCAACCATGGCCAAGAGCAGTAACCCCCCGCTGTCGGTAGTCATCCTGGCGGCGGGACAGGGCAAGCGCATGCACTCGGACCTGCCCAAGGTCCTGCAGCCGCTGGCCGGCAAGCCGCTGCTGCAACACGTGGTCGACATGGCGCGCACCCTGCAGCCGGCGGCGCTGCATGTGGTCTACGGGCATGGCGGTGAACAGGTGCGCACTGCCTTTGCCGATCAATCCATCAGCTGGTCCCTGCAGGCGCGCCAGCAGGGCACCGGCCACGCCGTGCAGCAGGCCATGCCGCACATCCCGGACAATCACCTGGTCCTGGTGCTGTATGGGGACGTCCCGTTGCTGCGCGCTGCCACGGTGCGTGAGCTGGTCGGGCTGGCGTCCGACAGGAAGCTGGCGCTGCTGACGGTGCAGCTGACCGACCCGACTGGCTATGGCCGCGTGGTGCGTGCGCGCGGTCGCGTGCGCCGCATCGTCGAACACAAGGACGCGTCGCGCGCGCAGCTTAAGCTGCGCGAAGGCAATACCGGCGTGCTGGTGGCGCCGGCGCGCCTGCTGCGCGCGTGGCTGGGCAAACTGCGCTCCGACAACACGCAGGGCGAGTACTACCTCACCGACATCATCGCCATGGCGGTCAAGGGCCGCATCGCTGTGGCCACCCTGGTGGCGGCCAACGAATTCGAAGTGCTGGGCGTCAACGACCGGCTGCAACTGGCGCAGCTGGAGGCGGTGTTGCGCAGGGAACGGGCCGAGGCGCTGCTGCGCATGGGTGTGACCCTGGCCGATCCGTTGCGCTTTGACCAGCGCGGCGAACTGCACGTGGGGCGCGACGTGTTCATAGACGCCAACGTGCTGTTCGAGGGGCAGGTGCAGCTGGGCGACCGCGTGCGCATTGGTGCCAACTGCGTGCTGCGCAACGTGAGCCTTGGTGCCGGCACGCAGGTGCATCCCAACAGCATTCTGGATGGTGCCACCGCGGCGACGGACTGCGTCATCGGTCCATTCGCCCGGTTGCGCCCGGGCACGACGCTGGCCGCCGGCGCACACATCGGCAATTTCGTGGAAGTAAAGAACAGCAGCATCGGGCCCGACTCCAAGGCCAACCACCTGACCTACCTGGGCGATGCGACAGTGGGCGCAAACGTCAATGTGGGCGCCGGCTCGATCACCTGCAATTACGACGGCGTCAACAAGGCGCGCACGCTGATCGAGGATGGCGTGTTCATCGGCTCCGGCAACATGCTGGTCGCCCCGGTGACCATTGGCGCCAATGCCACCACGGCTGCGGGGTCGACCATCACCCAGGACGCGCCGCCAGGCAAGCTGACGCTGGCGCGCGCGCGCCAGGTCGTCATCGACGGATGGCAGCGACCCAAACGCAAGGGCTAGTTGTTCAGCCGCCCCGGATCATCGGGCACAGTACAATGCCGGTCCGGGCCAGTAGCCCACAGGAGCGTTCGACAGCATGTGCGGAATCGTAGGGGCAGTCGCAGGACGCGACATCGTGCCGGTACTCATGGAAGGCCTGCGGCGCCTCGAGTATCGCGGTTATGACTCGGCAGGGATTGCAGTGGTCACCGGGGACGGACACGTCGCGCGCCTGCGCACCGTGGGCAAGGTGCGCATGCTGCAGGAGGCGCTAAACGAATCCCCGACTGCGGGCAACACCGGCATCGCGCACACGCGCTGGGCCACCCATGGGGCCCCCAGCCAGCGCAACGCGCATCCGCACGTGTCACGCGACGGCCTGGCGGTGGTGCACAACGGCATCATCGAGAACTACGCCGAGCTGCGCACCGAGCTCAAGGCGCTGGGCTACCAGTTTGATTCCGAGACCGACACCGAGGTCATCGCGCACCGGATTCACTACCACATGGGAACCCTCGGCGACCTGTTCAAGGCCGTGCGCGCCACGGTGGCCGAACTGGAAGGCGCGTATGCGCTGGTGGTCCTGAGCGAAGCGGAGCCGGACCGGCTGATCCTGGCGCGCATGGGTTGCCCGGTGGTGGTCGGCCATGGCGAGGGCGAGAACTTCGTCGCGTCGGACGCGTCGGCGCTGCTGCCGGTAACGCGTCGCTTCCAGTTCCTCGAGGAAGGCGACATTGCGGAAGTGCGCCGCGAGGCCATCCGCATCCTCGACGCCGATGGCAACTCCGTGGAACGCGCCGTGCGGGTCAGCGAGCTGACGGCCGAGGCGGCGGAAAAGGGCGAGTACGAGCACTTCATGCTCAAGGAAATCCACGAGCAGCCACGCGCCGTGGCCAACACGCTGCAGGAGCGCGTGGCCAACGGCCGGCTGCTCGAGGCGGTATTCGGTCACCGCGCCGCCGAGATCTTCCCGCGGGTCGGGTTCGTGCGCATCGTCGCCTGCGGCACCAGCTACCACGCCGGGGTGGTGGCCCAGTACTTCATCGAGCAGATCTGCCGCATCCCCTGTCGCGTGGAGATCGCCAGTGAATACCGCTACCGCAATGCCGTGGTGCCGGAGAATTCCCTGTTCGTGACGATCTCGCAGTCCGGCGAGACGGCCGACACGCTGGCGGCGCTGCGGCTGGCGCGCCAGACCGGGTACCTGGCGACACTGGCCGTGTGCAACGTGCCGGAGAGCTCGCTGGTGCGCGAATCGGACCTGGTGCTGCTGACCCGAGCCGGACCGGAAATCGGCGTGGCCTCCACCAAGGCGTTCACCACCCAGATCGCCGCGTTGTCACTGCTGGTCATCGCCCTGGGCAAGACCCATGGCATGGATGCCGAGCACGAGCGCACGCTGGTGTCGCGGCTGATCGAGCTGCCGGGGATGATCGAGAAGACCCTGACGCTGGATTCCCAGATCCGCACCCTGGCCGCACGGTTCGTGGCCAAGAACCACGCGCTGTTCCTCGGGCGCGGCGCGCTGTACCCGATTGCCCTGGAGGGGGCGCTGAAGCTCAAGGAAATCTCCTACATCCATGCCGAGGGCTACGCGGCCGGCGAGCTCAAGCACGGGCCGCTGGCGCTGGTGGACCAGGACATGCCCGTGGTTGCGGTGGCGCCCAACAACGACCTGCTCGAGAAGCTCAAGTCCAACCTGATGGAAGTGCGCGCGCGGGGCGGGGAGCTGTATGTGTTCGCCGATCCGGAATCCGGCATCGAGCCCAGCGATGGGGTGCACGTGATCCAGATGCCGCGGCACGTGAGCTACTTCCAGGCCCCGGTCATCTACACCGTGCCACTGCAGCTGCTGGCCTACCATGTGGCCATCCTGCGCGGCACGGATGTGGACCAGCCACGCAACCTGGCCAAAAGCGTCACCGTCGAGTGATCGGCAACTAGCGGATCCGATCCGCTGCGCTGTCCAGGACAGGTGCCAGGCGAGCCCCCTGCACGGGAGTGGACAGGACCCAACCAGGGGTTGGTCCTTGGAACCGGGGTCGCCAGAAAGAAAAATTGGGGTCGATGCAGGGACTTAATGTCCTGATATCTAGAAAAGCATCTATTATAAATTTCATTTTAAAATTTGTGATTCGCATCTAATACATTGATAGTAAAGGTTTGATTCTAGATTATATCTATAATAATATCTATTTATGGCCAACCTCGAGTCCGCCCTGATTCAGAGCCTGAAGCAGGGGGTCGCCTCCGCGGCTACCCTGGGACAGACGCTGGGTGTTTCTCAGCCCACGTTATCAGGCGCCCTGCGCGCGCTGGAACGCGCAGGCCACGTGGTGCGCACATCGGCCACCCGGGGTGCGCGTTATGGACTGCGGCGGCCCGTGGGCACGGTGGGTTCAGAGTGGCCCGTTAACCAGGTCGATGGGCAGGGAAAGATCCGGGAGCTTGGCAGGCTGTACGCCCTGCACAGGGAGCAGTATTTCTTCAAAAGCGCATTGCCCGCGCTTCAGGGACTTAGCGACGGCTTGCCGTATTTCCTCCAGGACGCCCGGCCTGCAGGGTTCCTGGGTGGTGCCGTCCCGCGTGCCTTTCCCGAGCTGCAGCTGCCCGATCGGGTAGTGGATTGGTCCGATGACCACGTCATCTCCTTCCTGACACAACGGGGTACCGACACGATCGGCGACCTGATCACCGGTGGCGCGGCACTGGATCGATATCTTCAGTCCGTTGCCGGGCGCCCATCCGCACAGCTTTCCGATCGCCCCATCGTCTATCCGGCCATGGCCAGTGCCGCCATGGCCGGTACGCCCGCCGGCTCCTCAGCCCACGGCGAGCAACCGAAGTTCACGGTGCCGTTACAGGATGGGGACCGAGTCGTCCACATGCTGGTCAAGTTCTCCCCGCCGCGGGGCACGGTGTTGGGTCAGCGTTGGTCTGACCTGCTGGTTGCCGAGCACGTGGCTCATGAACAGCTGCGCGAGCAAGGCATCAATGCCTGCGATTCGCGCGTGCTGGAATTTGCCGATCGCACCTTCCTTGAAGTAAGGCGCTTTGACCGGGTCGGTTCCGAAGGTCGACGCGGGGTGGTGTCGCTGCAAGCCCTGGGCACTGCGCATGATGGCCAGCTGGACAACTGGATTGCTGCTGCCCAGCGCCTGGGTGCGCTACGGCTGATCTCACAGGATGATGTGGCGAGGATCCGGCTGCTCAGCGCCTACGGGGAGTTGATCGGCAACACCGATCGGCACTTCGGAAACTTAAGTTTCTACGATCGCTACGACGCCACATTCAGCCTCGCCCCGGTCTACGACATGCTGCCAATGCTGTTTGCGCCGCAGAGCGATCAGATCATTGCGCGCCAGCTGCAGCCTGCGCCGCCCAGCGCAGCTACATTGCCGGTATGGCCCCGCGCACGACAGATGGCCGAGTCCTATTGGGATCGTCTGCGCAAACACGAGCGCATCAGCAAGGATTTCATCCAGATCAGCGAACACTCACTGCGCGCACTTCAGGGGCTGCCTCGCGCGGGCGCGTTCGCTGCGCACTAAGCGTTGGCGCCCGGCGTGCCTTTGCCGGCTACCAAGCACCCTCAGGCCGGCACTGCCGCCAGGTCGTAGGTGCCCGCCGCGGTAATTCTCACCGTGGCGAATTCCCCGGCACGCAGTTGCCGCGCCTGCTTCACGTTGACCACGCCATCGATCTCCGGCGCATCACCGGCGGTGCGCGCGGTCGCATCGTTGCCGACCACGCGGTCGACCAGCACCTTCAGCTGCCGGCCCACCTTTGCCGCCAGCCGCGCCTCGGAGATGGCTGCGGCACGCTGCATGAACCGCGCGTAACGCTCATCCATCACGTCGGCCGACACCGGATCGGGCAAGTCGTTGGCCTTTGCGCCATTGACGGGGGAATACTTGAAGCAGCCAACGCGGTCCAGTTGCGCCTCGTCCACCCAGTCCAGCAGCTCCTCGAACTCTGCGTCGGTCTCGCCGGGAAAGCCGACGATGAAGCTGCTGCGCAGCGTGAGATCCGGCACCGCGCTGCGCCAGGCCTGGATGCGCGCGAGGGTGTTCTCGGCGTGGGCCGGCCGCTTCATGCGCTTGAGCACGGTCGGGCTGCCATGCTGGAAGGGGATGTCGAGGTAGGGCAGCACGCGGCCATCGGCCATCAGCGGCAGCACGTCGTCCACATGCGGATACGGATAGACGTAGTGCATGCGCACCCACACGCCCAGCGTGCCCAGCGCGCGCGCCAGGTCGACGAAACGGGTCTCGTAGTGTTCGCCGTGCAGCGTGGTCGGCGGATAGCGCAGGTCGACGCCGTAGGCGCTGGTGTCCTGCGAGATCACCAGCAGTTCCTGCACGCCAGCGGCCACCAGGCGCTCGGCTTCCTGCATCACGTCGGCCAGCGGCCGTGACACCAGCAGGCCGCGCAGCGACGGGATGATGCAGAAGCTGCACTTGTTGTTGCAGCCTTCGGAGATCTTGAGATAGGCATAGTGGCGCGGCGTGAGCCGGATGCCCTGCGCCGGCACCAGGTCGTTGAACGGGTCGTGGGGCCGTGGCAGGTGCTCATTGACGGCCTCGAGCACCTGCTCGGTGGCATGCGGTCCGGTGACGGCCAGCACCCGCGGGTGCTGGTCGCGGATGCGCTGGGGATTGGCCCCCAGGCAACCGGTCACAATCACCTTGCCGTTGGCCTCCAGCGCCTCGCCAATGGCCTCCAGGGACTCGTCGATGGCGCTGTCAATAAAGCCGCAGGTGTTGACCACGACCAGGTCGGCGGACTCGTAGCTGGGCGAAATCTCGTAGCCACGGATGCGCAACTGCGTCAGGATTCGCTCCGAGTCGACGAGCGCCTTGGGACAGCCGAGGCTGACGAAACCGACACGGGGGGACTTGCCTGACATGACCCCCTATCGTACCGCGCTACCACCGGATAGTGATCGTGACCCGCATTGAGCCCAGCAAAACCCCTAGCATCGAGGCCGGCGACGAACAATTTGACCGCGCCTACTACCAGCGCTTTTATTTCAACCCGCGCACGGCGGTGACCAACCGGGCCGAGATGAACGCCCGCGGCCGCCTAATCGCGGCCTTTGCGGCCCACCTGGGGTTGCCGGTGCGGCGCATCCTCGATGCCGGCTGCGGCGTGGGGCTGCTGCGCGGGCCGCTGCGCAAGGCCCTGCCACGGGCCAGCTATACCGGGCTCGAGGTCAGCGGCTACCTGTGCCGGCGCTACGGCTGGATTCATGGCGGGATCCAGGATTTCCGGCGCCGCGAACAGTTTGACCTGGTGATCTGCTACGACGTGTTGCAGTACCTGGACGCGCCAGAAACCCAGCGCGCGCTGCGCCACCTGGCCCGCGTGTGCCGCGGCCTGCTGTACTTCGGGGTACTGACGCGCGAGGACTGGGAACAAAACTGCGACCAGTCCCGCACCGACCCGGCGGTGGCGCTGCGCGGTGGGGCCTGGTACCGGCGTGAACTGGGACGCAAGTTCCGGCACCTGGGCGCCGGGTTCTGGCTGCGGCGCGACTGCCCGATCACGGTGTGGGAGATGGATACGGCGGGTGCGCCATGAATGATCCGGCGCGCACGCCGCCCAGGCATACGTCGCTGGAACGGGAATTTTTTGCCGCCGTGCCGCCGCGGCCGGCGCCCTGGCTGCGCCGCGCGCGCTGGTGGCTGCTGCTGCGAGCGGTGTCGTTGCGGCCCGTGCAACTGTTGCTGGAGAGAAGAAACCGCTCATGAGTCCAAGTCCACGCATTCCCGTCACCGTGCTCACCGGGTTCCTCGGATCCGGCAAGACCACGCTGCTCAACCGCATCCTGTCGGAAAACCACGGCAAGCGCATCGCGGTGATCGAAAACGAATTCGGCGAGGTCGGCGTCGACCACCAGCTGGTGATCGGCGCGGAAGAGGAGATCTTCGAGACCAGCAATGGCTGCATCTGCTGCACGGTGCGCGGCGACCTGATCCGCGTGCTGGGGCAGCTGCTCAAGCGGCGCGAGCGCTTCGACTACGTGCTGATCGAGACCACGGGCATGGCCGATCCCGGCCCGGTGGCGCAGACGTTCTTCCTCGATGACGACCTGCGCGAGCAGTTCGTGGTCGACGCCATCGTCACGCTGGTGGATGCGCGGCATTTCGAACAGCACTTGGGCCAGCTGACCGAGCCGGCCGTGCAGGTGGGCTTCGCGGACGTGGTGATACTCAACAAGACCGACCTGGTGCAGCCCACTGACCTGGCGCGTCTGGAGCAGCGCATCCGTGGCATCAATGGCAGCGCGCGCATCGTGCGCGCGCTCAACGCCGAGGTACCCATCGACGCGGTGCTGGGGCTGGGGGCATTTGACCTGGACCGCGCGCTGGCGGTGGATGCCACGTTCCTCGAACCGCAGTACCCGTTCGAATGGGCCGGCGCCTACCAGTTGGCCGCCGGGCGGCACATCCTGCGTGCGGCCGGTGAGCATGGCCATGACCATGATCACGACCATGAGCACGACCATGATCACGACCATGCATCACGTCCAGGAGCATCATGAACACGATCATGACGGTCACGGGCACTCGCACGCGGCACTGAAAGTGGCGTTGCTGCCCATGGCCGCGGCAACCGGCGATGCGCTGGCCGGGCGGATCGAGCCTGCGGTGCGCGTGTTCGCCGAGGCCGCGCGCGCCGTGGACAGCGGCGATCACCTGCAGCCAGCCGATGCGCCATGGGCGCTGGCCATGGGGTGCATGGGCGGCCAGTTCTGCATCGACATTGCAACCCCTGGCGCCTACGCCCTGTTTACCGAGCATGCACCGGCAGAGTTCGGCCTGGCGCTGGACAGCGCCCCGGTGGCGCAGCGTGCGTTTGCCTCCCATCACCACGATGAGCAGATCAGCTCGATTGGCATCCAGGAGGAGCGCGCGCTGGACGCACGCAAGGTCAATGACTGGCTGTCCTACCTGCTGCAAAGTCGCGGCGAGGACATCCTGCGCATGAAGGGCGTGCTCAACATCAAGGGTGACGAGCGCCGCTACGTCTTCCACGGTGTGCACATGATGTTTGACGGGCGGCCCGACCGTCCCTGGGGCAGCGCTGCGCGCGCCAGCCAGCTGGTGTTCATCGGCCGCAAGCTGGATCGTGATGAGTTCCTGGCGGGCTTTTCCGCCTGCATCGCGTGACCACCGCAGCGCTTATCCCCGGGCCGGCTATCCTGATCGACGATTTTCCGACCGATCTGGCCTGGTCACCGGATTCCGGCGCGCTGATTGTCGGCGGCGGGGAGGGCAAGCTGCTGCGCCTGGATGTGCAAAGCGGCGCGGTGTCGCAACTGGGCACGCATGCACCGGGCGTGCTGGCGGTGGACTGGCAGCCCAAGGGCTCGACGCTGCTCAGTGCCGGGCAGGACGGCACGGTGCGACTGTGGAACATGGAGGCTGCGGCGGACGCCGGCATGCCGCTGCAGGGCCGTGTCGTGCACAAGGCACTGCACTGGCCCATCGGCGCCAGCTTTCGCAGCGACGGGCAGCGGTTTGCGTTTGTGTCCGGACGCGATGTGCTGGTGTTCGACGCTGCCGGCGCGCAGCAGCTGGTGTTGACCGGTCACGGTCGACCGTTGTCGCATCTGGCGTGGCGCGGCCGCGAGGAACTGCTCGCGGCGGGCAATGGGGCGCTGTTTGTCGACCGTACCGACGGCGGCGGCAAGGTCACCGAATTCCTGCTCGAAGGCACGCCCATGACCCTGGCGGTCAGTCCGGACCTCAAGGTCGCCGCCAGCGGACTGGCCGACGGCACCCTTAACTTCCGCAACCTCAATAGCCAGAAGCGCTCGCGCATGAGCGGCTACGAGGGCAAGGTGCACCTGACGGCGTGGAGCGCCAACAGCCGGCTGCTGGCCACGGCTTCGACGGGCGCGACCGGCATCGTGGTCTGGGATTTTTCCGGGCGTGGGCCCGAAGGCAGCGAGCCGCTGCAGCTGGATGCGCACGAGGAGCGCATTGAATCACTGGCCTGGCAAGGCGTCGGTCCGTACCTGGTGTCTGCCGGCAGGGACTGGCGCGTGGTGCTGTGGCGCCCGGGTTCACGAACCCGCACGGCGCTGGATATTCAGCTGCTGGATGGTCCGGCGGGCATGACCTGCTGGTCACCCGATGGCAGGCGCCTGGCCGTTGCCCAGCCTTCGGGCAGGCTGCGCGTGTTCTCGCTCAAGGCAGCGTAGGCGCCAAGCTGCAGCAGCAGCGCCTTTTCCCAGGTGAATCGCGCCAGCACCCGTGCGCGCGCGCTCTGGCCCAGGGCCTCGATATCCCGGTCGTATAGATCGCGTACGGCATTGGCCAGCAGCATGCTGTCGGCTCGCGCCGCCATCACCCCGACGGATTCATCGACCAGTTCCGGCACGGCCCCGGCCCGGATGCCCACCACCGGGCGACCGCAGGCCATGGCCTCCAGCACCACCAGGCCAAAGGTCTCGTGGGTACCCGCGTGGATCAGTGCATCTGCCGACGCCAGTACCGTGGCCAGCTCCACGCTGTCGCGCCGATAGGGCCAGACGGTGATGTTGGCCGCCGCGCGGCGGCGCTCGCCACCACCGACCAGCAGCAGGTGGTAGCGCGGACCCAGTTGCGCCATTGCCTGGTGCAGCAGCGGCAGGTTCTTTTCCTCGGAGAATCGACCGGCGTAAATCAGCAGGCGCGTATCGGCGGCCAGTCCCAGTTCGCTACGCAAGTTCTCGTTGCGACGTGACGGATTAAACACGCTGGCATCGACGCCCAGCGGTTGCAGGGCCACGCGCTGCAGGCCCAGGGCGCGCAGGTAGTCGCACATGATGCGGCTGGGCGCCAGGACCAGGTCAAAGCGCTGGTATATCCAGCGCACATAGCGCGCCACTCCGGCGCTGAGGAGCGATCCGCAGCGCATGTCCACCAGGCGTGGCAGGTGCGAGTGGAAGAACGCCACACAGGGAATCCGGCGTCGCTGCGCCACGCGGATGGCGCACCAGGCCGGATGAAACGCATCGCCGGCTTCGATCAGGTCAGGCTCGAGCTCCTCGAGCATGGCGCTCCACACGCCGGGGGTCAGCGGCAGGCGGTAGTTGAACGTGCCGGGAACCTTTGTCCCGGCAACGGTGCTGATACCGCCGCGTTGCAGGTGCGTGTGCGTGCCGGGCACCAGCAGGGAATGCGTCCAGGGTTCCCGGTTGGCAAGCCAGTCATGCTTGGCAGTCAGGTAGCGTCGGACGCCGCCGCTCGTTGGCGAGAAAAACAGCGTCGTGTCCACCAGATGCATGTTCGCCCCCGAATCCTTTCAGGAGCATTGCACTCGCCAGCGCAATGGCTTGTCAAGGAGCGGCTTGCGCGCGACGCAGGACCCGCGCCGTCGCCGCGGACAGGGCTGGCAGTCGGATGGTAAAGAGCGTATAGCGGCCGCGTTTCGTGGCCACCGCAATCTTGCCATCAAGGTTGGTGACGGTCTTGCGCACCGAAGCAATGCCGCGGCCGCGGCCGCTGTTGCCCGGCAGGCCCTCGGTGCTGAATGCCGGCCGGAAGATCAGGCCCACCAGGCTCGCTTCGTCGCGGTTGGCCAGGGTCGCTTCCGTCAACAGGCCGCTGGCGACTGCGGCGCGGCCGATGCGCTCCACGTCGAAGCCGGCGCCGTCGTCGTGCACGCTCATTTCAATGCCTTCGCTGCCAATGTCGCGGAAGGTCACCGTGATCTGGCCGGTGGCCAGCTTGTCGGCCTGCAGGCGCCGTTCAAGATCCTCGATGCCGTGCTGCAGGGCGTTGTCGAGCAAGGGTCCCAGGATCGCATCGACATGGCGGCGATGGCGCGGCGGCACCAGCTCGGCGCCAGTCATCTTCAGTCGCGCCAGCACGCCCAGCGCGTCGCCGGTCTGGTGAACATAGGTGCGCCAGCGGCTCTCGCTGGCTTCATGCCAGGGAACACCCGTCGGTGCGATGCGCCGACGGGCGACCGACGAGGCCGTTGGCGCCAGCGGCGCGCGCTGCTCGTCAATGCGCTGCAAATCCCCCAGCGCCACGGCAATGGCATCGATGCGCGGCGCCAGGGGCAGCAATTCATCGCCGCTGAGGACTTCCTTCTGCCGCAGGGCAACCAGTGCGCGGGTCAGCGACTCGCAGGCCAAGACCAGGGCGGTCACGGCCAGCACCTGCGCCTGTCCGCCAAGCGCGTCGGCTTCATGCTGCATGCGGGTGAGTTTTTCGTGCAGCGCTTCCTGGCTGCGCGCCGTCAGGCGCAGCGTTGCCCGGATGGTCGCCACCGCGGCGACGCCCGATTCACGCAGCGTGCGCATGGCCGCAGCGTCGGTGCGCAGCGCGGCCAGGGCCAGGTCGCGCGTGGCGCGCGCCTCCTCCAGTGCCAGTACCAGTTCCTGGCGCTCGCTGCAATCGGTCAGCAACAGCACCACCTGGCGCTCCGTTTCCGCGTCCAGCGGGTGCAGCGCCACTTCAAAACTGCGTTGTCGTGGTGCCAGGCGCTCGGTGCGCGCCGGCACCAGGTTGCCCAGTGATGGCACGGCCTGCGACGTGGCGCGCAGTGCATCCACCTGCAGCAGCAGGCGCTGCGCCACCGGCGCATCGAACAGTGTCTCCAGCACCTGGGCCAGCCCCACGCCGGCGCCGGGTTGGAAATCGTCGACCTTCATCCACGAGAGCAACTGGACGCGGTTGCACACCGCGATGACGTCATTGGCGCCGTCGATGCGCAACGCCACATTGCCGGATCCGGCAATCAGCAGCGCCAGGGGCGCATCATAGATGCTCACGCCGCTGCCTGAGCCAGGCTCGCCAGCAGGTCGTCAGCGGAAGCAAAGCGATCGTCGCGCGCCTTGGCAATGAGCCCGTCGAGCAGCGCCTGGTGTTGCCGCAGTCCTTCGGGCAACTCCGGTGGCGGCGCCGATACATGCTGTTGCAGCACCTCGAATGCGGTGGCTCCCAGGTAGGGTTTGCTGCCGGTGAGCATCTCGAAGAAGATCACCCCCAGGCTGTACAGGTCGCTGCGGCTGTCCAGCTCTTCGCCCTGCGCCTGTTCCGGACTCATGTAATAGGGTGAGCCGCGCAGCACCCCCGCGGCAGTGCTGCGGGTGCCGCTGTGCAGGTGCTTGGCAAGGCCGAAGTCGATCAGCACCACCTGGCCATCCTCGCGCAACATGATATTGGGCGGCTTCAGGTCGCGATGCAGTATGCCCTCGCCATGGATGACCGACAGCGCCACGGCGATGCGCTTGAGGTAGTCGAGAGCCTCGCCCTCGGTGATGGGGTTGAGGATGCGCGCCTTGAGGTCGCCACAGGGGAAATACTCCATGGCGATGTATTCGCGGCCGTCGAACACGCCGTAGTCGTAGATGTCCACCACCGCGGGGTGACGCATGGCACCGATGGCGGCGTACTCGCGTGAGAACTGGGCTTCGTCGGTTTCCGATCGCTGGCTGACCTTGAGCGCGACATTGCGGTTGAGCGCTTCGCTGGCGGCCAGGTACACCATGGCGCGCGGCGACTCGCCCAGCGTGTCGAGCAGCTGGTAGCGCGGAATCAACTCGCGGGGCAGGGGGGTTGCCCGGCCCGGTCGCACCGGCGCGGCCGCCGCCGCGTCGTCGCGCGCGACCTGCTGGTCCAGGCACTGGGTAATGCCGGCGCGCAGCAGCTCCGGGGTGATGAGGCGCCGCGGCAGGTAGTCGATGGCGCCAAGGCGCATGGATTGCACGGCGGTGAGTTCATCACCGTCCTCGGCGATGACCATGAACTGCGGCAATTCCGGGATTTCGCGCAGGCGCTCCAGCCACGGCGTGCCATGGGCAATGGCATCGGTGGAGAACCGCAACACCACCATCAACAGGTCGTAGTCTGCCAGGCTGCCGGGGGTCAAGCGGCGTTCAAAGGCATCGACCGTCTCGGTGTCGACGCCCCAGTCCTCGCACAGTGCCTCGATGCGGTGGCGCAACCATGCGCCGAACTGGGGGTCGTCGGCTACGACCAGGAATCGCATGGCGGCAGTCACGAGTTGGTCAGCGCTTCTGGTCCGTTGCGGTAAAGCGCATGCGGATGTGCGCGCGCTGCGCCACCGCTGCGCCATCGCGCATCACCGGCTGGTAACGCCAGCGGCGCAGGGCCGTCATGGCGCTGCGGTCAAAGACCGTTTTCGGCTGCGCATCCATCACCACCACGTCGCGCACCGATCCATCCGTGGCCACGGTGAACTGCAACTCCACCCAGCCGGAGGTCAGCTGCTCAAGGGCGCGCTGCGGGTACGTGGGATCCACCTTGCTGATGCGTTGCAATGCCGACTCGGCAACGATCGCATCCTGCTTTTCCGCCGGGGCTGGCGCTGGCGCGGCGGCCACGGGCACCGGCGGCGGGGCTGGCGCGGCAACCGGGGTGGCCGCGGCTGCGGCCGCCGCCTGCTGCTCGCGAATGCGCCGACGCAATACGTCCAATCCCGGCGCGCCACTGTTGATGCTGGTGGCCGCATCCACCAGGCGGGTGGCCGGGGCAAGGTGCTGTGCAGTGAGCTCGTTGTCCGCTGCGGTCAGCAGCGCGGCCACCAGTGAGTCGCGCGCGTTGCGCACGGCCGGGTCGGAGGAGCTGACGTCGGCGGCGGCCCGGAAATGAAACACGGCATTGTTGCGCGCCGGTTCCAGCAGCGCCCCACGGCCCATGGCCTCGGACATCATGTCCAGGCTGTCCTTGATGCGTGCCTGCTTGGCTTCCTGTGCCTGGCGCTGGGTGGTGTCGGCGCTGACGCGCGCGGATTCCTTGTCGACCTGCGCCTGCAGGAATGCCAGGCGGGAATTGCCAGGCACCAACAGCCGCAGCGTCTCGGCGACGCCGGCCGCGGCGTCGACACGATTGGCCAGCAACGCCTCTTCGGCGCTGCGCAATCCGTACTCGATGCTGCGATCAAATCCACTGCGGGCGACCTGGTTCTTGCCGTCGCCCTTGAGCGCATCGCGGTACAGTTCCGCGGCGCTGGAGCCATCGCTGGCCACGTAGTGTCCCGCGGCGAATGCCTGATCCGCGCGACTGATGAGATCACCCACCGGCCCGGCGGTAGCGCTTGCCACCGGTACCACCTGCGGCGGCGCCGATTTCTTGCCGCTGGGCCAGAACAGCCAGACACCCACTGCGATGGCCAGCACGATGCCAATGCCGATTGCCATGCCAGTCAGGCGCGACTTGGAGCCGCCGCCCAGTCCAGTGCCGGGCGTTGCCCGCACCTTGACCGCCGGCGCTGCGCCGCGGGTCGATTCGCTGGGCGCCGTACCGGTGCGCGGCGCATCCGATTGCCGACCGACGGCATCGAGGAACAGCTTGAGGCGCTGGGAGGAGGCAGGCTTGTGGACAAAGCGGAAGACGGTTTGCCGTTCGATGCGGGTGGCCAGCAGGTTCTGCTCGGCACTGTGCCCCGCCACCAGCAGTCGCAGGTCGGGGAACTGCTTGGAGATTGCATCCACAAGCGCCTCGATGGGCGCATCGACAGTGGCGCAATCGATCAACGCGATGGCCGAGGCATGTTGCACCAGCTCATCGGACAGCGCCTGCGCGCTCTGTACGATGCCGACCTCTATGCCACTTGCGACCAGCTCCTGCACGGCACGGCTCAGCGCCGGATCGTTGGTGAGCGCAATGAGTACGCGCGGTGCCGGCTGGCCTTGCCGGCGTCGATCTGGCCCGCCAGCGGCATCCACACCATTAGTATTCGAATAGGCGGTCACGGCCAGTTCTCCAGCGATTTCAGGGGACTTTACGGGCTTGTCCGGACGGTACAACCTTGCGCCAATGGGGATTCTCCGATCTGTGATGTGCGTCGCCCGCCGCTGCCGGCGACTGAGGACTGGATCATGAATGACATATCGCGGCGCTGGGTGCGCCGATGGGTGCCCTTGCTACTGCTGCCGGGGCTGCTGTCGCCGGCCCTGGCCGACAGCGGCAGTACCAGCCAGCACCACGCTGCCGAGGAGTTCCTGGCTGCCGTCGCCTCGGGCGATGGGCAGGCCATCGCCCATGCCATCCACCCGGACCACCTGGACCTGCTGCGCAAGCGCGTGATGGATGAAATGCGCCTGGAATCGGATCGGGGCGAGAACATCATCCGCGGTCGCCTGTTCGGCGTGGGCATGCCCCTGACGGACCTGGAGCGGCTGACCTCGCTGGATTTCTTTGCCGCCCTTGCCGGCCGGCTGCAGCCGGGTGGGCGCGTGTTCGAGCGCATCGAGTGGCTGGCGGCAATTCCCGACAGCGGCGGCATGGTGCACCTGGTGGGACGCGGGCAGCCACCCAAGGACCACGGCACCGTACGCGTGCCGGTGCTGGTGTCACTGGTGCCTTGGGGCAAGGACTGGAAGGCTGCAGTGCCATTGGAGTTGCAGGCCAGACTCGAAGACCTGGTGTCGGGCCGCGCGCAGGTGCAGGCCGCCGGCCGCATAGCGGCAACCGATGCCGCACCCGAGACAGCGCCCGGCAATCCAAAGGCGATCAACGAGCTGTTGACGCAGGCCGAGCAGAACCTGGTAGCCGTGCATTGCGACGACTACTACAACAAGCAGATGAGCCCCAACTTCCGGCGCACCACCTCGGCCAAGGCCTTGAAGTCGCTGATCAGCACCTGCGAGTCACGACCGGAGGTGCGCGAGCGCCTGCTGGTGGCGCTGCGCGTGGCCCGGGACCTCATGCCGCGTTACGACTACGCCGGGACGCGCGCCGTGTATGACCTGCGCGGCCAGGGACTGCCGTTTGCGCAGCTGTTGCTGGAGCAGATCGACAAGCACTGGTACATCGCCGAATAGATCCGCGGACTAGCTGCCCGGACGCACGCGAAACTGCCGACCGCGCCACGACAGCACCACGCCGGCGGGGTCGATGCGCTCGACCCGCACGCCCTCGGCGGTTTCCTGGCCTTCGCGCAGGCGCGAGGAATTGAGCAGCACAAATCGATTGGCGGGATTGTCGTCGTAGACGTGCAGGCTCAGGTGCAGTTCCGGCAGGGTCACCCCGCTGGCACGCAGGTCGTCGTCGCTGGGCAGGTTGGCAGGGGGGGCAACCGCGGGCGCTGCGGCCGCTGCGCTGATGGGCGGCGCGACCGGATTGTTTGGACTGACCACGGCATTGCTCTGCATGACCAGGCCACCGGTGGCCGGTGCAGCGGCAGGCAGGTCGCGATTGCGGGCAGGCTCGGTGGCCGGTGGCGGCAGCACCGGCGGCGGCAACACGGCCGGTATTGCATTTACCGGCGCCGGTGCGGCGGCCACGGGTGCTGCCACCGGCGCCTGCCGGCCGCCACTGCGCAGCAACGCGTAGCCCAGCAGCGCCAGGTTTGCCAGCAGGACGATGGCGATTACCCATACCCAGACGGGCAGGTGCCGTCGCGCTGGCGCGATGCGCATGTCCATCAACACCGGTCCGGACTTGCGATTGCGCTCGGCCTCGGATTTTTTCAGTGCGTCGAGAATGAATGACATGCGATGCCCTACGGATTTACGGCGCTTAGCAGCGGTGTGTTGACAGCGGCCAGCGCCCCGTCGAGCACCGCCTGGGTCTGGATGCCGGCCACGCCATCGGCAGCCAGGCCATTGCGCAGCTGGAATTGCTTGACCAGCGACTCCAGGGAAGCGTCGAACACCTGGTTGGGCGTGGCTTCCGGGGCCAGGCCGGCCCACTGGCGCAGCCGGTTACGCAGCACCCCGATGGGCTCCCCCTGCATGTTGAGCGAGAGATTGCGGGTGTCCAGTTGCGGGGGCTTCCACAACAGCTGGAAGTCCCCGCGCCAGTGCTGCTCCAGGTCGGACAGTGCCACCTCGTGCGTGGCGTCGCCAATCAGCAGCTGCGCCGTGTCCGGCGTCAGTTTCGTGACTACCACCTGGTGGATGGTGCCGTTGCCATCGGCTACCGGCAGGATGGCCGGGCGATTGAAGCGCCGCAACACGTCAAAGCCGCCTTCCTCATCGAGGCACTCCAGGCCCTGGCGCAGTGCCTGCGAGCAGGCGTCCTCTGAGCCGGCCACGTAGCGGGCCGACCACAAGACGAACAATCGGGTGTAGGCGCCATCCAGTCCGGTCACTGCAGCGGCGTCGCGCAGCAAGGTCGCCAGCTGCGGGGGAGCCACCGGCTCGGGCGATGGCGCAGGCGGCTGCGCCGGCGCAGCCGGCGTCGTGACCGCCACCTGAGGCAATGGCACAGCCTGATGTGCGCGCTGGTACAGCGACCAGGCGGCCATCGCGCCACCGGTCACGACGATCAGCGTTGCCGCGCCCAGTACCCAGGGCAACCAGTGCGGGATCACGCGCCGGTCGAACACTTCCGACGCCGCCCGGCGAACCATGGCGGCGGTGATCTCATGGCGGTCTTCCGTGTAGCCGCCCAGCAGCGCGCGGTCACTGATGATGTTGATCAGTCGTGGGACGCCGCCACTGGTGCGATACAACTCGGCCTGGGCGCCGGCGGTGAAAATATCGGCCGTGGCCCCGGCAATGCGCAGCCGGTGCTTGACGTAGGCGGCCGATTCGCTGCGCGACAGCGGGTCCAGGTGATAGCGACCGGTAACGCGCTGCGCCAGTTGCCGCAGGTCATTGCGGGCCAGCAGGTCGCGCAGCTCTGGCTGCCCGATCAGGATGATCTGCAGCAGCTTCTGCGTGTCGGTTTCCAGGTTGGTCAGCAGCCGCACCTGCTCCAGCAGTTCCGGCGAGAGGTTTTGTGCCTCGTCGCACACCAGCACCACGCGCTTGCCCTGCGCATGGGCCTGCAGCAGGTGCTGGTTGAGGATATCGACCAGTTCCTTGACGCTGCCGACCGCGGAGGCCGGGACCGGTGCCCCCAGTTCCTCGCAGATGGTCAGCAGGAACTCCGGCGCGTTCATGCCGGGGTTGAGGATCAGCGCGATTTCCGCATTGTCAGGCTGGCGCGCCAGCAGCGAGCGGATGATCGTGGTCTTGCCGGTGCCCACCTCGCCGGTCAGCTGGATGAATCCACCCGCCTCGGTGATGCCGTAGACCAGATGGGCCAGGGCTTCGGCGTGCCGCTCACCCAGGAACAGGTAGCGCGGATCCGGCGTGATCGCGAAGGGCTTCTCGGACAGGCCGAAGAACGGAAGGTACATGGGCTAGTGCGGGGCCGCAGTGCCGGCCGGCAGCTCGCTGGGGTCGAAATCATCGACGTTGATGATGCGCATGATGCGCCGATCATAGTCGAGCAGTGCGCTGGCCTGCGCGTCATCGATGATGCCCAGCTGCAGTGCCTGGGCCACCTGCCCGGCGACATCCAGCGCCGTGACCCGGCCGGTCTTGATGCCGTCGATGCGCAGCTTGCGCTCGATCGGTTCCACCACCTGCGCCAGCTGCAGTGCCTCGTGCAACTCCGCCAGCGGGTTGTCGGCCACGGCGGATCGAAACGCGTGGCGGCACAGGCGCTCGCGCGAGGCCGACGGGGTCAGGGCCAGCTCGGCCACCTGTGCACCGAGCTTGTCGGCGGGGGCCGAATAGGTCCGGCCGCGCGGAAAGATCAGCGCCCGCAGCACCATGGCCAGCAGGCGGTTGGGGAAGTTGCGCAGGAAGCCATGCAGCTGTTCCTGCGCGCGATACAGCAGGTCGCGACAGGCCCACTCCACGATGGGCTGGTCCTCGACCGGCGACCCGGCATCGTGATGCTGCTTGAGCACCATGGAGGCCAGGTAAAGATAGGACAGCACGTCGCCGAGGCGCGCGGACAGGTTTTCCTTCTTCTTGAGGTACCCGCCCAGGGACAGCATGGCCACGTCGGTGGCAAAGGCAAATGACGCGGAGAAGCGCTCGATGTGCTGGTAGTAGCGACGGATGGGCAGGTTGCCCGGAACGCTTTCGAACCGCGCGTAGGTGACCGCCATGATCAGCGAGCGCACGGCGTTGGAGATCGAGAAGCCCAGGTGCGCAAACAGTGCGCGGTCGAAGGCGTCGACACTGCGCTCGCCATCGGTGCCGCGTGCCGCCTGCATCTCGCGCAGCACGAACGGGTGGCAGCGGATCGCCCCCTGGCCAAAGATGATGAGGTTGCGCGTCAGGATGTTGGCGCCCTCGACGGTGATGCCGATGGGCGTCGACTGCCAGCCGCGCCCCAGGTAGTTGCGCGGGCCCAGCATCACGCCCTTGCCGCCATGCACGTCCATCGCGTCGGCGCTGACAACGCGGCCCATCTCGGTGACGTGATACTTGAGGATGGCCGCCGGGACCGCCGGTCGCTCGCCGCCATCGATCGCGCCGGTGGTGACCGAGCGCGCCGCGTTCATCACGTAGGCCGTGCCCATCATCCGCGCGATGACCTGTTCGACGCCCTCGAAGCGGCCCACCGGCAGTCCGAACTGGCGCCGGATGCGCGCATAGGCGCCGGTGGTCCACACCGCCGTCAGTGCACCCCCGGTGGCAAAGGACGGCAGCGAGATGCACCGGCCCACCGATAGTTGCTCGATCAGCATGCGCCAGCCATGGCCGGCCTGCGCCACGCCGCCGATGATGGTGTCCAGCGGCACGAACACGTCCTTGCCCTGGATGGGTCCGTTCTGGAACGGGATATTGAGCGGAAAGTGACGCCGGCCGAGGGTGATGCCGGGGGTGGCGCGCGGCAGCAGCGCGCAGGTGATGCCGATGTCCTCTGCGCCACCCAGCAGGCGCTGCGGATCGAACATGCGAAACGCCAGCCCGATGAGCGTGGCCACCGGTGCCAGGGTGATGTAGCGCTTGGAGAAGTTAAGCCGCACGCCCAGCACCTCGCGCCCCTGGTACTCACCGCGGCACACGATGCCGGTGTCGCTGATGGAGGCCGCATCCGAACCCACGGTCGGGCTGGTCAAGGCGAAGCAGGGGATCTCCTCGCCGCGCGCCAGCCGCGGCAGGAAATAATCCTTTTGCTCCTGGGTGCCGTAGTGCGCCAGCAGCTCGCCGGGTCCCAGCGAGTTGGGGACCGCCACCGTGGTGCTCAGCACGATGCTGCGACTGGCCAGCTTGATCAGCACCGAAGACTGCGCGTAGGTGCCCAGCTGCAGGCCGCCGTACTGCTTGGGGATGATCATGGCCAGGAAGCCGCGCGACTTGATGAACTCCCAGGCCTGCGGCGGCAGGTCGGCGCGTCGGTGCGTGACGTCGAAGTCATCGACCATGGCGCACAGTTCCTCGCAGGGACCGTCGAGGAACGCCTGTTCTTCGGCGGTAAGTTGCGCCGGTCGCGCCTGCAGCAGCTTGTCCCAATCGGGCTTGCCGGTGAACAGCTCGCCATCCCACCACACCGTACCGGCCTCAAGGGCTTCACGCTCGGTGGGCGACATCGTCGGCAGCAGGCGCAGGTAGGTCTTGAGGAACGGGCGCGAGATCAGCGCCTTGCGCAGGGGCCGGACGTTGAACAGCCACATCAGCACCAGCATCAGCAGCAGCAGGCCTTTCCACAGCCCGGACGGATCGCCGAACCAGGAATACACGATGAACAGCACCGTGAACACCACCGAGAACGCCAGCAGCGGCAGGCGCTTGTAGGCCAGTACCAGCACCGCAATCACGAACAGCACCGTGATCAGCGCGCCGATCTGCGTGACCGCGAATATCGCCGCTACCAGCGCGAGTACCAGGAGGGTGGCCAGGAGCATGGCGCGACTATACCCGTCAGGTACCGCAGAAAGTCTGCAATACACGCTCGGAATCCAGTGGCGGCAGCATCAGCAGCGCACTGTCCGGATGGTCATCGAAGGGACGTTGCAGCACGGCCAGCAGGGTGTGCAGTGGCGCCAGGTCGCCGGCATTGGCCGCGTCCAGGGCCGCCTCGACCCGATGGTTGCGCGGCACGAAGGCCGGGTTGGCCTGGCGCATTGCCACGCGCCGCTGGGCAGGGGCTAGCGGTTCCGCATCCAGCCGCGCACGCCAGAGCACGAGCCATGCGTCGAGGCTGGCCGGGTGCGGGAACAAGGCGCGCAGCGGCGCTTCGTGCGCGGCCCCCAGCGCGGCCTGCGCCAGGTACCGGAAGGTCAGCGTGAAATCCGCCCGGGACTCGCGCAGCACCGCCAGCAGTGCACTGATCAGGTCCGCGTCACCTTGCTGTGCACTGGACAGGCCCAGCTTGCCGCGCAGTCGCTGGCAGAACTGCGCATCGAACTGCGGCATGAACGCCTCGACCATGGCCGTGGCCTGGGCAACGGCGGCGGTCTGGTCGGAATCGATGAGCGGCAACAGGCATTCGGCCAGGCGCGCCAGGTTCCACTGCGCGATCGCCGGCTGGTTGCCGTAGGCATAGCGGCCGCGATGGTCGATGGAGCTGAACACGGTGCCCGGATCGTATTGGTCCATGAATGCGCAGGGACCGTAGTCAATGGTCTCGCCACTGATTGCCATGTTGTCGGTGTTCATCACGCCGTGGATGAACCCCACCGCCATCCACTGCGCGATCAGCGCCGCCTGGCGAGTGGTGACCTGCTCGAGAAACGCCAGCGCCGGATTGGGCGCGGTGGCGACCTGCGGGTAGTGGCGCCGGATCGAGTAGTCGAGCAATGTGCGCACGCTGGCCGTGTCGCCGCGCGCCGCAAAGTACTCGAAGCTGCCCACGCGCAGGTGGCTGGCGGCGATGCGCGTGAGAATCGCGCCGGGCTGGGGTGCCTCGCGCAGCACGCGTTCCCCGGTCGCGACCACCGCCAGCGACCGGGTGGTGGGTATGCCCAGTGCGAACATGGCCTCGCTGACCAGGTACTCGCGCAGCATGGGCCCTAAGGCCGCGCGCCCGTCGCCGGCGCGCGAGAACGGCGTGCGCCCGGCACCCTTGAGCTGCACGTCGTACAGGGCACCATCTGCGGCGCGCAGCTCGCCCAGCAGGATGGCGCGGCCATCGCCCAGTCGCGGCACGAAGTGCGCGAACTGGTGGCCTGCGTAGGCCATGGCGATGGGCCTGGCGTCCTGCGGCAGTGTCTTGCCCGACAGCTGTTCGGCGGCTTCGGCCAGCAGGCGTTGCACGTCGATGCCCAGCCAGCGCGCCAGCGGCTCGTTGAAGATCACGACCTCGGGGGTCGCCACCGCGGTCGGGTCCACGGCGGCGAAGAACTGCGGCGGCAGCCTGGAGTAGCTGTGTTCGAAGCCGAAGTGCATGGTCCATCTGTAGCACAGCCGAAGCCGGGGTGGCGTGGCAGAATGGGTGCTCGAGATCCTCGGGGGGCGACATGAACAGGTCCGCTGGTGTGCTGGGTGCGTTGCTGCTGTGCAGCCTGTCGTTGGCCCATGCGCAGGGCGTGCCGCCCGTGCCGGCCGCCGACCAGCTGGCAATGCTCAAGAGCGATGACCCGCGGCTGGCGCGCAACAAGCAGCTGGTGTTTGATTTCTGGCGCATCTGCTACGAGGGCGGGCACATGGACCAGGTGCCCAATTACCTGACCCCGGAATACATCCAGCACAACCCCAACGTGCAGTCCGGTCGCGACACCTGGATCAAGCTGTTCAGCGAAGTGCGCAGACCGAAGCCGGTGGTGCCGCTGATCAAGGTGCCGGTGATCTCCATCGTTGCCGAGCGCGACATCGTGATGGTCAGTTTCGTGCGCCGGGTACGCGACCGCGTGCACCCGGAGAGCATCTACGAGATGACCTGGTTCGACGTGTTCCGCATCGACGAGAAGAGCGGCAAGATCGCCGAGCACTGGGATTCCTCCGAGCGCTGGGGCGCCGACGGCCGGCCGCCGGGCGCGGAGTTCATGCCGCAATGACCTTCAGGCAATGACGACCATGGACCGACGTGCAGTGCTGGCAGGCATGACTGCGCTGGTCGCTGCCGGTGGCGGACTGGCGCGCGGCGCCGCGGTCAGCGATGCGGTCGTCGAGACCATGGCCGGCAAGGTACGCGGACAGCAGGGCCTGTACGGCGGGTACAAATTCTTCTGCGTGCCCTATGGTGCCTCCACTGCCGGTGCAGGCCGCTTCATGCCGCCGAAGCCGCCGCAACCGTGGGCCGGTATCCGCGAAGCGCCGAAGCAGGCCATCATCGCGCCGCAACTGGATCCGGCGGCGAAGCCCTCGCCCCCGGGATCAAATCGCGCCGCCATTAGCGGCATTGGCAGCGAGGCCGGCAGCCTCGAGAGCGAGGATTGCCTCAACCTGACCGTGTACACGCCGGCCATCGACTCGACGCGGCGGCCGGTGATGGTCTGGTTCCATGGCGGCGGGTTCTCCGCCGGCTCCGGATCCAATCCCATGTACGAGGGCTCCGCGCTGGCCACCCATGGCGACGTCGTGGTGGTCAACGTCAATCACCGCCTCAACGTGCTGGGCTACGCGCATCTGCCTGGCGGTGGCGAGGAATTCGCGTCGTCGGGCAACGTGGGCATCCTGGACCTGGAGCTGGCACTGCGCTGGGTGCGCGACAACATCGAGCGCTTCGGCGGCGACGCCAAGCGGGTGCTGATCTTTGGCCAGTCGGGGGGCGCGCAAAAGGCGGCCGTCCTGTGGTCGATGCCCAGCGCGCGCGGACTGTTCAATCGCTTCGCGATGCAAAGCGGCGCGCTGCGACGGCTGCGCAGCGCCGACGAGGGTGCCGTCGTCGGCGAACGCCTGCTGCAACAGGTGGGGTTGAAGCCCGGCCAGGCGCGCGAACTGCAGCAGTTGCCGCTGGCGCAGCTGATGGCGGCCAACTTCGCGCTGGGCAAATTGCCGGCGCAATCGGCCGGGCCCAGCGGCTTCGTGCCGGTGTTCGACAATCGCATTGTCACGCGGCAGCCCTTTGACCCGATCGCCGATCCGCTGAACGCCGATGTGCCACT
Source organism: uncultured Pseudomonadota bacterium (assembly GCA_963726085.1). Lineage (GTDB taxonomy): Bacteria > Pseudomonadota > Gammaproteobacteria > Steroidobacterales > Steroidobacteraceae > ZC4RG30. The sequence continues at coordinate 33,492 of CAVSAR010000006.1, read as the reverse complement.
GCTCATCGGCACCACCCGCACCGAGAACACGGTGTTCATGATGGGCGACGCCGAGGCCTTTCGCCTTGACCTCGCCGCCCTCAAGCGCCGCATGGGCGCGCTCATCGGTGAGCGCGCCGGTGACGCGGCAGTGGCGCTGTACACCGGCCTGATGCCCCTGAATTCGCCATCGGAGCTGTATTTCGAGATGCTCAGCGACCGCACGCGACGCCAGTCGATAATGATCGCGGAGATGAAGGCCGCCCAGAACTCGGCCAAGGCGTGGCGCTACGAGCTGATGTGGAACACGCCGGTGATGGGCGGCATGTTGCGCTCGCCGCATTCGCTGTGCATCCCGATGGTCTTCGACATCGCCACCGGCGAGCGCTGGAAACCCTACACTGGTGGCGGGGTGGCCGCGGATCGTGTCGCCAAGGCCATGAGTCGTGCCTGGGCGGAATTCGCGCGCACGGGTGATCCGGGTACCACTGCGCTGCGCTGGCCGGACTACTCGCTGCGGCGGCGCGACGTGATGCTGTTCGACGAGGACAGCACGCATGCCACGGATGCTTTTCGCGAGACGCGGCTGTTCTGGGATGATGTAGCCGATGGCAATATGTAAAGGAGTACGCAGATGACAGCGCAAACCAATTCGCCGCGGATCTTGGTCACCGGGGCTTCCGGACAGCTGGGCCGCAAGGTCGTCGAGGCCCTGTTGCAGCGAGTTCCCGCCACCAGCGTGGTCGCCGGCGTGCGCGACATGGCCAAGGCGGTGGACCTGCAGGCCCACGGCGTGGAGCCACGCGTGGCCGATTACGACCGGCCCGAGTCGCTTGCTGCGGCGCTGCGCGGAGTGGACCGGCTGCTGCTGATTTCCGGCAACGCCGTGGGCCAGCGCACGCGCCAGCACACGGCCGTGATTGCCGCGGCCAAGGCCGCGGGCGTGAAGCTGATCGCGTACACCAGTGTCCTGCGCGCTGACACCTCGAAGCTGGGCCTGGCCGTCGAACACAAGGCCACGGAAGACGCGCTGGCGGCCAGTGGCGTGCCGCACGTATTGCTGCGCAATGGCTGGTACCTGGAGAATTTTGCCGGCCGTGCCACCACGGCGCTGCAGACCGGCACCCTGCTCACCTGCGCGGGTGAGGGCCGGTTCTCCGCGGCCACGCGTGCCGACTACGCGGCCGCCGCCGCGGTCGTGATGGCATCGGCCAGCGGGCATGCGGGCCAACGCCTCGAACTGGCCGGCAGCAGCAGCTTTTCTATGCCTGAGTTTGCCGCGTTGATCGCGCGCGCCTCGGGCAAATCCATCGCCTGCAAGAACCTGTCGCAGGCGGATTACGAGGCGGCGCTGGTCAAGGCCGGCCTGCCGGACTTTGTCGCGGCCATCCTGGGCAATTCCGATGCATCCGCCGCCGCGGGCTGGCTGCAGGACGACAGTCGCACGCTTGAGAAATTGATCGGTGCGCCGACCACGCCGCTCAAGACGATAGTCGAAGCAGCGGTGCGCGCTGCCAGTTGAAATCCGGGGCCTGGCGGTGTAACACCTCCAGGCCTTCTTTATCGCCTGTGTCCAAAAAAGGGGGAGTAATCAATGAATGTAACTAGATCTGCAGGGTGTCTGGTGCTGGCGCTGGCTGCGCTGGGGTCCATGGCCGCCAGTGCCAGCGAACCGGTGGTCGGGGTCAAGGATCCGGAGTCGCTGTTTACCAGCAAGGATCCCAAGCTCAATCGCAACAAGCAGGCGGCCTACCACATCCAGAAGGAACTGCTGGAGTGCAACTTCTGGCAGGACGCCGACAAGTACCTCACCGAGGCCTATCACCAGCACAACCCGCTGGCCAATTCGGGCCGCCAGGCGGTGGTGGACTTCTTCACCAAGACCCTGGGCCGCAAGCCTGCGGACAGCTGCCCTGCCAAGATGAAGAGCAAGGTCGTGTCCGTGGTGGCAGAAGGTGACTACGTGGTGATCATCACCCCGCGTGAGCTCAAGGATCCCAAGGATCCCACCAAGACCTACACCACCAGCTGGTTCGACCAGTGGCGCTTCGTGGACGGCAAGGCTGACGAACACTGGGACGGCCAGGTTCTGCAGTAGCGTCCGGGACGCGGCGTGTCCGCGTCAGTTCACGGCAGCGTGGCCGGTGGCGCGCCCCGATGGGGGGCGCGTCAGGTTCAGCATGCTCACCGCGACGAACACCGCAAAGGCCAGCGTGCCAAGGCGCTGCAGGTCAATGTTGTAGAGCACCTTGCACAGCCCGATCACACCCAGGCCCACCAGCACCAGCTGGACGGCATACATCAGGCGCACTTCGCTGCGCCGAAAGTCGCGCCGGATCCCGTCGAACTGGCCGGTACGCCGCACTACCGAGTAGCGGCTCATTACGAACATCACGGCAGTCAACAGCAGCACGCCGGCGAACACTGGCCAGAACCCGGGATGCTCAAAGCGGTGCGTGGCCCCGACATACAGCCACGCCGCCAGATGTGCACCAACCGCGACCAACACCAGCGTCCGCAACCAGCGCGGCACATAGTTGTCGATGACCCGCGGCTGCAGGCTGGCCTGGCGCAGCTGCGAGGGCGGCACGGTACCCCTGAGCCAGAGCTGGAACACAACGGCGCCGCCCAGGTAACCGATCATTCCCAGCGACAGCATCAGGTTGTTGGCCGACATCAGGATCTTCCAGCCGGACGCGCCCGCGGCGTGTGGCAGCAAATCCTGCGGTAACAGTCCCAGGCGCGTGCCCAGCAGCACCAGCACGGTCAGTGCGGCCCATCCGTAGCAGGCCGGGAGGAACCAGACCCCGGGTGCCACTGTGGCCAGGGCATCAGGATGCGCATCCACCCAAGCCGCATTGCGGGCGCGCATCATGGGCAGCGCCATGCGCGCGCCCCAGCGTGGCATCAACACCCACAGGGCGATGGCCTGGGATGCATAGACAATAAGATCGATCCATTCGCTCATGGCTTCACCTTCAGCAGCGCATCCTTGAACAGCGCGGCAATCTCCGAGGCATTGAGGCCGGCATTGCGCAGCAGACTGACCGTCTCGCGCACCTGGCGCCCGGCCAGGTCGGACTTGAGGCGACCCACTTCACGTACGGCGTCGTTGCGCACGAAGGTGCCCTTGCGCCCGGCGGTGAGGATCACGCCCTGGTCCTCGAGCAACTTGTAGGCGCGGGCCACGGTATTGCGGTTGAGTCGCAGGTCGCCGGCAAGCTGGCGCACGGTGGGCAGCGGAGCGCCGGGCTTGAGCTGCCCGCTGGCGACGCCGCCCTGCACCTGGCGGACGATCTGCTCGTACACCGGTTCCGGGGAGCTGACCAGTATCGAGATATCCATTGTCCTAATAGTACCTAGGACAAAAGTATAGTCAAGTACCCGGGGTACTGCCCCTCAGCAATCCCTCGATCCTGCGGTCAGGCACCAGCCAGACCAGCGCCACCAGCACATAGATGGCTACGGCAATCCATGGCGACAGCAGCACGGAGGCAATCGCCACCACGTAAAGCACTGGCGAGAGCTTGCCCTTGAGGTCGCGGCCCACGGCCCTTTGCAGCAATGATCCGGCTCCGTCGTGCGCGATGATCCGCCGTTGCAGCAGGTAGTAGGCCATCGCCGCCATCAGCAGCACGACCCCATACATGGCAACCGGCAGCGGCTCATAATGGCTTTCCCCAGCCCAGCTGGTGACAAATGGTATCAGCGACAGCCAGAACAGCAGGTGCAGGTTGGCCCACAGGACGCTGCCATCGATGTGCTGCGTGGCGTGCAGCATGTGGTGATGGTTGTTCCAGTAGATGCCCAGGTAGATGAAGCTCAGCGCATAGTTGAGTAACACCGGCAGCAATGGCTGCAACGCCGCAAGCGTCGTGCCTTGGGGCACGCGCAGTTCCAGCACCATGATGGTGATGATGATGGCCAGCACGCCATCACTGAAGGCTTCCAGCCGCGCCTTGCCCATCCCTGCGTGCGGTGCGTTCAAAAGGAGTGCCCGAGTATCGCGGCCTTCACCGCACACCAATAGTCGACGCGCCGGCTGAATGCAACAGGACCTAGAAGTTGCGCTTCACCGTAAGGGCATATTCACGCGGGCGACCAGGCTGTCCGTCGGTGACGCCAGTGGTCGTGAACTGGTCGAACCGGGTCAGGAAGTAATACTTATCAGTGAGGTTCGTTACTTCAAACGACGCCTCCCAGTTACCGTTGCTGTTGTGCCACGTCAGGCGGGCATTGGCAAGCGTGTAGGCCTCGATGAGGTTCGTCGGGGCGTTGCTGCCGCTGGTGTAGAGGTCGCCCTGATTCGTGACATCAATTCGCGGCGTCAGCGAGCCCTTGTCCCCCAGCTCGAATTGGTACTGCACGCCGAGGCTCCACTTCGTCTCGGGCACGTAGGCCGGTCGCATGCCGAACTGGGGCCCGGCGGGTCGCGTCGGTCCGCCCGCGGCCGGATTTATGTAGGTGTAATCGAAATTGAGCAGGCTGAACGAGCCGTCTATCGACAACCCGGCTATGGGCCGGAAGTTGACCTCCAGTTCCGCGCCCTTCACGTTTGCATCGCCCGCGTTGGCAACCACGGCGCAAGGCAACCCGACGCCATACTGCGGGCACGACGACAGCGTCAGCTGCACGTCTTTGTACTTGCTGTAGAAGATCGAGGCATTGACGCGCAACTTCCGATCGAACAGATCCGATTTCACGCCGAGTTCATAGGAATCCAGGGTCTCGGGATTGAATGGCACGGCCTGCGCCGCTGAAAACGGTCGTGGCGAGATGCCGCCGCCCTTGAAGCCCGTGGCCCACTGCACATAGGTCATCAGCGAATCGGTCCAGTCGTACTGGAAGTTGACCCGGTAATCGGTCTTGTTGCCGTCGTAGTTGCTCGTGAGGCCATCAATCGCACCCAGCGCCGGAGATACGGCACCGGAATAGGTGCGTCGGGAAAACGTATAGTCCTTGTGCTCGTCGGTGTAACGCAGGCCGAGGTTGGTGGTCAGCTTGTCGGTGAGGTGGAAGGCCAGTTGACCGTAGAACGCCGTGGTATTGGCATTCACCGGGTCGTCGCCCTGGAACTGGGTAAGCCCGGTGGCCGAATAGCGCAGGTCCTGGGTGGTCGCGTAGATGGATCCCTGGTTCATGTAAAAGGCGCCGAGGGTGTATTCAAGCCGGTCGTTTGCGAGCGCGGCGCCATTGAGCCGCAGCTCCTGGCTGAAGGAATGGAACGTCAGATCGCCAAAGCCCAGCGAACTGGCCAGCGGCGACAGATCGTTGTCATTGGAGAAGAAACTGTCGTACGCGCGATACGCGCTGATCGACTTCAACGAAAGCCGGTCGGACAGCTTCCAGTCGATATTCAGGGCGCCACCCCAGCCCTGGAACTTCACCTCGATGGGCGGTCGCGTCTCCAGCATCGGGGTCGCGGCGCCCAGGTTCGGTGGAACCAAGCGGTGGAAAGTCCCCGCCGGATTGTAGAAGCTGGCGTAGTTGTAATAGGAGCCGGCCGGGGGCAGGAACGCGGACAGCGGCAGGTTGGTCACGCCCGGCACCGGCTGCACGTTCGGATTGACTGTCGAGGTGGTCTGCACCAGCACTGCGCCGGCCGGCGTACGGTGGTCGTTGGTGAAATCCATGGAACCATTGATTTCGATGGCGTCGGATGGCATCCAGCGCAGCTGCGCGCGCAGCGCCGAGTAGTTGACGTCACCCATGGTGCCAACCTTGCAGTCCTGGCCCACGGATTCAAGGATCGGCACGCCGCTGGTGGGATGCGTGCATCCGTAATCCAGCCGCGAAACCGGACCGGTCTGCTGCTTGCTCACGCCCGACAGGCGCGCGAACAGGTTATCCGCCAGCGCGAAATCGCCCATGGCCCGCAGATCGACCCGGTCGCGGGAGCCGTAGGTGGCGGAAACATAGCCGCCTTCGCCCGTGGGCTTGCGCGAGTACATCTTCACCGCGCCGCCGATGGAGTTCTTTCCAGCCAGGGTGCCCTGCGGGCCACGCAGTATCTCCACCCGCTCAAGGTCAAGCAGATCCATGATGGAGCCGGTCAGCGTCGCGTAATACACATCATCGACATACAGGCCAACGCCGGGCTCGAGCGCCGGGTTGAAGTCGAACTGGCCCACCCCGCGTATCGAGGCGCCCATGGCCGGACCGAAGGCGGCGCCCTGTGGTTTCAAGGTAACGTTGGGAGCCTGGTTGGCCACTTCGGCGATGTTGGTCTGGCTGCGCGCATCCATCAGGGCGCCGGAAATCGCGGTAATGGACAGGGGTATGTCCTGCACGCTCTGTTCGCGAAACTGTGCCGTGACCACAACCTCCTTCAGTTCTTCGGGGTTGCCAGTGGGTTCGGCGGCCAGCGCCCCACCGGCCATACCCAGCAATGCAAGGGCCACGCCCTGCGCAACAGTGTGTTGGACCTGGGCACGCGTCTGATTCTGCTTAAACATGGCTCCCCTCCCGAAAATTGTTCTTTTCGCCGACGTAACGCCAGCGTAAGGCTAGCGTAATGCGATAACCTGTCCAGTGAGCAAGTCGTAAATGGAACAGTCTGTTCCATTAGTGAGCCGCTGTTAGAACGACCGGGTCAACGGCTTTATCTCGGTGCGGATGAAATCCAGGAAAGCACGGACCCGCAGCGGGACGTGCCGGCGGTCCAGATAGGTGGCTGTGACGGCCAGCGGCGGTATCGACCAGTTCGGCAGAACCTGGCGCACGGTGCCTGCCTGCAGTGCATCGCGAACCAGGAAGTTGGGCAGGATCGCGAACCCCAGGCCGCCCTGCATCATGTGAAAGGCGGTGGTGACATCGGTTACGCTGACACGCGACTGCACCGTCACGCGCCGTCCTCCGTCCCGAAAAGTCCACAGCCCTGCAGCCCTTTGCCCCTCCAGCGGAATGCAATCGAACCTGAGCAGATCGGCGGGTTTGAGTGGGGCACCACGCGCGGCGCAAAAATCACTGCTGGCGTACACACCGCGGTGCAATTCACTGATCTTTACCGCAGGCAGGCTTTCGTTCTTTACCGGTCCGACATTAAACGCCACGTCGAACGACTGCGAGGTCACGTCCACGATGCGATCAGTGGCCTGAACCACCAGGCTCACCTGCGGATGGGCCAACGCAAACTTGGCCATTGCGATGGCAACCAGGTTGGTCCCAAAGCCAAACGGCAGGCTGACCCTGATGCATCCCTTCGGCCGGGACTGCGTATCCGTAACGGCAATTTGCGCGGCATTGACTGCGGCCACAATGCCCTTGCTGTGCTCAAACAGCGCCGTGCCGGCATCGGTCAGCGTCATGCGCCGCGGTCCGCGTTTGAACAGGACCGCGCCCAGGTCCCGCTCCAGATCGCGCAATTTGCGGCTTACGGTGGCTGAGGGAACCCGCAGCCTGATCGCTGCCTGCCGCAGACTGGAGGCGCCCGCCAATTCATGGAAAAGAAGCAGTCCATTCAGATCGATGGCGTTGATCTGGTTGTACATGCGCCGCTGCGGCTAGAGAAGATCCTTCACGCCATCGCGCTCTTCGCGCAGCTCGGCTTCGCTGAGGTCCATGCGCTTGCGGCTGAACTCATCGACCGAAAGCCCCTGTACGATGGCGTATTCGCCGTTCTTCGTGGTAACCGGATAGGAATAGATCAACCCTTGCTTGATGCCATAGCTGCCGTCTGACGGCACGGCCATGCTGACCCAGTCGCCCTCGCCTGTGCCCGTGACCCAGGTGTGCACATGATCAATCGCCGCGGATGCGGCCGATGCTGCCGACGAAGCCCCGCGCGCCTTGATGATGGCGGCGCCGCGCTGCTGCACCACCGGGATGAAGCTCTCCTCGATCCACTTCTGATCGACCAGTGACTTGGCGGGCTTGCCGCCCACCGTGGCATGCGAGAGATCCGGGTACTGCGTCGAGGAGTGATTGCCCCAGATCGTGAGCTTGCGAATGTCGGTGGTATGCGCGCCAGTTTTCTCTGCCAGCTGCGACAACGCGCGGTTGTGATCCAGGCGCGTCATCGCCGTGAAATTGCGGGGATTCAGTTGCGGCGCGTTGGCGCGCGCGATCAGCGCGTTGGTGTTGGCAGGATTGCCCACCACCAGCACGCGGATATTGCGATCGGCGACCTCGTTCATCGCCTTGCCCTGCGCGGAGAAGATCTGCGCGTTGGCCAGCAGCAGGTCCTTGCGCTCCATGCCCGGTCCGCGCGGCCGCGCGCCCACCAGCAGCGCCACCTGGCTGTCGCGAAATGCCAGCCTGGCGTCGTCGGTGGCCACCACGCGATCTAGCGCGGGAAACGCACAGTCGTTGAGTTCCATCACCACCCCCTGCAGGGCGGGCAGGGTGGGGGTGATCTCCAGCAGGTGCAGCCTGACGGGCTGGTCAGGGCCCAGCAGCGCTCCGGAGGCGACGCGGAAGGCGAGGGCATAGCCAATCTGGCCGGCGGCCCCGGTAATCGTGACGGTAATGGGCTTTTTCATGGCCGGCGATTCTACCTGTGGGGCTGCCCACAGGGGCGCAAACCCTTAAAACCGGGCCTCCAGCCCCTGAAAACTTTTTTCCGAGGGTGTTGACACTGAACTAGTGTTGTAGTTAGATACAACACCATAGCGATGCGACGGGGAAGTCCCGAAACACGCTGACCAGGCAAATCCAAGGAGTCGATCATGGAGATTCAAAATGAAATCGTCGGTGGAGTGGTGTCTCGGGCCGTCGCCCTTGCTCTGGCTGTCTTCACAACCGTCTTCATCTGCGTCAGTGTTGCCATCCTGTTCACGGGAAGCAGCTACGTCGCCGTTACCCCGGTCGCCCACGCGGCCGTCGAATCGGCCGGGACAGTCGGGGTCTGAAGGACGGTCTGGAACGCAGACTGGACCACTAAAGAAACAAAAGCGGCGTTGAACGAACCTATTATGTCGGCAGTGACAGCAAACTCAGCAAGGCAGGTACCGTGAGCCCGGTCGATGCTCAATGGGATGAGAGCCAGCCGATCTACCGCCAGCTGCGCGATCGCGTGGTGGCGATGATGCTGGAGGGCGTCCTCAAGGAGGGCGAACCCCTGCCGTCGGTGCGCCAGGTGGCGGCCGAATATCGCCTCAATCCGCTGACCGTGCTCAAGGCCTACCAGCAGCTGGCAGACGAAGGACTGGTGGAGAAGCGCCGCGGCCTGGGGATGTTTGTCGCGCCCGGCGCCAGTGACGCATTGATGAAGGACGAGCGCGCCAGGTTCCTCGACACCGACTGGCCACGGATCCGCGCGACCATCCAGCGACTGGGCCTGTCCACCGAATCCTTGTTGAACACCCCGGCGGCGGAAGGCAAGCCACCGCTGCCCGGCAGAACGGAGTCCAAGACATGAGTGCAGTGATCGAAGCCCGTGGGCTGTCCAAGCGCTACAAGAACAAGCAGGCCCTGGCGGACGTGAATTTCACGGTCGGCGAGGGCCGCATCGTAGGCCTGATCGGCCGCAATGGGGCCGGCAAGACCACGGCGCTCAAGGCGGTGCTGGGGCTGACCCCCTACGAGGGATCCCTGTCCGTGCTGGGCTTCGACCCGTCACGCCAACGCGAACAGATGCTGCAGAGCGTGTCATTCATCGCCGACGTCGCGGTGCTGCCGAAGTGGCTCAAGGTGCGCAATGCCCTGGACTATGTCGAGGGCGTGCACCCGGCCTTCGAGCGCGCGCGGGCCGAGCGCTTCCTGGCAGCCACGGACGTGCGCATGGACCACAAGGTGCGCGAACTGTCCAAGGGCATGGTCACGCAGCTGCACCTGGCGCTGGTGATGGCCATTCGCGCCCGCCTGCTGGTGCTGGACGAGCCCACGCTGGGGCTGGACCTGCTGGTGCGCCGCAACTTCTACGACACCCTGCTCAATGACTACATGGACGAGGGCCGCACCATCCTGGTGACCACGCACCAGGTGGAGGAAGTCGAGCACATCCTCACCGACGTGCTGTTCATAGAGCAGGGACGCATCGTGCTGGATTCTCCCATCGATGAGCTGGGCAGCGGTTCACCCAGCTGGCAGTGCGGCCGGAGCAGCTGGCCGCGGCGCGGGCGCTACGGCCCTTCCATGAGCGCAGCGTGCTGGGACGCACGATGCTGTACTTCGACGGCGTGCCGCGCGAGAGCGTGGCGGGGCTTAGGCGAGGTGGGTACTCCCGGCATTGTCGGACCTGTTTGTCGCGCGCATGCTCCAGGAGGCCGCATGAACCATCCCCTCGTCACGCAGGTAAAGCGCGAGTTCTGGGAACACCGCTCGCTGTGGATAGCACCGCTGGCGGCGGCGGCCTTCTTCGTCCTGGCGGCATGCGTTGGCGCGCTGTTCGCCAGCTCGACCATCGACTTTCGGGGCCCGATCACTTCGGTCCGCCGGGCACCAGCCCGATCCTGTTGGGCATGGCCAGCGTTACCTCGCAGGTGTACCTGGTGTCGGCGATCACCTGCTTTGTCTACCTGCTCGACTGCCTGTATGCGGAGCGCAAGGACCGCAGCATCCTGTTCTGGAAGTCGCTGCCGGTGTCGGATGCGCGCACGGTACTGGTGAAGTTCGCCATCGGCATGTACCTGGTGCCGCTGGCCGTGTTCGTCCTGGCCATGATCGCCTTCGTGCTGATCCATACCATCCTGGTCCTTGGAGTTCCGGCGTTTGCGCAGATCAACCTGCATACCGGCCCTGGTGACTGGGTCGATGCCATCACCAAGATGCTGGGCATGCTGCTGGCGACGCTGCTGTGGTTCGCGCCGGTAGGTGCGTGGTTCATGGTCGCCTCGGTCACGTCGCGCCGCGCACCCATCCTCACGGCCTTGATGCCCCCGGTGGCGCTGGGCATCTGCGAGAGCGTCTTCGTCCGCAGCCACTATGTCTGGCAGTTCCTGGGTTATCGCCTGAGCCCGCAGCCGGACCTGGTGCGGGCCCTGGCGCAACCGAATCTTTGGCTGGGACTCGTCGCCGCGGCCGGAATGTTGTACATGGTGATACGTCTGCGACGATTTCGCGACGACACCTAGAAGGGCACGACCATGGCTTTCATCGAAAGCCATAACAACGACGGGACCCTGGACCTGGCGCTGCGCGGCGAGTGGAGCGCAGCCAACCTCGCCGCCATCCGCGCCGAGTGGCAGGGGCTGGGGCTCACGGGCGTGCGCCAGGTGCGCATCGACGCCGCGGACACCGCATTGGACCTGGCCGGTGCCTGGCAGCTGGGCCAGTTCCTGGAGCAGCTCAAGTCCTCCGGCGTGCAGGTCGAGCAGCAGGAGACCCTGCCGCACGCCCTGGAGGTGGTGCGCGATGCCCTGCAGCCGGAAGTGGCCGCCCGGCCCGCGGCATTGCGCGAGGAGCCGCTGGCCAACCCCGTGGAAATCATCGGCCGCACGACCCTGGAGCGGCTGGACGAACTGCGCATTGGCATCGCATTCGTCGGCAAGGTCACGCATACCCTGGGCGGCGCCTTGCTGCACCCGCGCCGACTGCGGCCGACCTCCATTGTCCGGCATGTCTACGATACCGGCATTACCGCGATTCCCATCGTCGCGCTGATCGCGTTCCTGATCAGCGTGATCATTGCTTACCTGTCGGCCACGCAGCTGCGCGGCTATGGCGCTGACATCTACGTGGTGGACCTGATCACCATCGGCGTGCTGCGCGAACTGGGCGTGCTGCTCACGGCCATCATTGTCGCCGGCCGCACCGGCAGTGCCTTCGCGGCCGAGATCGGCTCGATGAAGCTCAACGAGGAAATCGATGCGCTCAACGCCACCGGCGTCGACCCGGTGGAGACGCTGGTGCTGCCACGCATCCTGGGGCTGGTGATCGCCATGCCACTGCTGACGTTCATCGCCGATGTCATCGGCCTGATCGGCGGGGGACTGCTGTGCCACGGCCTGCTGGACATGCCGCTGCAGCAGTACATCGGCCGCGCCAACGAGGCCATTTCCTCCACCACGTTCTGGGCCGGCATGTTCAAGGCCCCGGTGTTCGCGGTGCTGATCGCGATGGCCGGCACTTATCGCGGCCTGCAGGTGCGCGGCTCCTCGCGCCAGCTGGGCAACCAGGTCACGGTGGCGGTGGTGCAGGCCAATTTCCTGGTGCTGCTGGCCGATGCGCTGTTCGCGGTGTTCTACATGAAGATTGATTTCTAGATGGCGCAGCAGCCGGACATTGCGGTGGATGTGCGCGGCCTGGTCAACCGCTTCGGCCGCCAGCTGGTGCACGACGGGCTGGACATGCAGATATACCGCGGCGAGGTGTTCGGCATCATCGGCGGCTCCGGCAGCGGCAAGTCCGTGCTGCTGCGGACCATCCTGGGCCTGCGTCGACCCCAGGCCGGGACGGTGCTGCTCGACGGCCGCGACATGACGCAGCTGTCCGGGGGTGAGCTGCGCGCGGCCAAGGCCCGCTACGGCGTGACCTTTCAGAACGGCGCGCTGTACACGTCCCTGACGGTGCGCGAGAACATCCAGCTACCCATGCTGGAGCACCTGCGCTTGCCGGCCGATGCCCTCGAGGAGCTGGCGCGCCTCAAGCTGCGCCTGGTCGGCCTGCCGCTGGATGCCGCCGGCAAGTATCCGGCGCAGCTGTCCGGCGGCATGGTCAAGCGCGCGGCACTGGCACGCGCGCTGGCGCTGGATCCGCCATTGCTGTTCCTGGACGAGCCCACTTCGGGACTGGACCCGATTAGTGCAGCGGCCTTCGATGACCTGATAGCCTATCTGCACCAGGAACTGCACCTGACAGTGGTGATGATCACGCATGATCTGGACACGATCTTTCGCATCTGCACGCGCGTGGGCGTGGTCGTGGACCACAAGATGATCCAGGGCACGCGCGAAGCCATCGTGAGCAATCCGCATCCGTGGATCCAGGCCTACTTCCACGGCACGCGGGCCGCGCGGTTCAGCGCGCAGGGGGAGGTGAAACATGGAGCGTGAAGCCAATTACCTGGCGGTCGGGGCGTTCGTGCTGCTGGTCACAGTGCTGGCGGGCTTCTTTGTTTACTGGTATTCGGATGGCCGCGACCGGCGCACCTTGATGCAGTACGAGATCTACTTCCAGGGCAATGTCACCGGTTTGTCCGAGGGCGGCTCGGTACGCTACCTGGGCGTGGACGTGGGCCGGGTCAGCAAGATTCGCGTCGACCCGCGCAGCCCCGATCGCGTGCAGGTGATCGCGGCCATCGACCGATCCGCACCGATCTCCGAGCAGACCACTGCCAGCCTGTCACTGATGGGGGTGACCGGGTTGCTGTACGTCAGCCTGCGACAGAACGTGGACAAGCGCGAGATCATGCCACCGGTGCCCAGCGAGCATTACCCGGTGATCAATACCGTGAACTCCGATTTCGACACCTTCCTGTCGACCTTGCCGGTCATCGCCGGGCGCGCGTCGGAACTGCTGTTGCACCTGCAGCAGGTCTTCTCCACCGAGAACTCCAAGGACCTGGCCTCGATGATCAGTGACCTCAAGGCCACCACGCAGCAGATGCCGGTCACCATGAAGCACGTGGACGAGCTGGTCACGCAGCTGACGGCCACCAGCGCCGACATCAGGCGCGTGGCAGCGCAACTCAACGAATCCATCCCGTCGCTGGGGCCCAAGGTCTATGACCTGACCGAGCAGCTGGCGGCCACGGCCACCAACCTGGCGCACGCCACCGCCGCCGTCGAGCAGATCCTGGCGGAGAACCGCAGCGGCATTGCCGGGTTCACGCAGAACGGGTTGCCGGAACTGGAACGCACGCTGCGCGAAGCGCGCGCCGCCGCGCAGCAGGTCCAGGAATTGTCACGCACCCTCAACGAGGACCCATCGAAGATCCTCTACCAGCCGCCGGCGCGCGGCGTGCAGGTACCCCGATGAGATCCATGCGCCCAGGCCTGGCAACATTGCCGGCGGCAATCACCTGCGCTTGCCTGCCACTGCTGGCAGCCTGCAGCGGCCTGCTCAAGAGCAATGCACCTGATGAGCAGATCTACGTGCTGCACCCGGCGGCCCAGGGCAACGGCGCCGGCACCGCGGTCAATGCCATGCTGGTGGTGCCGCAGCCGGAGGCGCAACCGGCCCTCACCACCTATCGCATCGCCCTTACGCAGCCGGGCAATCGACTGGACTACTTCGCCGGCAGCCGCTGGGGCGCGTCGTTGCCACAGGTGCTGGGTGCACTGGCAGTGGAGTCACTGCTGGCGTCGAACAAGTTCTCGGTGGTCGCCGGCGCGGATCCTGGTGCCGGGGTCGGTGACTTCCAGCTGCTGCTGACCATCCGGCATTTTGAGGCGCAGTACTCCGGGGAGCCCAGCGGCGCCGCCCCGGTGGCGCGCGTGTCCATAGAGTGCCTGTTGACCGGCGGGGCGCCGCGTCATGTCGTGGGGCGTTGCGATGCCGATGCCCAGGAACCGGCGCGCGAGAACCGCATGGGCGAGATCGTGGCGGCACTGGATGTGGCAACCCAGCGCGCACTCACCGACATTGCCGGCAAGGCCGCCATGCTGGCGGCATCGGTGCCGCGCAAGTGAGCAGGCGCCCGCGCTAGAACGTACACAGGCCGCTGGCTTCCATGAAACGATACAGCCAGTAGCGCCCCTGCGAGGGGTCGGCATACAGGTCGGTGTCCGCGGTGTATTCGATGCCACCGGGGTGGTTGTTCCACAGGGTTTCAAACCAGGCCGACTCCTCGACATCCACGGCGCTGCCCAGCGGCGCGCGGGCGATCGCATTGGCCTCGAGGTTGTAGTCGCCGATATTGCGGCGCGTGAAATTGGCCGAGCCCAGGGTCAGCCACAGGTGATGGTCGCTGCGGATGGCGGCCAGCTTGACGTGAAATTGCTCGCCGTGGGTCCGGTACCAGCGCAGCTTGATGGTGCCGGCACTGGCGGCCACCAGTTCGGATGCCACCTCGCGGTTGGGCATCCCGGATTTCTCGAAGCCGAAGGCGTCCTTGTTGGGATCCAGCAGCACGCGGATGGCCACGCCACGATCGGCCGCGGCCAGCAGCTCCCTGATCACCGGGCGATCGGACAGGTAGAACATGGCAATGTCGATGGAGTCGCCGCGCTGGGTGGAACCCATGGCGGCCAGCAGCCGGTCGCGTATGGCGCCCTCGGTGGCGATGGCCACGTCGGTGTCGGCGCGATCCGCGCTCGTGACCGCCGGCGCAGTCGGGGTGGCAGCACCGCTGCCGCGCTGCACTGCATCGGCGACGGGGCCCCCTTGCCAGCCGGAGAATCGTGCAATGGCCAGCTCACTGGCCAGCAGGGGACGCAGCGCCTCGCCGCCGAGGCGCAATGCGACATTGGAATGGGCACTACTGGCGTCGTGCGGATTGGCCGAACTGACGATACCTACCAGGGAACCTGCAGCGTCGTCCGTGAGCAGCACCTTGCGGTGGTCGGCCTTGAAGTTGGGCAGGCGCGCCAGTGACCCCAGCGTCAGGGGCGGTCCGTCGGCGTCCAGCGGGTTGAACCAGGCGCCGCTGACACTGGGCCTGAGCCACCAGCGCGCCAGCAGCCGCCACGGCGCGCTGTACGACGGGTTGGAATCGCGCAGCGGATCAAGGTCCACGACCACGATGTCGATGCCCGCCTGCGTGAGCTCGGACATCTCCACCGGCTGGATGCCCTGGTAGTAGCCGTTGATCGGATCGATGATCAGCAGGATGGGCAGCTGCGGTCGCGCCCGGCGCAGGGCCAGCAATGCCTCGCGCAGTTCGCGCGCCACGGGGCGGATGCCGGCCTCATAGCGCAGCTTGCCTGCAGGGCCGCCTTGCTCATTGAACAGGAAGTAGTCGAGCACCAGGAAATCATGCGCATCGCGGATCAGGTCCACGGTGGCCGCCTGGATGCTGCGCGCGAACACCGGTTCGCCCAGGTTGGTGTGCGCCGTGACATCGGCAAGGAATTGCACGCCCTGCGCGGCGGGCACCAGTTCGCCCGACACGTGCAGGCCCGGCGGCAGCGGCTTGGTGGCATGCCACCAGCCGGTACCCGCCACTATCGTCGCCAGCGCCAACGCTACATAGCGGCCCCAGCGCGGGCGATTGCGGTTGCGACCCATGGGTGGATTCTAGGGAGTCCGCCCGGTAGCGGCATGATCAGAGTCGCATCCCGGACGCGCTGCAGCCCCCGAGACCCGGCAAACACCCGCACTTCAGGCCAGGCGCACCGGGCTTGGCGGATTTGCGGCCATGGCCGCCGCGCGCGTGACCACGTGGGCGTACGGCGACACCCCGGTGGTTTCCTGGTGCGCCAGCAGCACGCCCAGGTCGCTGGCCGAGCACGGGTCGCCGAACAACCGGCCCTGCGCCTGGTCACAGTCGGATTCGCGCAGGAATGCGAACTGTTCGACGGTCTCCACGCCCTCGGCCACGACGCGCATCCCTAAGCTATGTCCCATCTCGATGATGGTGCGCACCAGGGTGGCGTCATTGCGATCGGTGGTCGCGTCGCGCACGAACGACTGGTCGATCTTTAGTGTGCCAATCGGGAACTGCTGCAGCGCCGACAGCGACGAGTAACCGGTACCGAAGTCGTCGATGGCAAGATGCAGGCCCATGGCCGCCAGTTCGTTGAGCATGCCGATGGTGTGCTTGGGATCGGCCATCAGGGTGGTCTCGGTGATCTCCAGTTCCAGGCGCTCCGGCGGCACGCCATGGCGGGCAAACACCGACTTGCAGTCGAGGATGAAGCTGGCCTGGCGCAGCTGCTTGAGCGACAGGTTCAGCGCGATGGTGCCCGGGTTGCTGCCAGTGGCGGACAGCGCGCGGTAGTCCATGCACACGCGATTGAGCACCCATTCCCCGATGCTGCCGATGAGGTTGTTTTCCTCCGCCAGCGGGATGAACTGCGCCGGCGGGATGTCGCCGTGGCCGGGCAGGCGCCAGCGCAGCAACGCCTCGGCGCTGGTGATGCGACCGGTGGCCAGGTCGACCTTGGGCATGTACGCCACCACCAGCTCGTCGCGCTCGACCGCGCGCTTGAGCTTGCTCTTGAGCATCAGCCGCTCGACCGCGGCCGCGTTCATTTCCGGGGAATAGAACACGCAGCTGTTGCCGCCGTTTTGCTTCGAGTAGTACATCGCCGCGTCGGCGTTGCGGATCAGGTCGATGACGTTCTCGGCGTCCTTGGGGCACAGCGCCACGCCGATGCTGGCCGACAGGAACACTTCGTTCTGGTTGACGTGGAACGGCTGCGCCACCACGTTGAGGATGTCCTGCGACAGGTGCTTGACCACTTCGCGTGCACCGGGCTCGGAGACCCCGTCGATGAACAGCGCAAATTCGTCGCCCGCCAGGCGACCCAGCACCGTGTCCTGGGGCAGCGTGCGCGTCAGGCGCTCGGTGAGCACTTCCAACACGCGATCGCCGGCGGCGTGACCGAAGGTGTCGTTGACCTCCTTGAAGCGGTCGAGGTCCAGATACAGCAGCGCCACGCCGGTGCGCGTGCGCATGGCGCGGGCAATGGCCTGCTGCAGCAGGTGCTGGAACTGCATGCGGTTGGGCACCTTAGTCAGCGCGTCGTAGCGTGCCAGGTAGCGGATGCGCCGCTCGGCGCGCTTGCGGTCGGTGATGTCGCGCGCCACGTAGATGCAGCCGGCAAACGCCGGATCGGCGGTGTCGATGGCCGAGCCGGTGAACGAGACTGGAATGGTCTGGCCGCTGCTGGTGCGCAGCACCGCTTCGCCGACATCGCGGGCGCGCTGCAGGCGCTCGATCTCGTCGGCATCCTGCGCAAACAGCAGCGAGGCGATATTGCGACCCACCAGGCCGGCGTCGGTGGCGCCGGTCAGGCGCTGCGCGGCCGCATTGGTGATCTTGATGACGCCATCGGCCGCGGTGACGAACACCGCGTCGGACATGCTGTTGAGCACGTTGTCGAGGTAGTTCTTGGTGATGGTCGTTTCCGACAGGCTCTGGCGCATCTGGTCGACGGTGCGTTGCAGGTCGCCCAGCTCGTCACGGCGCAGCGTCTGCACCGGCTGGGTGTAGTCGCCCTGCGAGATGCGTGTGGTGCTGTAGTTGAGTTCCTGCAGCATGCGCACCAGGCGCCGGCCATTGAAGAACGCCAGCCACGCCGAACCGATGATGGCCAGTGTCGCGATGGTCACCAGGGGCCAGGCCACGGAGGAGCGATCAAGCCCGATGACGCCCATGTTGCGCAGCAGAATGAAGATGGCGGCGCAGCCCACCAGCAGCGCCAGCGCGATGGCTGCGCCGAAGGCCGCGAACTTGGTCTTCAGACTGAACATATCGCCTTGAGTCTAACTCCTAAAATTCAGCTGGCGCTATCCGGTGCAGGCCCCATTCGGGGGCAATGGCCTAGAATGAGGGAAATGCCTGATAGCCTTGATTTCTCGCCCCTTGAGCTGACCGGCCGCGCGCGCACCCACGTGGTGGACCTGGATCCGCCGCGCTGCACGCTGCATCGTGGTGCAGTGGCGCCGTTCCTGCAGCTGCGCGCCGCTGCGGCCAGCGCCGGGATTGATCTGGTGCCCGTGTCCTCGTTTCGCGACTTCCAGCGCCAGCTGCTGATCTGGAACGGCAAGTGTCGCGGCGAGCGCGAATTGCAGGACCGCGATGGCCTGCGGCTGGATCCGGCAACACTGGACCAGGACGAGCTGGTGTCGGCCATCCTGCTGTGGTCGGCGCTGCCGGGGGCAAGCCGCCACCACTGGGGCACGGACCTGGACGTGATCGACGCCGCCGCGATTGCGCCCGGGGATGCCGTGCGCCTGGAGCCGGCCGAATACGCACCCGGTGGCCGGTTCAGCCGCCTCACCCTGTGGCTGGATGAAAATGCAGCCAGATTCGGTTTTTATCGCCCCTTTGCGGTGGACCGCGGCGGCGTGCAGCCGGAGGTATGGCACCTCAGCTATGCGCCGCTGGCGCAGCGGGCGCTGGCCGCGTTTTCGATCAAAGTGCTGGAGGAGGCGCTGGCGGCAGGGGGAATCGATGCGCTGGACACGGTGCGCCGGCGCCTGCCGGAAATCGTCGAGCGCTATGTGATGAACGTGGAAGCCCCACCGGGGCTGGCTACTGCTGGGACCAGGCTCGCTTGAAGTAGCCCACCATCAGGCCGCGCACGCTGGTCAGTGAATCAGGTTCCGCGGCGAACACCTGCGGAGTGCGGCGCAACATCCGCCAGCTCTCGCTGCGCAGCACCTGGCGCAGGAACGCCAGGCTGCGGTCTATGGATTCAATGTAGGGGTTGCGGCCCTCGTACAGCGGCTCGACGTAGCGATAGGCGCAGTTGAACGCCCCATCCAGCCGCTTGCGACGTGTGTCTTCCATGAACTCCGGCGTCTGGCGCAGCAGGTCCAGTCCCGATGCATAGCGCACGTCGCGTCCGCCATTGGCGGCAACCGGCAGGGCGACGCCGCCGAGCACGAACTCCGGGTACAGCCGGTCGCGGCATTTCTCGAGGTAACAGCGATCGGCCATCTGCGCGATCATGTCCGCCGTGCCCAGCAGGTGTCCCAGCTGGATGTCGCGCGGGTCGGTGACCTGCTGCCCGATCACGTCAAACGGCACTTCGTAGCCGGTGAAATGCACCACCTGGCCGGTGATGCCGGTCCAGTGCCCAAAGCCAATGGTCGGCAGGTAGTAGTCCATGAACCGGGCGCTGCGGCTGACGTGGTTGCGCGTGAATTCCGCGCCGTTGAGCGCCTCTTCGGCGCGCTCGCGCAGGTAGCCGATGTCATGGAACAGGGCCAGGCACACGCCCACGGCGGCGCGCTCGGCCCCCAGGGCCAGCGGCGAACCGGCATGCGTGAGCTCGTAACCGGTCATCAGGCGGGCCATGGCCAGCGTGACGTCCAGGGTGTGCTGCTGGTCGTGATAGACGGTGTCGACGCCGAAATAGCCGGGCATGCGGCCGGTGAATGCCAGCTCGAAATCGTGGAAGGCGCGCGCCACGGGCGTAAATGCCGCCGCCGGCCACGCGCGCTCGTACAGCTGCTGCACGGCGTCGCGCACATCCGCGGCGGAACTGACCCGCACGGTGTTCGTGACGTCGTAGTCGCTGCGGCGCTGGCTGTAGGTGGCGGATCTTGTCGTTATAGTCATCGGGATAGGACCTAACGACGAAGTCTAGTGACCCCCTGCGGTCGTGACCAGCGACCGCCGACACACTTTTGCACATTTGGCGGTACGTATATGTAAAAGCTACCGGCTTGTGCCCAGCCCCGAGTAGGCGATCTGCGCAGCGTTGCCTACTGCCCTCAGGCCGAGATGCCGTGTTGACGCAGCAGTGGCTCGATGCTGGGGCCGCGCCCGCGAAACTCGATGAACGCGTCCAGCGGATCGCGGCTGCCGCCGCGCGACAGGATGCTGTCGACAAAGCGTCGCGCGGTGACGCGGTCGTAGATGCCGGCTTCCTCGAAGGCCGAGAACGCGTCGGCCGACAGCACCTCGGCCCATTTGTAGCTGTAGTAACCGGCGGCGTAGCCGCCGGCGAAGATGTGCCCGAAGTTGTTGGGAAAGCGGTTCCACGTCGGCGTCCAGATGACGGCCACTTCCTGGCGCACTTCCTCGAGGATCTCGTACACGCGCCCGCCGCGGGCCGGGTCGTATTCGGCATGCAACCTGAAGTCAAACAGCGCGAACTCGACCTGCCGCAGGGTGGCCAGGCCGGCCTGGAAGTTGCGGGTGCGCAGCAATCGGGCGATCTGCTCCTCGGGCAGCGGCAGCCCGGTGTCCACGTGGCGCGTGACCTCGCGCAGGACTTCCGGCTGCCAGGCGTAGTTCTCCATGAACTGGCTGGGCAGCTCGACCGCATCCCAGGCGACGCCATTGATGCCGGCCACCGAGGGAAAGCGCGCGCGCGTCAGCAGGTGGTGCAGGCCGTGGCCGAATTCGTGGAACAGGGTCACCACGTCGTCGTGGGTCAGCTGCGCGGGCTTGCCGGCGGCTCCGGGCAGCGCATTGCACACCAGAAATGCCACCGGCAGCGCGGTGCCCGATCGCATCGACTTGCGGCCGACGCAGTCATCCATCCAGGCCCCGCTGCGCTTGTTGGGGCGGGCGTAGGGGTCGAGGAAGAAGCCGCCGATGGGCGTGCCGGCCGCATTCAGGATGTCGTAGTAGCGCGCGTCCGGATGCCACAGCGCCACGTCATCGCGCGCCCGGATCGACACCTCGAACAGCCGCTCGATCACGGCGAACAGCCCGTCGAGCACCCGCGCCAGCGGGAACCAGGGCCGCAGTTCCTCCTGCGACACGCGGTAGCGCTCTTCCTGCAGCCGCTCGGAGTAAAAGGCGATGTCCCAGGCGTCGAGCCGGCGGCCGGCGAACTCCTGCAGTTCCGACAGTTCGCGCAGTGCGGCCGGGCGCGCGGCCGTGGCCATGTCGCGCAGGAACGCCAGTACTTCATCGACGCTGCGCGCCATGCGCCGCGCCAGCGCGTAGGCGGCGTAGTTGGGGAAATCCAGCAGCTGCGCGGTCTCGTGGCGCAGTCGCAACAAGTCTTCCATCACCTGTGCGTTGTCGAAGCGCGCCGGCGTGGGGCCCTGGTCGGATGCGCGGGTGCACCAGGCGCGGTAGAAGGCCTCGCGCAGCGCGGGCGAGCGCGCATCGGTGACCACGGCAACATAGGTGGGCTGGTCCAGTCCCAGCAGCCAGCCTTCCTTGCCGGCCACCGCGGCGCGCGCCCGTGCCTGTTCCAGGATGGTGGCGTTGAGGCCGTCCAGGTCGGCGGCCTCGGTGACGTGATGCGTAAAGGCATTGGTGGCATCGAGCACGTTCTCCTCGAACTTGGCGGCCAGGCCCGACAGCTCGAGCATCACGGTCTTGAAGCGTTCCTTGCGGTCGCCATCAAGGCCGACGCCGGCCAGGCGGAACTCCAGCAGCATGTGCTCGACCACGGCCAGCTGCTCGCCATCCAGGGTCGCGGCTTCTCCCAGCTTGACCGCGCTGCAGGCCTGGAACAGCTTCTCGTTCTGCGAGATGTCGGTGGCATAGTCCGACAGCAGGGGCAGGCAGGCGTTGTAGCGTTCGCGCAGTGCCTCACTGTTGAGCACACCATTGAGATGGCTGACCGGCGACCAGGCGCGCGAGAGCCGGTGCTGCAGCTCCTCCAGCGGTTCCACCAGGGTGTCGAACTTGGGCAGCGGCTGCAGCTCGATCTCGCGGATGCGCGCGCGGTTTTCCTCCAGCACCTCGCGGATGCCCACCTCGACGTGCTCGGGGCGGATCTCGTCAAAAGGTGGCAGCGCCGCGGTACGCAGCAGGGGGTTGGTGGCTTCCATGGGACGCATTCTAGGGGATGCGCCCTGCGGTAACATCCGCCCGATGCGCAAAGCCCACGACCCGGCGGCGATTCGGTGAAGGCGCTGGTTATCGGCCATCGTGGCGCCTGCGGCTACCTGCCGGAGCACACGCTGCCCTCGTATGCGCTGGCGATGCTCCAGGGCGCCGACTACATCGAACCGGACCTGGTGGCGACCCGCGACGGGGTGCTGGTGGCGCGCCACGAAAACGAGATTGGCGGCACCACCGACGTGGCGGCGCGCCAGGAGTTCGCGGCGCGGCGCCGCCAGCAGGTGGTTGACGGCCAGCAGATGGAGGGCTGGTTCGTCGAGGACTTCACGCTGGCGGAACTCAAGACCCTGCGCGCCCGCGAGCGCATCCCGCAGCTGCGCCCGGGCAACGTGGCCTACGACGGGAAGTTCGAAGTGCCGACCTTCGATGAGGTGCTGGCGTTGCTGGCCGGCGTCAACGCCTCCCGGCGCATCGCAGGCCACGGGCTGGTCGGGGTGTACCCGGAGACCAAGCATGCAGCGCACTTTGCGCAGCTTGGCCTGTCGCTGGAGCCGGCGCTGCTGGCCGCCCTGGGTCGCGGCCTGCAGGGCGCGCCGGTGTTCATCCAGTCCTTTGAAGCCAGCAGCCTGCAGCTGCTGCGGGCCAGCTGCGATCATCCACTGGTGCAGTTGCTCAGCGGCGATGCCGCAATGACGGGCGCGCAGCTGGCGCACATCGCCGGTCACGCGCAAGTCATCGGTGTCCCCAAATCCATGGTGGTATCCGAGGACACAGGGGCTGCGCTGGCGCCGACGACGCTGGTGCGCGACGCGCACGCGGTGGGACTGGGGGTGCACGTGTGGACATTCCGGGCGGAGAACGCGTTCCTGCCCGCCGCGCTGCGCCGTGGCACCGGCCCGCAAGACCACGGAGACATCGCCGCGGAATTAAAGTTGCATCTGTCTGCCGGAAGCGACGGATTGTTCTGCGACCAGCCGGATCTGGCGCGCGCGGTGGTCGATGACGCTGCGGATTCGGGCGTATGATCGGGCGGCAATTACACCACTCCGGGGGATTTATGATCGGTACCAAGTTGAAGAGAATTCTGACCATCACTGCCGCCAGCGCGGTGGTCCTGGTCTCATCCACGGCATTTGCGCAGGCGCCTCCTGGTGGCGGCATGCGTGCTCCGATGGATCGCCCAACCGTGATCACGCGCATGGGGCTGGATGATCCGGCCCTCAAGCTCAGCGATGCACAGAAGGGGCAGATCGACAAGCTGGTCGACGGCTACATCGCCGAACAGGCAACGCTGCGCGAGAAGTATCCGATGACGCAGGGCTCGCCGCCCAGCCAGGAAGCCATGACCGCGATGCGCGGCGCGCGTGACAACTTCACCGGGGCGGTGGGCAAGGTGCTTAACGACTCGCAGCGCGCGACCTGGGAAGCTTCGATGGCAGCACGCCGTCCGCCAGGGGGTGGTCCGGGCGGTCCGCCGCCGGCCGCGAAGTAATCGCCAACTCTATCTAGATAGAGTCACGGGGAGGCCGCTGCGGCCTCCCTTTTTTGTGCACGGGGACGTCGAAAATATCCGCCTTCGGCATAATCTCGACTCGCACCCATTATTCGCGACTTTCGCGGCAAGTCCCGGTCAACACCGGCGCTCGGTTATTGATCCTGTTGCCGTGTTGCGATCCTGGCTACAGATGTTGGGCTTTTCCACGGAAGTCCGGGACGTCGACACTGCGGCCACGGACCTTGCGGCCTGATCCGGGTCGATCACCGCATCGGCGACCATCAGGACGCCTGCTATATGATCGTAGAGTGCGATCAGCGAGGCTCGGCTGTTGCTCGTCTTCAACCATTGGCGCAGCTGTTCGAAGGCGCCGGTACTGGCGATCACCGTCGTTGTCGCCTGCAGGCCCCTCGGCAGCGTCACCTCAACTAGCAGACCTTCGAAGGACACGTGGCGCTGTTTGCCGGATCCCGACGTCAGCAGCAGACTGGCGATACTGATGGGAAGTCCGCGATGTGTGCCGAAGAATTCGTTGTCTGAAACGGCGCGGTCGTAATCATCGAAGAATCTTTCGGAACTGAATGCTTGCAGATCAAGGTGGGCAGGCGAACGAAACGAAAGCGCACCGAAGCGCGCCGCCACCCTGGCTTCCGTGGCGGTGATCGAAAGGCTCACGGCGCGCCGGCAATCAGGGCCCTCCTGGCAAAGAACCTTTTGCATCCGAGTTATCGATGACATTGCAGCCGCCAATCTGGGACGTCTTGTTGATTACGACATAGGGTGTCCCGGGTTCAATGCCACCCTCGCCGGTGATCCGGTACTTGATGTTGAGCGCGGACAACACCGAGTTGATCAGATTGGTGATGGATTTGGGGATGACGTATCCGACGCCGCCATTGAGGCTGACAACCAGCGATGCCCCATTGCAATTGAGCATTCCAATTGAGGAGTTCTTAAATGCGCCTATTGAGGAGGTGAACGACAGGTATGGGCCGGCGGCGAAGCCGTGTGCTCCCAGACCCACGAAGATCCGCACTTGATCGGCAAGGTTCAGCCCTTGCTCGCCGAATGACACCCCTTCCGCGGACTTGGTCATGCTCTGATCAACGGTGTACTGGCTCGGCGCTTCCGCGGTCCAGAATTTGTGCACGTAGCCGACCTTGAAGGCACCGTTGAAGGTGTAGCCGCCGGTGGCGGTAAGCGTGCTGTTCTTGACCTCAAGCCCCGTTTTGACCTCGAATCGCTGCCGTATCGTGATGGCGAGGGGCGTCCCGCCCAGCGCAGCAATTGGAATGCTGAAATCAGTGTTGGGTTGCAACAACGCGGCGACGCTGGCTCGCATGGTCTGTGCAGAGCCCATGCTGTAATTCCAGTTGAGGCCGGCGGCGCCAGTTATCTGAAACGCCATGGTTTCGACTGCGCCATCCTCGATCTTGAAATCGAGGTCCAGTCTTGGGGACAGAAAGTGCAGCATGGCCTGGGACTTCAGCTTGAAGCCGTTGTCGTTGATGGAGACGTCGATACCCAGGGTGTTCGAGCTGACTACGGGTGTGGTCTTGAAATTGCTTTCGTTGTAGCTGCGCGTCGGGGGCGTTGCCGCCGCTGGTGCGGCTGCCTGAGTCTTGTAAAAGCGCCAGCCGGAATCCCCCGCATCGCTTGCGGGAATGGCGGCGGGCGCACTAAACAACTGGGCTAGCGGCACCAGCTGTCCCGGAAGGTCCTTGGACGTGTATGCCAGGGCTTCGCCGAAATCGATCGGCATATTCTCAATGTGAAAATGCGCCTTGCGGATGACTTCGGTAATTTGCACTGGTCCTACTACGACGACCAGGTTGCCGCCGTCCCGGCGCACATCCAGTACCCGGCCCACAGCGCGCCCGGTCATGAAGAACACCTTGCCCGGCACCAGTTCGGCGGCATGCGGCGCGCTGGCGTCGATGGTCCAGATGAACCCGTTGGAACTTTGCGACCGGATGGACTCAGCGCCGCCGCCGACGATGATCACGTCGGGTTGGTAGGTGACCGCGGGGTCGGGGACCGGGGCAAGCCCGTACTTCAGCTCCGCGGCGGTCAAGTCACTTTTCTTTAATTGCCGTGGCGGTCCGCTCGACCTGCTGGCTAGTTGCGCGTTCGACGTCCCGGTGCTGGATGGCCCCTTGCCGCCGCATCCCGCGATCAGTGTCATCGAGAGCGTCAACGCGGCTATCGTTTGCCCCGCTGGACCGGCCGAGCCAAACATCAATGAGCCCAAGACCGCATTATTTATCTCCCGACAATTTGGCGATTATTTGCGCCATCAATTGAAACCAGGGCCACGCCGTCGAGGCATCCCGCAACAGCGACATGTCAATGCCCGCAAGGTGCCGTACTGATGGCTGTGGATGGGCCGGACATCGTGAGCGACAGTGTTCCAATGCAGCGGCGCTACCGACGGACCAGTTCCACACGTCGATTGAGTGCGCGTCCCCGATCGCTATCGTTGGATTCCTTGGGCTGTGACGCACCGAGGCCGTTGACCGACAGTCGTGATTCGGCGATCGCGAACTCCCTGGCCAGCGCTGCGCGCACCGCTTCGGCACGTTGCCTGGACAGCGCGAGATTGTCCGGATCGCCGCCAATGTTGTCGGTGTGCCCATTAATGATCAGGGTCCAGTCCGGATGCGCATTCAAGGCGTCCGCTATCTCCTGCAATACCGGGTGGGATTCAGCGCGCAGCGTCGCCTTGGCGAAATCAAAGTAAATGCCATAGACATCGGTGTGCTTGTCCTGAGCCAAGCTCTGTTCCAGCTCGCGCGGCGTCGGAAAGGACACCTTGGTGTAGGTGATGAAGAACCTGTGCAGACTGGGAATGAAGTAGTCGAGCACGAACGGAAAGGCGGCGTCGTCCAGCACCTTGATCCTTATGAGGTGGTTGTCTTTCAGATTAACGGATACCCCTTCGATGGTCGGCACTTCCACGGCCTTGTCGTTGATGATGACCTTGAACGTTCCGGCCCCTTCGGATTTGACGGTGCCCTCGATGTCGGTACCAATATATGCCTGATTGTTATCATCGAGATCCATGTAGCGATGATGAAACTCGCCGTTGGATTTCAATGCGGCGAAAGATGCCTGCGACAAATTGAATTGCAGGGCGCCGACGAAAGTGTCGGGGTATTTGGAATCCGTGCTCGTCATGTAGATGTAAGAATTGAGGATGTCGGTCCAGCAAATGCGGCGCTTGCTCTGCACCAGATCGCGGTTCGGGCCCAGGGGGCAGCTGGCCGTTGTGGACACACTTCGTGCATCGACCGCGGTGACTTGCGTGAGGCACTCGTGCTCGTAGTCGTCGGCGTTGCGCTTCCAGACGTGCGACAACGTCAGCCCCACTTTGAGTGGAATTCGCGCGGGTCCAGCCTTAGCGATTGACGCCTGCAGTTCCGGGCCGGGCAGCGGGCAGTCCGCGCCGGGATGTAATTCATGCACGTCGGACACGGGAATGTCGCCTGCCTGCACGGCCGCCGCCTTGCCCGGGGCCGGCGCGGCGGGCTTGACAGGCGTGGGCGCAGCCGCCGTGGGGCCGTCTTGGGATGCAGCTTGCTGCGAGCTGGCGGCAGCCGGTTGCTGGGCGCCGCTGCAGCCACCGAGCGCAATCGTCAATGCCGCCAGGCCCGCGCCGAACGATAGCGGTGCGGCAAATAAGCGCCTTGGCCACAGCATGACGTTGGGAATCGACACCAGGGGACTCCTAGGGCGCATTGAAAATTGCGCAAAGTGAAAGCGGGTCGACGGACTGGCTCATCGACAACACTGGGGTGTACTCGCCGGTGATGCGCGGACCGGGTTCGGTATGTCGGTTACGTACTGAAATGGCCATTACCCGGCTCGCGTGGCCGCTGTGCGCCGCCACAGCCAGGTACGCAGCACCGCGAACAGGATGAGGAAAGCAGGCGCGGTGATGTACAGGGTCACCGCGAAACTGATCCAGATATTGGTCAGCACCGAAATGTTGAGAAGGTTGATGTCCTCGGTGCCTGCGGGACCCGTGAAAGTGCAGATTGCGCTGGTTCGAAAGTTCGTTACATTCGTGTGATACGAGACATATTGCCAGCCATGTGCCAGTGCGTACTTTTTGCAGGCAGGCACTACGCCACTCGAGGTCTGAGCCCGCTTCGATGACCCGGCGGCGTCGCGCCAGATCAAGCTCACATACGGTCGCCGCTCGGGCGGCTGCACCAACATCCCGCGTGCGGCGGGCGGGGCTCAGGAGGCCGGGACCATTCTTTCGGTCGGCTGTTGAGGCCAGCGGACGTTTCGGTTCGGCCACCTGGATCCAGCGGGACTGATCAGGTCCTCGCGGATGGGGTCAGATCTTCATCACCGCGCCCTCGATGACGACGCCGGCGCTCGTGTAGCGCCACAGGGCGACTAGGAGCTTGCGCGCCAAGGCGACGATGGTGGTCTTGCGCTTGCGTCCGCCCAGGCCCTGGTCGCGCTGGTGGAACCACTGGCTGAGCGCTGAGGTCGGCTGGTGCTGCAGCCACATCCAGGCCAGCTCGACCATCGCGGTGCGTAGCCGCGGGTTGCCCGCCTTGGATACGCCCTGCTCGTGATCGATGGCGCCGCTCTTCCAGGGCGTCGGCGCCAGGCCGGCGTAGGCGGCGACCTGTCGTCGGTTGTCGAAGTGGCGGTAGAGCCCCTCCGACCAGAGGATCGTCGCGAAGTCCGGCCCGATGCCCTTCAGTCGCGCCAACATCGTCGCTGGCGAGGGGATCTCGTCCGGCGTCGGGTCGAACAGGGCGTTGCGCTCCGCATCCACCGCCGTCAGCTGCGCCAGCAGCACCTCGAGCCGGTCGAGCTCGCGGAGGATCTGCGCCTTAAGGTGCGCTGGCAGGGGGCGGCCATCGCCGGTCCGCAGCTCTTCGAGCCGTTCACGCCTATGCTTGCGCAGCGGCTCGTAGTCGAACACCCCTTGGGCGAAGAGCAGGCCTTTGATCCGGTTGATGTGCCGCCCGCGCTCGGCCATCAGCGTCTTGCGTTCGCGGCACAGACGCCGGCGGTCCTCCTCCTGCGGCGTTGGCGCCCGGGCCATCGAACACACCCGTGGATCGCCGCGCAGATAGGCCATCAGGGTGCGAACCAGGGTCTCGCCATCGATCTTGTCGGTCTTCGCTCGTCGCCGCCGCCGGGAGGTCAGGATCGAGGCGGCGTCGACCACGTGGCTTTCGATCCCTTCGCCCTCCAGCACCCGATGGATCCAGAAGCCGTCCAGGCCCGCCTCCTGGATGGTGATGATCGGAAAGTCCCGGCCGGTCCGCACCGCCGCCTTGCGCCTCAGCTCCGCGAACCGCTGCAGCAGTCCGGACACGTCGCCCGCCTGGACCGAGTGCTTCGACATCTTCTCGCCGGCGCCCGGCGACAGCGATGTGATCAGCCAGGTCCTGCGGGACAGTTCCAATGAGACAAAGATCGCGCCAAGATCGGTGCGGATAGCGGCCGGCGCAGGCCAGGGTGCGTCAAGCATCGTCGCCTCCAAAGTGGTTGGGTTAGCAACCTCACTCTGCAGGCGAGCGCCGGTCGCTATCCAGGCGCCCATGGGATCTTTTGGGCATGTCGCCAACGGGGAGTTTCGACCCCTAAGCGGACGAAGGGTCTGCGCAATCCGGTCAAGCCACCGCCGGAGTGGTCGGCCTTCGTCTCTTTGGCTAACGTCGTGCGGCGGAATGGAGACAAAAGGGGGCCGGAATGACTCTGTCCGACTTCGCGTCAGCTGCAGGAATCGTAAGCAGCGCAGCGGTCGCGGTGTCACTCGTCTATCTCGCGCTACAGATCAGGCAGGCGGAGAAGAACCAGCGCGGGCTGATGCAGCAGGGCCGTGCGGATCGCGCCTCCGATGCGGCGCTCCGCTTGGCCGAACCTCAGCTTTCACGGGTCTGGCAGAAAGGCCGACACACGCCTCAAGACCTGACGCTCGAAGAGCTCGATCAGTTCCTGATGATGTGCCGCATGAGCTTATTGAGCGCCGAGGACTTCTTTCTGCAGCACAGAGCCGGTCTGATGGAGGAAGCGGCCTACGCGAGCTTCGTGGCGGGCGTGCGCAGTCTCTCGGCGACACTTCCAGGACTGCGTGCAGGGTGGCGGATAAGTAGGAGCCAGTACGGCGCGGAGTTCGCCGCCTTCATGGACAACATCATGGACAACATCGTTAGCGCCACGCCGGGCCCGAGCGTCGACCGGCTGGCCCAGTGGAGGACGGCAGTTCAACAGGACCGCTCTCACACCTAAGGGTCCGCTTGCCGGCGAACCGCCCGCGCTCCGCCATCTCGGTCGTTGCGAAGGTCTGCTTGTGGGCCGGACCTTGCGCTTAAGGCAGAACGGCCTCCGCTTCGATCTCCACGCGCGCGTTGGCATCGACGAGGGCGGTCACCGCGACCAGCGTCATGGCCGGGAAATGCCGGCCCAGCGTCGCCATCCACGCCTCGCCGACGGCGGCGCCACCGGCGTTGAACTCTGCCATGTCGGTGACGAAGGCGCGGAGAAACACGATGTTGGGAATGTCCGCGCCGGCCGCCCGGACGACGACCACCAGGTTCGCCAGCGCGCGGCGCCACTGTTCGCCGAGGCTGAGGTCAGCCGGGATCGGCTCGCTCCCCTCCCGCGCCAGCTGCCCGGCCACCCGGATGGTGGTCGTGCCCGTCGCCACCACCGCGTGGCTAAATCCCCGCGGCCGCGGCCAGCCCTCCGGCAGCACGCTGCGGTATCCAATGTCGGCGTCGGTCATGGCGTTCTCCCTCGCGTCTCGGGAACAGGCCACAGACGGTAGCCAAGTCCAAGCGCCCAGGACCGGAACCATCGCTCGCACGTCCGCCTTCCAGCACTGTCCTGGCGGCCGAGTTCGACCCATTGCAGGCGTCAACCAGCAAAGCATGCGCGCGGTGGTCGAGCGCGAGACCCGGCCACCGTTCGATGGGGTCGCTCAGAGCTGGGAAGCGTCCGTCAGGGCTTCTTGGCGGCGCAGCCGTAGCTCTTTTTCACTGTGATGACCGGGCTCGGTGAACTGCTCGACACGTCGCTGAGCACTTGAAGGCGCATACTGTCGCCAATGTCCATTTGCCCATTTTCGCGGCGCACCGTGGACGAGATGGTCGGCCTTTCTCGTTGGAGCTGGTGCCTGAAGAATGGAAAAAGCATCGTCTTTCACCGCAGTCCGAAGCTACCCTTTACCTTCGGCGTCACCTTCTTGCGCCTTCAAATTCGCTATGGCTTTCTCGATGAAGTCGAACACTTCAACTTTCAGTAAAGCCTCCCGATCTGACCGGGCGTCGTCCGTCGTTGCTGTTAATGTTGGCATTACGGCCGTCGCGGGTGACGGATTGCTCATCAATTGCTTGGTCAACGCCCGAAAGCGCCTCGCAAAATCCATCGCCGCCGCCGAGGTAGCATCTCCCGACGCCATTAGGGCTGTAGCCTCTTCCATCAGCGCTTTGCCAGTATTCAGAAGTTCCTGGTGACCGGAGTACCATTCCTTGAGGCTGGCCTTGTCTCCCGGCGGAAGATGCTTCTGTATGATAGGGTTAACAACTTCATTCAGTTCTTTAAGGGTCGGATGTGTCGTCATGACGGTCTCCTGGGTAAGGGTCGCGAGATCGTCGATAGAAAGAGCTTCACCAGACGCCAATTTCGCCCGGGCCTTTCGGATCAGTGTGAGGGCGCGAGCAATGCGCTTGCCGTCCTTGGCCAGAACCCGTTCCTGGAACGCCAGGATCGGGTCTAATGCGTCTTCGCCAACCAGAAGTTCACCGATTTGGCCGAGCGATAAGCCGAGGCGCTTAAGGGCGAGGATCTGGTGCAGGCGAGCGAGTTGGTCCGAGCCATAGACGCGCCAAGCCGCGCCGGTGCTGCCATTGCTTGTACGCAACGGCGTCAAAAGCCCATGCCCCTCGTATAGGCGTAGAGCTTTGATGCTGATGCCGAAACGCTGGCGGTTTCCGCGGGGCTCAGATGACGATCCATGTCCGCTCACTCTATCGACGATCAACCTTGCGGGTCGTCCCCAGGGGACGGGTCAACAGCGCCCGATCCGCGCCGTCCACTTCCTCCCGCCATCTGGGACGTTGCGAAGGTCCTGCTTGTCGGCCGAGAGCTGCGAGGTTGCTGGCGACATCCAGTCGACCCGTCATCCGGCCGCCTTCGCGGCCCACCTTCTCCCGCAAAGACGAAGGGACGTTCGACGACCAACTCCGGCCGCCCTAGATGCTGGCGATCGTCTTCAGCCGCGCTCTGGGGTGGATCTCGTTCTGGCTGAGCACCACGGTCTGGCCGCGGAAGCGCTCGACGATCGAGCGGATGTAGGGGCGCACCAGGGGGCTGGTCAGCAGCACTGGGCTCTCGCCCTGCAGTGCGGCGCGCTCGAAGGTCTCGCGCACCGCCCGGATGAACTCCTGCAGCTTGGAGGGGGCCAGCGCCAGCTGCTTGTCGTCGCCCTGGCCGATCAGCGCCTCGGCGAACGCCGCCTCCCAGTCCGGCGACAGCGTGACGATCGGCACCGAGCCGTCGTCGCCGCGGTTCGACCAGCAGATCTGCCGCCCCAGCCGGGCGCGGACCTGCTCGACCAGGCTGATGATCGACTGGGTGTGCGGCGCGGCCTCGGCGATGCCCTCCAGGATGGTCGGCAGGTCGCGGACCGAGACCCGCTCGCGCAGCAGCGCCTGCAGCACCCGCTGCACGGTCGAGGCGGTGGCGACGGCCGGAATCAGGTCCTCGACCAGCTTCTTCTCTTCGGCCGAGAGGTCCTTCAGCAGCTTCTGCACCTCGCCGTAGGAGAGCAGGTCCGGCATGTTCTCCAGGATCTCGGTCAGGTGGGTGGTCAGCACCGTGGCCGGGTCGACGGTGGTGTAGCCGCGGAACGCCGCCTCTTCGCGCAAGCACTCGTCGATCCAGGTGGCCGGCAGGCCGAACGTCGGCCGCGCACATGCTCGCCGGGCAGCTCCACCTGGCTGCCGCGCGGGTCCATGGCCATCAGCTTGCCGAACCGAACCTCGCCGATCTCCATCTCCTTGATGCGGATCGCGTAGCCCTGGTTGGGCAGGCGCATGTTGTCGAGGATGCGCACCGCGGCACCACCAAGCCGTACTCGGCGGCGAGCGTTCCTCCCGAGCGCCCTGATCTGGTCGGTCAGGCGGTGGCCGTCCAGATCGTTGATCAGGTGCAAGAGGCCGTAGCCGAGCTCGATCTTGACGTCGTCGATGGCGAGGCTGGCGGAAATCGGCTCCTCCTTGGCCTCGACCGGCTTCGGCGGCTCGACCTTCGGCCTCGCCGCGGCCTGCGAGCGGCGCCAGGCCAGCGTGCCGGCGCCCAGCGACAGGGCCGCGAACGGGAAGATCGGCATGCCGGGGATCAGCGCGATGACGCCGGAGGCCGCCGACACCATGCCCAGGCTGATCGGGTTGATCGCCAGCTGGGCGACCAGCGCCTTGTCGGCCGAGCCCTCGACGCCGGACTTCGAGACCAGCAGGCCGGCGGCGATCGAGATCACCAGCGCCGGGATCTGGCTGACCAGGCCGTCGCTGATTGTCATGATCGTGTAGCTCGAGAAGGCCTGCTGCAGCGGCAGCTTGTGCTGCACCACGCCCACCAGGATGCCGCCTACCACGTTGATCGCGACGATCAACAGGCCGGCCATGGCGTCGCCGCGCACGAACTTCGCAGCCCGTCCATGGCGCCGAAGAAGGTCGATTTCCTGCTCCAGCTCCTTGCGGCGGCGCTTGGCGTCCTCCTGGTCGATCAGCCCGCT